>NZ_JBEZYP010000003.1:0-392256 GCF_040638585.1 Streptomyces sp. NPDC025273
CCGGGGGCCGCGGGGCACCCCGGGGCCGGGCCCCGCCGGCCCTCGTCGCCCGGGCCCACATAAACCCCTGGGGGGGCGCCGCCCGCCCGGGCCCCCCACCGATGTCTGGGAGTCGTCGTGCGGGGTCAGTTGTCGTCGGTTACCTCGTTGGTGATCTTGCCGTTCGCCGCATCCACCTCGAAGGCGGTCCTGTTCCAGTCCTCGGTGACTACGTCGACCTCCCAGACGAGGGTCTGGGTGTCGTTCTCGTCGAGGCCGACCGAGGTGACCGTGCCCTTCTTCTTGTCCGTGGCGACCTTGGCCGCCTGTTGCGGCGTCTGCGTCGCCTTGGTGAGCCAGTCCGCGATCTGCTGCTTGTCGGCGTCGGTCTGCTCCTCGTCGGGGACGGCCTCGATCACGTCGCCCGACACCGCGTCGATGGTGACGGTGTGCGCGGTGCCGTCCTCCTCGACCACCTCCGCGATCCACTTCGGGCCCGTGGAGCTGCCGCTCGGGCTCGGGCTGCCGGTCGCGGTGCCCTCCGGGCTCGGGCTGGCACTCCCGTCACCGCTGGGGCTCGCGCTGGGGCTCGCGGTGTCCTCGTCGTCCAGGCCCTCGAGGTCGAGGTCGGTCAGCTTGCCGCCGGACACCTCGCCCACCGCTGTCGTGGCGGCCTTGTCGAAAGTGACCTTGACGGTCGAGAGGAGCTCCTTGCGCGCGGTCTGGTCCTCGGTCAGCTGAGCCGTGCCGGAGGGACTGCCCGAAACGCTCTCGGACGGGGTGGCTGTCTCCTTAGGAATGACCTTCGCGGCTTCTGAGGTCGCCGCGGCGGTCCTGTCACCGCTGTCCTGCCCGCAACCGGTCACAAGGGCGGAGGCAAGGACGGCGCACAGGGCGCCGACGACACGGAGCCGGCGGGTGCGCGAGCAAGCGGTCTTGTTTCGGCGGGTCTCAAATCTCATACCCGCATGCCTAGCCACCTGGGCGATCAGTCATGTTGTCCGCCCGGCGGCTGTCACCCGATCGACGGTGCGGTCCGCCCATTCGCCGTGGTCGCACCGGCACCGGGGCGAGGCGGCGACCACCCCCGTGCGCACGGGCCCCGACGCGGGCCGCGGCACGAGCGAAGGACGCCGGTCAGGCGAACCAGCGTCCTTCGTACGGAATCGCGGGTGTCAGGCGGTGAGCTGCACCTCGGACGGTGTGCCTGCCGACATCACCGATCCTGCCGACGGGACGGCCCTCAACTGTGCCTCCGCGGCGCTCAGGGCGTCGGGTACGGTCCTGGTCCCGGTGGTGACACACAGGGTGTAGGAGACGTCCTCCAGGTGACGGACACTCTCGGGAGTACCGAGCCGTACATGAAGGCTACGCAGTGCTTCGTAGCGCTTGACGAGATTCCGCAGCGTTGCGGGATGGGCCATCAGCACGGCAGTTCCTCTCGACAGGGCGGCCGGGAGCACGAGGCCCGCGCCGACGAACTCCGATCGCGCCGGCAGTCCGCCCGGCGTCACGGGCGGCCGTGCGAAGGTGGCGGCACGCGCCGGTCCCTTGCAGATGATGGTCGCCCCGCCCCACGGAATCCGCATCCGGAATCACTCCGGGTCACGAGGGTCGGGCTCCCGAGCGCGGTGCGCGCCGGTGCGAAACAATGGGCAACGGGGCACCGGCCGCAGCCGTGCCCGAACGGGAGGTCACTCATGGATTACCCGGAGAGTTACGAGCTGATATTCCAGGCGGCGGGCGCCGAGGACGACGTGGTGGTCGTCCACCTCACGGCCCGGTCCGGTGCCGGCGGTCACCCGGTCTACGAGGACGAGTCCGGAATCGTACGCGCCGAGGTCAGTGAAATCGGTGAGGTGCGGATGCTGGCGAGCGGCGGGCACCAGGTACTCCGGGTGCCGCTGCTCGCCCGGCCGCTGAGCCACGGGACGGGCCGCCGCGCCGACGAATGAGGTCTCCCCATCCCCCGCCCCAGTGCACCCTGATGTCCATTCATGCCCACGCGTCATCCGAATGTGTTTACTTTCCGGAGATGCGACCGTAGCCTGCTGGTGAAACCACAGACTCGGGCATGAAATGGATACGTAACCACATGTACGCACCGGAGCGTCAGCAAGAGATCCTCCGCCTGGCCGGCGAGAGCGGCCGCGTCGATGTGCTGTCCCTGGCCGAGGAGTTCCAGGTGACCGCCGAGACCGTCCGGCGTGATCTCAAGGCTCTCGACCGGGCGGGATTCCTGCGCCGCGTGCACGGTGGTGCGATTCCGGCCGGGCGGCTCGGCTTCGAACCCGGTCTCGCCGAGCGCGACACGGTGGCCGCCGACGAGAAGGACCGCATCGCCGCAGCCGCGCTGGGCGAGCTCCCCGCCGAGGGCAACATCATCATCGACGCGGGGACGACGACCGTCAGGCTGGCCGCCGCCGTTCCGCTCGATTCCGGTCTCACCGTGGTCACCCACGCGCTGCCGGTCGCCGCGCGCCTCGCGGACCATCCTGGGATCTCGCTGCATCTGGTCGGCGGCCGGGTACGGCACCGCACCAGCGCCGCCGTCGACGCCTGGGCACTCAGCGCGTACAGCGAGATCAACGCCGATGTCGTCTTCCTCGCCACCAACGGCTTCTCCGCCGAGGGCGGCCTGACCACTCCTGATCTGGCCGAGGCAGCGGTGAAGCGCGCCGTGATCACGGCGGCCCGCCGGGTGGTGCTCCTCGCCGACTCCGGCAAGTTCGGCCAGGAGCACTTCGCGCGCTTCGGCGACCTCTCCCAGGTGGACCTGCTCATCACGGATACGGGGCTCAGCCCCGAGGACGCCCGGGCCATCGAGAGCCGGGGCACGGAAGTAGTACGCGCATGATCCTGACCGTCACCCCCAATCCCAGCCTGGACCGGACGTACGAGCTGCCCGGCCTCATCCGGGGCGCCGTCCTGCGGGCCACCGCGGACCGCGTCGACCCCGGGGGCAAGGGCATCAACGTCTCCCGCGCGGTCGCCGCCGCCGGGCACCGCACCGTGGCCGTCGCGCCGCTGGGCGGGCCGGAGGGCGAGCTGCTGGCCCGGCTGCTCGGTGAGCACGGCATCGAGGCCGCCGGGGTACCGATCGCCGGCAGCACCCGGATCAACATCACCCTCGTCGAACCCGACGGCGTGCTCACCAAGGTCAACGCGGCGGGACCAGAGATCACCACGGCCGAGGCGGAGTGCCTGCTGGACGCCGTGCGCTCACGGTCGGCGGGCACGGAGTGGATCGCCTGCTGCGGCAGTCTGCCGCGCGGACTGCCGCCCGAGTGGTACGCCGAGCTGGTCGCCCGCAGCCATCGTGCGGGGGCCCGTATCGCCCTCGACACCTCCGGGGCCGCGCTGGTCGCGGCGCTGAGTGAGCGGCCCGACGTGATCAAGCCGAACACGGAGGAGCTGGCCGAGGCGGTCGGCCGCCCGCTCGCGACGGTCGGTGACGCGCTCAAGGCAGCGCAGGAGCTGTGCGAGCTCGGGGCCCGGTCGGTGCTGGCCAGCCTGGGCGCCGCCGGACAGCTGCTGGTGGAGGATTCCGGAGCGTACTTCGCCGGCGCGCGGGTGGATGTCGTCCGCAGCAACGTCGGCGCGGGGGACGCGTCCCTCGCGGGGTTCCTCGCCGCGGGCGGAGCGGGCCGGGCGGCGCTCTCCGCCGCGGTGGCCCACGGCGCGGCCGCCGTACAACTGCCCGGAAGCGTCATGCCGACCCCGGCCGACCTCGATCTGTCCGCGGTCGTCACGACCTCGGACATCCCCATGGACCTCGCTCTGTCGGAGCCGGCCCCATGACCACCGCCGTCCCCCACCCAGCTGTACGAGCCCCACGTCCCACGAACCGACTGTCCCCAGGACGGTCCACGAGCAAGGAGCCCCGCGATGAGTGAGCTGATCACCGCGGAACTGGTCGACCTCGATCTGTCCGCCGAGACCAAGAGCGCAGCCGCCCGTTCCCTGGCCGAACGGATGGTGGCGGCCGGCCGCGTCACCGACCTCGACGGCTTCCTTGCCGACGTGGCGGCCCGCGAGGCCCAGATGCCGACCGGTCTGGACGGCGGCATCGGTATTCCGCACTGCCGGAGCGCCCATGTCGCCGCGCCTACGCTGGCCTTCGGCCGCAGCGCGCAGGGCATCGACTTCGGTGCCGCCGACGGTCCCGCGGATCTGGTCTTCCTGATAGCCGCACCGGCCGGTGCGGACGAGGACCACCTCACCATCCTGTCGAGCCTGGCACGGCGGCTGATGGACCCCGAATTCACCGGTGCGCTGAGGACGGAGGGCGATCCCGCCGCCGCGGCGGCCCTGATCCGCGGTGAGCAGGCGGCCGCTCCCTCCTCCGGAGAGGCCCAGCACACGGCGGACGGCCGGGACGCGGCCGACGAGCCGTTCCGGATCGTCGCCGTGACCTCCTGTCCCACCGGGATCGCACACACCTACATGGCGGCCGAGTCCCTGGAGGCGGCCGCGCGCGCCGCGGGCGTGGTCATCAGTGTGGAGACACAGGGTTCGGCCGGCTTCCAGCGGCTGGACCCCGCGGTCATCGCCGCGGCGGACGCGGTCATCTGGGCGCACGACGTCGAAGTGCGGGAGAAGGCGCGGTTCGCCGGCAAGCCCGTCGTCGATGCCGGGGTGAAGGCGGGGATCAGCCGGCCCGCCGAGCTCATCGCCGAGGCCCGGCGCAAGGCCGAACACGGCGAGATCAGCCGGATCTCCGACGGCCGCGACGACGCGGACGCGGGAGCCGGCGCGGCCGGCGGTTCCTCCGGGCACTTCGGTGTCCGGCTGCGGACCTATCTGATGTCCGGTGTCAGCTACATGGTGCCGTTCGTCGCCGCCGGAGGGCTCCTGATCGCGCTGTCGTTCGCCATCGGCGGCTACGAGATCGCGAGTGCCCAGTCCGTCGCCGAGCACTTCGCCTGGGGCGAGGCGGACAGCTGGGCCGCCCTGCTCAACCAGATCGGTGGCGCCGCGTTCGGCTTCCTGGTGCCGGTACTGGCGGGTTACATCGCGTACGGGATGGCCGACCGGCCGGCGCTCGTCCCCGGTTTCGTCGGTGGCGCCATCGCGCTCACGATCAACGCGGGCTTCCTCGGCGGCCTGGTCGCCGGACTGCTGGCCGGTGCGGTCGTGATGGCGATCCAGCGGGTGAAGGTGCATCCCACCCTGCGCGGCATCATGCCGGTGCTGGTGATCCCGCTGCTCGCGTCGACCGCCGTCGGATTCCTGATGTTCGTCGTGGTCGGGAAGCCCATCGCCTCGCTCCAGAAGGCCCTCACCGACGGGCTGAACGGGCTCTCGGGCTCCAACGCGGTGATCCTCGGTGTCGTCCTGGGCCTGATGATGTGCTTCGACATGGGAGGCCCGCTGAACAAGGTGGCGTACGCCTTCGCGGTGGGCGGCCTGGCCGACCCGACGCCGGGCAGCCTGAAGGTGATGGCCGCGGTGATGGCGGCCGGCATGGTGCCGCCGCTCGCGATGGCGCTCGCCACGACCGTGCGCAGCAAGCTGTTCACGCGGGCCGAGCGGGAGAACGGCAGGGCGGCGTGGGTCCTGGGCGCGTCGTTCATCAGTGAGGGCGCGATCCCGTTCGCCGCGGCCGACCCCCTGCGGGTGATCCCGTCGGTCATGGCCGGCGGCGCGGTCACCGGGGCGCTGTCCATGGCCTTCGGCTGTACGCTCCGCGCCCCGCACGGTGGCGTGTTCGTCGTGCCCCTGATCGGTGAGCCGTTCCTCTACCTGCTGGTGATCGCCGCGGGTACGGCGGTGGCGACGGCTCTGGTCGTCACCCTCAAGGGGCTGCGACGCAGCCCGGAGGTGGCGGCGCCGGCGGCCGGCGAGCCCAAGGTCCCCGTGGCTGCCTGACCCCCCGCCCGTACCGCAACCCGTAGACCGATTCGTCCCCTCAGGAGGGAATCCATGTACCAGCGCACCGTCTCCGTCGGCTCCCGCAGCGGGCTGCACGCCCGTCCGGCCTCGCTGTTCGTCCAGGCGGCCACCCGTCAGCCGGTCAGGGTGACCGTCGCACGCGAGGGCCGTGACCCGGTCGACGCACGCAGCATGCTCTCGGTGCTCGCCCTGGCGGCCCAGCACGGCGATTCGCTGGTGCTGTCCGCCGTCGGCGCGGGCGCGCAGGAGGCGGTCGAGGAACTGGCGACGCTGCTCGCGCAGGACCTCGACGGGAAGGCCTGATCGTGACGGAGGGATGGGATCCGGCCGGCACGGGCGTGATCGTGCTCCCCTCGGGCTGGCTGGTCCGCGGCCGCGGGCTGCGGCACCCGCTCCCCGAGGGCCCTGACCCCACCTTCGCGGTCCATCTGCTCGGCAGGCAACCGCCCCCGGCGGCCTGGGAGTCGCGGTGGCTGCGCTGGCCGGACTTCCGGCTGCCCAAGGACCGGGCGCAGGCCCGGACATTGCTCCGGGAAGCGCTGGACCGTGCCGCGACGGACCGGGTAGAGCTGGCGTGTGGGGGCGGGAAGGGACGGACCGGCACGGGGCTGGCCTGTCTTGCCGTGCTGGACGGTGTCCCGGCGGACGAGGCGGTCGCCTACGTCCGCCGGCACTACCATCCCGGCGCCGTGGAGACGCCCTGGCAGCGGCGGTACGTGCGGCGCTTCGATCAGCGGTGACGGGCGCGCGCCGGATGCGTGCGCACGGACCACGGATCACGCGGCGGGGCTCATTCCACCGCGTGCGGTACCGGAACCGTGGCTCCGCCTCCGGCGCGTACCGCCTCGACGACTCTCTGGTGGAAGGAACGGCTGGCTTCTTCGGAGGGGCACGGCACAGGACTTCCTGCCAGCGTGAACCAGTCCGAGGCGCCGCTGTACTGCACGGCTACCTCTGCCTGCCCTTCGGACCATGTCGTGTGTACGGTCAGATCGCCGTTCACGACGCCTATCTCTTCGGTGCGCACTCCGCCTGTTCCCGCGAAGACACCGCAGGTGGTCCACGATGCCCAGTTCATGACGCGTCACCCTTCGGGACGAAGACAAGCCTGCCCTGCGGACTGATTCCGAGTATGGCACCACGGACGTTCACTCGCACGGGTGTACCACTGCGTGCCCTGCCCGTTGCGCACCGCTGTCGGCCAGGCGTGCGTCGAAGCGCCCCTGGGATCTTGTCCACGGCGTCGCGGGGCCCGTGGAAGGCCGGGCCCACGCGGACCGGTCCGTCTCGGCCGACGGCGCGCACGGCGGCCCGGTCGGCCTTGCCGGGACCGGTCGCGACGAGGTCCGAGGTGAACACGGAGGTGATCGTGCCCCGGCCGACCGCCCGCGTGTGTGCCGTGGTCAGCGTCTCGTTCGCCCCGGCGAGGACGAGAACGGGCTGACGGAACATCAGCACGTACGGGGTCGTCGGCGTCGATCCGGCCCGGCGGCTGCTGCTCGGGGCATGCGTGCGCCCGAGGTGGCGGTGACCGTCGGCTTCCACGACCGGTCCCCACTTCTCCCGGCACTTCAGGCGTGTGGTCGGTGCGGGTCCGGGGCACTACGCGCGTACCGGGACCGCGGCTTACCGGCGCTCCAGCGAGCCGCGGACGAACGCCGCCTGACCCGCGTGCTGCAGGTCGTCGGCGATGACGCTGACCAGCCGCACGCCGAGCGTGACCGGGGGCGACCAGGACGCGTCGACGACGCGGTCCAGGGCCCGGCCGTCGAGCCCTCGGACGAAGGCCAGGGTCTGTTCGTGCACGGCGTCGAAGTACCCGAGGAGGAGGCCGGCCGAGGCCACCCGCACGGACGCCACCTGGGCGCTGGTATGGCCGTAGCCGGTGGACCCCTTCGTGAACGGCAGCCCGTAGCGGGCGGCCCAGTCCTGTGCGAGCCACGCCTGCTCGGTCCCCGCCGCATCCGCGACGTGGTCGTCCTGGACGCGCGTGAGGTGCCACACGAGCCAGGCGATCGAATTCGCGTCCGCGTCGAGCCTGGCGTTGAGTTCGGCGGGGGCCAGGCCTTCGACCGCGGCGTGCACCGTTTCGTGAATGCGCTCGAACGCATCGGCGAGAATGCCTGCACTGTTCATACGCCCACCTTGGCCGGTCCGCTTGCGGCGGCCCGACTTCGACACGCGGCCACGGGTGGCCCGGGGGTGGGGGGGCCGTCAGGCGTGCACCGTGTGCAGCCACCGCGTCAGCAGTGTGTTGACCTCGGTGGCGCGTTCCTGCTGGATCCAGTGCCCGCAGCCCTCCAGGACGTGCGAGGAGACCAGACCGGGAAGTGTGGTGGGGTAGGCGGCGATCGCGTCGGCCATCCAGGTCGTGGACGCGTCGAGGGCGCCGCCGATGAAGAGCGAGGGCCGGGTGAGCCGCGCTCCGTCCCAGACGGCCAGGTCCTCCCAGTCCCGGTCGACGTTGCGGTAGCGGTTGAGCCCGCCGGTCAGGCCCGTCCGCGCGAACTCGGCGCCGTACACGTCGAGGTCGGCCTCGGTGAGCCAGGACGGCAGTGGGCCCTCGGGGAAGCGGTCGCGCATGCGTGCGCCCGGGGGTACGAAGAAGGGACCGGCCTCGCCGGGTGGCGGCATCGTGTCGGCGGACAGTGCCGCGTAGAAGCCGGCGAGCCACCCGCGTACGTCGGTGTCGATCTCCGCCTCGGCGCGGCCGGGTTCCTGGAAGTAGCTGACGTAGAACTCCTCGCTCCCGCCGATACGGGCGAACCCGTCGGTGGGCCGCATCGGGTTCCACGGGGCGTAGGGAACGCTGAGCATCGCCACGGCGGTGAACATGTCGGGCCGCAGCAGCGCGCTGTTGGCCGCGATGGGCGAGCCCCAGTCGTGGCCGACGACCGTGGCGGTCTCCTCCCCCAGCGCGTGGACGACTCCGACGGTGTCGGCGACGAGGGCCGTCATCCGGTAGGCGTCCACGCTCGTGGGCGCCGACGAACGGCCGTAACCCCGTACGTCGACGGCGACCGCGTGGAACCCCGCCGCGGCGACGGCCGGCAGCTGGTGGCGCCAGGAGTAGGAGGTCTCGGGGAAGCCGTGGATCATGAGGACGAGGGGGCCGGTGCCCTGTTCGAGCAGATGGATCCGGCCGCCGGGCACGTCCACCAGCCGGTGGACGGCGCCGGGGACGGACGCGGAAGGCTCGGGAGAGGCAACGGGTTGCGGCATGGATCCTCCTGGAGTCCCCGGAATCGGTCTGCGTCACGATCATTCGGCGCAGCCGTGTTCCCGGGCAAGCGACCTTGCCGTTCCGGCAAACCGGCCGCCCTCACACGAGCAGGTGCAGAAGGTGTCCGCAGGCCGTGGCCTCGTCCGGGTGCCGGGCGAGCACCTCGTACGTACCGCGTTCGTACGCGCCGGTCTCCCAGGCCCCGTCGGGTGCCCGTCTCAGGAACAGGAAGTCGGTGGGTGTGGGGACCGGTTCGTGGACGCCTTCGATCCGGTAGTAACCGCCTGGCACCCTTGCCGCGTCGAGCGCGGACCGCAGTTCACGGCGTTCCACGGGTGGTTACGCGCCCGCGGGCGTGAGATAGGCGTGGTCCAGCAGCCACTTCACGTTGAGCCGCTCCCCGGCGCCCGGGTCGAGGAAGACCGCGTCGAGCTTGATCTGCTGCCCGCCACCGCGCTGCTCGAACCACGGAGCGATGCCGCCCTGCCAGACCCAGAACGGTTTGGCGACCTTGTAGACCCGGTAGTCGCAAGGGACGGCGGCATCACGGGTGCTGAGGTTCTGCGGGGGAAGGGCCCGCTCGGTGTACGCGTCCCCCGCCGGCGCCAGGTAGCTGCCGTACTCCGAGCCGAAGCGGTCCAGGCGCTGGCCGGGACGCAGCTTGGCGGGCTCCTTGTCGATCTCGCCGTTGACCTCGGCGAAGCCGTCGTTGGGCGGGTACTTCCAGCCGCCCGTGTCGGCGGGACCCTCCCAGTACTTGGCCAGGAAGGCGGACGGTGACAGGGCTCCTGTGCGCTTGTAGCCCTTGAGCAGCGGGCCGACGGGGGCCTGGGCCGGGTTCGGGAGCCACGTGGGTCCCAGCCGGGCGTCACCGAGGAACTCGCCGGTGCACGGGTCGTGGCGGACGGCCGCCGACGAAGCGAGTTCCTGGTGCGGTGCGGCACTCGCGGCGGGGGTCGCCACGAGCCCCGCGGTGATGCCGATCGCCGCAAGTGCGCTACGGATACGGTTCATTCGGAGGTCCCCTCGATTGCCGATCAACAGCCGGACAGGACACGAAGGGTAGTTGCTCGATCGCGCAGAGTGTCCGCGCCATGCCGTCGAGCGGCCCGGCCGCAGAGCGCGGCCGGGCTCCTCGGAGGATCAGCCCCCGGCCGGATCCGGCACGAGACCGTCGGCCGCCAGACCCGCGAGGACCGCCGCCCCCAGGGTCTCGACGGCGGACATCGGACGGACCATCACGGTGAACTCCTCGATGAGGCCCGCCCCGTCGAACTGCAGCAGGTCGATCCCGTGGATCTCCTTGCCGTTCACGGACGCCTTGAACAGCAGGATCTCCGACGGGGTCGCGGTGTCCCCGGCGCTGGTGAGCGCTTCCCCCGCGAAGTGTCCGATGTAGCGGAAGTCCTCGAACGTACGCAGGAGCACACAGAAGAGCCCGAGCACCGTCGGCCTGCCCTCGAACGGAGTGAACTTCACCGGACTGAAGAGACGGACGTCCTCGGCGAACAATGCGTCCAGCGCCGGGAGATCACGCTTCTCGACGGCGGCCCGGAACTGCTCCGCGGTTTCGGCGGCGGTCATGGCCCTCACCCCTCGACTCGTCAGTCAACAATGTGACTGATCACTTCGATGAGTATGCCCCGGGCCCACCCGTCCGTGCGAGGAGTCGACGGCCGCGGCCTCAGGAGGGCGCATCGACGTAGCGCACGGTGACCTTGTCGAACCCGAGGGAGCCGAGGAGGCCCTTGAGCATGGCGGCCGTGTTCTTCTCGGCCCGCCCGGTGAGGCCGCTCTCCTGCGCCGCTTCGCCGATGTGCTTGACCGCCAGCTTGTTGACCGCCTGTTCGCTGCCGGGGTTGTCGGAGAAGAAGTCGCCGAGCCGGTCGAGGAGACCGCGCTGCTTGGACACGGCGTAGGAGCGGTCGGGGTCCAGCGCGGGCTTGCCCAGGACCGCGTGGGGCAGGCGCAGTTCGGCCGTGGTGCGGTCCTCGTTGACGACCACTCCGTCACGGGCGACCTTGCCGAGGTCGACGGAGGCTCCCACGGTACCGGCGCCCACATAGAGTGTGCGGGTGCCGCGGATGGCGTCGGGCAGGAACTTGGCGTCCTTCTCCAGGTCGACGACGACCTGGAAGTTGCCGGAGGCCGCCTCGTACGTGCTCATGTCCTGGATCGACTTGAGGACCGCGGGCCCGGAACGGTCCGTGGTCTCCTCGCCGAACACGCCGCCTAGCCCCGGCAGAAGGCTGATCCGGGTGCCCACGAGCAGCAGGACCACGGCCGCCGCGCACACGCCGGCGAACGGCAGGCATCCGCGCATGCGGTTGCGGCGGGGCGCCCCGCCGTCAGGGCCCGGGGTGCTGTCTGTCCTTACATCTGTGGACGTCATGCCTTCCGTGTGACCCGCTCCGGCCGATTCAGTCCATCGGGCGGTGCGACTACGCCAGATCCTGTACGAGCTCGCCGCTCCGCCCCCGGCCCATGGGCGAGGTGGAGGGATCCCGGCCGGCCGGGATCCCTCCACCTCTCGGTCACTCACTCCAGGAGGTCGGAATACGCCCCCAGAGCCAGTGCGATGTCGGCCTGTGCCCAGAACCGGTGGTAGGTGAAGACCGGTGCGGCCCCACCGTCCAGATAGCTCTGCACCTTCGGCCAGTTCGGGTCGTCCTCGTAGAACGACCGGATGGAGAGGAACGTCGAGTCGTTGTCGACGGTGTCCCCGTTGGGCATGGCGCCCGTCCAGCCGTTGGGGACGTACACCGGGTCGTCGAACCGGTTGTAGTCGGCGCGGGTCTCCGGCACCGCCACCCCCGCTCCGTCCTGGTAGTGCTCCCACATGCCGTCGAGCAGCGCCTGGGCCGTGGCCTTCGCCTCCGTGTCACCGGACTTGGCGGCGTAGTAGGTCAGGGTCCTGGCATAGGCACCCGCCACCCCGACGTCGTTGGTGTAGTCGGCGACCGTGACGTGGAGCCCGTCGTTCGCACCGGGGCTCGACGCGTTCCAGGTGTCGGGCGCGCCCGACCACTTGAGCGTGGACGGCATGAGATAGGTGCCGTCCGGGTTGACCGTCGTCTCGGACAGGGCCCAGTCGACCCACTTGTCGAGCACGGCCTTGGCCTGGGCGTCACCCGACTCGTGGTAGTACTCGGCGACGCGCTCCATGGACCACGCCTGGAAGCCGAACCACTGGTTGGACGGCGGGTCGTGGTAGACGGGCTTCTCGTCGTAGTACATGCCGTAGAACGTCGGCGTGCCGACCGGCGGCTGTGCGTAGCTGCCCTTCCAGCTGTTGGTCGCGCCGCCCGCGATGGCACCCTCGTCGGACTGGAGCCACTGGTAGAAGTCCAGCTGCCTGTCCAGGCTCTTGGCCCAGTCCTGCTGGCCCGTGGCCGACTTGGGCTTGAGGTCGGCGACCGAGCTCAGGGCGTACGCCGCCATCGGGTTCTGGTATCCGCCATGGGCGTGGCTGGACCCGATGCGCCAGGACCAGCCCGCCGACGTGTCGGTGGCGCCGCCCCAGGCGTAGTACCAGGACATCAGGTAGTGCGCGCTGTCCTTGCCGCTGCCCGCGGGGCAGGCGGTCGGGCCGACGCAGTTGCCGACCTTCTTGAAGTACTTGTCGAACATGGAGTAGCGCAGGTAGTCACCCATCTTCGCCGCCTTGCCGACGGTGGCCGCCACCTCACTCGACTTGCCCTGTTCCTCGGCCCAGATGTCGGCCCAGTAGGCGGCCTGCACGGCGCGGGCGTCCGCGTCCGGGGCATTGGTGAACTTCCACTGCTTGGCGTACGAGGCGTCCCCGGTGAACAGGTCCAGGTAGCCGTTGTCGCCGCCGTACGTGAAGTTGTCGCAGGTCGGGTGGGTGACGGTCTCCCAGACGGACTCCTGCGGTCCGCGCTGGAAGGTGTTGATGTACGACGGTCCGGTGTCCGTGGGACCGGCCGCGCACTTCCCGGGCGAGTTGCCGTATCCGTAGACGTTGTCGACGTCCTGGATCCAGTGCATGCCGTAGATGTCATCGGTGCCGTACGCACTCTTCAGCTCGGCCGCGATCGGGTCCGACCCGGAGGCCGCGGATCCGTCGAGCACCGCCGGGTACTCGTTCGGGGTGTCGTGCTCGGGCGCGTAGGTGGCGGGCTTGGAGGCGTTGTAGAAGGAGTTCGTGGGCTGGTCGGCGTGCGTGGGGATCATGTACTTCTCCATGGTGTCCCACGCACCGTTGAACTTCGTCCAGTCCCCGGTGATCTTCCCGTACATCGCCTGCAGCCAGATCAGGTAGCTGTACGCCTCCGACGTCGTCTCGTGCCCGTGGTCGGGGGCCTCGACGATCAGCGTCTCCACGGAGTGGTAGGGGATGCCCTCCGAGGAGAAGTAGCCGTTCGCCGGGTCGGTGATCTTCCCGTACAGGTCGAGGAAGCGGGCGTCGTACTCCTTCGCCGCCGCCAGCTGGGTGACGGTGACCTCGGCCTTGCCGTGGCCGGGCGCCGTCACGGTGAACGTCGCGGCTCCGGTGCCCGAGGCGTCGGCCGAGACGGTCACCTTCTGCGCCGTGGACCAGTTCGACGGAGTGAAGGTGAGGCTCGCTCCACCGCTGACGCTCAGCCCCGTGTTGCCCGCGGACCGGGCCACCGTGACGGCGACATTCGCCGCCGGCCGGGTGGAGAGCTTGACGTCGAAGGTGCCGGACTTGCCCTGCTGGACACCGAGTTGGGCCGGTGTCGCGACTACGGCGGGACCGGCGGCGACGGTGATGCCGGCCGGGGTGGACTCCGCGGAGGCACCGAGGCTGTCGTAGGCCCTGGCGTACACGGAGTGGCTGCCGGCGGCCAGGCCCTGGGCGCTGTAGGTGTAGGGGGATGTCGTGTCGGTGCCGAGCAGTGTCGTGTTGTCGTAGAACTCGACCTTGCTGATCCCCGCTCCGTCCGCGGCCGCCGCGGTGGCGGCCAGGGGTACCGGGTCTCCGGCGGAGAAGACGGCGCCCGCCGCCGGGGAGGTGAGGACGGTGATCGGCGGCTGGTGTGCTCCCGCACAGGCCGTGCCGTTGACGGCGAAGGCGGTCGGAGCGCTGTTGGTGCCGCTGTAGGAGAACTGCGCGCCCGTCGTCACAGCGGCCCCGGCGGCGATGGTGCCGTTCCAGGCCGCGTTCTTGACGGTGACGTTCTTGCCGGACTGGGACCAGGTTCCGTTCCAGCCGTTGGTGAGCTGCTGGTTTCCGGCGTAGGCGTAGGTCAGGGTCCAGCCGTCGATCGCGGCGGAGCCCCGGTTGGTGACGGTGAGTTCGGTGCTGAAGCCCGAACCCCAGTCATTGGTCTTCTGGTCGACACTGCACTGCACGGCGGCGGCCTGGGCGGGGGTGCCCGCCGCGGCGGTCATACCCAGCGGAAGGGCGAACGCGGCCACGAATGCTGTCCACAACCGTCTGGATCCGGCTCCGGTTCGGCCGGGTCCTTTCGGTAACCAAGTTCTTCGTGCGGTTCCCGTCGGCATGCGCGGGTACCTCCTCGCGGCTCGGCATACATGGGGGTGTGCGGGGCTGAGCACAAGCCTTGAACCAGTGGGAGCGCTCCCAGCATGGGGACGAGGAAAAACGGAGTCAAGAGACGTGAAGAGTCGAATTATTTCGATAGCAAGAGATGGGAACGGGTGTGTTGACCGACACCACTTGACGCTCTAACGTCAAGCCTCACCAGTGGGAGCGGTTCCATCAGCCGACGTGCCGTAGGGGGCACGCCCGGTCTGTCAGGAGTCGCTCATGCGACACCGTCGCACCTGCTCGGACTGCTCCTCGGAGCAGTGCTCGCCACGGCCGGCCTCGCTGCCGTACCCGTGGCGACAGCCTCCGGATCCGCCCCCGTGCGCATGGCGGGGGCTGGAACGGGACGTCCGCGAACGGCGCGGGCATCACCGCCGGCCCCTGACGTCCGGAGCGGGTGCGGGCGCCCGTAGGGGCCGATCACCCGGTGCGTTCATGCTCAACGGCACGCCCTGCAAGGCGGATCCGGACCCGGATCCGACCGGCACCACCCATCACGAGCCGTACGACCCGGCGGACCGTCCCGCCGGCGCACGACACTCCACCACTCCCGATGTCTGCGCGAACGAGGACTGCTGGACCTCCACGTTCGCGCCGGTCGTCACCGAAGTCCCCCTCGCCACCGGCGAGATCGGCGAGAACACCTGCCCCCACGGCTTCGCCGACCGGGTCAAGCAGAGGTTCGACGACCGCGGACCTCCTACCGCGGACGGGCCTGGAACACCTGGGACTGCTCCACAGGCCCGCCCTTGACCAGCGACCACGACGGTACCCCCACCCCGTACGGAATCGGGCTGCGTGATCTGCGCGCCCTCGACAGCTGAGGAAACGGAATTCGTATGAGCCGCACGAGCCGCACCACCCTGCGCCGATCCCGAACGGCACTCATCGCGGCGGGCGCACTCGTCGCCGCAGCCGCGGGCTCCGCCGCCGCGGCGGCCCCGTTCGGAGCCTCCGCCGCCGCCGCGGCAGGATGCACCGTCGATTACAAGATCCAGAACCAGTGGAACGGCGGCCTCACGGCCGCGGTGAGCGTCACCAACACGGGTGACGCGATATCTGGCTGGCAGCTGGAGTGGTCCTTCGGCGGCACCGAGCAGGTCGGCCAGGGCTGGAACGCCACCGTTACCCAGAGCGGCAAGGCCGTCACCGCGAAGAACCTCTCCTACAACGGCTCTCTCGCCTCGGGAGCCTCCGCCTCCTTCGGCTTCAATGCCACGGGTAACGGCAACAGCGCCGTTCCCGCGACCTTCAAGCTGAACGGTGTCACCTGCAACGGGGACTCGACGGGACCGACCGACCCGCCGGACCCGACGGACCCGCCTGCCGGCAGCCGTGTCAACAACCCGTACGAGGGCGCAGAGGTCTATGTGAACCCGGAGTGGTCGGCGAAGGCGGCCGCGGAGCCGGGCGGCAGCCGTATCGCCCAACAGCCGACGGGTGTCTGGCTGGACCGGATCGCGGCCATCGAGGGCGCCAACGGCGGCATGGGCCTGCGCGACCACCTGGACGAGGCCCTGACCCAGAAGGGCACCGGCGAACTCGTCGTCCAGCTCGTCATCTACAACCTGCCGGGACGTGACTGTTCGGCTCTCGCCTCCAACGGCGAGCTCGGCCCCACGGAGATCGGCCGCTACAAGACGGAGTACATCGACCCGATCGCAGCGATCCTCGGCGACTCCAAGTACGCGGGGCTGCGCATCGTCACCACGGTCGAGATCGACTCGCTGCCGAACCTGGTCACCAACACCGGCAGCCGTCCCACCGCCACCCCGGCCTGTGACGTGATGAAGGCCAACGGCAACTACGTCAAGGGCGTCGGCTACGCGCTCAGCAAGCTCGGCGACGCGCCCAACGTCTACAACTACATCGACGCGGGGCACCACGGCTGGATCGGCTGGGACGACAACTTCGGCCCCTCGGCCGACACCTTCCACGCGGCCGCGACCGCCGAGGGCGCGACCGTCAACGACGTGCACGGCTTCATCACCAACACCGCAAACTACGGTGCGCTGACGGAGGACCACTTCTCCATCGACGACTCCGTCAACGGGACGTCCGTCCGCCAGTCCAAGTGGGTCGACTGGAACCGCTACACGGACGAGCAGTCGTTCGCCCAGGCGTTCCGCAACAAGCTCGTCTCGGTCGGCTTCAACTCCGACATCGGCATGCTGATCGACACCTCGCGCAACGGCTGGGGCGGAACCCAGCGGCCTGCCGGACCGGGTGCGACGACCAGCGTCGACACCTACGTGGACGGGGGCCGCTACGACCGCCGCATCCACCTGGGCAACTGGTGCAACCAGTCCGGAGCCGGTCTGGGCGAACGGCCGCAGGCCGCCCCCGCCGCCGGGATCGACGCCTACGTCTGGATGAAGCCGCCGGGGGAGTCCGACGGTTCCAGCAAGGCGATCCCGAACGACGAGGGCAAGGGATTCGACCGGATGTGCGACCCCACGTACACCGGTAACGCGCGGAACGGCAACAACCTGTCCGGAGCGCTGCCCGACGCTCCGGTCTCCGGCCACTGGTTCTCCGCTCAGTTCCAGGAGCTCATGAAGAACGCCCACCCGGCACTCTAGGTTCCAGGCCGGCCGGCTCCGGACGCTCCCTCGTCCGGGCCCGGCCGGCGACTGCGCCACCGGTCGATCAGGGCGCGTCCGCGAGCAACCGGCGCGGACGCGCTCCCGCGCGCGGCGGCCCCCGCGCCGGGCTTGCCCCCCGGCGTCGCCCTGCTTCCCCGTACGGGCCGCGTGCCGGCCTGGGCCTTTCCTGCGCCCTTGGTTTGGGATGTGGTCCGCGTGGTCCCCGTCTTCGTCCCCGTCTTCGTCGCGGGTGCAGCCTTCGCCGGATCCGCCGCGGGCGGCTCGTCCGACAGGGTGTGGTAGCGGTGGCTGATCCGCCGCCCGAGCAGCATGTAGCCCAGCAGTGCACCGCTCGTATTGAGGATCACGTCGTCGATGTCGAAGGCCCGGCCGGCGACGAGCGCCCCCTGCGTGAGCTCGACGACGACCATCACCAGCACGGTCAGGAGCACCATGCGGATCATCCGCAGCCTGCGCGGCACCATGATCGGCAGCAGTACGCCGAACGGCGCGCCTAGCAGCAGGTTCCCTCCTGCCTGCTTACAGGCTGCCAGGAACGTGTAGTCCTGCGCGTACTGTCGCAGGGACCGTCCCGGCTGCAGATTGGAGGTCACGAGGTCCTCCGATGCCGGCGACGGTGTCAGCGTGATCTTGGCCAGGACGACCGAAAACGCCACAAGCCCCAGGAACGCGACGGCCAATGCCACCGCGCGGAGCAGAAGACGGCCCAGTCTTCTGCGTCGTGCACTACGGTCCGCCTCTGCAGTCATGGCGGAACGGATGCCCCCAACCACGGCGGACACACCCCGAGTCGGATGCAACGATGTGCGCATGAGCGTACAGAGCAAGGACGAACTGCTGGCCGAGGCCGTGCGGCTGCGCGAAGAGGGCCATCCGGAACAGGCCCGGGAACGCCTGCTGGCCCTCACCGCCACGTTCCCCGACGCGGTGGACGTGGCCTATCACACCGCTTGGGTCCACGATGTGCTCGGCCTGGAAGCCGAAGCGGTCCCGTACTACGAACGCTGTCTGCAGGGGGACGGTCTCCGAGAGGAGGACCGCAGGGGAGCCCTGCTCGGTCTCGGCAGCACCTACAGGGTGCTGGGCAGGTTCGGGCAGGCGGTCGAGACGCTGCGCCGCGGGGTGTCGGAATATCCCGACGACGGCGCGTTGCGGACCTTCCTCTCCATGGCCCTGTTCAACACCGGTGAGCACCACGAGGCCATGGAGATCCTGCTGCGCCTGGTCGCGGCGAGCAGCGACAGCCCGGACGTACAGCGGTACCGGCCCGCGATCGAGCACTACGCGGCGGATCTCACCCGGACCATGTGACCCGGGCCCCGGCGAACAGAGCGTGTGGTCCGGCGGAAGGTTCAGGCCACCCCGGTGGCAGGGGGAAGCCCCGGCCGGATCGGGGGAATCCAGCCGGGGCGGCTCGGGTGCGGGGTGAAGGGCGGTCACCGCCCTGCGGGCTCTGCCCGCTCGGCCCCTCGCATAGATGAACGATAAACCACCCCTCGCCATTCCCGGAATCGGCCCCCCGGTGTGTGAGCCACGCCATGACCACCAGGGGCGAAGCGACCTCGCACCGCTCAGGCCGTGACGGAGACGGCGGGCTCGGCCGACCGGATCCGGTACCGGTCAGCGGGTCTCACGGAACAGGGCGTACCCACCCGCCACCGGGTCGTACTTCCGCAGTTCCAGTCGGTCGGGGCCGTTGCGGCGGTTCTTGCGCGTGACGTACGCGTGGCCGGTTCCAGCCGTCGACCGGAGCAGGACGACAGGCCTGGTCTCGCTGTGTGCCACGGGACCTCCCCACAGGTTTCCGACCCCGTCGACCATAGTGGCAACGGGTGTCATTTTCATTCTGCCGCAACAACACGGGCAGGTGCGCCACCATTCCCCGAGGCGCACCCAAAGGCCTCACCGCCCCCGCCGGCCCGCACCGCGCGTCGGTCCCACCCCCCTCACACCCGAGACGCGGATCCCACCCTTCGAACGCGCGACCCCCTGCATCGAACGCAGAATCGATCAAGCATTCCGACGTCCGGGCGTGACCGGTGATCCGCAGGACCGGCGCTCTGCGCATACGCTCTGACTCCAGCCGGGTGCGCCGCTCAGGAGCCGCACGCGCGGGCGTACATCAAAGCCCTCACGCCGGGTGACTTGCGTCAACTCCCCCGCAGGCGCGAGGGTGTCAGGCGGACCTCGGACCCACACAGCCGACGGCATATGCCAGAAGCAACAACGTATCGAGTGTTGCCGAATCCCTTACGGGCTCCGGCAGCCTGTGCAACAGTCGTGCTCGGTCCACCCCCACGAACCGACCGTGCCGCGCCCGTATCGGAGTACGAGATGCCGTCCCATCAGTTTGCGGACCGCCCCGCCCCACAGCCACCCGAGCGAGATGCCGTCGACGCGTTGATCAACCGGGCACGGCGGCTGCGCGGAGATGTGGACGCCGTGCGGCGGGACACGTCAGTGATCGACGAGGACGACCCCCGGACGCGATGGCAGCGCGCGCTCTGCGAGCTGGCGGTCCATCAGCTCGACGACCTCGGCGAGCATCTGGGGCAGCTGCGGGACGGCATCCCGGCCCAGCCGGCCTCCGAGGAGGCGCCGGAGGCCGCCCGGAAGGCGCCGGCCGGTCCGCCGGCTGCGGGATCCCTCTCCCTCCTCAGCAGGGTCGGCACGGCCGAGTGGAACCTTCTCACCGACGAGGTCACCTGGTCCGACGAGCTGTACCCGATCTTCGGCCGGTCACAGGAAGCGGGTGCGCTGTCCCTGGACGAGCTGCCGTCCGTACTCCTCGCCGAGGACCAGCCCCAGCTGACGTCCATGGTGACGGACTGTCTGGTGGACGGCCGACCGATAGACGGGGAGTTCCGCATCCTGCTTCCCGACGGCGCCATGCGGACGCTGCACATGACGGGCGAGCCCGTCCTCGACGCGGACGGCTGCACCGCTTCCATGTGGGCGGTCCTGCGCGACGTCAGCAGACTCCGGCGGAGCCAGCACATCGTGGGCAGGACCCGTGACGCGCTGCGGAACCACGAGCACATGGCGCAGGCCGAGCACCGGGTGGCGGTGGAGCTGCAGGAGGCCGTTCTGCCGCCGTGGCACGGCTCGCTGCCCTTACCCGGTCAGGGGAGCGGCGGACTGGATGTCGCCGCCCACTACCTGCCGTCCGGGTCCAGCGACCTGATCGGCGGCGACTGGTACGACGCGTTACGGCTGCCGGACGGCAGGACGATGCTCACCGTCGGGGACCTGACCGGCCACGGGATCCCGGCCACCTCGGCCATGGCGATGCTGCTCGGGGCATTGCGCGGCATGGCAGTGGCCGGCATCGAGCCGGGTGCCGTGATGGGTCACCTGAACCAGCTGATCGAATGCTCGGCTCAACCCGCTCTGGGCAGTGCCGTGTGCTGCCGCTTCGATCCGGCGACCGGGACGCTCGCCTGGGCACAGGCGGGGCACCCCGCACCGCTGCTGTTCCGCGACGGGGTGGGGCACCCTCTTCCCGCGCCGGACGGGGTGCTGCTGGGTGCGGCGTCCGGAGTCATCTACGAGCAGGACCAGGTGACACTGCTGCCCGGCGATGTGCTGATGCTGCACACGGACGGGCTCACGCTGCGGAGCGACCGGAGCGCCGGCGCGGAAGCGCTCCTGGAGCTCGCACCGCGGTTCGCACGGGCCCGCACGGCGCAGGACTGTGTCCGCACGGTCGTCGAGGAGTTCGGTGCGAACGAGCGGCTGGACGACGCATGCGTGCTGGTGGCTCGGATCGGGGCGTGAGGGATCGCCGGACCTCGTTGTCCGGGGTCCCGATGGGCGGACGACATGGAATGCGCCCCGTGACAGGGCTCAGGGTCAGGTCGGGACCCTCAGATCTTCTTGACGGACGTCCCCTGGGGCAGGGCGAGTTCGATCTCCTCGCGCAGGTCTTTGATCCTGGCGTATTGCGCGAACTGGCCCGTGAGCCGGTACATTTCGCGCAGCCGGTCCCACGTACGGTGCGACGAGGTCTCCCCCATCGATACCAGGGCGAGCCGTGCGTAGCGGTCCGCCTGCTCGGGGTCGTCGGCGATGAAGCACGCCGAGGCGAGCGAGATGTAGTCGAAGATCTTGGACCGCTGGCGGCCGTTCACCCGCAGATCGAGGGCCTGCTTGGCATGGCGCTGGGCCGTGGTCGCGGCTGACGGATCATGCTCGGCCAGCGTGCGGAAGGCCAGGGCCTGCATGCCGTGCATGTCCGCCTCGTCGAACATCTGCATCCAGCTCGGCGGCGGCACATCGCCCTTGTCCGAGACGAACAGGTCCTCGGCCTCGCCGAGCGTGCGTCGCATCGCCTGCCCGCGGCCCATCGACGCCTGTGCCCAGGCCTCGATGGTGTGCAGCATCGCCCGCGTACGCGGCAGGGTCTCCTCGCCGGACCCGGACTTGGCGAGCTTCATCAGGTCCAGCGCGTCGTCCGGCCGGCCCAGGTGGACCATCTGGCGTGCCGCGCGGGAGAGTGCCTCACCGGCGCGCGGCCGGTCCCCGCCCTCGCGCGCCGCGTGCGCGGCGATGACGAAGTACTTCTGGGCGGTGGGTTCGAGGCCGACATCGTGGGACATCCAGCCGGCGAGGACCGCGAGATTGGCCGCGACGCCCCAGAGGCGGCGCTGCAGATGGTCGGGGTGCCGGTAGGCGAGCATGCCGCCCACCTCGTTGAGCTGGCCCACTACGGCCTTGCGCTGGAGTCCGCCGCCCCGGGAGGCGTCCCAGGCCCGGAACACCTCGACCGAGCGCTCCAGCGCCTCGATCTCCTCGGATCCGATGGGCGCGGCCTCGTACCGGTCGAAGCCGGCGTACATGGAGTCGTGGAGGGGTGCGGTCCTGGCCGCCGGAGCGGGTTCGGAGTGCAGCCAGTCGTGCATGGCGCCGGTGAGTGCTGAGCCAGCGGCGAGCGCGGCGCCCGCGCCCACCAAACCGCGTCGGTTGAGCATGAGGTCCATTCCCGTGAATTCGGTGAGGACCGCTGCCGTCCGTTCGGGCGCCCACGGCAATCCGTCGGGATTCTTCTCCGTCCCGGTGTCTCGCCGCTTCCCCACACGCCCGCGCCGGCCGAACCCGAGGTCCTCGATGGTCACGACACGGCCGAGTCGCTCGGTGAACAGAGCTGCCAGCACTTCGGGCACGGGATCGCGGGGGGATTCCCCCATGTCGATCCAGCGCCGGACCCGCGAGGTGTCGGTGGCGAGTTGGAGGTGGCCCATGGCCGCCGCCTGCCTGTTCACCATTCTCGCGAGTTCGCCCTTGGACCAGCCGGCCAGGCCGAACAGGTCGGAAAGACGGGTGTTGGGTACTCCGGTCACTACAAGCCCCCAGGTTCTCGGCTGACTTGACACTAACCCCCTGTCAGATGCCGAGCGACTATTCGCCAGGGTTCGCCAGGGTCCGCCAGATGGTCTGCCACCCGCGGACCGGTGTCAGGTAGGAACGCGCCACCCCGCCCGGCAGCCCTCGGTACTCCCCAGGGTGCCGGACGGCCGCCGGCCGGGGCGGCGCACGCAACTTGTCGGCGCACGAAGGGATCTGTACCGCCCATGTACACAGCATCGTCCTCCGTGTCCGCCCCGCCCCGGCCGCTTCGTCCCGTGGGGGCGGGCGGCGCGCCGTATCTCGACCCGCGCGCCGCTTCACCGGCGTCCGGTACGGGTCGGACCCGGCGGGCGGCGGGGCCGGGCACCCAACCGCTCAGCGGAAGAATCGACCTGTCCGGCCCCCAGGGCGCGCAGCTCAGGATGGCCATCGCCTCGGTGCACCGCATCTGCCCCGAGTTCAACGCGGTCCAGGTGCTGCGCCGAAGCGGGCGTTCCGTGCTCATCGTCGGCACGACCGGCCGCGCCACCGCGGTGGCCAAGTGCTTACTCGACCACTCCCCCGCGTGGACGGAGCGGTTCAGGCACGAAATAGCGGCATACCGCGCCTTCGTCAGGCACCGCCCGCCGGCTCGGGTCCCCCGGCTCATCGCCGCGGACCCGGAGAACTGCACACTGGTGATCGAGCGGATGCCCGGCCGGGTCGCGGCACTGACGAGGCATCCGGCCGAGGCGCCGCCGCGTGCGGATGTCCGAGCCGTCCTCGGCGCGGTCAGCCGGATCAACACCTGGCGGCCCCCGGCAGGTCTGTTCGAGGCGCCACTGGACTACGCCTCGCGCATCGCCCGCTATCACGAGCTGGGGCTGTTCACCGATCGCGACCTGGGCGACCTGCAGAAGCTGCTGCACGGTCTGGCCCATGCGGGCGGTCGGCACGGCATGGGCCAGTTCTGTCACGGCGACGCCCTGCTCTCCAACATCCTGCTGCCCCCGACCGGCCCCGTGCTGGTCGACTGGGAGCACGCGGGCTGGTATCTCCCGGGCTACGACCTGGCGACGCTGTGGGCGGTGCTCGGTGACGCGCCGACGGCGCGGCGCCAGATCAGCCAACTGGCACAGTCCAAGGGAGCGGCCTCGCGCGACGCGTTCCTGGTCAACCTGATGCTCGTACTGACACGGGAGATCCGTACGTACGAGACGGCCGTGCAGCGGGCGATGCGGGAGGGTGCGCCCGCCGGGGTCGGCCAGGCCCGGCAGGGCGTGCTCTTCTCCGGCGAGGAGCAGCGGCTGTTGCTGCGCAGGCTGCACGACGACTGCGCGATGGCCCGGCGGGCCGTGCGCGCTGCCGTGGGCACGCGCTGACCACGGCGGGCCGATGACCTGACCGACGGGGGATGCGTGCTGCGGGACCGGTGCCGACACACAGGTCCCGCAGCGCGCCGTAAGCGGTCCCGGCGGACCGCCCGGTTCAGGAGCCCGCGCGCACCACGTCCACGTCGGACGTCTTCACGAACGCGATCCGGTGTCCGATCTGGACCGTCACGTATTTCTCGGTCCCCCGGAAATACGTGTGGTCGTACGGCTTGGACGCGTCGATCGTCGGTGCGTAGTAGTACCCGGTGGGCGCCTCACCACCACCGGGGAAGGCCTGCCCTGCCTTGATGGTGTACAGCAGCGGGCTGCCCACGGTCGGCTTCACGAAGTCCGTGGGGTACTCCTCCTTCCCCGGGTACGCCACCCCGTACACCGGCACCTCGTCCCTGCCCGGCTTCGGCCGCACCACGAAGCCGGACGTCGGAATGGTGACGTGGGTCCTGGGCGGGGTGCGGAGCCATGCCTGCTGCCCGTACCACCAGATCGCCGTCCAGCCCGGCACCCGGTCCGCGACGACGGCCTGCTGGGTCGCACTGATCTTGCTGCCCCAGTCGGCGGCGCAGTTGGTGCCGGGCGAACCGTCAGGGTGGAGTCCCGGGTCGGAGAAGAGGGGCGCGTCAGCGGACGGCCCGGTGTGCAGCGGGACCGCACTGCTTCCCTGGAGCGGCAGGTCGACGCCCTTCTCGCAGTCGCGGAAGGCCTGTTCGTTCTTCGTGAAGTCAGGGCTGACCGTGACGAGTTCGCTGCTCCGGGGGGCGCTGGGCACGGTGGGCCTGCCGAGCAGGGCCATGAAGCGGTTCCAGTCCCAGTAGGGCCCCGGGTCCCAGTGCATGTTCTTCGTTCCGGTGGCGCTGGTCGGCGGGACTCCGTCGTGCCCGAGGATGTGCTGCCGGTCGAGCGGGATGTCGTACTTCGCCGCCAGGTGCCGTACGAGTCTCGCCGTGGAGCGGTACATCTCGGGGGTGTACCACGTGGCGCCCTCGGCGGCGACGCCCTCCTGTTCGATGCCGATGGAGTGGGTGTTGAGGTACCAGTTGCCCGCCTGCCAGGCGACGTCCTTGTTCTTCACCATCTGCGTGACGTGGCCGTCGGACGAACGCACCACGTAGTGGGCGGAGCTCTGGTTGAGCGGGTTCTGGAAGATCTTCAGGGTGGTGTCGTAGTCGACCTCGGTGTCGTGCAGGACGATGAATCTGATCGCGTTGCTGTCCGGCCGGTCCGCTGTGTCGTAGTTGCCGTACGTCTCCTTGTCGGCCGGGTCCCCGGTCTGCCGGTAGGCCGCGGGGACCCAGTCGCAGGCCAGGTTGCGGGGGCATTCCGGGCGTACCGTGTCGGCTCCGGCGTGCGCGGCAGGCGTGAGCAGCGCGACGCTGAGCGCTCCTGCGGTGGTCAGTGCGAGCGCGATCCTGCTCCTGTGCTTGGACGTCATGACAACCCTTCTTGGGCCGGGCGTACCGGAGCCGTTCCTGGGGTGATCTCAGCGTTCCGTCGTCGGCCGACACTCTGTGACGCGCGTTGATGGTGAGTCAAGAGTGCGGCGTTTTCCCGCACCCAAGCTCATATGACTATTTCGAGCGGTGCGTGCCCCGGATGGCCGAAGGGTAGTGCTGGCGCTGACAGGACAGGTTCACGCGGAGTTCCTGGAAAGGCCGGACGTACTCATGGCACAGCCCTTCTCGCTGCCGGACTTCTATGTGCCGTATCCGGCACGCCTGAACCCTCATCTGGAGGCGGCCCGAAGCCATACCCGGGAGTGGGCCCGCGGGATGGGGATGCTGGACGGATCCGGTATCTGGGAGGAGAAGGACCTCGAGGCCCACGACTACGCGCTGCTGTGCGCGTACACCCACCCGGACTGCCCGGCCGAGGCCCTCTCCTTGGTGACCGACTGGTATGTGTGGGTCTTCTTCTTCGACGACCACTTCCTGGAGCTGTTCAAGCGCACCCCGGACCGCGAGGGAGGGAAGAGGTATCTGGACCGGCTGCCCGCTTTCATGCCGATGGAGCGGGGTGCGGCGACACCGGAACCCACGAATCCTGTGGAGGCCGGTCTGGCCGACCTCTGGGCGAGGACCGTGCCGTGCATGTCGGACGCCTGGCGGGCCCGGTTCGCGGAGTCCACTGAGAATCTGCTCAACGAGTCCTTGTGGGAGCTCTCCAACATCAACGAGGGGCGGATCGCGAACCCGGTCGAGTACATCGAGATGCGTCGCAAGGTGGGCGGTGCGCCGTGGTCGGCGGGGCTGGTGGAGTTCGCGGCGGACGCGGAGGTGCCGGCCTCGCTGGCCGACGCGCGTGCCCTGCGTGTGCTGAGGGACGCGTTCTCCGACGGAGTGCATCTGCGCAACGACCTGTTCTCGTACCAGAGGGAGGTCGAGGAGGAGGGCGAGAACAGCAACGGTGTGCTCGTCCTGGAGACGTTCCTGGGCTGCTCCACCCAGGAGGCGGCCGAGGCGGTCAACGATCTGCTGACCTCGCGCCTCCAGCAGTTCGAGAACACCGCCCTGACGGAGCTCGGGCCGCTCTGCGCCGAGAAGGGGCTCAGCCCCGAAGGGACGCGGTCCGTCCTCGCGTACGTCAAGGGGCTCCAGGACTGGCAGTCGGGCGGTCACGAGTGGCACATGCGCTCCAGCCGCTACATGAACGGCGGCGGCGCGGGCGAGAGCGTGCCCGGCTTCGGAATGGCCGCCGCCTCGCTGCGCCTCACACCGCGTGCGGAGTCGGCCCGGCTGCGCGGCCACACGCATGTGCCCTACCAGCGCGTCGGCCCGTCCCTGCTGCCCGACTTCGACATGCCGTTCACCACGACGCCGAGCCCGCATCTGGCCGGGGCACGGGTGCGGATCGTGGAGTGGTCGCGCCGGATGGGGCTGCTGGAGGCGCAGCCGGGTGTGCCGGGTTCGCACATCTGGGACGAGGAGCGGCTCGTCGCGACCGATCTGCCGCTCTGTGCGGCGGGGTTGCATCCCGATGCGACTCCGGAGGAGCTCGACCTGTCCTCGGCATGGCTGACCTGGGGGACGTACGGCGACGACTGGTTCCCGGTGGTGCACGGCAGGACGCGAGACCTGGCCGGGGCGCGGCTGGCGAACGAGCGGCTGTCGCTCTTCATGCCGCTGGACGGTGCGTCCGTGCCGGAGCCGGTCAACGCGCTGGAGCGAGGTCTGGCCGACCTCTGGGCGCGGACCGCGGCCCCGATGGACGAGGGTGCGCGCCGCGCCTTCCGCGAGGCGGTCGAGTCGATGACCGCGAGCTGGCTGTGGGAGCTCGCGAACCAGGCGCAGAACCGGATCCCCGATCCGGTGGACTACATGGAGATGCGCCGGGCGACCTTCGGTTCGGACCTGACGATGAGCCTGTGCCGGCTGGGGCACGGCAGGAAGGTGCCCGACGCGGTCTACCGCAGCGGTCCGCTGCGGTCCCTGGAGAACGCGGCGGCGGACTACGCCTGTCTGCTCAACGACCTGTTCTCGTACCAGAAGGAGATCGAGTACGAGGGCGAGGTGCACAACGGCGTCCTGGTCGTGCAGAACTTCTTCGGGGTGGATTATCCGACGGGAGTGGCGATCGTGGACGATTTGATGAACTCACGGATGCGCCAGTTCCAGCACGTCGCCGAGCGGGAACTGCCGGTGCTGTACGACGATTTCGGCCTGGACGCGGAGGCCCGGGAGATCCTGGCGGGCTATGTCGTGGAGCTCCAGCACTGGATGGCGGGGATCCTGATCTGGCACCGGGACTGCCGGCGCTACCGCGAGGAGGATCTGCGGCGGGGCACCGGCACCCCGTGGCACCTCAGCGGTCCGACGGGGTTCGGGACGTCGGCGGCGAAGGTGACGCAGCTGCTGACGGCGCAGGGACGTTTCAGCCCTGCTGGAACAGCTCCGCGGGCAGTGGCTTCAGCAGTGCGTACAGATCGTCGGTGATCGGCCGGTCCCAGCTGGCGATGGTGACGAGCACGCCGTCGCTCCGGTCGAACTGGACGCAGGAGACACGGCTCTCGGAGAGCTTGACACGGCGCACGATCAGCAGGCTGTCGCCCTGCATGACGGGCACGTCCTCGGTGCCGGTCACCTCGACGGGTTCGTCGTTCTCGAGCGCGAGGAGGAGCTGGGCGACCTCGAAGGGAACCTGGCCCTCCTCGGTCTCGCGGGCCGGTGAACCCTCCGGCAGATTGCCGATGATCATTGCGGGGCCGCGGCCGCCGAACAGGTCGTACCGCAGGAAGACGCCCTGACAGCTTCCGTCGGGGGCGGGCAGGAGGCCGGCGCCGAGGTTGCCGGGCCAGTCCCCCGGATCCATGGCCAGGACGTCGAAGTCCGGGCCCGCGGGTGTGGCGGCGCTACGGCGGCGGAGGAAGGACATGGGGCCATGTTACGTGTCCCGGCTCACGTTGCGGAGCCGGGCGCCCCTGAGGCCGCCCGTCCCGATCGCACCGGTGCGCGGGTGGAGCCCCTAGCCCGACTCCGCGGCCAGCGCTTCCAGCACCCCGACGGCCTCGGCCGTACGTGCGTAAGGAACGAAGAGGTGGTCGTGGTGGTATCCGGCGACCACGTTGCAGCTCACCCCGGCGTCGGTGAGCGCCAGGGACACCGCGGCCGTCAGCCCTACGGCATCCAGGACGCAGTGCACATGCAGCGTGATCCAGCCGGCCACGAAGTCGTACGCCAGACCGGCTGCCACGGCGTCCGCCTCGGGGAGTACGAGTGTCAGCCCCTCGCGCTCGGCGACGGTGGCCACGGGGGTGGCTCCGGCGGGCACCTCACCGCCCGGCGCGGTCGTGAAGACGTAGCGGCCGGGGTTCAGCTCCGGCCGCATGCTCTGCAGCAGTGTTCGAAGATCGCGCTCGCCCGTCATGAACGCCACGCTACGGCCGCCGCGCCCTGGACGCCGGGTGGGGCCGCCCGCGCCGGGCGGCACCGGCGCCTCGCGCCGGGCCCCGTGATCCAGGGGTCTGCGGGGCGAATGAGCCATTCAGGCACGCCATGTATCCATACGCTCACCTTGCGTGGCAGCCGGGGTTGATCGCCCATAGCTTCGACCCATGAGAAGAACACACATGAAATGCCTGGTGGCTGTCACCGTCACCGCGGCCACTGCGCTGGGTTCGGCCGCCGTTCCCACCGCCGCCGCCGCCGCCGGACACGGTGACCACGTGGTGCGTCCGGGCGCTTCCATCCAGAGCGCGGTGGATGCCGCAAGCCCCGGCGACACGGTCATCATCCTGCCCGGTACCTACCGCGAGAGTGTCCTGATCACGAAACCGGGCCTGACCCTGCGCGGTATCGGAAACCGGACCGTGATCACGCCGGCGGCCACCGGCACCAGGGCCGCCGACGCCTGCGCCACGGAGGGCAACGGCATCTGTGTCGTCGGCACCAAGGGCCGCCCCGTCGACGACGTCAGCATCCACTCGCTGACCGTCTCCGGATTCAAGAAGAGCGGCATCTGGGCCTCCTGGACCGACGGGCTCACGGTCCGCCGGGTGACCGCCACGAAGAACGGCACCTGGGGCATCGCCCAGGAGCGGTCGACCCGTGCCGCATTCCTGCGCAACACCGCCACCGGCAACGGCGACGCGGGCATCTTCGTCGCGAACACGGTCAGCGAGGAAGGCGGGGCTGTCGACACCCGGGGGACGGAGATCCGGGAGAACGCCCTGAGCGGGAACCGCATCGGCGTCACCGCCCGGCGGGTCAGGAACCTCGTGATCGACAGCAACTGGATGACCGGCAACTGCAGCGGTGTCTTCGTCGTGGGCGACGAGTCCAAGCCGGCTGCCGGGGCCATGACGATCAGCGGCAACCGGATCCTGAAGAACAACAAGTTCTGCGCGGCGACCCCACGGCTGTCGGCCATCCAGGGCTCCGGCATCGTCCTGACCGGCAGCGAGGGGACGGTCGTACGTTCCAACGTCATCCGGGACAACGTGGGCGCGACCCCGCTGTCCGGCGGAATCCTGCTGTTCAAGAGCTTCGTGGGTGCCCTCAACAGCGACAACACCATCACGCGGAACCTCGTGCAGGGCAACAAGCCGGCCGACCTGGCCGACCGTGACACCACCGGAACGGGCAACACCTTCGACAGCAACACGTGCGGGACCTCCGTACCCGCCGGGATGTGTGCCGGGTAACGGCGGCACCGCCGCACAAGGAGAAACGAGACGGTATGACCACTGTGAGTCCCACCCCCGAAACCACCCCCGTCGGCTCCCCCGTCACCGCGTCCTCGAAGCCCGCCGCCTCCGCCCCCGCGGCCCAGGCCCCGCCGCCGGCCATGCGACTGCGGGAGCTCGCGTTCGGGGCGGCCTGCGCCGCGGCCGTCCGCGCGGCGGCCAGGCTGGGCGTCGCCGACGCGCTCGGCACGACACCCGCCTCGGCCGCCGAGCTCGCCCGGGTCGTGAACACCGAGCCCGTACCGCTGCAACGGCTGCTGCGGGCACTGTGCTGCTACGGGATCTTCAGCGAGACCGAGGACGGGAAGTTCGTCCATACGGAGATGTCCCGGCTGCTGCGCGAGGACGACCCGAACAGCCTTCGGTACATCTCCCTGTGGTGCACGGAGCCCTGGACCTGGGAGGTCTGGCCGCGGCTCGACGACGCGGTGCGCTCCGGTACGAGCGTCTTCCCGGAGGCCTTCGGCAAGGGCTTCTTCGACTACCTCCACCAGGACGCGGGCGAGTCCGCCCAGATCTTCAACCGCGCGATGACCACGTCCAGCGTGCAGTCCGCGCGGGACGTGGCCGAACTCCTCGACCTCACCGGGGTCTCCTCGGTCGCCGACATCGGCGGCGGCCAGGGCCATGTGCTCGCGAGCCTGCTGGAGAAACACCCCTCGCTCCACGGCACGCTCATGGACCTGCCGGGTGTCGTGGCGCGCGCGGACAGCAGGCTGCGGGACGGCGGTGCACTGGCGGACCGCGTACGGATCGTGCCGGGGGACTGCCGTGAGGAGATCCCGGTCGACGCCGATCTCTACATCATCAAGAACATCCTCGAGTGGGACGACGACAGTACCCGCAGGACCCTGCGCAACGTGATCGCCGCGGCCCGCCCGGGCGCCCGCGTCGTGATCATCGAGAACCTGGTGGACGACACCCCGTCCATGCGGTTCACCACCGCCATGGACCTGCTGCTCCTGCTCAACGTGGGCGGTGCCAAGCACACCAGGGAGAGCCTGGTCGGCCGGATGTCCGAGGCCGGTCTGCGGATCGGCGAGGTCCGCCCGGTCAACGCGTATCTGCACGCGTTCGAGTGCGTCGTACCGGACTGAAGCCCCCGGTCAGCGGGATCGCCCCGGGTCCGGCACTCAAGGTGCCGGACCCGGGGCGATCGTCCGTGTATCAGGCGCCGTCGCGCTGCCAGCGGTAGAACTGCCGGGCCATCGCGTCCTTCGGACCGCGCCAGGTCTGCGGGTCGTAGGGGCTCACGAACGCGGTGAGCCGCTCACTGACGGCCTTGAACTCCGGGTGCTCCGTCACCTTGGCGATCTCCGGGCCCGGAGGCCGCTCCGATTCGATCAGGTGCAGGTACACGTCGCCGAACTGGAACAGGGTGCGCCTGTTGACCCCCACGAGGTGGGGAAGTTCGGTGCTGTCGGAGGCCGCGAAGAGCTCGGCGATGTCCGGGGCGGATTCGGGGGCCATCCGGGCAACGATCAGTGCGTGGTGCATCTGGCCGCCTTTCGGGGCATCAGTTGGCGGGGACCGAGGCGGACCGGCGCTCCCGGTCGCGCTGCTCGATCTTGTCGCGGATGAGTTCCAGCTGCACACGGGAGTTCCGGTTGATGTTTTCGGTCATCCACGCGTCGTCGACGGGCGCGTCGGGCCGCATCGCGAAGTCCTGGCGCCAGTGCATCCTGGTACCGCCCGGGACCTCCGTGTACTCCCACCGGATGTCCATGTGCTGGAACGGTCCGGGCTCGACGCGACGGGCGCGTACGGTGCGTGCCGGGCGGTCGGTCGTGCGCTCCGACACCCAGCTCCAGACCTTGCCGTTGTCGTCCGGGTGCATGGTGAGGCGGAAGGTCGTCTTCTGGCCCTCCCGCTTGATCACCTCGACGGCGGCGTACTCGCTGAACAGCTGCGGCCAGCGCTCCAGGTCGTTCGTCATGTCCCAGACGAGGTCGAGCGGGGCGGCGATGGTGATCTCGTTCTCCGTGTGTCCGGACACGTCAGGCTCCTGTCACGAGGGTGTTGTTGACGAGGTCGAGGAACTCGCCGGGGGTCTTGCACCGGTCGGCGTCGGCCGGCAGCGGGCGGCCGAACCGGTTCTCGAGCACGGCCACGATGCCGAGCAGGCCGAGCGAGTCGAGGCCGTACTCGTCGAAGGCCGAGCCGGGACGGCTCTCCATCGCCTTCGCGTCGACCGTGAGGCCCGCGCCGTTCTTCATGAGCGCGGCCAGTTCTTCGTAGGTCAGTTGAGCGGTCATGAGGGACTACTCCTTCTCACTGAGGGGTGTCGGTGGGGCGTCGCAGCACCAGGGCCGCGTTCGAACCCATGAGGCCCCGGCTCAGCACCAGTGCCGTCCGCAGTTCCGCGGGGCGTGCGCGGCCGGTGACGACGTCGAGGTCGTGGCACACCTCGAAGACGTTGGGCGTGGGCGGGATCAGACCGTGTTCCATCGCGAGTACCGCGGCGGAGGTGTCCAGCACGGGGGCCCCGCAGTAGGCGCGGCCGATGCCGGTCTTGGGCGCCGTCACCGGCACGCGCCGCCCGTGCGCGCCCAGGGCATCGGCGATGGCCAGCGCCTCGGCGCGGTCGGCCGAGGGCACGCCGAGCGCGTCCGCGAAGACGACGTCGATCTCCTCCGGCGCGCACCCGGCCTCCTCCAGCGCTCCCTCGATGGCGTGCGCCAGTCCTTCGCGGGACTGCTCCCAGCGGGACGCGCCGGTGAAGGTGGCGGCGTGACCGGCCAGTTCGGCACGGATCCGGGCTCCGCGGCCGCGGGCTTCCGTCTCCTCCTCGACCACGAGCATCGCGCCGCCCTCGGCGGGCACGAATCCGCAGGCGTCGGAGGTGAACGGACGGTAGGCACGGGTGGGTTCGTCGCAGACGCTGAGGTCCTCGTAGCCGAGCTGGCAGACGACCGAGTACGGCGCCAGGGGCGCCTCCGCCGCACCGACGACGACGGCGTTCGTGCCGCGCCGGATGGAGCGTGCGGCATGCATGAGGGCGTCCAGGCCGCCGGCCTCGTCGCTGGCCACGACGGCGCACGGTCCCTTGAAGCCGCCGCGGATCGAGATCTGTCCGGTGCTGGCCGCGTAGAACCAGGCGATGGACTGGTAGGGGCCGACGTAGCGGGAGCCCTGTCCCCACAGCCGCTGCAGTTCGCGCTGGCCGAATTCGCCGCCGCCCGAACCCGCCGCGGTGACCACTCCGACGCTGAACGGGGCGTCCTCGTAGTCGGCGCGGCCGAGCCGCGCGTCGTCCAGGGCGAGGTCGGCGGCGGCCATCGCGTAGTGCGTGAAGCGGTCGGTCTGGACGAGGTAGCGCTCCTCGATGAACGCGACCGGGTCGAAGTCCCTGACCTCGCCCGCGACACGCAGCGGAAGGTTCTCGCAGCCTTCGCGGGAGACCAGGTCGAGGACGCTGACGCCTTCCTGCGTCTGCTTCCAGAAGGCGCCGACGCCGGTCCCGTTCGGGGCGACGACACCGATCCCCGTAATGACGGATCGCCGGTGTGTCCGGGTACTCATGGGGTCCTCCCGCCTGATCGGGTCAGGGCGACGGCCGACTGGAATCCACCGAACCCGCTGCCGACCGAAAGCACGCTGCGCAGCTTCAGGGGCCGTGCGGTGCGCGGCACGTAGTCGAGGTCGCACTCGGGGTCGGCCGTCTCGTAGTTGGCCGTCGGCGGCACCGTCTGGTGCCGGAGGGCCAGGACGCACGCGGCGATCTCGATCGCTCCGATGGCTCCGAGCGAGTGGCCGACCATGGACTTGATGGAGCTCATCGGCACCTTGTACGCGTGTGCGCCCAGGGCCCGTTTCACCGCCGCCGTCTCGTGCCGGTCGTTCTGCTTGGTGCCGGAGCCGTGCGCGTTGACGTAGTCGACCTGCGAGCCGTCGATCCGTGCGTGCGCGAGCGCCGCGTTGATGGCCTCGGCCATCTCCAGTCCTTCGCAGGTCAGACCGGTCATGTGGTAGGCGTTGCCGAAGGTGGCGTAGCCGGATATCTCGCAGTGGACGGTGGCACCGCGGGCGCGGGCGTGTTCGAGTTCCTCGAGTACGAGAACGGCGCCGCCCTCGCCCATGACGAACCCGTCCCGGCGTGCGTCGAACGGCCGGGAGGCGTGCTCCGGGTCGTCGTTGTTCGCCGAGGTCGCCTTGATCGCGTCGAAGCACGCCACCGTGATGGGGGTGATCGGCGTGTCGGACGCACCGGCGACGCAGACGTCGACCCTGCCCTCCTCGATGGAGTGGAAGGCGTACCCGATAGCGTCGAGGCCGGAGGTGCAGCCGGTGGACACGGTCTGGACGGGCCCGTGGGCGCCGACCTCCTCGGCCACGGCCGAGGCCAGGGTGCTGGGCGAGAAGGCCCGCTCCAGATGGGCGCCCGCAGGCCGGTGGTCGACGTCCCAGCGCGCACCGCTGCCGCTGACGGCGACGTAGTCCTTCTCCAGCCGGGTGGTGCCTCCGACCGCGGTACCGAGGGACACCCCGATGCGCCAGGGGTCCTCCTTCCCGGGGTCGAGCCCGGCGTCGCCGAGCGCCTCCCTGGCAGCCACCAGGGCGAACTGGACGTACCGGTCCGAGCGTGCGATCAGGTCGTCGTCGAGGCCGTGGGCCACGGGGTCGAAGTCGCACTCGGCGGCGATGCGCGAGCGGAACGCCGCCGGGTCGAACAGGGTGATGCCGCGTGTCGCGGTGCGGCCGTTGGAGAGCAGGTCCCAGAAGGCCGGGGCCCCGATCCCGCCCGGTGCGACCACACCGACTCCGGTGACCGCCACACGTCGGGTCATGACGCGGCCCCCGTTCGTTCTGGCGGCGCGTAGCCGTCACCGGGGTCCGCGGTGTCCGTGACCTCGGTGTCGACGTGACCGAGTTCGGGGCGCGGGGCGAGCGGGCCGAGGTGGAAGACCATGCGCGCCTCCACGTCGCCCACGTTGCGGAAGCGGTGACGGACGTGCGGAGGGATCAGCAGACCCTGGTCGGGCCGCATCGGGTGCGGTTCACCGTCGAGGTCCACTTCGAGGAGACCGTCCACGACGTACACGAACTCCTCCGAGTACGGGTGGTAGTGCTCGCCGATGCGCTCTCCGGGACGGACGATGGCCAGCCCCATGAAACCGCTGGTGGCCCCCACCGCCGTCGGTGTGAGCATGGCGCGCAGGTCCCCTCCGCGCCTGCGGTTGGGCTGTGTTTCGCTGAGGTCCACGATGCGGGGCCGGTGCGTGGTCATGACTGCTCTCCTCCAGGCGCGTTGTGCGGTGTGACGGCACCGGGGCGGTTGCCGCCGGTGCCGTCGACTCGGTTCAGGACTCGGTGGCCCGACGGTCGGTGATGAGGCTCATCTCGGCCTGCGCGAGGAAGCGCGCGGCCTCCGTGTCCGTGGTGGGCAGGCCGTTCGCGCCGCCGTCGAGGAGCCGACCGAGCATGGCCGCCTTGCGGTGGCCACCGATGCCGAGCGCCTGGGTGGGCTGGGCGTCGAACGGGCCGCTCACTTCGAGGAGCCGCACCACGATGTCGTCGCGCTGGAAGATGGTGCTGCTCTCGATGGGGCTCGCGACGTCGTCCGCGGCTTCCTCGTCCTGGCCGGCGAGCAGCCGGGCCAGGGCCATGCCGCAGCCTTCCTTGGCCTGGTAGAACAACGCGTGCCGCTGGACGTCCGCGGGAGCGTGACGGCCGGCCTTCACGTGGTGGACGGTAGGGAGTGCGGCCCGGGTGAAGAACATCCGGGCGGAGTCGGGGTCGCTGAGGTCCCGGTCCTGCTCCAGGTAAGGGTTGATGGCCTCCTCGACGGCCCTGACCTCGGGCTGACGGGACACATGGCGCAGTGCCGCCATCAGGTCGCCCTCGACCTCCACCGCTCGCACGACACGGTTCCCGTGCATGAAGAGCGAGGTACGGCACAGTCGGGTGTTCTCGTCGACGCGCGCCTGCGGGGAGTCGTAGTCGGCGAGGATCTTCGCGACCATCTCCTCCGTGCCCGGCTTCACCGTGAAGGTGAGCGCGTGTCGCACCACGCCGTCGCCGAGGCGCGGGGCGGCCTGGAGGCGGCCCTTGGCGGGCTCGGGGGTCTGCTCGAACGCGACGCCGGTCTCGCGCAGCACGCTGAAACGCAGGGAGCGGGTGTCACGTACGCAGCTGTGCAGCGGCTGCACCGTGGCGACGTGCTCCTCGCTGTTCACCCAGGCGAGGAACGGCGGCGCGCTCTCCCACTCGCTGGTGATGAGCCACTGCGAGGGGTTCTCGATGGACTGGCACAGCTGGTCGCTGATGTGTCCGGGGATCGACGCCACCTGGTTGCGCATGTGCTCGTACGCCTCGAGGAACTGGTTCTGGGCGCCGTCGTGCAGGTCCAGCAGCAGTATGACCCGGAGCCTCGAACCGTCGAAGGCGGACTGAGATATCCGTTCCGAGAGGGTTGTCATCTTTCGCTCTCCTTCGAGACGGTGCGGCGGCCACGTCCGTGGCCCGTCCTCTTCCGTCGGTTTCGGTGGAAGCGGAGCAGGTCCCTGCTCGCTGATGCGTGATGTCGGCCCCCGCATCGCGAGTTCGCTCCCGGGACTGATCGTGGAACGCTGGTACGGGCGGCGCGAGATTTATGAACCGTTCAGGTGAGGCGGTGACCGAAGCCCCCGCGCGAGGGCATGGACACTCCATCCGTCGTGCGTCCGAGCTGGAGCAACTGATGAACGAGAATGTCGAGCACCGCGCACCCGTCCTCATCGTGGGCGGCTCCCTGGTGGGCCTGTCCGCCTCCCTCTTCCTGAGCCGGCTCGGTGTCCGCCACCTGTTGGTCGAGAAGCACGCGAACACCTCGACCCACCCGCGCGGGCGCGGCAACAACGTCCGCACCATGGAGCTGTTCCGCACCGCGGGCGCGGAGCAGTCGATCCGGGACGCCGCTTCGGTGCTGGCGGACAACCACGGCATCCTCCAGGCGGGGTCGCTCACGGGTGACGACCAGGAGTGGCTGTTCAAGGAGATCGACCCGGGCGGCGGGCTCGCCCGGTTCAGCCCGAGCGGCTGGTGCCTGTGCAGCCAGAACGACCTGGAACCCGTACTGGTCGACCGTGCCCGCGCCGAGGGCGGCGAGCTGCGGTTCTCCACCGAGCTGCTCAGCTTCGAGCAGGACGCGGACGGGGTCACCGCCGTGGTGAAGGACCGGGAGAGCGGGGAGCACACCACGGTACGCGCGGACTACATGGTGGCGGCCGACGGCCCGCGCAGTCCGGTCCGGGAACAACTGCGGATCGGCCGGTCGGGGCCCGGTGACCTGTTCCACAACGTGAGCATCACCTTCCGGTCCCGGCAGCTCGCCTCGGTGGTGGGTGACCGGCGCTTCATCGTCTGCTACCTGACGAACCCGGAGGCGGACGGGGCGCTGCTGCCGGTGGACAACGAGGAGCAGTGGGTGTTCCACGCGCCGTGGCAGCCCGACCGGGGCGAGACGCTGGAGGACTTCAGCGACGAGCGGTGCGCCGAGCACATCCGCAGGGCGGTCGGGGACCCCGGTCTCGACGTCGAGATCACGGGCAAGGCCCCGTGGCACGCCGCGGAGCGGGTCGCCGAACGGTACGGGGCGGGCCGGGTGTTCCTGGCCGGTGACTCGGCCCACGAGATGTCCCCCACCGGGGCGTTCGGGTCCAACACCGGCATTCAGGACGCCCACAACCTGGCGTGGAAACTCGCCGCGGTGCTCGACGGCGCGGCGGGACCCGCGCTCCTGGGGACGTACGAGGCGGAGCGGCTGCCGGTGGCCAGGGCCACGAGCGCGCGTGCGTCGGCCCGCTCGGCGGAGCACAGCCACCCGGGCTACGCCGGTTCCCCGGGGCCGAGCGGCGGACGCAAGGGCGGCATGCTCACCGTCGCGCTCGGTTACCGCTATCTGCGGGGCGCGGTGCTCGGTACGGATCCCGGACTGCCGGTGGTGCCCGAGGGCATGGGGCTGTCGGGTGAACCCGGCACCCGCGCACCGCACATGTGGGTCGGCCGGGGCGGGCAGCGGGTGTCGACCCTGGATCTGTACGAGCAGTCGTTCGTGCTGCTGTGCGACGCCGGGCACCCGGAGTGGCGGGCGGCCGCGGGCCGGGTGGCGGAGCGCCTGGCGATCCGCCTGGACGCCTTCGCGATCGGTTCGGGGCCGGGTGCCGATCTGGAGCCCATGGAGGGGGCGGACTGGGCGGCGGTCCACGGCACGAGCCCCGAGGGTGCGGTGCTGGTGCGCCCCGACGGCTTCGTGGCCTGGCGGTCCGAGGCCGCGGTGGCCGACGCCGAGGCGACTCTGCGCGACGTGCTGACGGTGCTGCTCCACCGCACCTGAGAGCGGAGTCGGCCGGTGCGGCGGCCTCGGCTGCCCGGGCTCGTGGCCGAGCGGTCCGCAGGCCTGGCGCCAGTGCCGGTAGGTGACGGGGAGGCCGGTCGCAGCGGTACGTCGACGGATCGTCCGGGCAGCGGAGTCCCCGGTGCCGCGCGGATCGGGGAGAACCGGCCCGGCGCGTGAAACAGGGCGGGCCGCTGCGGGGCGCGTGCGCTCCGCGGCGGTCAGCCGGATACGCCGGCGAGGAGCCGGGCGGCCGCCTCTTTGGCCCGGTGGGCGGGATCGGGGGTTCCGGAGACGGCCGCGGTGACGATCGCGCCCTCGGCGAGCAGCACGTACGCGGCCGCTGACTCCGCGGGCCGTCCGGCGGCCACGACCAGTGCGGTGACATAGGCGCCGAAGGCCTCCTTGTGGCGGCGGGCGACATCGGCGACCGAGGGGTCGACCGCGCCGAGTTCGCCGAAGGCGTTGACGAAGGCGCAGCCTCGGAAGCCCGGTTCGGAGAACCACTGGTGGAGCCAGTCGTAGACGGCGAGGAGCCTGTCCCGCGGGGTGGGATAGTTGTCCACGTACGCGGCCAGCCGCGCGCGCCAGCGGATGTCCCGGGCTTCCAGGCAGGCGCGGACCAGCGCCGACTTGGAGGGGAAGAGCCCGTACAGGCGTTTGAGCGAGAGGCCCGATGCGGCTCGGATCTCGTCCATGCCGACCGCCTGGATGCCCCGCTCGTAGAACAGCTCCTCTGCGGCGTCGAGTGCCGCGGCCCGTGCCTGTGCCAGATCCACCGGGACTCCCTTGCGTGAGAACGTGCGTTCTCCTAAAGTACGGCAGCACGCGGGGAGAACGAGCGTTCTCACTCGCACCGGAGGAGGCCCCCATGACCGCACAGCCGCTGGTCCCGCCGTTCACACGGGAATCCGCAGTCCAGAAGGTCCGCCGCGCCGAGGACGGCTGGAACACCCGCGACCCGGAGAACGTCGCACTCGCCTACACACCGGATTCACGCTGGCGCAATCGCGCCGAGTGGGTCACCGGCCGCGAGGAGATCGTCGCCTTCCTCACGCGCAAGTGGGCCCGTGAGCTGGACTACCGCCTCGTGAAGGAACTGTGGGCGCACGACGGTGACCGGATCGCCGTGCGCTTCGCCTACGAGTGGCGCGACGGCGCGGGACAGTGGTACCGCTCCTACGGCAACGAGAACTGGGAGTTCGACGGCGGCGGGCTCATGCGCGCGAGGCACGCCTCCATCAACGACGTCCTGATCGAGGAGTCCGACCGGCGTTACCACTGGCCGCTAGGACGGCGGCCCGACGATCACCCAGGGCTCACCGGACTGGGCTTCTGACCAGGCTCTTCCTCCGGGCTACGTCACCCCTCTTGCCAGGGCGCCGTACATCCTGAATTACTGCTCCCAGGAGGATCGACCGAATGATCGGTCGTCCGCCCCGGCGAGAGGATCACCCGCATGACGGCTCTGCTGGACGCAGCCGAGCGGCTCGGCCGCGACGAGCTGGAGGCGCTGCAGCTGGAACGGCTCCGGGCGACGCTGCGGCACGCGTACGACCACGTCGGTTTCTACCGGGCGGCCTTCGACGGCGCCGGCCTGCGGCCCGAGGACTGCCGTACGCTCGCCGACCTCGCCCGCTTCCCCTTCACCGTCAAGGCCGACCTGCGCGATCACTACCCCTTCGGGATGTTCGCCGTACCCGAGGAACGGGTACGGCGCATCCACGCCTCCAGCGGGACGACCGGCCGGCCGACGGTGGTCGGGTACACCGAGCGGGATCTGGACACCTGGGCGGACGTGGTCGCCCGGTCGATCAGGGCGGCGGGCGGGCGCCCGGGCCACAAGGTCCATGTGGCGTACGGATACGGGCTGTTCACCGGAGGCCTGGGTGCGCACTACGGGGCGGAGCGGCTGGGCTGCACCGTCATTCCCGCGTCCGGCGGCATGACGGCACGGCAGGTGCAGCTGATCCAGGACTTCAGGCCCGAGATCATCATGATCACGCCCTCGTACATGCTGACCCTGCTGGACGAGTTCGAACGCCAGGGCGTCGACCCGCGTGCGACCTCGCTGAAGGTCGGCATCTTCGGTGCCGAGCCGTGGACCGAGCAGATGCGCGGCGAGATCGAGGAGCGCTTCGCGATCGACGCGGTCGACATATACGGGCTGTCCGAGGTGATGGGCCCCGGTGTGGCGCAGGAGTGCGTCGAGACCAAGGACGGACTGCACATCTGGGAGGACCATTTCTATCCGGAGGTCGTCGACCCGTTCACCGGCGCGGTGCTGCCGGACGGTGCGAAGGGTGAGCTGGTCCTCACCTCGCTCACCAAGGAGGCCATGCCCGTGATCCGCTACCGGACCCGGGACCTCACGCGGCTGCTGCCCGGTACGGCACGGGTGTTCCGTCGGATGGAGAAGGTCACCGGGCGCAGCGACGACATGGTGATCCTGCGCGGGGTGAATCTCTTTCCCACCCAGATCGAGGAGATCGTGCTGCGGACGCCGGGTGTGGCACCGCACTTCCAGCTCCGGCTGACCCGGCAGGGCCGCCTGGACGCCCTGACCGTGCGGGCCGAGGCGCGGGCCGGTGCCTCTGCGGACGACCGTGCGGCCGCCGCGCGGCTGATCGCGACAGCGGTCAAGGACGGGGTCGGGGTGACGGTCGGGGTCGAGATCGTGGATCCGGAGACCCTGGAACGCTCGGTCGGCAAGATCAAGCGGATCGTCGACCTCAGGGACGCCGGCTGAGGGACCGCGCGGTCCGAGCGGCTCAGCGTGAGCCCGTGAGCGCTGCGAAGACGACGACGTTGCCCCGGTAGCCGGCCTTCCTGCTGAACTCGCCCCCACAGGTGATCACCCGGAGCTCGGGCCGGGCCGAGGCGCCGTAGACCTTCTTGTCAGGGAACTTCTTCTTGTCGTAGACCTCGACCGCGTAGACGGTGAACACGGCGGTGCTCAGGTCCGCCCGGGTGATCTCGATGGTGGCACCCTTGCGTACGGAGCCCAGCCGGTGGAAGACGCCGGGGCCCACGCGGGTGTCCACGTGCCCGGCGGTGATAGCGGTGCCCACGGAGCCTGGGGCCGTGCCGTCGGCGTACCAGCCCGCGAGGACGGGGTTGTTGTCGGGCGGCGGCTGCAGCGCTCCCGCCGCGTCGAGGGCGAGCTTCGTCAGGGGGGCGTCGACCCCGATGGCGGGGACCCGCAGCCGGACCGGTTCCGACCGCGGCAGGGGCTGGACGGCGGCCCGCGCCGCACCGCGGCCGGGGGCCGGTGTCGCGGAGACGGGCGCGGCCGTGGCGGGATGCGCCCGTACGGGGCGCAGGGGCGCAGGGCGTACGGGCGGCCGGGGTGCGAGCGCCGGTGGAACGGGGGCGGAGCGCACGAACGCGGGTGGTACGGGGGCGGGGCGGACCGGTGCCATGTAGGCGAGGGCTCTCGCGGGCGCCGGGGACCGGTCGCCGGGCGGCGCGGCCGTCCCCGGGGAGCCGGCCGGTTCGGCGGGGGACTCGGCCTGGGCCGCCGGGGGCTGTGGCGGGTTCCCGTCCCGTGTTCCGCTGATCACCAGGGCGGTGCCCGCCACCAGGGCCCAGACGAGGTGCTTGACCTTGGGGAACGACTGCGGTGAGGTGCTGGTCCCTCGCCCGGTTTCCATCGCGTGTGCCTCTGCTTCGCCGCGGGTGGGTGGGGAGTTGGCGGGCCCGGACCGGTGCGGCGTCCGGGGCCCGCCCGACAGGGCTCGTGCGGTCAGGTGCGGACGGTTGCCGTCCGGCGCCGCATCCTGACCACTCCCCCGGCCGCGGCTCCGGCGAGCAGGACGCTTCCCGCGGCCAGCTTTGTGCTCCGGTCCGCGGGGGCGCCGAAGCCGGCGTCCACGCCGCCGGTCGGGGCGCGGCGGACGATCTCGTACGTGTCCGTGATCTTGATCCGAGGCGGGCACTTCACGGTCACGGTGTCGGTGCCCGGCTCGGTTCCTGCCGGGATCTCGAACACGCCGACGAGTACTCCAGGCCGTTCGCCCGCGAAGAGGTGGAAGTCCCCTCCGACCTCGGAGATGCCCTTACCGTAGGTCTCCTTGCCGCAGGCCCTGGTACTGACCGTGACCTGCGAGCCCGGCGACGCCTTCGCCGGGCGGATGTGAATGGTCTGTTCACCGGCGGGGGTGTCCGCCGCCGCTGCCGCCGGGGCCGAGAGAGCGAGGGCACCGACGGCCAGACAGATACCCGCACCGATGTGTGTGTTGCGCATGAGGATCCTCCAACGGGAGCAGGGTCCGGCCCGTCTGCGCGGCACCTCTGCTGTGCTCCGTTCCCGAGGCAACCGACAGTGCGTCACCTCCGCAACACGACGCCTGGCCCTCCGCGTCACCCGCCCAGGCGCAGGAATCCGGCCCCGGGTGATCGTTCCCGCAGGTCACCCGAGCGCGGGCGGGGCCTGAGGAACGATCAGCTGACCGGCGGCGAACGGGCTAAGGGGTCGGCCCCGCACTCGCTCGCCCACGTCCCGGGCCGTCAGGACCGCGGCCGGGAGAACCGGTCCCGCAGCTCCCGCTTGAGGATCTTGCCGCTGGCGTTGCGGGGCAGTTCGTCCACGAACAGGACCTTCTTCGGGGCCTTGAAGTGGGCCAGCTTCTCGCGGGCGTGGTCGATCAGTTCGTGTTCCGTCGCCTCGCCGCGGAGGACGACGATGGCGGTGACGGCCTCGATCCAGCGGTCGTCGGGCAGCCCCACGACCGCCGTCTCGGCCACCGCGGGATGGGTATAGAGAGCATCCTCCACCTGGCGTGAGGCCACGAGGACGCCTCCGGAGTTGATGACGTCCTTCACCCGGTCGACGACCGTGAAGTAGCCCTCGGAATCGCGTACGGCGAGGTCGCCCGAGTGGAACCAGCCGTCGCGGAACGCCTCCGCGCTCTCCTCCGGCTTGTCCCAATAGCCCTGGCACAGCTGCGGGGAGCGGTAGACGACCTCGCCCGCCGTCCCGTCGGGCACCTCCGTCCCGTGCTCGTCGACCACCCTCGCCTCGACGAAGAGTACGGGCCTGCCGCAGGATTCCATCCGGCCTTCGTGCTCGTCAGGGCCGAGGACGGTGGCGAGCGGGCCGATCTCGCTCTGCCCGAAGCAGTTGTAGAAGGCCAGCCCGGGCAGCCGCGCACGGAGGCGTTCCAGGACGGGCACCGGCATGATCGACGCGCCGTAGTACGCCTTGCGGAGAGCGCCTAGCTCGCGAGTGGCGAAGTCCGGGTGGTTGGCGAGACCGATCCATACGGTGGGCGGGGCGAACAGGCTGTCCGCCTGCCCGGCCTCGACCAGGTCGAAGATGCGGCCCGCGTCCGGGGCGTCGAGGATCGTGTTCTCGGCGCCCACCGCGAGGTAGGGCAGCAGGAACACGTGCATCTGCGCGGAGTGGTAGAGCGGCAGCGAGTGGACGGGACGGTCGGTGGCGCGCAGGTCGAGGGCGGTGATGGCGCTGACGTACTCGTGGACCAGGGCGCCGTGGGTCATCATCGCGCCCTTGGGCTCGGCTGTGGTTCCGGAGGTGTAGAGCAGCTGGACGAGGTCGTCGGCGCCGGGTGCGTGTGCGGGAGCGAAGGCGCGTGGGGTCCCCAGCTCCCCGAGGAGCGAGTCCGGTGCGTCCCGCAGTGCGCGCGTGGCGTGGCCGGCGGGGACGCGCGGAGCCAGGTCGGGATCGGTGAGGACGAGGGAGCTGCCGGACTGCCGCAGGATGTACGTCAGGTCCTCGCCGGTGAGGTTCTGATTGACCGGTACGTGAACGAGTCCGGCCCGGGCGCAGGCCAGGTAGGCGATCAGGTACACGTCGGAATTGTGGGCGTAGGAGGCGACCCGGTCTCCGGGGCGCAGCCCGTGTGCGCCGGTCAGGACGGCGGCCGCCGTCCCGACCGCCTCGTCCAGGGCCGCGTAGGTCCAGGTTCGGCCTCCGTAGCGCACGGCTGTGCGCCCGGGGGTGCGCCGTGCGCTGCGCGACACGACACCGTCGACTGTGCTGATGCGTACACCTGTCATGGCGTGATCCTGGGCGGCCCCGGGCCGGTGGTCAAGAGTCCGGCACCCGGCGGACGGCCGAGGAGCGCGCGGGACCGGGGAACGCGGTGGGAGCGGTGACCGCGACAGCGGTTCGCCGGAGGCATGCCTTCGCCTTCGCGCATGTCCTACCACCCCCCGCGCTCGGCCTAGTTGATGGACCATCAGATTCTTTGTCCCGTCAGAGGCGTACGAGGCGGCGGAGGTGACAGTAATCTCTGCTTCGGCAGGAAGTTTCACCATCGGACGAGATTTCGAAAGTTACTTTCGCACTGGTGCTTTCGACATGAAGGGGAAGGGGTTCCGGATGGCCGGGGACGTGTCGGACCGGGGAATGAGCCGTCGGAGGATGGGCGGCGGGATACTGGCCCTGGGCGGAGCGCTCGCCCTCGCGCCGATCCCCTTCGCGGGAACGGCACAAGCGGCGGTCGGCGCCGGGCCGGAGGCGGCGGGCACGGGAGCGGGAACCGGGACGGGTATGGGATCAGGGTCGGGCCGGCCCACGCTGCGCCGGGGCTCCGCCGCGCGTGCGGGACTGCTGGAGGAACCGCTCGACCGGCTCGTGTCCGACGCGGAGAAGTACCTCGCCGGTTCGCCCGCCCACCCCTGGTACGCGGGCGCCGTGCTGCTGGCCGGGCGCGGCGGCACCGTGGCCCTGCACCGGCCGATCGGCAAGGCCGTGCGTTACGCGGCCTACGACGAGAAGACCGACACCGGGGTGGAGTTCCCCGCGGACCAGCAGATCGCGATGGCCGAGGACACGGTCTTCGACCTGGCCTCGGTGTCGAAGCTGTTCACCTCGATCCTGGCCGTGCAGCAGATCGAACGGGGCAGGCTGGACCTGGAGGCCGCGGTCGCCTCGTACCTGCCGGACTTCGCGGGCGGGGGCAAGCAACACATCACGATCCGTCAGCTGCTCACCCACACCTCAGGCTTCCGGTCCTGGATCCCGCTGTTCAAGGAGCCGACCCGCGAGGGGAAGCTCCGTCTGCTGTGGGACGAGGTGCCGGCCTCCGCCCCCGGGACGAAGTACCTCTATTCCGACCTCAACCTGATCTCCCTGCAGCTGGTCCTGGAGAAGCTCACCGGACGCACTCAGGATGTGCTGCTCCGCGAGGAGATCACCGCTCCGCTCGGGATGCAGCGCACCCGGTACAACCCGCCTGCCTCCTGGAAGCCGAAGATCGCCGCCACCGAGGACGCCCGGCTGCCCTGGTCGGGGCTGGAGCGCGGTCTGGTCTGGGGCGAGGTCCACGACGAGAACGCGTACAGCCTGGACGGGGTCGCCGGGCATGCGGGGGTCTTCTCCTGTGCCTGGGATCTGGCCGTCCTGGCCCGTACGCTCCTGAACGGGGGCGTCTACGGCAGATCCCGGATCCTGTCCGAGGATTCGGTGGAGCTGCTGTTCACCGACTTCAACACCGCGTTCCCGGGCGACGAGCACGGTCTGGGCTTCGAGCTCTACCAGCACTGGTACATGGGCGCGATGGCCACCCCGCGCACCGCGGGCCACACCGGGTTCACCGGCACGAGCCTGGTCATCGATCCCACGACGGACTCGTTCCTGATCATCCTGGGCAACTCCGTGCACCCCGTACGCAGCTGGCGCTCGGGCAGTGCCCCGCGGGTCGCGGCCGCCAACAGGATGGCGCGTGCCGTGCCCGTCCGTCCCGCCCGGGGCGGCACCGCCTGGTTCTCCGGTATGGAGAGCGCGGCCACCGCCACGCTGGCGCTGCCCGCACTGCGTCCGGTCTCCGCGCACCCGGTGCTGAGCTGTGCGCTCTGGTGGGACACCGAACCGGCGTCGGACTCCCTCAGCCTGGAGGCGTCGTCGGATTCGGGGGCGACGTGGCAGCCGGTGCCGTTCACGACCGTACCGGCGCACGGCACCCGGCCGCCGCAGGACCAGGCGCACCCGGCGGGCTCGGTGTCCGGCTGGTCGGGGCGGGTCTGGCACCGCCTCGATGCGGACCTGGCGGCCTGGCGCGGCACCGAGCTCAGGCTGCGATGGCGGTACACCACCGACCGGTTGTACGTCGGGCGCGGTGCGTACGTCGACGGCCTGCGCGTCCGGGACGGCAGCCGCACGCTCTTCGACGGGAACAGGCCGGGCGATTCCGGCCGCGTCGAGGCGACGGGCTGGACCGTCTCCGCCGACTGAGCGGCCCGGCCGGCGGCCCGGCCGGTTGGATGACCCGCGTGAATACAACGCGCTCCGTCGACGCCCCGTGGGGCGTGTCGGTGTTCGGGGCGGACGGCATGGATGCCGCACCCGACCTGGCACGCCTCCGCGTCGCGATCGAGCAGACCGGGAACACACCCGGGTGAGGCCTTCGCCGCCACCCGGGGCGGGGTGAACCGGATCCGGGTGGTCCGGCGCGTGCACCGGGCGCCCGAAGCCGCCGTCGAGGTCTCGGCTGAACCCGCCGTCGCAGTGGAGCCACGGCAACGAGGCCACGTTCCTCGGCTACGGGTGCACCGCGGCCTTCGTGATCGAGCTGCGGGATCCGGACATCCTGGAGACCGTGCTCATCGACGTCGTCGACGCGGGGGCCAACGTGCGTACCGAGAAGGAGCTGCGCGCCCGGGCGCGTTCGGCGGACGTGGCCGCGGCTCGGCAGAAGCGAGCCCGGTGCGCCGCGGCGGCCGAGGTGCGGCTCGGGCCCGTCGTCCCCGTCACGGACGTGGACTCCGAGCAGTTGCAGAACTACCGCGGACCGGCCGGCACGACGGGAGCGCCGAGGGCGATCTGACGCCCGGCAAGGTGACGGTGCCGGCGGGTGTCGTGATCCGCTTTTCGCTCATGGGCAGTTGAGACGCGCGCCGCAGGGCGCGAGGGTGAGCGCGGGCCGCGCAAGGGCGGCCCGCGCTCTTCTCATGGCCACGCGCTGAGCCATCAGCCATTTCGAAACTTTCGACAAGCATGGTGAACGTCTTTCGACATGTCTTTGCGTGCTACCACACTCCACCCGTCGAAGAGTCCGGATCCGCGCCTGAACCGCACCGTCTTCGCACGTGGAACAGCCGATGGTCATCAAATGAGCAGTTATTCGCTCGGAAATATTTCGGAAATACAGCGTTGACGCACCTTCCCGTTGGGCGCATACTCTCCCTCGCTCCCCTCTGTTCCACTGCTCGCCTTCCCGCCGCGGAAGCGCCCTCGGGGTGTTTCCGCCGACGGCTGCACAGCACCTCGAACGGTCCGACTCACCCGTCCGGGCGCTCTGTTGGATCCGCCCGGCATCCGGAAGAAGAGGCTGGAAACGCGATGGTTCAGGTATCCCCCGACGGCATCTCCGCCCGCCCGCACCTGCCGGCCCGCACCAGGCGGGCCCTGTCCCTCGTCACGGCCGGTGTCCTCGCCCTGGCCGGCGTGGTGTCGCTCGCCGGCCCGGCCGAGGCCGTCGGCACGCTCGGCAACGCCGCGGCGGCGAAGGGCCGGTACTTCGGCACGGCGGTGGCCGCCCATCACCTCGGCGAGGCGCAGTACGCGTCCACGCTGGACGCCCAGTTCGACTCGGTCACGCCCGAGAACGAGATGAAGTGGGACGCTATCGAGAGCACCCGCAACTCGTTCAACTACTCGTCCGCCGACCAGATCGTCAACCGCGCGCGGAGCAAGGGCATGAAGGTCCGGGGCCACACGCTCGTCTGGCATTCGCAGCTGCCCGGCTGGGTCGGCGGCCTGGGCACGGCCGATCTGCGTACGGCGATGAACAACCACATCACGCAGGTGATGACGCACTACAAGGGCAAGATCGACTCCTGGGACGTGGTGAACGAGGCGTACCAGGACGGCAGCAGCGGGGCACGCCGCAGCTCGCCGTTCCAGGACAAGCTCGGGAACGGCTTCATCGAGGAGGCGTTCCGTACCGCCCGCGCGGTCGATGCCGGCGTCAAGCTCTGCTACAACGACTACAACACCGACGGTCAGAACGCGAAGAGCAACGCGGTCTACGCCATGGTGAAGGACTTCAAGCAGCGTGGTGTGCCGATCGACTGCGTCGGGTTCCAGTCGCACTTCAACAGCAACTCCCCCGTCCCCTCGGACTACCGGGCCAATCTGCAGCGCTTCGCCGACCTCGGTGTCGACGTGCAGATCACCGAGCTGGACATCGAGGGCTCGGGTTCCTCCCAGGCCGCCTCGTACTCCAGCGTCGTGAACGCCTGCCTGGCGGTCACGCGCTGCACCGGCATCACGGTGTGGGGGGTCACCGACAAGTACTCGTGGCGCAGCAGCGGCACCCCGCTGCTGTTCGACGGCAACTACAACAAGAAGCCGGCGTACGACGCGGTGCTCACCGCGCTCGGTGGGTCCACCGGTGGCGGTAGCGGTAGCTGCACGGCCACCTACACCCAGACCGCCACCTGGAACGGCGGGTTCAACGGGCAGGTGACCATCAAGGCAGGCGGTTCGGCGATCAGCTCCTGGACGGTGCCGGTGACCGTGACGTCGCCGCAGAAGGTCTCCGCCACCTGGAACGGCTCGCCCACCTGGGACACCAGCGGAAACGTGATGACGGTCAAGCCGAGCGGCAACGGGTACCTCGCCGCGGGTGCCTCTACGTCCTTCGGGTTCACCGTGAACACGAACGGCAACACCTCGACGCCTGCCGTCGGTTCCTGCACCGCCTCCTGAGCGGAGTCGGTCACCGGCCGGGACCGGGGAGGGTGAAACCCGCACCCGCCCTCCCTGTCCCGCACCCCCGCCCCGTCCGGTCCTCCGACCGGGCGGGGCGGTTGGCCGTCATCGGCGTCCGGGTCCGGCGTGTCCCGGCCGGTCCGTCACCGGCCCAGCGCCGCCATGGCGGCGTTGTGGCCGGGCACCCCGCTGACCCCGCCGCCGCGCACCGCGCCCGCCCCGCACAGCAGGACGTTGGCGTGCGCGGTCTCGACGCCCCAGCGGCCGGTCTCCCCGGTGGCGTACGGGAAGGACAGGTCCCGGTGGAAGATGTGGCCGCCGGGCAGGCGCAGGTCCTGCTCCAGGTCGAGGGGTGTCTTCGCCTCGACGCACGGCTCGCCGTTGCCGTCGAGGGCCAGGCAGTCGGCGATCGGTTCCTCCAGATGGCTGTCGAGTTCCGCGAGGGTGGCCTTGAGCAGGGCCGCGCGTGTCGCCCCGTTGTCCGCGGCGAAGAGCCGGGCGGGGGTGTGCAGCCCGAAAAGGGTGAGGGTCTGGTAGCCGCGGGCCGCGAGGTCCGGGCCGAGGATCGACGGGTCGGTCAGCGAGTGGCAGTAGATCTCGGACGGCGGGGCGGCGGGCAGCCGTCCCGCCGCCGCGTCGCGGTAGGCGTCGGCGAGCTGCGTGTACCCCTCCGCGATGTGGAACGTTCCGGTGAACGCCCGGTGCGGGTCCACCGCGTGGTCACGCAGCTTCGGCAGCCGGGTGAGCAGCATGTTCACCTTCAGCTGCGCTCCCTCGGCCTGGGCGGGCGGCTCCTCGCCGAGGAGCGCGGCCAGTGCCTGCGGCGAGGCGTTGACCAGGACCCGCCGGGCAGCGACCACCCGTTCCCCGCCGGGTGAGCGGACGGTGACCTCCGCGCGGGTGCCGTCCGTCTCGATCCGGGTCGCCTCGTGCAGGACGCGGATCTCGGCGCCCGCCGCCCGGGCCGCCCCGGCCAGCGCGTCGGTGAGCGCGCCCATCCCGCCGACGGGGACGTCCCAGTCCCCGGTGCCGCCGCCGATCACGTGGTAGAGGAAGCAGCGGTTCTGGAGCAGGGACGTGTCGTGGGCGTCGGCGAAGGTGCCGATCAGGGCATCGGTCAGCACGACCCCGCGTACGAGGTCGTCGGTGAACCGCTCCTCGACGGCGACCCCGATGGGCTCCTCGAACAGCGTGCGCCAGGCCTCCGCGTCGTCGATCCGCGCACGCAGTCCGTCACGGGCCGGCAGGGGTTCGGTGAGCGTCGGGAAGACACGTGTCGCGACCCGCCGCGTCATCGCGTAGAAGCGCTGCCACGCGTCGTACTCGCGGTCGCCGCCGGTGAGTTCCGCGAAGGACGCCCGGGTGCCTGCGCCGCCGACGAGCAGCCCGGTGGCCCGTCCGCCGCGCACGGCCGGGGTGTACGAGGAAACCGTGCGCTTGCGTACCGCGAAGTCGAGGCCGAGATCGCGGACGATCTTCTGGGGGAGCAGCGAGACGAGGTACGAGTAGCGGGACAGCCTGGCGTCGATCCCGTCGAACGGGCGGGTCGAGACGGCCGCTCCCCCGGTGCTGCCGAGGCGCTCCAGGACGAGGACGGACCGCCCGGCACGGGCGAGGTAGGCGGCGGCGACGAGACCGTTGTGGCCGCCGCCGACGATCACCGCGTCGTAGCTGTCGTGCGCGGGTGTGCCGGGTGCTCGCTTCTCGTCTGTGGGCATGGCCCCTTCGTAACATGGGACGATCACCCCTGGCCAGAGGGCTGCGACCGTGCTCGCGGGAGCGGGCGAGTGGGGGCGGGACGCCACACCGTTCCCGCACCCGTCGCCTCCACCGTTCACCACCCTCGCCTGGCGTCTGAGCCACCTCACCGAGATGCTGACCCTGCGCGCCGACCACACGGCCGGAGGGCACAGCATGACCCGGGACGACCACCAGGTCGTGGGAGACGCCGCCGGGGCGATCGCGGCCTTCGAGGCGGGGGCAGCCGCGTGGCGGTCGGCGCTGCTCGGAGCCGACGACGCGGCGCTCGACACGGTCGGGTACAGCACCTGTCCGCACGGGAGCGATCCGGAGGATCCGTTCATCGACACCGTCTGGTGGGTCAACCAGGAACTGCTGCACCACGGTGCCGAGATCGCACTCTTGCGCGACCTCTACCGCGCACGGGCGCGGGGAGCCTGACGGCCGCTCAGTGCGGCTCCGGGCCGCCCCGCCGGCGCAGATCGGCGACCCGCCGGTACAGGTCCACCGCCTCCGCGCCGCGGCCGAGCTGCTCCAGGCAGTGTGCCTCGTCGTTGCGGCTGGCGAGTGCGTCGGGATGGCCGGCGCCCAGGACCCGTTCGCGGGCCTCGGCGACCTTCCGGTAGTCGGTGAGGGCGTCGGCCCACCGGCCGAGCCAGCCGAGGCCGACGGCGACCTCCCGGCGGCTGACGAGCGTGTCGGGGTGGTCGGGGCCCAGGGTGCGTTCGCGGATCGCGCACACGTCGCGCGACTCGACGAGGGCTTCCTCCCAGCGGGCCATCCGTCCGAGGTTGACGCCGAGGCCGTGCCGGGCGCGCAGGGTCTCCGGGTCGGTGGGCCCGTTGACCCGGGTGCGGTCCCCGACCAGCGCCCGGTACAGCTCCAGGGCCTCGGCGCTGCGGCCGAGCCTGCCGAGGCTGACCCCGACCTCGTAGCGCGCGGACAGGGTGTCGGGGTGGTCGGCGCCCAGGGCCGCGGCGCGGGCCTGCGCGACCTCGCGGTACGTCTGCAGGGCCTCGGCCCAGCGCCCCAGCCGGCCCAGGGCGCAGGCCACTTCGTACCGGGTGACCAGGGTGTCCGGGTGCGTCGCCCCGAGCAGACGGCCGCGGGCGTCCGCCACCTCGCGGGCCATCCGGTACGAGTCCTCGACCCGGCCCAGCCTGCTGAGGTTGAAGGCCAGGTTGTGGCGACAGCGCAGGGTGTCCGGGTGGTCCGGGCCCATGGAGCGCTCCCGGGACGCGAGCACGGCGGCGTACACCTGGTGGGCCTCGAAGTGCCGGCCGAGCTGTCCCAGGACGTACGCCGTCTCCTGGCGGGCCGCGAGGGTCTCGGGGTGGTCGGGCCCCAAGGAGCGTTCGCGGCCGTCGGCGACCCGTGCGAAGGTGCGCAGCGCGTCGGCCGCGCGTCCGGTACGGCTGAGGGTGAACCCGACCTCGTACCGGCTGGCGAGGGTGTCGGGGTGGTCGGGGCCCAGGGCCTGCTCGCGCGCCTCCGCGACCGAGCGGTGCACCTCCCCGGCCTCCTCCCAGTGGCCCAGGCGCGCCAGGTTCAGCCCGGCGCCGTACCGGCTGGCCAGGGTGGCGAGCAGCTCGGGCGACGGGGTGGGGTGCGGGGTTCCGGCGGCGGGGAGGCCGGGGAGAGGCAGGAGCCCGGTCCCGGTCGTCCATGCGCCGGTCAGGCCCGCCGAGTGGTCGACGGGCGCCGTCCCGGGGAACGCCGCGCCGGTCGCCTTGTGCCCGGTGGTCATGTTGCGGGTCCAGGAGGGCAGGTGCGGCGTCCGGGAGACGGCCGGCCGCCCGGGGCGCAGGACGGGGACGGGCGGGGCTGGCCGGATCCCTCCGGTCTCCGGCCCGCGGGGCTGTTCGCCGGTGCGGCCGAGGGCGATGCGCTGTCGTAGGTCGCTCGCGTCGGCGGGCCGTTCCTCCGGCGTCTTGGCCAGGAGGTCCAGGACGACCCGGTCGAAGAACCCCGGCAGTTCCGCGCGGTGGGTGCGCAACGGTTCGGGCTGGGTGTCACGGTGTCCGACGAGCACCGCCCAGGCGTCGTCGAGGTCGAACGGCGGTACGCCCGTGGCGATCTCGTACAGCACGCAGCCCAGTGAGTAGAGGTCGCTGCGGTGGTCGACCTCACCGCCGCTGATCTGCTCGGGCGACATGTAGTGCGGGGTGCCCATGGCGATCCCGGTGCCGGTGAGCCGTGAGGAGTGGCCGATGTCGTGGCCCAGCCGGGCGATGCCGAAATCGCAGATCTTCACCGTGCCGTCGTCGAGCCGCATGATGTTGGCGGGCTTGAGGTCGCGGTGCACGATGCCCTGCTGGTGGGTGTAGCCGAGGGCGTCGGCGACCTGTTCCGCGATGTCGACGATGTCGGGCACCGGCAGCGGGTGCTGTTTGTTGTCCTCCAGGAGCTGGCTGAGGTTGCGCCCCTCCAGGAGCTCCATGACGAGGTAGAGGACGCCCTCGGACTCGCCGAAGTCGTGGACGACGGTGACGCCCCGGTGCTGGAGCGCCGCGGCGACCCGTGCCTCGCGGCGGAAGCGTTCGCGCAGGATGCGGGTGAAGGACTGGTCGTGCTGAGGCCCCATCGGTTTGAGACATTTGACGGCCACCTTGCGGCCCAGGGATTCGTCGCGGGCACGCCACACCTCGCCCATGCCGCCGCGCCCGATCACGTCGAGCAGCCGGTACCGGCTCTGGATCAGCCTGGTGTCCGCCATCGCCTGCTGTCGCCCCCGTCGCTCGCCTGCTGCTGCGCCCTCCCCGGCCCCTCCAGTATGGCGGCCCGTCCGCGGAGTTCGTACGGGGCGGGGCGGCTGCCGGGGCCGAGTCGTTTCATCGCCTTCACGACGTGTCCCGGTGGCAGGCACCAGCGGATGCGTGCGGGGATGCGGCGCAGGGCGGTGCCGGTGGTGCGCAGGCGGCGGTCGACGGCCTCCTGGGGCGGCGCCGTCCTGCCGTACAGCTCGTGGGCGTACGGGGGCAGGGAATCGTAGGCGAGGGCCGCCACACGTCGCCACAGCAGTGCCCGCGCCGGTGTCAGCAGGGCGTGGACCGGTGGGCGGCGCAGGAAGTCGTCGACGTCCCGCGCTTCCGGACCGGCGGCGAGTTCGGGGCGGACCCGTTCGAGGTAGGCGGCGAGTGCCGCGGTCGTGGCGGGGACGCCGGAGGGGTCGAGGCCGACGAGGCGGGCGGATCTGCGCTGTTCGTCGACGTACCGGTCGGCCTGGGCGTCGGTGAGCGGGAAGCCGGAGCGGCGCTGCACCTGGAGGTAGGAGTCGATCTCGGCACAGTGCACCCAGAGCAGGAGTCCGGGTTCGTCGAGGCAGTAGCTCTCGCCGGTCGCCGGGTCCGTGGCCCCGAGGAGGCGGTGGATCTTGCGGACCCGGGCGCCGTAGCTCTCCGCCGCCCCGGTGGTGCCGTAGGTCAGGGTGCCCACGAAGTCCGCGGTGCGCATCAGGCGTCCCCAGGCGTCCTTGCGGAAGTCGGAGTTCTGCATGACCCCGCGGACGGCGCGCGGGTGCAGTGCCTGGAAGTAGAGGGCGCGTACGCCGGCCACCCACATCATGGGGTCCGCGTGCATCTGCCAGGTGACGGATCCGGGGCCGAACAGCCCGGGGTCCGCGTCTCTCGTCGGCTCGTGCATCGGCTCGTACCTTCCACTCGGCTGTGGAACCGGGAGGCCTCGCGGCCTCGTCGTGCCGGGGTGCGGTCGTGCTCGGAATCTCGTGAAACGGAGTGAGACGTCTCCGCGATACATGCATACCGCACCCTCGTCCGTTCCGGCGAGGGGTGGGAGCCATGCCACCACCGCCGGCTGCCCCCGGAACCCTGCCCCGGGCCGCGGACGTGCCCGCTGTGCCGCCCTGGCCGGGCGGGACGACCGGGCCGGAGCCCGGTCAGCGCTTGACGGCCCGAAGGACGACGAACTTCGGATCGCCGGCCACAGTGGTGCAGTTGCCGAACGTCCGGCGCAGCTGCGTGTGGTAGCCGAGGTGCCGGTTGCCGACGACCCACAGCTCCCCGCCGGGACGCAGCGCGGCTCGCGCTCCGTGGAACATGGTGCGGGCCGTGGCGTCCGAGACCGCCTGGTGCGAGTGGAACGGCGGGTTGCTGAGGACGAGGTCCACGCTTCCCGCGGGCAGGTCCGCCATCCCGTCCCCGACCAGGAAGTCCGCCTGTGCATCGGGCCGCGCGTTGGCCCGGAAGGTCGCCTCGGCGGAGGCGACCGCCTGGTACGACTCGTCGATGAAGGTGACGGAGGCCTCGGGGTTGGCGAGGGAGGCGGACAGCCCCAGGACGCCGTTCCCGCAGCCGAGGTCGACGACGCGGTCGGCGCCGGTCCGCCCGGGCAGGTGCTTCAGGAAGAAGCGGGTGCCGATGTCCAGGCGCTCCGCGCAGAAGATGCCGGCGTGGTTGGTCATGGTCCGGCCGGAGACGGCACCGACGTCGTCCGGCAGGTCGTAGCGGTACGGCCAGGGGCTGGGGCTCCTGGGCAGCGCCGGATCGGGGGTGCAGAAGACGAGCCGGGCCTTCTTCACCGCGAGCGAGGTGCGGGTGGGCCCGATGATCCGTTCGAAGAGCTTGAGGGTGGAGGTGTGGATCTCCTTGACCATGCCGGTGCCGATGACGACGGTCCCGGCGTGGACGGCCGGCGCGAGCCTGTGCAGCTGGTCCTCCAGGAGCGCGAGGCTCTTGGGCACCCGTACGAGCAGCACGTCGACGCGCTCCGGCGGGGTGTCGCGCACCGACAGCATGCGGACCGCGTCCGGATCGGCGCCGTTGCGGGCCAGATTGGCCGCGGTGGCGCGCTGGGCGAGATACGAATCGGTGATCTGTACGGGCCGGTGTCCGGCCAGCGCGGTGGCGAGGGCGCCCCAACGGTCACCGACCACGGCCACGGTGCCGGACAGGGCGACCGGCTCGCTGTCCTGCGCCCCTTCCAGCCGGCGCAGCAGATACTCGTCGGCGGCATCCCACGCACGGAACGGGTCGCGTGGGTCCTCGGGAAAGCGGGCGAGATCGAATCCGCCCTGTGACGTCGTCAAACGGTTCATATTGCGTTCAGGCTAACCGAGTGGCGGGGGGCGCTTCGCACGCTCCCCGCCACGGCGTCCTAAGGAAGCCGTTTGTCCATGGCCGACCGGCCCTCCTCGGCCAGCGTGCGCCGTGCCCACTCCAGGGACTCCGGGGTCAGGTCCCGCCCGGAGGCGAGCACCAGATCCTCCGCGGTGGGCTGGTCGTTTCCGCCGGTGTGCAGCAGACGGTCGGGAGTCACCAGCTGCACCTCCGGCACGGATACGGATATGGATTCCGACTCTTCGCTCATGCCGCCTCCTCGTCCTTGCGGCAATTCTCGCGCCGGGACGACGTCGCCGCATCCGTTGCCCCCGGCGGCCACTCCGTCCCGTCACTTGACCTGCACATGATAAATACACAGTGTTCACACGACCGGCACCGTACGTGTGGAAGGCTCCCGGCTGACCAGGCATCACTCGGCCACCATGGCACCGCTCGCCCCACACACCCGGTGGCGGCGGCGCGGTCCCCGCTGCTCCGGAGAGGACACCCCCATGTCCAGTCGCCGCCGTTTCTACGCGCGTCCACTACTGGCCACAGTCGCCTCGATCGCCGTGCTCGCGGGCGTCGCGGCCACCGCACCCGCGGCCACGCCCACCGCCCCGGTCGCCGCCACGACCTCACTCACCGCCCTCGACGACACCTACTACCAGAACGCCCTGGGCAAGACCGGAACGGCACTCAAGAGCTCGCTGCACACGATCATCAGCGACCAGACCAAGCTCTCCTACAGCCAGGTCTGGGAGGCCCTCAAGGTCACCGACCAGGACCCGGCCAACTCGTCCAACGTGATCCTGCTCTACGCCGGCCGGTCACAGTCCAAGAGCAGCAACGGCGGCGACGTGGGCGACTGGAACCGGGAGCACGTCTGGGCCAAGTCGCACGGGGACTTCGGCACCGTCACCGGCCCCGGCACCGACATCCACCACCTGCGTCCCGAGGACGTCCAGGTCAACTCCATCCGCGGCAACAAGGACTTCGACAACGGCGGCAGCGCGGTGTCCGGTGCGCCCGGCAACTACACCGACAGCGACTCCTTCGAACCGCGCGACGCGGTCAAGGGCGACGTCGCCCGGATGATCCTCTACATGGCGGTGCGGTACGAGGGCGGCGACTCCTTCGCCGACCTCGAACCGAACAACAGCGTGAGCAACGGTTCAGCCCCGTACATCGGGCGGCTCTCCGTGCTGAAGCAGTGGAGCCAGGAGGACCCGCCGGACACCTTCGAGAAGAACCGCAACAACGTCATATTCGACCGGTACCAGCACAACCGGAACCCGTTCATCGACCACCCGGAGTGGGTCGAGGCCATCTGGTAGGCCGGGGAGCCGCCCGGTAGGAGCTCAGCCCGGACCGGCCAGGGCCTGCGCGCAGCGCTCCACGGCCTCCTCGCGGGAGCCGTAGCGCGGCAGGTCCCGGCCGGTCCGTTCACGGACGAGGTCCGGCGGGCCCAGCCGGTTGCCCGGGTCGACGACGGCCGCACGCCGCCCGCCCGCGACCAGCCGGGCCAGACCCGCGTGCAGCAGCTCCAGCGCCACGGAGTCGGCGCCCGTCACCTCCCGCAGGTCGAGCACGACCGAACCCGTCCGCTCCCGCCCGGACTCGTCCAGGGCGTACAGCACACGCTCGGCCGCGGTGAAGTCCAGGGCTCCCTGGGCCGCCACGATGCCGACCCGCTCACGCAGGGCACGCTCCCGCCGGCCGGGCGGGGCGGAGGGCAGTACGTCGGCGGTGGTGGCCAGTGTGACGGTGGAGCCCGGCAGAGCCGGGTTCCTCATGAGGTGGAGCCCGTAGCGCTCCGACAGCGCGCCGAGCGCGGCCCGCCCCCGTACCGAGGTCCCGGCCGCGTCCAGCGGCGGACTGTAGGCGGCCAGGCCGAAACGGGCCGGTCCCGCGGCGATCAGACCGCCCGACACCCCGCTCTTGGCCGGCAGCCCGACGCGCAGCAGCCATTCGCCGGAGCCGTTGTACATGCCGCAGGTGGCCATGACGGCGAGCACCTGCGCCGCGACCTCCGCGGAGACGACTCTCTCGCCGGTGAGCGGGTTGACGCCGCCGTACGCGAGCGTGGCGGACATCACGGCGAGATCCACGGTGGTGACCCGCACCGCACACTGCCGGAAGTAGGTGTCCACGGCGGCCACCGGGTCCAGCCGCCCGGTCCCCGCGCTGCGGAGCAGGTAGGCGAGCGCCCTGTTGCGGTCCCCGGTGGCGACCTCGGAGGCGTACACCTCCTCGTCCACGTCCAGCAGCCGCCCGGCGAACCGGCTCATGCACGCCAGGATGCGACGGAAGGCGGGGAACTCCGGGGTGTCGGGGACCAGCGCGGTGGTGACGATGGCTCCGGCGTTGACCATGGCGTTGGCGGGCCGCCCCGTGCCGGGTTCCAGGCTGATGGCGTTGAACGCCTCGCCACTGGGTTCGGCGCCCACCCACCGGTCCACCTCGTGCAGGCCCAGCGACGACAGGGCGAGCGCGTAGACGAAGGGCTTGGAGACCGACTGCACGGTGAAGGGGGTGTCCGCCTCCCCCGCGCTGTAGCAGTGGCCATCCATGCTGACGAGGGCCAGCCCGAAGTCGCCGGGGTCGGCTCGCTTCAACTGCGGTATGTAGTCGGCTGGTTCACCCTCGCGCACAACGGCGTACCGGGCGTGCAGATCACCCAGGACATCCGTGACGGCTTCGGCCGCGGTCATCGCGGCCTCACCGAGGAGGAAGAGCACGTCCTCCGCACGGTCATCGCGTGTGGTCGCAGAAGAGGTCGCGGAGCCCGGCCTCGCGCTCGGGGTCGAGGATCCCGAGCAGGCATTCCCTCCGGAGGGACTTCACGGCCGCCCCCACGTTCTCGGCGCCGTCGGCCGGGTGGAACTCCCACACGGTGAGCGTGGACATCTCACACACCTCCGAAAAGCAAGGGGATAACTCGCTCATACTAGGATCAAAAGGTATGAATTAACTCGTCGAACGATCCGCCCCACCCCGCAGGGCGGCCCCAGCACCGCGGACTCCGAACCCTCCGGGAGGGAACGATGGATACGGACGCCCTGACCGCAGGCCTGTTGCAGGAACTTCGAGCGACCAGGCCCTATCCGGCCCTGTCCCTGACGATGCCCACCCACCGCCGGGCACCGGACAACGCCCAGGACGCGGTGCGGCTGCGGAACCTGGTGACCGAGGCCGCCAACCGCCTGGAGGCCGACCCCCGGGTGAGCCGCGAGTCCCGCGCCGCCGTCAAGGCGCAGCTCGACCGCGCGGTCGCCGAGGTGGACCAGCGGCGGGCCCTGGACGCCCTGCTCATCCTCGCCGACGCCGACGCGTACCAGATCTGGCAACTGCCGCGCACCGCACCCGAACGTGTGGTCCTGAGCGACACCTACCTCACCCGCAACCTGGTCGCGGCGAAGGCGCGGGCACAGGCCTTCTGGGTCCTGAGTGTGTCCGCGGAGCACGCGGCACTGTGGTCGGGCACGAACGACGGGCTGCGCAAGGAGGGAACGGGCGGATTCCCGCTCACGGCCCCGCACGAGGAGCCCAACCCGCAGCGCGAGGAGCGGATCGGGGACACCCCGAGCACGTACAGCAGTGAGGACGCGCGCAACTTCCTGCGTACGGTGAACGAGAAGCTGCGCACGGTCCTGGCGACGGACCCGCGGCCGCTGTTCCTGGTCGGCCTCGCCCCCGCACTCGCCCTGCTCGACGAGGTGGGGGAGACCTCCAGGACGGCCGTCGGCAGGGCCGCGAAGGGGACGACCGCGGAGACGACCGCGCCCGAGCTGTTCAAGGACCTGACCCCCGCACTCGAGGACCGGCGGCGGCAGACCGCGGCCGGGATCCACGAAAGGCTCGACCACGCCCGGGGCAGCAACTCCTTCGCGGGAGGCCTCGACGAGGTGTGGGCCGCGGTGCGGGAGGGCCGTGCGGGCCTGATCGCGGTGGAGGAGCACTTCCAGCAGACGGTCAGGGTCACCGAGGAGCACCTGGAGCCGGCCGAGGACGCCGAGCGGCGGACGTCGGACGGCCAGGTCCGCGAGGACATCGTCGACGAGCTCGTCGAGGCGGCGCTGGACAACGGCTGCGACGTGGTGTTCGTCGCCGACGACTCCCTCGCGGACCACGGCCGGATCGCGGCGGCCCTGCGCTTCTGAGGACGTGTCCTCGAAAGCCGTCGGCCGCCCTACTCCCTGCCGTACCAGACGGTGGTGGGGTTGCAGAACTCCCGGATGCCGTGTCCGGCGAGCTCCCGCCCGTAGCCGGAGCGCTTCACCCCGCCGAAGGGCAGTGCGGGGTGCGAGGCGGTCATGCCGTTGAAGAAGACACCGCCCGCCTCCAGGTCGCGCACGCACCGGGCCGCCTCCGCCCGGTCGCGCGTCCAGACGTTGGAGCTGAGTCCGAAGGGGGTGTCGTTGGCGAGCTCCACCGCCTCGTCCAGATCCGCGACCCGGTAGAGCGTCGCCACCGGGCCGAAGGTCTCCTCGCGGTGGACGCGCATCCCCGGGGTGATCCCGGTGAGGACGGTCGGCAGGTAGAACCAGCCCCGGTCCAGGCCGGCGCCCAGCCCCTCGGGCCGGCGGCCCCCGCACAACGCCGTGGCGCCTTGGCCCACGGCGTCGTCGACGAGCTCCTCCAGGTCGGCGCGGCCCTGTTCGCTGGAGAGCGGCCCCACATCGGTGGACTCCTCCAGCGGGTCGCCGACGGTCAGGGCGCGCATCCCGGCGGTGAACCGCTCGGTGAACGCGTCGTACACATCCGCGTGCACGATGAAGCGCTTGGCCGCGATGCAGGACTGCCCGTTGTTCTGTACGCGGGCGGTCACGGCCCTCTCCGCGGCCGCGGCGACGTCCGCCGAAGGCAGGACGAGGAAGGGGTCGCTGCCGCCCAGCTCCAGCACGGTCTTCTTCACCTCGTCACCCGCCACGGAGGCGACCGCCCGGCCTGCCGGTTCGCTGCCGGTGAGCGTCGCCGCGGCGACCCGGGGGTCGCGCAGCAGCGCCTCGACGGCGCCCGAACCGACGAGCAGCGTCTGGAAGCAGCCTGCGGGGAATCCCGCCCTGGTGAACAGGTCCTCGATGTACAGGGCGGTCTGCGGCACGTTCGAGGCGTGCTTGAGCAGTCCGGTGTTGCCGGCCATGAGCGCTGGTGCGGCGAAGCGCATGACCTGCCAGAGCGGGAAGTTCCACGGCATCACGGCGAGGACCACCCCCAGCGGGCGGTAGTGGACGTAGGCCCGGGATGCCCCGGAGTCCTCGACGTCGGCGTCCTCGGGGTGCTCGTCGGCGAGCAGGCGCTCGGCGTTGGCCGCGTACCAGCGCATCGCCTTCGCGCACTTGGCGGCCTCCGCGCGGGCCGCCTTGACCGGCTTGCCCATTTCGGTGGTCATGGTGCGGGCGATGTCCTGCCGGTCCTCGTCGAGGAGGTCCGCGGCCCGGTTCAGCAGCCGGGCCCGCTGGGTGAAGTCCGTCGTGCGGTAACCGCGGAACGCGCGGTGGGCGGCGGCGAGCCTGTGCTCGGTCTCCCGCGCGTCCAGCGCGTCGAATGTCCTGAGCGTTTCGCCGTTCGCGGGATTGACCGTCGCGATGGGCATGGCATGGCCTCCTTGCATCGGTTCTTCGACCGTGCCGCGCCACGCCCTGCCGCGCAACGCGGCCCCCTGACGCACGTACCCGGCCGGCGCGGATCATGCGTGCGCGAGGCACACCGTCCGCACCGGCCGGGCGCCGGGCCCTCGTCACACGAGGACGGGAACGGGCCCGTCGAGGAACGTGCGCCCTCCGGGGAGGGGCGTACGCGGCAGCAGTCCGGTGGTACACGGCGTCTCCGCGTAGCGCGTGAACCAGACGACCTTGCCGTCGGTGGTCCTGCAGGTCCCCCAGCTGTCGCTGAGGGCCATGACGCGGCTGAGACCGCCGCCACCGCCGCTGAGCAGCCTGGGCATCCGGGAATCGTTGTCCGCCACGGACACCGTCAGGTGACGGCCGGTCCAGCGGAGTTCGACGACGCACCGATTGTCGTCGCCGACATGCCGCTGGACGTTGGTCAGGAGCTCCTCCGCCGACCGGCAGACCGGCCGGACGTGCAGGTCGAGACTCCAGTGACGAAGGTGCGCGGCGACGATGCGCCGCAGCTGGGAAATGCGCTCTGCCGACACCTGCAGTTCGACCAGATAGTGCCGGTCGAGTGGAACGGTCATCGTCGAGGCTCCTCACCGCGAGGCCCACAAACTTCACCCCGTTCGAACCAACGACCCCCGAACACGAAGCGTGAGCAATTATCACTTCTGGGTCACTCATCAGAGTGACCCGTGGGGGCCGGTTGCGCAACCGAGAGGCCGTGGCGCGCCCCGTCATGGCAGGTAGGGCAGCAGTTTGTCCGGGGTGAGCGGGAGGGCGCGCAGCCGCGCGCCGGTGGCGTGCCGGACGGCGTTCCCGATGGCGGCCGCCGTGCCGACGATGCCGATCTCACCGATGCCCTTGCTGCCCATCGGGTTGAGGTGGGGGTCGTCCTCGTCGATCCAGTGCGCCTCGATGTCCGGGACGTCGGCACTCGACGGCACGTGGTAGGAGGCCAGGTCGTTCTCGGTGAAGTCCCCGAAGACCGGGTCCATGGTGCTGCCCTCGGTGAGGGCCATGCCGAGCCCCATCACCATGCCGCCGATGAACTGGGACCGTGCCGTCCGGGAGTTGAGGATGTGTCCGGCGGCGAAGACGCCGAGCAGCCGCCGCACCCGGACCTCGCCGGTGAGCGAGTCGACCGCCACCTCGGCGAAGTGGGCGCCGAAGGCGTGCCGGGCGTACGGGGACTCCTCCCCCGCCTCCTGTTCCGTGTCCGCCGTGACGGTCACGCCCTCCGGCGGCAGCGGCCCGGTGCGTCCGGCGAGCCGGCCCACCAGGGCGGTTGCAGCCTTGTGCACCGCTGATCCCCAGGACGCCGTGCCCGAGGAGCCGCCGGCCACGGAAGCCGCGGGCAGGTCGCTGTTGCCGATGTCGATCCGGACGTTCTCCTGCGGGGTGCCCAGTGCCGAGGCGGCGATCTGCGCCAGGACGGTGCGGGCGCCGGTGCCGATGTCGGTGGCGTTCACCCCGATGCGGAACGAGCCGTCCGGCGCGGCGTGCGCGGAGGCGGCGGACTTCGAGACCAGCACCGGGTACGTGGCCGAGGCGACGCCGGAACCGAGCAGCCACGGCCCCTCCTGCCGGGAGGCGGGGCTCGGATCCCGGTCGTACCAGCCGAACCGCCGGGCACCGTCGTGCAGACAGGCCGCGAGGTTGCGGCTGCTGAACGGGCGTCCGCTGTCGGGTTCGGCCGCCGGCTCGTTGCGCAGGCGCAGTTCGACCGGGTCGATCCCCAGGGCGCAGGCCAGTTCGTCCATGGCGGATTCCAGGGCGTACATCCCCGACGCCTCGCCCGGCGCTCGCATCCAGGACGGACTGGGCACGTCGAGGGCGGTGACCCGGTGCACCGTGCGGCTGTGGGGCGAGGCGTACATGACGCGGGCCGGGACGGCGGCCTGCTCGACGAACTCCTTGATCGTCGAGGTGTGCGTGACGATCTCGTGGGAGACGGAGGCGAGTACGCCGTCGCGGTCGGCGCCCAGCCGCACCCGCTGGACCGTCGGGGCACGGTGGCCGACGATCGCCGCCATGTACCGCCGGGGCAGAGCGATTTGGACCGGGCGCCCGGTGTGGCCCGCGGCCATCGCGGCCAGAACGGCCTGGGGGCGCGGTGTGCCCTTGGAACCGAAGCCGCCGCCGACGTGCTCGGAGACGACGGTGACGCGGTTCCGCTCGATCCCCAGTGCCCGGGCCAGGCTGTCGCGCACCGCGGTGGAGCCCTGGCTGGAGTCGTGGACGGTCAGATGCCCGTCGGCCCACCGGGCGGTGGAGGCGTGCGGTTCCATGGGGTGGTTGTGCAGGCCTCCGAGCGTGTACGTGGCGTCGATCCGTACCGCGGCGGCGGCGAACGCGGCGTCCGCGTCGCCGCGTTCGCGTACCGCGGGGTGGCCCCCGTTGGCCTGCTCGGGCGTGTAGATGCCGGGGTGGTCCGCGGTGAGGGTCACGTCGGTACCGGTCGTCCTGTACTCCACGCGGACGGCCGCCGCGCCCGCCCGGGCGGCTTCGAGGGTCTCGGCCAGCACCAGGGCGACGGGCCAGCCCCGGTGCGGAACCCGGTCGTCCTGGAGGACGGAGAGGATCGGGTCGTCGGGTTCCTTCAGCCGCGGCGCGTTGTCCGGGGTCAGGACGGTGTGCACTCCCGGCACGGCGAGGGCGTCGGCGGTGCGGGTCGCGGTGACGTGCCCGCTCGGGACGGTGGCGGGGACGATCCAGCCGTACAGGCAGCCTGGCGGGGTGTGCTCCGCGGCGTACCGGGCCGTGCCGGTGACCTTGTCGCGGCCCTCACGGCGGACGACAGGGGCGCCGGGCGGCTGGGGTGCGTGGCTCATGGCGGAAGTCCTCGGTTCGTCGGAGTGCGGGCCGGGCGGTTCAGCGGGGCGGTGCCGCCCGGGCGGTGAGCCCTGCCAGGGCCCCGATCGCCAGGTTGCGGGCAAGTGCCACCTTGAATCCGTTGTCCCGCAAGGGCCTGGCGGCTTCGAGCTCGGTGTCCACCGCCTGGGCGAAAGTCTCGCCGGTCGCGGGTGCGCCCCGCAGCACCTCCTCCGCCGCCCGGGCACGCCACGGCCGGTGGGCGAGCCCGCCGAAGGCGAGCGAGGCCTGCTGGACACGCCCGTCGCGGACGGTCAGCACGGCGGCGACGGAGGCCAGCGCGAAGGCGTACGAGGCGCGGTCGCGGGCCTTGCGGTACAGGGAGGCAGCGCCGTCCGGACGCGGTGGCAGCACCACTTCGGTGATCAGTTCGCCGGGCCGGATCACGGTGTCCTGGCCGGGGTCGTCGCCCGGCAGCCGGTGGAATCCGGTGACGGGCACGGTCCGTTCGCCCTCGGGTCCGTGCAGCCGGACCGTGGCGTCGAGGGCCGCGAGAGCGACCGCCATGTCCGAGGGGTGGGTGGCGACGCAGTCCTGCGAGTGGCCGAGCACCGCGAGATCGCGGTGGGAGCCCTCCCGGGCCGGGCAGCCGGAGCCGGGAATCCGTTTGTTGCAGGGTTTGGAGACGTCCTGGAAGTACGGGCACCGGGTGCGCTGGAGCAGGTTCCCGCCGGTGGTGGCGGTATTGCGGAGCTGCCCGGAGGCACCGGCCAGCAGAGCCTGCGACAGGACGGGGTAGCCGACGCGTACGTCGGGGTGGGCGGCGAGATCGCTGTTGCGCACGGTCGCACCGATCCGGAGACCACCGTCGTCCGTCCGCGTCACCCGGTCCAGCGGGAGCCGGCTGACGTCGATGAGCAGGCCGGGCGACTCCACCCCGAGTTTCATCAGGTCGACGAGGTTGGTACCGCCGCCGAGGAACCGGGCTCCGGGACGCTCGGCACCGGCGCGGACCGCCTCGGCCACGGAGCCGGGGCGCAGATAGGCGAAGGGTTTCACGAGGCCACGTCCTCGATCGCCCGGACGATGTGGGGGTACGCGCCGCACCGGCAGAGGTTGCCGCTCATCCGTTCGCGGATCTCCTCAGCGCCGAGGGGCGCCGGCCCTTCGGGGGCGGTCGCGGTCCGCGGGGTGACGTGGGAGGGGAACCCGTCCGCCGCCTCGCCGAGCATGCCCACCGCCGAACAGATCTGCCCCGGGGTGCAGTAGCCGCACTGCAGGGCGTCCCTCTCCAGGAAGGCCGCCTGCAGGGGGTGCAGCCGGTCGCCGTCGGCCAGCCCTTCGACCGTGGTGATGCGGGCACCCTCCTGAGCGACGGCGAACAGCAGGCAACTGTTGGCGCGCCGGCCGTCGACGAGCACGGTGCAGGCGCCGCACTGGCCGTGGTCGCAGCCCTTCTTCGCCCCGGTGAGTCCGAGGTGTTCGCGCAGCGCGTCCAGCACGGTGGTGCGGTGATCGAGCGTCAGTGTCCTCGCCGTGCCGTTGATGTGCAGGGTGAAGGTCGAGCGGGTGCCCGGAAGCGGAGTCCGTCCGGGGTCCGCATCGTCCTTCCCGGGGGTGGGGTCCATGGACTGGCGCCTTCCGTTCTCGGGTCGTGCGGGCATCACGCGGGGCCGCGGTTCTCCAGTCTCAGCCGGATCTCCTGTTCCTGGTCCCCCGCGGCCGTCCCCACGACCCGGACGGCGAAGGTGTCCGCCAGGTGCTGACGGAGACGGCCGACCGCCCAGTAGCCGCCCTGCGCCTCGAGCGTCACGGGGGCGGACAGCCGCGTGGGCCGGGCACCGGCGAGCGTCTCGGACACATCGACGGTCGCGGTCCACACGGTCGGGCGTGTCGTCGACGCGTCCTGGGGTGTGTCGCTGGCCGGGCGGTCGGAGACGAAGGCGCGGCGCAGCACGTCGAACACGGTCCGCGCGTCCTCCTTCGGGCAGCCGGTCACCGCCACCACGACGTCGCCGCTCTCCCGGTGTTCCTGTCCCTGTGCGTCCGTGCTGTTCACAGTCGTTCCTTTCGGCTCCGAGGAAGGCGATACCGCTGCCGGCGCGGCTGGTCACGAACCGGGCGGACAGTGCACTCGTGCGGGTGAGACGGGGGCCCACATGGAGGACGCGGACGATGACCGGCCCCGGACGACGACGCGGGTACGCGTGGCGGCCGAGCCCGGGCGCGAGCGGCGGCCCGGCGGGCCCGGCGGGCCCGGTGCTCCCCGGCGTCCCTCCGACGGTCCCAGGGGTTTCACTCCAGGCTCACCCCATGGCTGCGCGAGGGCGACACGAGCGGCTTCGGCCCGCGGGGGTGCGGAAGCGGGCCGGTCTGCCCCGTCACGATCATGCGGCCGGTTCTGCTCACGTGAAACTCTTTCACCAGGACACCGTCACAAAATATGAATTAACTTCGCCAACTGTCTGTTATCGATCATCCGGGGTATGCGCCAATGCATGGACGTAACAAACGGAGTCAGGGATTCTCTCGCTGTCACCCTCGCCGGGCCAGGCGCGATCGGGGTTGTCGTCGGCATCGTAGGACTCGCCGTGGTGGTCCTGCTGATCGGTGCCTTCTGGTGGGGTATGCGGCGCCGGGACAAGGAGCTTCCGCCGCCGCTCCCGGAGGAGCAGCCGCACCGCCCCGCTCACCGCACGGAGATCCGGGAGAGCGACAAGCACGGCTCGGACAGCTTCCCCGCCAGCGGCCGGGGACTCTCGCCGTACGAGCTCGGCAGCCACGGCAACGAGGTGATCCCGCCCGACACCGACCGCCCGCGCGACTGATACGCGGACGCCCGTCCTGCGGGGCGTTGCCTGCCGCGACCTCCCCGCTGCCCCGGCAGCGGGGAGGTCGTGTGTTGCGGGAGCCGCCGGTGCGCACGAGGCTGGGTGCTGGCCCCGCGGCACCGAAGCATGCCGCAGAACCGATAAGGCAGTGCGACCATGACCGCAAGCGAACCGGCGCCGCTGACCGGCGCGACCGCGCCGTGCTGGGTCCATCTGGTGACCCAGGAGCTGGGGGCCGCACAGCGTTTCTACGGTGCCGTCCTCGGGTGGACCTTCCGCACCGGCCCGCTGGGCAAGGACTACGCCATGGCCCGTTCGGACGGTGTGCCGGTGGCGGGGATCGGCGCGGTCGCCTCCGCCTACCAGGTGGCCGTGGCCTGGACGCCGTACTTCTCGGTCCGGGACGCCGATGTGGCCTCGGCCCGTATCCGCGAGCGCAGCGGCACGGTGGCGGTGGGGCCGCTGACCATCGGCAAGGGGCGCGCCGTCCTGGCCGCCGACCGGGACGGCGCGTCGTTCGGCGTCTGGGAGTGGACGGGGCGCGCCGCCTCCCTGGCGCCGTCCGGACACCGGGCGCACGCCTGGCTCAGGCTGCGCACCAGGAACGCCTTCGACGCCGCGATCTTCTACGGCGAGGTGCTCGGCTGGGAGAGCGGTGCGCCCGGCTGCTGCGAGGTCTCGTACGTCAAGGAGGAGGTACTCGTGCGCTGCGACGGCCGCCCGCTGGCCCGGATCAGCTCCGGGGCCGTCGAGGCCGCACCCGATCCGATCGTGCGCCCGCACTGGCAGGTGCAGTTCCCGGTCCCCGACGTAGCGGCGACGGTCCGCCTCGCGGAGCGGCACGGAGGCACGCTCATGGAGCGGCGTGCCGTGCCCCACGGCAGCGAGGCGACGCTGCGCGACCCGGACGGCGGGCTGTTCACCGTGACGGACGTGCGCAGCCCGGCCGAGACCGACGACGACTGAGCGGGTCATTCCGCCGAGCCGGAATCTCCGTCGCCCGGTGACCGGTCGCCTTCGCCCGTCTTCGGCCCCCTGGCGATGGCCCACAGCGGGAAGACGAACCAGCAGGCCATGAACCACAGCGCCATCGCGCCCACCAGCCACAGGGCCAGGGCGTTGTGGAGCGCCACCCGCAGGATGAGCAGCAGGGTGGAGCACATCGTGCAGAAGAGAAGCCCGAGTCCGAGCTTCGTCAGGCGCGAGGCCCAGGTCACGGTCTGCGGCTTCATCCGCCTGCCGGTGAGCAGCCGGTGGTAGGACACCGGCCCGATCAGTGCGGCGGCCGTGGCCGATCCCAGCATGACGGTGGTGACGTAGATGTTCCGGTCGGCGGTGGAGAGGTCGGCGAACCGCGGCTGGAAGACCACCGCGAGCAGGAAGCCGAACAGGATCTGCACGCCGGTCTGGGCGACCCGCAGCTCCTGGAGAAGATCCGTCCACTGCCGGTCCGCCCGCTCCTCCTCCGTCTCCTCACGGCCGCTCCTGGCCCCCGTCGCGCCGGGGTCCCCACCGTTGCCGCCCGTGCTGGCCGATATCCGTCCCATTGGTGCCTCCACCACGTCGAGTGGGTGGTTCTGGTGCCCCGCGCCGGCTCTGCGAATCCTTCCGGCAGGAAAGCACGTGGTGTCCCGTGCGGGACATCGCCGCTCCGGGCCCTCGCGGGCGGCCCGGCAGTGCGCGGGGGGACGGCACTCGCCCGTGCTGTCCATGGTGGCAGCCGCCTGGGAATCCACCAGGCCGGCCGGTGCGGGGGTGGCCGCGGGACGGCTTACGCCGAGCGATTACAGGCCAAGCCCTCGACGCACCGTGACCACTCACCTAGGATCTTCTGTACGGCATCGCGCGTCGGTCACCGGCCGGGTGAGGCGTGGAGGTAGCCCGTGAGATGCCTGTTGGAGGCATTCCACAGTGTCAGTCGAGTTGAATCACACCATCATTCACTGCCGGGACAACCGTGAGTCCGCCGAGTTCCTGGCGCACATTCTGGGCCTGGAAGCCGGAAGGGAATGGGGTCCCTTCATTCCCCTCGTGCTCGCGAACGGCGTCACGCTGGATTTCGCGACCGTTCCCGCCGAATCGATCACTGCGCAGCACTACGCGTTCCTCGTCTCCGAGGCGGAGTTCGACACGGGCTTCGAGCGGATCAAGGCGCGGGGGATCGCGTACTACGCCGATCCGCACCGGAAGCTCCCCGGCGAGATCAACCACAACGACGGTGGGCGCGGGGTCTACTTCCCCGACCCGAACGGGCACGGGATGGAGCTCATCACCCGCCCGTACGGAGGCTGGTCGTAACAGCGCCGGCACGTCGGCGTGGCCCGGCCGGGATCCGGCCGGGCCACGCCCGTCAGGGGCTCCCGACCGCGAGGGTCATCTCGGGCCGGTCCCACATCACCGCGGGCGGGCTCGCCGCCACCGTACCGGTGCGTTCCGCACCCACCCTGCGGTAGAACCCTTCGGCCGGTGGATGCGCGACCACCCGCACATCGCTCAGACCCGCACGGCGCGCCTCGTCCCGCAGGTGAGCGATGAGAAGGCGCCCGATGCCCAGCCCCTGGGCGTCGTCGCCGACGAACATCAGGTCGAGTTCCGGCGGGGAGACGACCAGGGCGTAGAAACCGAGCACGCCCTCGCCCTCGCCCACCGCGGCGAAGACCCTGTGCGCCTCGATGTAGTCCGGGCCGACCCGGTATCCGGCGACCATCGGCGCGTACGGACCTCCGTAGGCGCGTGAGGTGGTGACGAGACGGGTGAGCCGCTTGGCATCCCGCGCGACGGCACGCCGGATGCGGACCCCTGCGGGCCCGGCGGACCTGTCACGCCGGTACGTGATGCTCGATCCCATACGACGAGTATTACGCACCCGCGAGACCCGGCGCACACGGGTGCCCGGTCCCAGGGGATCCGGTCCAGCTCCGGCTCCGGCTCCGGCTCCACTCGACGGCCTCGACGCCGGAGGGCCGGAGATCCAGCGGCGGGCCCCGGTGGCATGAGGAGCGCCTTGCGGATCTTCTCGCTGACCTCGGCCTCCGCCCTCGCGCCGGACGCCTCATCCCGGCCCTGATCGACCACGTCCCGTCCCGTCCGCATGAACTGCGTCAGGCGGGTACACGACTGCTTGCGAACCGCCCGGCACATCGGCCGGGCCCGTCCGAAAGGGGTTGACGAGTGGGACAGCACTACGCACCGACCGCGAACCGGAAGGAGCTCCCGTCATGACGACCGTGGTGATCATCATTGCCGTCGTCCTGGTGGCAGTGCTCGGCTACTTCCTCGTCCGCGCCCGGACGGGCGGTGGCCACGGGCTGCGGCGCCGCTTCGGGCCCGAGTACGAGCGCACCGTCGACCGGCACAACGGCGACACGAAGGCCGCCGAGCACGAACTGGCCGAGCGCGTGAAGCTGCACGGCCATCTGGAGGAGCGTCCCCTGTCCCAGGAGGCGCGCGAGGCCTACGCCGGCCGCTGGGCCGCGGTGCAGGAGCGGTTCATCGACTCGCCCACCGAAGCGGTCGCCGAGGCCGACGCGCTGCTGGCGCGGCTGGCCCGCGACCGGGGCTTCCCCGACGGCGCCGGCTTCGAGGAGCAGACGGCAGCCCTCTCGGTGCACCACGCGGAGCATGTCGAGGGGTACCGCAAGGTACACACGGCGGTACGCGGACAGGGGGGCACGGAGGAGATGCGGAAGGCGCTGATCGAGTCCCGGGCCCTCTTCGACGTACTGCTCGGGCAGACGCCCGACGAGCCGGTCCAGCAGGGCCGGCACCGGACGAACGGAAGGACCGCAGCATGATGCACCGCACCGGAGACACCGAAGGCTCTGCGCCCCGTCCGCCCGTGACCGCGATGGAGGCGCGGCACACCGAGGCACCCGGGAGCACCCCGGTCCCGCGGCACGACCCGGCGCCCGGGATCGACGGAACACGGACGCCGGCCCCCGGTCCTGACCGGAAGCAGGTGCCCAACAGGGGCCCGGGCGACACCGTCGCGCCGACCGGCCGCCCCGAGGTCACCTCCGCCGGTCTGCCGCTGCTGCCCGCCGAGGAGCAGGACGCCCTGACCCGGCGCATGCATCAGGCCGTCTCCGACTTCGTCGAGAGCCCGCGCCATGCGGTCGAGGAGGCCGAGAGCACCTTCGACCGGATCGTGGCGGGTCTGACCGAGGCGCTCGAGGAGCGCCGGCACGTCCTGCGCTCCAGCTGGCAGGCACCGGACACCGAGGCCCGGACGGAGGAGCTGCGGGTGGCCCTGCAGCAGTACCGTGACGTCGGCGAACGGCTCCTGCGCATCTGAGCGGGTCCCTGGAACGGCGGCCCGGTGCGAGGTTCCCGCGGAGGGCGTCGCACCGGGCCGCGCCGCGTGTCAGGCCGGTACGGCCAGGTCGGCACGCAACCGCTCGACCACCGCCGGGGATACCCGCAGCCCGTCGCGCAGATAGCCGTCGAGTCCGCCCCAGCGCTCGTCCATGGCATCCAGGGCGGCCTCCAGGTAGCGGGGCCGGGCCTCGATGACCGCGGCCGCGATGTCCGGGTCACCGCCCTCGTCGAGGAATCGCCGCACCAGTGGCCCGAGAGCGGCCCGGACCGCCCGGTTCACGGCCAGGAACTCCGCCCGTACGACATCACGCGGCGCGCCCGCGACGAGCAGGAGGAGTGCGGCGGCCCAGCCCGTGCGGCCCTTGCCGGTCGCACAGTGGAAGAGCAGCGGTCTCGCCCGCGGGTCCGCGGCCGTCTCCACGAAGGCGCGGTACGCGGCTGCCGCACCCGGCGAGAGAACCATCTTCCGGTAGGTCTGGGCGAACAGTTCCTCCGCCCTGCCACCGCCGAGCACGGCCGCTGCTCCGTCCGGGTCGCAGAGCAGGGCCCTGAGCCGCGCCGGGGCGACGCCCGGGTTGTCGCCGAGGACATCGGCGACGAACAGCCGGGCGCCCGGCGGCAGCCGGTCGGGCGCCCACGTGCGCTCGTCGGCGGTGCGGAGATCGACGACGGTGCGGATGCCCAGTGCGGCAACCGCCATGTCGTGCTCCGGGTCGAATTCGCTCAGCTGGCCCGAGCGCAGAAGGATCCCCTGTCGCAGGCGGCGGTCGCGCCCCAGGGCGATGCCACCCAGATCGCGCAGGTTGACGACGGTGGCGGCCGGGACGGCCCGGGCGGTCTGCACGATGAACTGCCTCTTTCCCGGCGAAGTGCCCAGGTCAGGATCGACGTCGCGTGGAGCGCGAGATTCGACGGAGGAATCGCCGGGTGCCGACGGCGGTACCGGCCCCGGGTGTCAGTCGGCGAGGATCCTTGCCTTCTGGGCCGCGAACTCGGCATCGGTCAGGACACCCTGCGTCTTCAGTTCCGCGAGCCGCTCCAGCAGCGTGATCACGTCGTCCCCGCCGTCCGCCGGGACGCGCTCGTGCGCCACGAGCTCACCTCCCGCCGTGCGGGCCGCCTGGGTGAGCGGCACGGACCAGAGGTCCTCCCAGACGATCAGCGCGGCGGAGCTGCCCTCCGGCATGCGCCCGAGCGCGTCGATGTCAGTGATGTCCGGCAGCCCGGACGTCTCGCCCTCCGGCGGCTGGAACGACACCAGCCCCGCCGGGTCGAGCACCCGCTGCTCCACACGCTCCAGGGCGCCGTCCTCACCCTTGCGCGCGAAGGCGAGGGAGAGGATGCGTACCGCCTGCGAAGCGACCGCGTCGGCCAGGACGGGCGCGATCGCGTCGGCGAACCGGCCGCCGGGAAAAGTGACGACGAGGTACTCCACGGGTCCCGCGGCCATGGTGCGTCCTTTCCCTGACGGTACTGGGTCGCCAAAAGCATAACTTCGGTCATTAAGTGACGCACTGTGAAGAACCATGACCAAGAGAACTTCACTCCCTTACTCGCAGGATCGCGTGCGTTCCGGAGAGTGCAAGGTCACAGCCGGTTCTACTGATGCCTCCAAAAGCGCTGGCCTAGCATCTGAGCATGACGGTCCTGCCTGCTGACGGGCTCTCTCTGGCCGCCGATTTCCCTGACCCCTCCCACGACCAGTGGCAGAGCCTTGTCGAAGGTGTACTGCGCAAGTCGGGCAAGGACGTCACGGGCACGGCCGCCGAGGAAGCACTGTCCACCGCGCTCGGGGACGGGCTCACCGCCCGTCCTCTCTACACCTCCGACGACACCTCAGCCGACCCCGGACTCCCCGGCTTTGCCCCCTTCGTCCGGGGCGGCAGGGCCGCAGGGAACACCGTGGCCGGCTGGGATGTACGGCAACACCACGCCCTGACGGATCCCGTACGCCTGAACGAGGCGCTGCTCGGCGACCTGGAGAACGGCGTCACCTCGCTCTGGCTCGCCGTGGGCGGACCCGGCGGGGTTCCGGTCTCCGGCCTCGCCCGTGCGCTGGACGGCGTCCACCTCGACCTGGCTCCCGTCGCGCTCGACGCGGGCGACGCGTTCGAACCCGCGGTTCGCGCGTTGCTGGCACTCCACGAGGCGCGCGGAGTGGCGAAGGAAGCGGTACGCGGCAGCCTCGGGGCCGACCCGCTCGGGCGGACGGCCCGTACCGGTGCGGAGCCGGACCTGACGGCCGCCGTCCACTGGGCGCAGGTGTGCGGCCGTGAGTACCCGGGGCTGCGCGCCCTGACCGTGGACGCGCTGCCGTACCACGAGGCGGGCGGTTCGGCCGCGCAGGAGCTGGGGCTCTCGCTGGCGACGGGCGTCGCCTATCTGCGGGCGCTGACGGCGGCGGGGCTCTCCGCCGAAGAGGCGTTCCGCAGCATGGAGTTCCGCTACGCGGCGACGGCCGACCAGTTCCTGACGATCGCCAAGCTGCGAGCCGCCCGTCGGCTGTGGGCCAGGGTCGCCGAGGTGTGCGGGGCGGGGACGGCGGGGGCGCAGCACCAGCACGCCGTGACCTCGTCGGTGATGATGACCCGCCGCGACCCGTGGGTGAACATGCTGCGGACCACGCTGGCCTGCCTGGGTGCCGGGGTCGGCGGGGCCGACTCCGTCACCGTACTGCCGTTCGATCACGCGCTGGGGCTGCCGGACGCGTTCGCCCGGCGGATCGCGCGCAACACGTCGACGATCCTGATGGAGGAATCGCATCTGGCCCGGGTCATCGACCCGGCGGGCGGCTCCTGGTACGTGGAGCGGCTGACCGATGAACTCGCCGCCGCCGCATGGTCCTTCTTCCAGGAGATGGAGCGGGCGGGCGGTCAGGCCGCCGCGCTGCGCTCCGGCATGGTCGGGGAGCGGCTCGCGGCCACCTGGGCCGCGCGCAGCAGGGACCTGGCGCGGCGCAAGGAGCCGGTGACCGGGGTCAGCGAGTTCCCGAATCTGGACGAGCGGTCCGTGGAGCGCGAGTCCGCGCCCGCCGCCCCCGTGGCGGGTGGCCTGCCGAAGGTGCGCCGGGACGAGGCGTTCGAGGCGCTGCGGGTCAGGTCGGACCGCCACCTGGCCGCCACGGGCAGCCGCCCGAAGGTGTTCCTCGCCGCCCTGGGCCCCGCCGCGGTGCACACGGGACGGGCGTCCTTCGCGGCGAACCTCTTCCGCGCGGGCGGCATCGAGCCCGTCCATGAGCCGGCTTCCGTGGACGCGTCGACCGCGGCCGGCGCCTTCGCCGCTGCCGGGGCGGCGATCGCCTGCCTGTGCTCCAGCGACACGCTCTACGCCGAGCAGGCGGACGCCGTCGCCGGAGAGCTCAGGTCCGCCGGCGCCGAGCAGGTCTTCCTCGCGGGACGGCCGGGCGAGTACAGCGGCGTCGACGCCTATGTGTTCGCCGGCTGCGACGTGGTCGCCGTCCTCTCCTCCGCACTCGACCGCATGGGAGTGGCGTGATGCAGACCCCCCGTACCCCTGTGACCTCACAGGCCCCTGTGCCCGCGGCGACGGGCACTCCCGTACCGGACTTCTCCGACGTGGCCCTGTCCGCCGGGGCCCCCGCCGAGGGGGCGGCCGACCGGTGGCGCGCCGCCGTGAAGGAATCGACCGGCGCGTCCGAGGACGAGCTCCTCTGGGAGACGCCGGAGGGCATCGCGGTCAAGCCGCTGTACACCGGGCAGGACCTGGAGGGCCTGGACTTCCTGGACACCCGTCCGGGTATCGCCCCGTACCTGCGCGGCCCGTACCCGACCATGTACGTCAACCAGCCCTGGACCATCCGGCAGTACGCGGGATTCTCCACGGCCGAGGAGTCCAACGCGTTCTACCGGCGCAATCTGGCCGCCGGGCAGAAGGGCCTCTCCGTCGCGTTCGACCTGCCCACCCACCGCGGCTACGACAGCGACCACCCCCGGGTGACCGGCGACGTCGGCATGGCGGGCGTGGCCATCGACTCGATCTACGACATGCGCCAGCTCTTCGACGGCATCCCGCTGGACAAGATGTCGGTGTCGATGACGATGAACGGCGCCGTGCTGCCCGTGCTCGCCCTGTACATCGTGGCCGCCGAAGAACAGGGTGTACCGCCGGAGAAGCTGGCCGGGACCATCCAGAACGACATCCTCAAGGAGTTCATGGTCCGCAACACCTACATCTATCCGCCCGCCCCCTCGATGCGGATCATCTCCGACATCTTCGCGTTCACCTCGCAGAAGATGCCCCGCTACAACTCGATCTCCATCTCCGGCTACCACATCCAGGAAGCCGGAGCGACGGCCGACCTGGAGCTGGCGTACACCCTGGCCGACGGGGTGGAGTACCTGCGGGCCGGACGGGCGGCGGGGCTCGACGTGGACGCGTTCGCTCCACGACTGTCGTTCTTCTGGGCGATCGGCATGAACTTCTTCATGGAGATCGCGAAGCTGCGCGCCGCCCGGCTGCTGTGGGCGAAGCTGGTCAAGGAGTTCGAGCCGAAGAACACCAAGTCGCTCTCCCTGCGCACCCATTCGCAGACGTCCGGCTGGTCCCTCACCGCGCAGGACGTGTTCAACAACGTGACACGGACCTGTGTGGAGGCGATGGCCGCCACCCAGGGCCACACCCAGTCGCTGCACACCAACGCCTTGGACGAGGCCCTGGCGCTCCCGACCGACTTCTCCGCCCGCATCGCCCGCAACACCCAGCTGCTGCTCCAGCAGGAGTCCGGGACGACGCGGGTGATCGACCCGTGGGGTGGCAGCGCGTACGTGGAGAAGCTGACGTACGACCTGGCACGGCGGGCCTGGCAGCACATCGAGGAGGTGGAGGCGGCCGGAGGCATGGCGAAGGCCATCGACGCGGGCATCCCGAAGCTCCGCATCGAGGAGGCCGCGGCCCGCACCCAGGCCCGGATCGACGCGGGGCGCCAGCCGGTCATCGGGGTCAACAAGTACCGGGTGGAGACCGACGAGAAGATCGACGTGCTCAAGGTCGACAACTCCTCGGTGCGCACCCAGCAGGTCGAGAAGCTGCGGCGGCTGCGCGAGGAACGTGACGAGACGGCATGCCGAGCGGCGCTGAGTGCGCTGACGACGGCGGCCGAACGGGGCCCTGGTCCGGGCCTCGAGGGCAATCTGCTGGCCTTGGCGGTCGACGCGGCCCGCGCGATGGCCACGGTCGGCGAGATCTCGGACGCACTGGAGAAGGTGTACGGGAGGCACGCGGGCCAGATCCGTACGATCTCCGGGGTGTACCGCAAAGAGGCAGGAGAGTCCCCCTCCGTGGACCGTACCCGCACGCTGGTCGACGCCTTCGAGGAGGCGGAGGGGCGGCGGCCGCGCATCCTGGTCGCGAAGATGGGCCAGGACGGCCACGACCGCGGCCAGAAGGTGATCGCGACGGCCTTCGCCGACCTGGGCTTCGACGTCGACGTCGGCCCGCTGTTCCAGACGCCGGGCGAGGTCGCCCGGCAGGCGGTCGAGGCGGACGTGCACATCGTGGGCGTCTCGTCGCTGGCCGCCGGGCACCTCACACTCGTACCGGCGCTCCGCGCGGAACTGGCCGCGGAGGGCCGGGAGGACATCATGATCGTGGTGGGCGGCGTGATTCCGCCGCAGGACGTCGAGGCCCTGCACGAGGCGGGTGCCGCCGCGGTGTTCCCGCCCGGCACGGTGATCCCGGACGCCGCCCACGATCTGGTCTCGCGGCTCGGTGCCGCGCTCGGCCACGAGCTGTGAGCCGCTGAGGATGGCTCCGCACATCGACATCGAGGCGTACGTCAGAGGCGTGCTGGACGGGAGACGTGCCTTCGTGGCACGCGCGATCACTCTCGTCGAGTCGACCCGCCCCGATCACCGGGTGCTGGCGCAGCGGTTGCTGAGCGAACTGCTGCCCCATTCGGGGCGGGCCAGACGCATCGGGATCAGCGGAGTGCCGGGCGTGGGCAAGTCCACGTTCATCGACGCGCTCGGGACCCTGCTGACAGGGCTCGGGCACCGGGTCGCGGTGCTGGCGGTGGATCCGTCGTCCAGCCGTACGGGCGGTTCCATCCTGGGCGACAAGACCCGGATGGAGCGGCTCGCCGTGGACGCCCGGGCGTTCGTCCGCCCCTCCCCCACGGCCGGGACGCTCGGCGGGGTGGCGAAGGCGACCCGGGAGTCCATGGTGGTCATGGAGGCGGCGGGCTACGACGTGGTGCTGGTGGAGACGGTCGGGGTCGGGCAGTCGGAGACGGCGGTCGCGAACATGGTCGACACGTTCCTGTTGCTCACCCTGGCCCGTACCGGCGACCAGCTGCAGGGCATCAAGAAGGGCGTCCTGGAGCTGGCCGACGCCATCGCCGTCAACAAGGCGGACGGTCCGCACGAGCGCGACGCGCGTTCGGCAGCGCGTGAACTGGCGGGTGCGCTGCGGCTGATGCACCCGGTGGACGCCGCGTGGACTCCTCCGGTGCTCACCTGCAGCGCCCGGGAATCGACCGGGCTGGACGCGCTCTGGGAGCGGCTGGAGCAGCACCGTACGCTCCTGGACACCACCGGGCGGCTCACGGCCAAGCGTCGCGAGCAGCAGGTGGACTGGACGTGGACGATGGTCCGTGAGGAGCTGCTGGACGGCCTGCGCAGCCATGCGGCGGTGCGCGCGCTCGCGCCCGGGCTCGAACAAAGGGTACGCGGCGGCGAGTTGACGGCTTCGTTGGCCGCCGAGCAGATCCTCGGGGCGTTCCGGGGTGATGCGGCGCGTACGCCGGACCCGGCCGGCGGCAACGATCCGGAGGACGGCTGAGCGCTGTTCGCGCGTCGTGGGTGTGGTGACCGCGGACACCACACCCACGACCGTCATCAGCCCGTGCCGCCCAGTGCCTCGGAGACCAGGGCACGGGCCTCGTCCTGGACCCTGGCGAGGTGTTCGGCGCCCTGGAAGCTCTCCGCGTACACCTTGTAGACGTCCTCGGTGCCGGAGGGGCGGGCCGCGAACCAGGCGCTGTCGGTGCAGACCTTGAGTCCTCCGACGGCGGCGCCGTTGCCGGGTGCCTTCGTGAGCACCGCCGTGATGGGCTCGCCCGCCAGGGTGTCCGCGGTGACCTGCTCCGGCGAGAGCCGGGCCAGCACCGCCTTCTCCTCCCGCGTCGCGGGGGCGTCGACCCGGGCGTAGGCGGGGTCGCCGAACCGCGCGGTGAGTTCGCCGTAGTGCTGGGAGGGCGTGGAGCCGGTGACGGCGGTGATCTCCGAGGCCAGCAGCGCCAGCAGGATGCCGTCCTTGTCGGTCGTCCACACCCGGCCGTCGCGGCGCAGGAAGGACGCCCCTGCGGACTCCTCACCGCCGAAGCCGAGGGTGCCGCCGAAGAGTCCGTCGACGAACCACTTGAATCCCACCGGAACCTCCACCAGCTGCCGCCCGAGGTCTGCGGCGACCCGGTCGATCATGGAGGACGAGACCAGGGTCTTGCCGATGCCGGTGCCGGCCGGCCAGCCCTCGCGGTGCGTGCAGAGGTAGCGGATGGCGACGGCCAGGTAGTGGTTGGGGTTCATCAGCCCGCCGTCGGGCGTGACGATGCCGTGCCGGTCGGCGTCGGCGTCGTTGCCGGTGGCGATGGTGTACGCGTCGCGCTGCTCGATCAGGGAGGCCATGGCGTACGGCGAGGAGCAGTCCATCCGGATCCTGCCGTCCCAGTCCAGCGTCATGAACCGCCAGGTGGGGTCCGCGAGCGGGTTGACCACCGTGAGGTCGAGCCGGTGGCGGTCGGCGATCCGGCCCCAGTACGCGACCGAGGCGCCGCCGAGCGGGTCGGCGCCGATCCGGATCCCGGCATCGCGTACGGCGTCCAGGTCGAGCACGGCAGGGAGGTCGTCGACGTAACCGGTCAGGAAGTCGTGCCGTCCGGTGGTGCCGGCCGCCAGCGCCCGCGCGTGGGGAATCCGCCGTACCCCCTTCAGCCCGTCCTCGATCAGGGCGTTGGCGCGGTCCTGGATCCAGGAGGTGGCGTCCGAGCCGGCCGGACCGCCGTGTGTCGGGTTGTACTTGAAGCCGCCGTCGGACGGCGGGTTGTGCGAGGGCGTGACCACGATGCCGTCGGCAAGTCCGCCGGTGCGGTCCTGGTTGTACGTCAGGATGGCGTGCGAGACGGCCGGGGTGGGCGTGTAGCCGTCGTCGGCATCGATCAGGACCGTGGCCCCGTTGGCGGCGAGCACCTCCAGCGCGGTGATCCGGGCGGGTTCGGACAGCGCGTGGGTGTCGGCGCCGAGGAACAGCGGCCCGTCGGTGCCCTGCCGGGCCCGGTATTCGCAGATGGCCTGCGTGGTGGCCGCGATGTGGTCGTCGTTGAAGGCCGCCGACAGGGCGGAGCCGCGGTGCCCCGAGGTGCCGAAGGCCACACGCTGCCCGGGCTCGGCCGGGTCGGGGTGGACGGTGTAATAGGCCGTCACCAACCGTGCCACATCCACCAGATCTCCGGGCTGCGCCGGCTGACCGGCCCGTTCGTGAACCATCGCTTCTCCTCTGTATTCGCCGGTGGGCCCGCTGGGCGGGTGGCCGCCACCGGGCGGACGGTCATCACGAGTTGTACCTGATACCGCCCCCGCGGCCACACCGGTGGGTCGCGCTGACGCACCAGCAGTACATCCGGAGCACGGCGGGAACCGGGCGCTTTCGCCATGATTGGCCGGTTCGCGCGGAAGCCGTGCCGCGACGGCCTGGGCAGGGCCCGCCGGCGGGGACGGAAACCGGAAGCCGCAGGGCGCGCACCCCACCCCCGGCGGCCGTTATCCGCAATTCGCTGTCCGCCCACTCCGTCGTGCGCGATCCCGCGAGGAGTCGCCGGTCGCCGGAATGCGGGCGAATACACACGGCACATTCATCATGAGGCACGGTCCGAAAAATGACGGACACCGGCATCTGACACGCCGTAGCACACCGTGACCATCCCGCAATCCCCGCCCGGAGGTAATTCGTGCGGACAGATGCGCGAGTCATACGTGTTTTCGCACGCACTGTCTGCAAAAGTGCATTTCGGATTTATCCACTTGATCTCTGCCTCCGACATTCCGGCCGCCGGCGTCCACCCGATCCGGCTCTCCGGGGGCATGTGAGAAGAGAGCCGTGCGTGCTGCAGAAGAGTTGCACCGAGGAAAGTCGACTGACGGTCCTTCATTTGGTCCAGCCGGTGGAGGGGGGTGTCGCACGGGTCGTGACGGACCTCGTCGCCGCACAGGTCCGGGCGGGACTGCGGCCTCTGGTCGCCTGCCCGCCCGACGGGCCACTGGCGTCGGAGGCAGCCGGTGCCGGGGCGCGCGTGCGCGCCTGGCCCGCGGAGCGTGTCCCCGGGCCACGGCTGGGGCGTGAGATCGCGACCGCGGGCCGACTGATCGGCGCCTGCGCTCCCGACGTGATCCATGTCCACAGTGCCAAGGCGGGGCTCGCGGGGCGCCTCGCCGTCCGGGGCCGCGTTCCGACCGTGTTCCAGCCGCACGCCTGGTCCTTCGAGGCCCTGGAGGGCAGGGCCGCCGCACTGGCGATGGCCTGGGAGCGGTACGGGGCCCGGTGGAGCGACCGCACCCTCTGCGTGAGCGAGTCCGAACGCCGGACGGGTCAGCGGGCCGGCATCGCCGCCCGCTGGTCGGTGATCCACAACGGCATCGACCTCGGCCGCTTCCGGCCCGGCGGCGGGGCGGAAGCGGCCCGCGCCGGCCTGCCTCTGCTGGAGGGCCTTCCGGCCGGCGCTCCGCTGGTCGTGTGCGTCGGCCGTCTCAGCCGGCAGAAGGGCCAGGACGTCCTGCTGCGGGCCTGGGAGCGGTCCCCCGTCCGGGACGCGCGGCTCGTCCTGGTCGGCGACGGGCCGTACGGGGAGGAGCTGCGGCGCACCGCGCCCCCCGGGGTGCTGTTCGCGGGGGCGAGCCGGGACGTACTGCCGTGGATCCACGCGGCCGATGTGCTCGTACTCCCGTCACGCTGGGAGGGGATGGCGCTGGCCCCGCTGGAGGCCATGGCCTGCGGCCGGCCCGTCCTGTTGTCCGACGTCGACGGCGCCAGGGAGAGCCTGCCGCCGGGCCACGCACCCCACTGCCTCGTGCCCCCGGAGGACCCCGCGGCCCTCGCGGCGGCGCTCACCGCCCTGCTGGCCGATCCGGTGCTGCGGGCGGAGCTGGGCCGCACGGCGGAGCGGCACACCCGGTCGGTCTTCGACGTGACGAAGACCGCGGACGCGGTCCTGCGGCTCTACCGGGAACTTGTCGGCCAGTCCCGCCCCACGACGAGGAAGCGCACCGAGCGATGACGACGGAGAGTGCACCGGTCCCCCGATCCGCCCAGGCGACCGCCGTGCGCCGTGCGGCTTGCGCGATCCGCCCGCCGCGTGGCGGGAACGGCCGCGCGCAGGCCCTGCGGACCGCCGGGAGCCGCAGGCGGTGGGCACCCGCCACCGGCCTCGTGGCCGCCGACGGACTGGCGCTGGGCCTGGCCCTCACCCTGGTGGCCCCCGTGCCGTGGCCACCGGGTGTCCTCCTCATGCAGGCCGCCGCCCAGCTGCTGCTGAACGCCTCCCGGGGCCTGTACCGGATCGGACTGTCCCCGTCCGTTCTGGCGGAGCTGCCGGCGCTCTGCGGGCTGGCGCTGGTGCAGTGGTACGCCACCGCCGAGGTACTGAGCGCGTACGACCCCCGCTACGGCATGGGCTGGACGGCGCTGGCCCTCGCCGCAGGCGCCCAGACCCTGCTGAGCTGCGGGACGCGCGCCGCGGTCCACCGGATCCGGCTCCGGTCGGCCGTCCGCAATCCGCGGTCCACCCTGGTGATGGGCGACGGCCGGGCGGCCGAGCGGGTCACGGCGGTCCTGCAGGAGCACCCCGAGTACGGGCTCCGGCCGGTCGGCCGGGTGGTCTCCGGCACCCCCGTGGACGACGACTCCGGATCCGCGTGCGCACCGGCGGGCCCGGCGCTGCCCGTTCTCTCGTCCGAGCAGGACGTCGCCCGGGCCGTCGTCCAGAACTCCGTGCGGCACGCCGTCTTCACGGTCCCGCCCGAGGCGGCACCCGACGGGTCCGCGCTCGTCGAGTTGTTCGTGCGGCACGGCTGTCGCGTCTGGCTGATCACCGATCAGGGGACGGCCGTCCCCGGCCGGTCCGTGTCCCGGCCGGACCACCTGTGGGGTTTCGCCGCCCACGCGCTGCACGGAGGTCCCCACCGGCCGGTCGCCCACCGGGTGAAGCGTGCGATGGACGTCGGTCTGGCCATGGTCGCCCTGGTCGCGTCCGCACCGGTGATGGCCCTCTGCGCACTCGCCGTACGCGTGTGCGACGGACCGGGCGTCGTCTTCCACCAGGAGCGCGTCGGCCGGCACGGGCGGCCGTTCGTCCTGCTGAAGTTCCGCACCCTGCGCCCGGCCGACGCGCACGAGTCCGCGACCCGGTGGAACGTGTCGGACGACGGACGTATGAGCCGCGTCGGCAGGATGCTGCGCCGGACCTCGCTGGACGAGCTTCCGCAGCTGTGGAACGTGCTGCGCGGTGACATGAGCCTGGTCGGGCCCCGCCCCGAACGCCCCTACTTCGTGCAGCAGTTCAGTCGGATCCATCCCGGCTACCGGGCCCGGCACCGCATGCCTGTCGGGATCACGGGGCTGGCCCAGGTGCATGGTCTGCGTGGTGACACCTCGATCGAGGACCGCGCCCGCTTCGACAACCGGTACATCGAGACCTGGTCGCTCTGGCAGGACGTGTGCGTCCTCGCGCGCACGGCGGGTTCACTGTTCCGGCCCGGAGGCAGCTGAACCGTGACGCTCACCATGACCGCCACTCCCGTGGCCCCCGTCGTACGTTCCGCTCCGGCGCACCCGTTCCTGCGCCGGTGGGGCAGCGGATGGCCGCTGCTGCCCCTGATCGGCACCGTGCTGCTGCTGGCCGTACCCGCCGGCGGGGCGGGGACCGTGTACGGCGTTCCCCCGGCCGACCTTCTCTCGGGCGTGGCCGTGCTCGTCTGCCTGGGGCGTCTGCTGTACCTGCGGGCCCGTCCGCTCACACCGGCCGGGGCGCTCGTCCTCGGTCTGCCGGCCGCCGGCCTCGCCCTGTCCGCGGTGACCGCGGCGGACCCGGTGGCGGCACTGCCGGGCTTCGTGCGCTATCTGCAGATCTTCGTTCTGGTACCTGCCGCGGTCCTTCTGCTGGTCAGGGACGCCCGGGAGTTCCGGATCATCACCGGTTCGCTCGTGCTGCTCGCGCTCGTCCAGGGCGCGACGGGTGTGCACCAGTACGCCACCGGGTCCGGGGCCTCGTACCGGGGTGAGGACATCCGGGCCGTCGGCACGTTCGGCGCCGGCGATGTGATGGGGATGGCCACGGTCGTCGGCTACGGACTGCTCGCCGCCGCCGCGTACGCGCTGGGTGCCCGTCCGGGCGCGCCACGGTGGCTGCGCGCGTGTGCCCCGGCCGCCGCCGCCCTGCTGGTCGTCCCGCTCACCCTGTCCTTCAGCCGGGGGGCGTGGATCGCGACGGCGGCGGGTGCCCTGGCCGTGATCGCGGCCGCCGGGGCCAGGCAGGCGGTTCGCGTGCTGGCCGTGCTGGGTGCGGCCGGGGTCGTGCTCGTCGGCGGTTTCGGCGTCGGATCCGAGATGATCTCGCAGCGGCTCACCAGCATCACCGAGGTGACCAGCGCACCCGACCGGTCGGTCAACGACCGCTACACCATGTGGGCCGCCGCGGCCGGCATGTGGCGCGAGCAGCCGGCGACCGGCGTCGGCCTCAAGGGCTTCCCGGCCCACCGGGACGGACACGCCTCGATCGGCCTCTCGGCCGGCGGTGACACCGCGGGGGCCGGACAGGACTTCGTGAAGCAGCCGCTGCTGTCCCCCCACAACATGTATCTGCTCGTCCTGAGCGAGCAGGGGCTCATCGGCTTCACCGCGCTGGTGGGCTCCTGGGCCGCACTGCTGGTCGGCGGGGTGCGCAGGCTGGCGCTCGCCCGGTCACGCGGGGCCGCGGCCGTCGACTGCGGTCTCGCCGCCGTCGGGCTGATGACCTGGCAGACCGTCGACTTCCTCTACGCGGACATCGGCGGCCCGTCCACCGTGCTCACCGGGATCGTGCTCGGTCTGGCCGCGTGGTGGGCGCTGGCCGCGCCCGGGAGGGCGACCGCCGCGTGAGCGGGACCGTGACGGGGACGGCCGGGCCGGCGGCGCCCGGGACATCCACGCCTGTCGTTCCGCCGCGGCCCGGGGGGTTCCTCGCCCGGGCCGCGGCGGGCGCCGCCGGTCTCACGGTGATCGCGGCGCTGCTGGGGCTCGTACGGGACCAGGCCGTCGCCCGGCTGTTCGGCGCCAGTCACGCAAGCGACGCGTTCCTGATCGCCTGGACCGTGCCGGAGATGGCGGCCACGCTGCTGATCGAGGACGGGATGGCACTGCTGCTGGTCCCCGCCTTCAGCCACGCCCTGACACGGCGTGCGGCCGGCGGTTCCTCGGACGATCCCGTCCGCGCACTGGTCGCCGACACCTTCCCCCGACTGTTCGCCGCGCTGGCCTGCGCGGGAGCGCTGCTCGCCGTCGGAGCCCCGTGGGTCGTGGGTGTCCTCGCACCCGGCCTCACCGATCCCTCGCTCGCCGTGGACTGCACGCGACTGACCGCCGTCACCGTGCTCACCTTCGGCGTCACGGGCTACTTCAGCGCGGCGCTGCGGGCCCACGGCCGATTCCTGGCGCCGGCAGGTGTCTACATCGCGTACAACGCCGGCATCATCGGGACGACGCTCGCGCTGCACTCCCTGTGGGGGGTACGCGCCGCGGCGGCCGGGGTCGCCGTCGGAAGTGTGCTGATGGTCGTCACCCAGTTGCCCACGTTCGTACGGCTGCTGCGGCAAAAGCCGCGTATGCCGCGGCGACGGGGGACCCGGCAGGGGGAGGCCGCGCTGCTCGGCGCCTGTGCCCTCGCGCCCGTCGTGCTCTTCGTGGTGAGCCGTCAGGCACAGGTGCTCGTGGAACGCTTCCTCGCCTCGTCCCTGTCCGACGGGGCCATCTCCCATCTCAACTACGCGCAGAAGGTCGCGCAGCTGCCGATGGTGCTGTCCATGATGATCTGCACGGTGACCTTCCCGGTGGTCGCCCGGGCCTTGGCGGCCGGGGACCGGGAGGGTGCCCGGCGCCGGGTGGAACGCGATCTCACGCTGGCCGCAACGGTCGTGCTGCTGGGCACCGCGATGGTGCTGGGATACGCGCCCCGGATCGTCGAGGTCCTCTTCCAGCGAGGCGCGTTCGACGCGGCGGACACCGCGGCCACGGCCGGGGTCATGCGCGTCTACGCGCTCGGTCTGCTCGGCCACACCCTGGTCGGCGCCCTGTGCCGGCCGTACTTCTCCACGCGGAGGCCCACCTGGTACCCGCTCGGGGCGATGGGTGCCGGCCTCCTGGTCACCATCGGGGCCGGAATGGCCCTGACCGGTCCGTTCGGTGTCGACGGCATCGCGGCGGCCAACGCCGTCGGCATCAGCACGGCCGCGGTGCTGATGCTCCTTGGACTGGGCTCGCGTGCGGTCGCCGTCCGGGCCGGTGCCGTGGCGCTCGCGCTCGGCCGGCCCGTGGCGGCCGCGGCGGTGGCCGGGACCACGGGGTGGCTCGCCTCGTCCGTGACGGCGGGTCCGGTGCTCAGCCTGGCCGCGGGCTGCCTCCTCGTCCCCGCGGTGTTCCTCCTCACCCAACTCGCGCTCGGAGCTCCCGAAGCCGTTCACCTGCTGGCCCTCGTCCGACAGAGGTTCTCTCATGGCCGCTGACACCTCGGCACCCCGTGCCGCCCCGTACACCCGCCGATCCCAGCCCTGGATCCTCACCTACCACTCGGTGACCGACCCGACGGACGATCCGTACGGCATCACCGTCTCCGCCCACCGCCTGGACGAGCAGCTGACCTGGCTGCGCCGACAGGGTCTGACCGGGGTGGGCATCGCCGCGCTGCTGCGGGCACACGCTGCCGGACGGCGCGGGCTGGTCGGGCTGACGTTCGACGACGGGTACGCCGACTTCCTCCACGAGGCGCTCCCGGTACTGCTCCGGCACGGCTGCACGGCGACGGTGTTCGTCCTGCCCGGCCGGACGGGCGGCTCCAACGCCTGGGATCCGCTGGGCCCGAGGAAACCGCTGCTCACCGACGAGGGCATCCGCGCGGTCGCCGGAGCGGGCATGGAAATCGGCTCGCACGGCATGCGCCACCGGGATCTGACGTCGTTGCCCGACCACGAACTGCGCGCGGAGACACACGGCAGCCGGGAGGCGATCCGCCGTCTCACCGGGACCGGACCCGCGGGCTTCTGCTACCCGTACGGCACCGCCGACCTGCGGGTGCTCGCGTCGGTGCGCGACGCCGGGTACGCGTACGGCTGCGCCCTCACGCCCGGTTCCCTGCTCGGGCCGCTCGCCCTGCCCCGTACGCATGTCAGTCACGCCGACCGCGGCACCCGCCTCCGGGCGAAGGCGGTACGGCACCGGCTGCGCCACCGGACCACCATCGCTGTCTCCCGCCGGGCCGGGGGCGAGGACCGGTGAAGGCCCTGCACATCATCACCGGCCTCGGCATCGGCGGCGCCGAGCAGCAACTGCGCCTGCTGCTGCGCCATCTGCCGGTGCGCTGCGACGTCGTGACGCTCACCAATCCGGGGGCGGTCGCCGAAGGGCTGCGGGCCGACGGCGTCCGGGTGCGGAACCTCGGGATGAACGGCAACCGGGACCTCACCGCCGTGCCCAGACTGACCCGGCTCATCCGCCGGGGGGCCTACGACCTCGTACACACGCACCTGTACCGGGCCTGTGTCTACGGGCGGATCGCGGCGCGGCTCGCGGGGACCACCTCGGTGGCGACGGAGCATTCGCTGGGGCGTGCGGAGATCGAGGGGCGCCCGCTCAGCCCCGGCACCCGGGCGCTCTACCTGCGCACCGAGCGGCTCGGAGCGGCGACGGTGGCCGTCTCCGGCACCGTCGCCGGCCGACTGCGCGACTGGGGTGTGCCGGCCGCGAGGATCCACACGGTGTCCAACGGAATCGATGTGACGGCATTCCGCTTCGACAGCGCGCAACGGCGCGCGACCCGTGCGCTGCTCGGCATTCCCCACGATGCCTTCGTGGCCGGGGGCGTGGGCAGACTCGTGCCCGGAAAGCGCTTCGACCTGCTGATCCGTGCCGTCGCGGCTCTCCCCGGTGCCTGGCTCGTCCTGGCCGGGGACGGGCCGGAGGCCGGTGCGCTGCGCGCCCTCGCCACCCGGGCGGGGATCGCGGACCGTGTCCGCTTCCTCGGGGAGTGCGGGGCGGGAGCCGGTACTCCCCACATCCCCGCGGTGCTGTGGGCCATGGACACCTTCGTCTCGGCGTCCCGTGAGGAGACGTTCGGCCTGGCCGTCGTCGAGGCCATGGCCGCCGGGCTGCCCGTCGTGCACGGTGCCTGTCCGGCCATCGACGACCTGCCGGCCGGCCGGGCTCCGGACACCACCCGCATCGCCTCCCTCACCGATCCCGTCGGTGAGCTGACGACCGCGCTGCGCCACCGGATGGTGAGCGGCACCCGCAGACTGCCGCCCCCGCCGGCCGTGGACCACTACGACATCAGGCTCAGCAGCGAGCGCCTCATGAACGTCTACGCACATGCCCTCGAAACCGCCCCACCCGACCGGGAGAGCTCACCATGACCGACTCGTCCGAGCCGCAGCCGGCCGTCCCCGGACGGCTGCGCAGGCCCCGCCCCGCGTTCGTACGGCCCCGTTGGTGGCCCCTGCCCGCCTGCGTCCTGCTCGGGACGGCGTGCGGGCTGTCCTACGGGCTGCTCGCCCAGCCCGAGTACGCGTCCACCAGCTACGCCGTGGTGACCGCGGACAAGGGCGTCGACCCGGCGGCGGCGCTGGGTTACGCGCAGTCGTACGGCCGGCTGGCCACCAGCGACGCGACCCTCACCTACGCCCGTGGCGCCGCCGGGGAGCCGGTACGGGAACTGCGCACCCACGTACGGTCCGAGACCTCTCCCGACTCGCCGATGATCGCGATCACCGGCACGTCGGCCGATCCGCGCCGGGCGGCGGACATCGCCGAGGCGGTGACCGAGGCCGTCATCGTCAGCAGCGGGCACGTGGCCAAGAACACCGGGGTGAAGCTGATCAAGTTCTCGCACGCCGTGCGCCCGGTCGAGCCGGTCTCCCCCTCCGTCCCGCTCGGCACGGCCGTGGGCGCGAGCGCGGGCGGTCTGATCGGCGGACTGGTCCTTCTGGTGCGGCCCGGGCCGGGACGCCGGGGCGCCACCGCCCAGGTGCCCGGTCCCGCCCAGGCGGACGCGACCGCTCCGGCCGACGGACGGGAGCTCGTACGATGACGACCGTCCGCCACGGCCGGCTCACCGTCACCCTCTGCCGGGACCTGCCGGAGTTCTCCGCACTCGCCGCGGAATGGGACGCGCTGCACCGCCGCTGCCCGACCGCGACCCCGTTCCAGAGCCATGCCTGGCTCCATTCGTGGTGGCTGTCCTACGGAGCCCCGGGCCGGCTCCGGGTCGTCCTGGCCCGCCGGGGCGACCGGCTGATCGGCGCGGCTCCCCTGATGCTCGCGCACCGCCCCATGCCCCTGTTGGTGCCCATGGGCGGTCCGATCTCCGACTTCTTCGACATCCTCGTCGACGGCGGGTGCACCGACGACGCGGTCGCGGCCCTGGAGCGCGGGCTCGACCGGGCCGCCGTCCACACCGTGATCGATCTGCGGGAGGTACGGCCCGAGGCCTCGGCCCAGCTGCTCTTCGAGCTCTGGCCCGGTGCCCGGCGCAGACTCACCGACTCGACGTGCATGGAGCTGCCGGCCCTGCCGGTCGCCGCCCTGATCGAGCGGATGCACGGCTCGCGGGCCCAGCGGGCCCGGGCCAAGCTGCGCAAGACCGACGCCGCGGGAATCGAGTGCCGTGCGGTGCCCGGGCACCGGGTGGCGAGCGCGGTCGACACCCTGCTGCGCCTGCACGCACTCCAGTGGCGCGGCCGCGGCATCAACGCCGAGCACCTGCGGCCCCGCTTCCGCGCGCACCTGGTGCGCTCCGCCCGCCGGATGGTGCGCGACGGAGAGGCCTCGCTCCGGGAGTTCCTGCTCGACGGAGAGGTGGTGGCCGCCGATCTGGCGCTCCGGTCCGCGCTGCTGACCGGCGGCTATCTGTACGGCGCCGATCCCCGGCTCAGGGGGAGAAAGGTGGACGTGTCCTCGATGTTGCTGCGCGAAGTGGCGGAGCTGGCGGCGAGCACCGGGAGCGGCGCGCTGAGCCTGTTGCGCGGCTCGGAGCAGTACAAGAACCATTGGGCGCCGGAACCGGTCGTCAATCAGCGTCTGCTGCTGGCCCGTTCCTCCCTGGAGCCGCTGCTGCGGCTGCGCGAGTCGCAGGTGGAGCTGCGGGACAGGGCCGCGGAGACCGTGAGGACCCGCTTCCCCGCCGCGCGCGACTGGCACGGCCGGCTGAGCGGCTTCCCCGCCGCGGGACTGCCCGCGACCGGCCGGAACTGACGAAGATCACGACTTTTCGACCGATCCGTTACCGTCTGTCGGTTCCCGCGTTGTCAGAGCATGCCGGCCGCAGGTTCTTCGGCCGGTTTCTAACCTCTCAAGGAGAACTGATGTCGCGTATCTCGAAGGTGGCCGCCGTCATGGCAGGTACCGGTGCCCTGATCGCCGGCGGTGCCGGCCTGGCTGCCGCCGACTCCGGAGCCGAGGCCGTCGCGGCCCACTCCCCCGGTGTCGCGTCGGGCAACGCCGTGCAGGTGCCCGTTCACATCCCGGTCAACGTCTGTGGCAACACCGTGAACGTCGTCGCCCTGCTGAACCCGGCCTTCGGCAACACCTGCGCGAACGTGTCGGACAACCACCACGACGAGGGCGGCTACGGCTACTGATCTGCTCAGCCGTCCGGCCCGGGCCTCCCCTCCTCGCTCCCGCGGAGAGGGGAGGCCCGCCCGCTTCCCGGGCCGGGCCGCCTCCGGCTCAGACGTACCGGTAGATCCGGGTGTGGTCCATGAGCTGCGAGGGCGCCACGTTCCACGGAGGCATCGGCTCGTCCCGTGCGAAGACGCGGTCCCGCTGCGGGTCGTCGGCGGGGAGCCTGCCACCCGGCAGATAGCGGGAGCGGGGGTGCGCCTTCTGCCAGCGGGTCCAGAGCAGGTCCAGGTAGGCGTGGTGCAGCCAGAAGACCGGATCGTCGGGTGACCCCGCGCCCGCCATCGACCCGCCGATCCAGCGGTGGACCCGGTTGTGGTTGGCGACCCCACGGGTCCCCCTGATGCCCCATCCCTCGATCCTGTTCCGGAAGCCGGTGGTGCTGAGGCTGTTCCAGGGCGGGGTGTCGTAGACCGGGTCCTTCAGCGCGCGGTCAACCTCCGCCGCGGTGGGCAGGGTGACCGGTGCGGAGGGCCGGCCGAAGTTCCGGCGCAGGAAGCGGTCGTCGGTGGCTCCCCCGCCGATACGCCAGTTGCCCTGCCGGTAGGCGAACGGCCCCGTCATGACCTGCCGGTCGCCGGACCTTCCGTTACCGCCGAGGAAGTCCTCCGCCCAGAGGGAGGAGGCCGGCGTGTTGTCCCGTGTCCAGTTCCAGTACGGGATCGACACCGCGGGGTCGACGGCCTGCAGCGCCTTCTCGAACTCCAGCAGATACCTGCGGTGCCACGGGAAGAAGGACGGTGTCATGTGGGCGGCCCGTGGCCGGCCCTCGGCGTCGGTGACGTAGTACTGCCGGTGCAGCGTGACGAACTCGTCGTAGCGTCCGGAGCGCTTGAGCTCCAGGATCGCGCCGACCAGGCGCTTCTTCTCCGTGCGGGTGAGGTTGCGTTGATCCTTGCGGCTGTACACCTGTGCTCGTCCTCAGGGTTCAGATGGTGTGCGGGGAGGTCGTGGACAGCTGGGAGCTGCCGATCTCGTCGACAGCGGCGCGGGCCGTCTCCAGCAGCGTCGGGAACGACTCGTAGTGGTTGACCGTGCTCAGGTAGCTGCCGTCGGCGCGCCTCATCACGTGCAGCGGTCTGCCGTCGATGCGGACCTCGACGTCCGGCACGGCGGCCACGGCCGCGGCCCCACCGGCGCGCGGCTGCCCGCCGGCCGGCACCATGACCGTGGCCGCGCCGCGGATCTGCCGGCCGCGGTACGTCTCCGCGAACCGCTCGGGCTCCGGTGCCTTCCGCTCCGTGGGGGTTCCGGCCTCCGGGCCGCCGAGGAGGACCGGGGCGAGCGCCCCGCCCGTACCGGCGATCACGGTCGCGGTGAACGCGGTGCGCAGCACGGCGCGGCGGGCCGGCCCGCGGCCGCCCGCCGCTCTCCCGCTCGTGCCTGTGGTCGGGTCCATGGTGGTGTACCTGCCTCTCGTCCACTCCTGTGCGTTGTCCTTCTCTGGGTGGGCAACGAGTTGACGCGCGAACGGTTCTCGTCCGGCGCGGCATCGCGCGACCGTGGGAATTCCCGGGGCCGTCCGGCCGCGTCGGCCGTGCAGCGGTTCGCGGCGGGCCAGCATGGCCGTCCGAACTCCCGGAGGTGGTTGTACATGGACGCGCCGACGCAGGCTTCCACGGACCGCGGACGAGGGACGGTGCCCACCGATCTGGCGGACCCGTCGTTCTGGCGGCTGCCCAGGGCCGAACGGCTGGCCGCGTTCGCCCGGTTGCGGGAGCTCGGCTCGCCGGTCCGCTTCACCCCGCGTACCGGTTCACGCACCCCGTTCTACGCGCTGGTGCGGCACGAGGACGTGAGGACGGCGAGCCGGCAGCCGGAGGTCTTCGCCAGTGCGCCCGGTGTCACCACTCCGGAACCGGCACGCTGGGCCAAAGCGGTGTTCGGGAACTCCATGGTGAACATGGACGGCGCCGAGCACGCCGGCCTGCGCAGAACCATCTCCCGCGCCTTCACCCCGCGGCTGCTCGCCGCCGCCGAGGAGAACATCGAGGGGATCGCCCGGCGGCTTGTGGACGAGGTGGCCACCGGGCGCCCCGGCGACTTCATGCGGTCGGCCCCCTCCCGTATGCCGTTCGAGGTCATCTGCGACCTGATGGGCATTCCGGGCCACCACCGTGCCGAGATCGCCGCGCGGATCGACCACGCGTCGGAGTACGTGGGGGTGCAGCGCCGGGGCCGGGCACGGCTGCGGGTGCCCGGCCGCGGTCTGCGGTCCCTGGCCCGCATGCAGATCGTGATGGCGCAGATCGCCAGGGAGCGCCGCCGCCACCCGGAGGACGACGTGATCTCGGCGCTGGTCCGCGCGGACGTCGGCGGACAGGCGTTGTCCGCCCGTCAGCTCGGCGCGTTCTTCTCGCTGCTGCTCGTGGCGGGTGTGGAGACGACCCGTAACGCGATCGCCCACGGGATGGTCCTGCTGTCCGCCCACCCGGAGCAGCGCGCCCTCCTGGAGTCCGACTTCGACCGGCACGCCGACGGCGCGGTGGACGAGATCGTCCGCCACTCGACGCCTATCATCCAGTTCCGCCGGACGGTCGCCGCCGAGTACACGCTCGGCGGCCGGGTCTTCCTCCCCGGCGAGAAGGTGATGCTTCTCTACGCCTCGGCGAACCGGGACGCCTCGGTCTTCGCCGGCCCGGACTCGTTCGACATCACCCGCTCGCCCAATCCGCATCTGGGGTACGGCGGGGGCGGACCGCATCATTGTCTGGGCGCGCATCTGGCGCGGCTGGAGATGAAGGCGCTCTTCAGCGAACTCCTCACACGCCCGGAAGGTGTGCGGACGGTGGGCGAACCGGAGCTGGTCGATTCGAATTTCGACAACCGCGTCCGCTCCCTTCCTTTCACGTTCGGCCGATATCACCCGAACGGCGGGGTCTGATTCCCCACGTGCCGAGAATGGTCCGTTCACGGGCGGTCGTGGAGCCCGTCGTTGAACATTTCTCTTTATGGTCGACAGGGTCGGAGGTACGCCACAATCCACAATCCAAGGAGGAGCCGTGCCCGTACAGCGCCGTCTCATCAATTTCGGTATCGGGACGGCTGTGCTCGGCCTCCTCGTCGGTGGCGCGGTCGTCGCGGACCGGAGTGCGCCGGGCTCCACGGCAGGCAAGGGCTCCGCTCCGGCTCCCGCGGGGCCGGAGGGTCCGACCGCCGTCGGCGCCTACCTGGACTACGGGCCGAAGGGCGTGCGGCGGATGGCGGAGCTGTCGCGCTGGCTCGGCGGGAGGCAGATGCGGGTCGGGCACAGCTATCTGCCGGGCGATCTGTGGGTGAACATCGAGGGCAGTCCGGGCTTCCTCGGCTCGTGGGCGGCCTGGCGACGGGGGGCCGAGGACCGGATGTTCGTGCTCAACACGCCGATGCTGGAACGCAACGAGGAGCACGTCCCGGACGGCGAGGTGCGCAGGCTGCTGCGGGCGGGCGCCGGCGGGGAGTTCGACGAGCACTTCCGCAAGCTGGCCGGCCGGCTGGTCCTGCTGGGCATCCCGGACACGGTGATCGTGCTCGGCTGGGAGATGAACGGGACCACGTACACCCACCGCTGCGGTCCCGATCCCGTCGCGTGGAAGGCGTACTGGACGCGCATCGTCACCACCATGCGGTCGGTGCCAGGTCAGGAGTTCCGATTCGACTTCGCGCCGAGCCGGGGACGGGACGCCGTCCCCTGGACCGAGTGTTATCCCGGGGACGACGTGGTGGACATCATCGGCATGGACTCGTACGACCAGCCTCCCGCTCAGACATTCGACGAGCAGGTGAATGAACCATACGGTCTGCAGAAGCAGGTCGACTTCGCCGCGGAGCACGGCAAGCCGATCTCGTTCCCCGAGTGGGGGCTGTTCCGCAACGGCGACAACCCCGAGTACATGCGCCGGATGCTGGAGTGGATCGAGCGCCACGAGCCGGTGTACCAGACGATCACGGACTACTGCCCGCACGGAGTGTGGCAGTGCGCCGACAACCCCGAGTCCTCCCGGGTGTACCGCGACATGCTGACCCGGCAGCCTGGTGCCGGGGACCCCGCCACGCCGGCCCCCACGCCGACCGGGACGCCGAAGCCGGACAAGCCCGCGCCCGTCGTGCCCGCGCCGGACCCGAACAGGCGCGAGTGGTGCATCAGCGTTCCGCTGAGCGAGTGGTTCGGCCGGTGGGCGGCGGACCAGGAATTCTGCCTGGGCGGCTGAGAGGTCACCCGGACGGACGCGCCGGCCTCCGGTGCCGTGGTCCCTCGTCGGTCGAGGGGACAGCCCGGGGTGGGCCGCGGCGCCGCCGGCGGCGTCCGGTCCGTGGTCGGCCACCGGTCCCGGGACGGGCCCGTAGACGATCAGCGCCTCCGGCAGCGCGGGCTCCGCGAACCCTCCCGCCCCGCCGCCACGCGGGCGACGCGGGAAGGCGGAGCGCCGGCGGATCCGCGCGTCCGACGCGTCGCGCCGCTTCCCCGATCAGGCGCGCGATGTCGATACTGGTGTCCGCACCGGCGTCGACCGGAGGGAGTGCTCCTGAGGAAGGCCGAGGCGGCCGGCACCGAGCCGGTGCGGCCCCGCCGGATCCGCCGCCGAACGCCGGGGCCGCGTCCCCGATCACGCCCGCCGACCAGGCAGGACCCTGCTCAGGACCTGGCTGGTACGTACGTAGGAGATACCGTTGAAGATGCTGATCAACGTGCCGGAGACCGTAGTCGCGGACGCCCTGCGCGGGATGGCCGCCGCCCACCCGGAACTCACCGTCGACGTCGAGAACCGCGTGGTCGTGCGACGCGACGCGCCGGTGGCAGGGAAGGTGGGTCTCGTCTCCGGCGGTGGTTCGGGGCACGAGCCGCTGCACGCCGGGTTCGTCGGGCCCGGCATGCTCTCCGCGGCATGTCCCGGTGAGGTCTTCACCTCACCCGTGCCCGATCAGATGGTCCGGGCCGCCGCTGCCGTCGACAGTGGCGCGGGGGTGCTGTTCGTCGTCAAGAACTACACCGGTGACGTGCTGAACTTCGACATGGCGCTCGAACTCGCCGAGGACGAGGGCCTGCGGGTCGCCCGGGTGCTGGTGGACGACGACGTCGCGGTGACCGACAGCACGTTCACGGCGGGCCGCCGGGGCACGGGAGCGACGCTGTTCGTCGAGAAGATCGCGGGTGCGCTCGCCGAGGAGGGCGCGCCGCTGGAGCGGGTGGAGGCCATGGCGCGGCAGGTCAACGAGTCCTCGCGCAGCTTCGGGGTGGCGCTCAGTGCCGTCACCACACCGGCGAAGGGCACCCCGACGTTCGATCTCCCCCCGGGAGAGCTGGAGTTGGGAATCGGGATCCACGGCGAGCCGGGGCGGGAGCGCCGCCCGATGATGACGTCCGGGGAGATCGCCGACTTCGCGGTCCACGCGGTGCTGGAGGACCTGCGGCCGAACGGACCGGTCCTGGTGCTGGTCAACGGAATGGGCGCGACGCCGCTGCTGGAGCTGTACGGGTTCAGCGCCGAAGTGCATCGGGTGCTGTCCGAGCGGGGTGTGGCGGTGGCTCGTACCCTGGTGGGGAACTATGTCACGTCGCTCGACATGGCGGGCTGTTCGGTGACGCTCTGCCAGGTGGACGAGGAGATGCTGCGGCTCTGGGACGCGCCGGTGCGGACGCCCGCGCTCCGCTGGGGCCGGTGAACCGTACAGCCGCCCGATGTGTGCGAGGAACAGGAGATCATGTGCTCGACACCGACTTCTTCCGCCGCTGGATGGCCGCCATGGCGGCGGCCGTCGACCGTGAAGCGGGCCGGCTGACCGACCTGGACGCCGCGATCGGGGATGCCGACCACGGCAGCAACATGCAGCGCGGGTTCACCGCGGTGACCGCCGTCCTGGAGGCGGAATCCCCCACGACGCCCGGTGCGCTGCTGACCCTCGCGGGACGGCAGCTGATCTCGACGGTGGGCGGGGCATCGGGGCCGCTGTACGGAACCCTGCTGCGCCGCACGGGAAAGGCGCTGGGGGACGGGCCGGAAGTGACGGACAGTCAGTTCGCCGAGGCGTTCAGGGCCGGTGTCGAGGCCGTTGCGCAGCTGGGCGGGGCGAAGGCCGGGGACAAGACGATGCTCGACGCGCTGCTGCCGGCTGTCGAGGCGCTGGGGTCGTCGGCCGGGGCGGCCCGGGACGCGGCGCTGGCCGGCGCGCTGGCGACCGTGCCGATGCAGGCGCGAAAGGGCAGGGCCAGTTATCTGGGCGCGCGCAGCATCGGGCATCAGGATCCGGGGGCGACCTCGTCGGCACTGCTGGTCTCCGCGCTCGCCGAGGTGGCGGAATCGAGCGGCGGAGGAGACGCGTGAGCGAGGACGAACAGGTCGGGATCGTGCTGGTGTCGCACAGCGCCGCGGTGGCTGACGCCGTCGTCGAGCTGGCGCGAGGACTGGCGGCCGGCGGTGCGACCGCGCCCGTGGCAGCGGCGGGGGGCACCTCCGCCGGAGGGCTGGGGACCAGCGCGGAGCTGATCGCCGAGGCCGCCCGGTCGGTCGACAGGGGTGCGGGGGTCGCGCTGCTGGCCGATCTCGGGAGTGCGGTGCTGACGGTGAAGTCCATGCTGGCCGAAGGGGAACTGCCCGACGGCGCCCGGCTGGTGGACGCGCCGTTCGTCGAGGGTGCGGTCGCCGCTCTGGTGACCGCGTCGGCGGGAGGCGACCTGACGAGCGTGGAGGCGGCGGCCACGGACGCGTACGGGTACCGGAAGGTCTGAGCCGGGGAGGCCGGCCGCCCCGCGTGCGGCGGGGAGGCCGGCCGGGCGTGCTCGCCCGTGCGGTCAGCTCACCGCGCAGGCCGCGCCGTTGAGCGTGAACCGCTCCGGCTCCGTGAAGGCTCCGGAGTGCGTGCCCTGGAAGCCGAAGGACTGGCTGCCGCCTGCGGCGATCCGGGCGTTGAAGGCCACGTCGGTCGCGGTCACCGCGCCCGAGGAGGGCGCGAGGGCCGCGTTCCACGCCTGGGTGACCGTCTGCCCGGAGGGCAGGGTGAAGCCGAGCCTCCAGCCGTCGACGGGCGCGGTCCCGGTGTTGTCGACCTTCACGTCGGCGGTGAATCCGTTCGACCAGGAGTTCGCCGTGTACGTCACCCGGCAGGCCGTGGGCGTACCCGGCTCACCGGGGTTCTCGGTGCCGCCTCCGGTGTTGACGACCGAGGAGAAGGAGCTGAGCGAGAGGCCGGCACCGTTCTGCCACGGCTCGAAGCCGGCCTGGACGCTGGTGAGATACCAGGAGTTCTGCGCCATTCCCCGCGCCACTGTCTGGTCCACGAAGTCCATGACGTCGAAGTTCCAGCTCGTGATCGCGGACGGCGCCACGAACGAGATGACGTCGTTGCCGCCGTTGTTCCCGGTCCAGACCTCCCAGGTGCGGCCGGCGACGGACGCGGTGCCGGACTGCGAGCCGATCGGCTGTACGGGCCCCACGCGGTTGAACCAGATCATGATCTCGGTCCGGTTGACACCGTCGGTCTTCGGCTCCGGGTCGAGCCAGATGTCGTAGGACGCGTTGTAGACCGCGTTGTCGACGTACCCGTAGGTGAATCCGGTCGGTGCGGTGCTGATCGAGCTCAGCTTCGCCGGCAGGGCGGTGCCGGGCGAACAGTTCGTGTAGTGACAGCCGTTGAAGACGGACGGATACGATTTGGGCGCCCCGTTCGTCGGTACGGAGCCGTCGGCCCGGGCGACGGTGAAGCCGTCGCCGGTGACGTTGACGCACTGCGCGTCGGCGGTGCCCCAGCGGTTGTTCTGCACCACGTAACGGTCCTGGATGACGGCCGTTCCGTACTGGTCACATATCAGGGTGTCCGCGCGGGCCGGCGTCGCCGCCGCGCAGAGGGCCGCGAGCGAGGCCAGCGTCACGAGTGACGCCGTCACCGCGGCACGTGCGGACCTGAGAGAGACAATGAGGCTCTTCATGATGTCCTTCCCGTAGGACTCGATGATGGGAGCGCTCCCAATTACTGCTCCGGCGTGGAACCTATGGGGCTGTCACGGCACTCCGCAAGGGTCGGTCCGTAACAGCTCCGGCGACCGCTCCGGGGGTCTCGCGCTCGGGCAGGCCGGGGAAGACCCGCTCGGGGTGCCCACCCCTGAGGGGATCGGTGGCGGGTGCCGGCCGGGATACGGATCCGCACCCAGAAGCCTTCCAGCCGGCCGCTGCCGTCGGGGCGGTGAGGGCGAGGCCGTGGGGAACGGTGCCGCACCGGAGGACAACGAGGACATCGGAAGGAGCAGCGGGCGGCGCGGGATGACCCTCGCGGCCCCGGAGCCGGGGCGCGACGTCGGCCGGACGGGCCAGGGCTGATGGTCCCCCGGGGCCCGCACCGGCACACTTGACGACATGTCGACAGCGAAGCGCAGTGCAGGTCTCCTGCTCTACCGGATCACCCGCACGGAGGGTGATGAGCGGGACGCCGAGGTACTGATCGGACACATGGGCGGACCGTTCTGGGCGGGCCGCGAGGCGGCGTCCTGGTCGGTGCCCAAGGGCGAGTACGAGCCTGCCGAGGAGCCCGCGGCGGCCGCCCGCCGGGAGTTCGAGGAGGAGCTGGGGCTGCCCGTGCCGGACGGCCCGTGGGTGCCGCTGGGCGAGGCACGTCAGTCCGGCGGGAAGACCGTGACCGTGTGGGCCCTGGAGGCCGAGCTGGACCCTGCCGCGGCGGTCCCGGGGACGTTCACCATGGAGTGGCCGAGGGGGTCCGGGGTGCGGCAGGAGTTCCCTGAGATGGACCGGTTCGCCTGGTGCACACCGGACGAGGCCGCCGAGCGCCTGGTGGCGGGCCAGCGGGTCTTCGTCGAACGGCTGCGTGCTCATCTCCGGGCCGGTGGAGCGCCCTGCGAACCGTAGGACGCTCCGCGCCGGCCCCGGAGCGGTGGACCGCTCAGCCCCGGGCCGTGACCGCTGTCTCCGCCACCGGGCGGCCCGCGCGCAGTTCGAGGCGGTCGCCGGTGAACCGGCCGCGGAAACCGCGGTCGTGCGAGACGACGACGACGGCCCCTTCGTAGTGGGCGAGTGCGGCCTCCAGCTCCTCGACCAGGTTCAGCGCGATGTGGTTCGTCGGCTCGTCCAGGACCAGCAGATCCGCCGGCCGGGTCACCAGCCGGGCCAGAGCGAGCCTGCGCTGCTGCCCGGTGGAGAGCGCGGCCACGGACACGGCCAGGTCGTCCGGACGGAACAGGCCGAGGGCCAGTAGCTCCTCGGCGTACTCGTCGGCGGGCCCGGGCCGTCCGGCGGCGAAGGTGGCGAGCAGGGAGCGGCGCGTGAGCCTGACGGGGAGCTCCTGCGGGAGGTATCCGATGCGGGCCCGGCGCCGGACGGTCCCGGCGTCCGGCGCGAGGTCACCCGCGAGGACGCGCAGCAGCGTGGTCTTGCCCGCGCCGTTGGGCCCGGTGACCAGGAGGCGCTGCCCCGGCCGGACGCGCAGGCCGGGCAGGTCCAGCCGGTCACCGACGACGACGGAGTCGAGCGCGGCCAGCGGTTCGCGACGCCGGTCCCCCTCGGGGGCCGGCTCAGCGGCTGTCACGAGTCCGGCGGTGAAGCACAGGGGCTGGGGAGGTGCCGGCACGGGGGCGCGGCGCAGCGCTTCGAGCCGGGTCCTGGCCGCCCTGACCTGACCGGAGAGTCTGGCCTCGTGCGACCTGCGGTGCTTGCCGAAGCCCTGCCCGGGGTCCTTGCCGGCCCCCGCGAGGCGCCGGCCCGCCGCGCTCACCAGTTCCTCGGTACGGGTCAGCTCGGCGAGCCATTCCTGGTGCTCCCGCGCCCGGCGGCGGCGGGCGGCGGCCTTCGCCGTACGGTAGCCGTCCCAGCCGTCCCCGTAGCGGGAGACACCGCGCAGATCGCGGTCGACCTCCAGGATCACGGTGGTCGTCCGCTCCAGGAACTCCCGGTCGTGGGTGACGGCGACGACGGTGCCGCGGTGGGAGCGGAGGTGGTCCTCCAGCCACGTGACGGCGGCGGAGTCCAGGTGGTTGGTGGGTTCGTCGAGCAGCAGGAGCTCCGGCGCGGCGGCCAGCACGCAGGCCAGCGCGAGACGGGACCGCTCGCCGCCGGACAGCGTTCCGAGCCGGCGGTCCCGGGTGAGGTGCCCGAGGCCGAGGCCGTGCAGGGCCGCGCCCGCCCTGACGTCCGCCCGGTACCCGTCGCGCTCCTCGTACGCCGTCAGGAGGTCTGCGTACGCGCCGAGTTGCGCGTCGGTCGGGTGTCCGTCGGAGATCGCCGCCTCCGCCGTGCGGATCCGGCGTTCCAGCTCGCGCAGTTCGGAGAGGGCCGCGTCGACGGCGTCCTGGACGGTGCCGTCGAGGTCGAGGGTGAGGGTCTGGGCGAGGTATCCGGTGCCGCCGGGGAAGCGGACGGTGAGATCGCCGCTGTCCGGTGCCTCGGCGCCGGCCATCAGCCGGAGCAGGGTGGATTTCCCGGAGCCGTTCTCACCGATGACGCCGGCCCGCTCGCCGGGGCGGACGGTGAGGGACACCTGGTCGAGGACGGATCGGTCCCCGTAGGCCTTGGAGACGTCGTTCATGGTCAGCTGGGCACGGTGACGCTGGACGGACATGGGTGTTTTCCCTGGAGTGACAGACCCTCAGCCACGCGCACCGGAGAGGCGCACGGCGGGGGCACGGGTGCCGGACGTCGGGAAGGACTGCGGCACGCGGCGCGAGCCGGCCGGGTCAGGCGGCGGCCCTCGGCGTCACGCGGCGGCGTCCTGGCCGGGAATCAGAGAAAGAAGTAGTACGTACCCATGGCGCCCAGTGTATCCGCACGCCCGCGGACGCCCGCTGAGCCGGACGGGCGGATGCCGGTCCAGGTGCGGTGTCCCGGGCCGCTGCGAGGGGTCCAGGAGTCCGTGGGAGGGGGCCGGTGGTCAGCCGACGGGCCGGCTGCGCGCCGACGCGGTGGTGGAAGCCGTGGCCGAACGGTCCGTGGCTTCACGGTCCCCGTCCGCGGCCTCCCGCCGCGACGCGTCGCCGCCGTTGTCGGCCTGCCTCCTGCTCAGGACGAGCACCGCCACGTCGTCGCGGCGCACCCCGCCGGAGAATGCTTCCAGGTCGGCCTGGAGTGCCTCCAGGACCTGCCTGGGCTCGCGCCGCGCCCATGCGCCGAGCCTCTCGTCGAACGGATAGAAGGCGCCCGTCGCGTCACGGGCCTCGGTCACCCCGTCCGTGAACACCAGGATGGACGCGCCGGCCGGGAAGCCGAACCACTCCGCGGCGCGTGCCTCGCTGCTGAGATCCCCCATGCCCAGGGGTACGGAGGTCCGGTGCAGGGGGACCGCCGACGCCGTGCCGTCGTGCAGCAGCCGTGGCGGCAGGTGTCCGCAGTTCACGGCCCGTACCCGGTCGTCGCCGTCGAAGGAGAGCAGCAGAGCGGTGACGAAGCGCTCGGTCTCACCCGTGTCCGCGGAGAACGCGTTGTGCCGGGAGACCGCGTCCTCCACCACGTCGGCGACCGAGGCGAGCGATGACTCCCGGATGGCCGCCTCACGGAAGGCGCCGAGCGCGGCGAAGCCCGCACCGATCGCGGGCAGCCCCTTGCCCTGCACGTCCCCGATGATCACCCGGGTCCCGTAGGAGGACTCCACGACCTCGTAGATGTCGCCACCGACGAAGCGGTCCTCCTCGATCGGCTCGTAGAGCCCTTCCGCCCGGACCTGCCGGGTGACGATGGGCAGTGGTCGGAGAATCTGCCGCTGGAGGGCGACGGTGGCCGAGCGGAGCCGGGCCATCTCGATGGCATGCCGGATGCGAGCCGCGCAGGCCACGACCCCCAGGGCGCTGGCGAGGATCGTGAAGCCGATGAGGAACGCGACGTCCCAGAAGGCGCCGGCGCGCGGGATGCGGGAGCCGACGACGACCAGGGTGACCCAGGCCGCCACGCAGACGGTCTGGCGGACGGTGCAGAACACCGAGGCCAGCGCGGGCAGGACCACCAGGAGCGGGATGACGGGCAGGTCGTCCCCGGTGAGGGCGTCGAGCAGGACGATCACGGCGGTCAGCAGGAACAGGGACAGCGCGAGCGCCCTGTTCCCGATCCGGGCGGCGCCCGCCAACTCCTCGTCCGGGTCCGTACCTGGCAGCGGCGCCCTGCGCACCGCCGGGCGGCGGAGTCCCATGACCACGGCACGCCTCCCGCATGTTCGTCGCTTTCGACCCGCTTGTTCCAACCTACCCGCCCCTGGGGCCCGGGTCCTGGCATCGGTCCGCGGGGCCGGATCCACGGGACGGTCACGGACAGGAACGCCCTCCGGCGGAGCAGCCGGAAAGTCACGGCGCCGCGATCGCCACCCCACCGAGCGCCGGGCCGGCCGCCCGCCACCGCTACGCGTGCGGCGGCGCCGAGGCGGGGCGGGTGCCGGGACCGGTTCCGACGGATCGTGCCTCACTGAGCGGATCCGGCCCCAGCGCGCCCCTCCCTGTGGCACCCTGGGTACGGCCGCCCCACCGGGCTCCCCCGTACCGGTGGGGCGGTTCATCGTCTCTTCGCCCTCGGCGATCTCGCCTACCGTGACCGCGAAGGGTGAACGCGGCGATTTCCGGCCATAAACGCCATGACCGCGGCTCAAATCAGCCCCTCCATGCATGAGTTGCCGTCCCACGGGCAGGCGCCTGTACCTCACGGACTTCGACCAGGGGAGCGTGGCGAGATGACGGCGCACACTGCACAGACCGCCGGTGCGGAACACGCAGGCGCCGTGGACGGCCTTCCGTGGATCGAGGACGCGGAGCAGGTCGCCCCGCAGGACGCGCGGACGCTGTCCAGGGTGTTCTTCGACCGGCTGCGGGTTCTCGAGGAGGGCACCCCGGAGCACCAGTACGCACGGAACACGCTCATCGAGATGAATCTGTCCCTCGTCCGGTTCGCGGCGGGCCGCTTCCGCAACCGGGGCAGCGGCGACATGGAGGACATCGTCCAGGTCGGCACCATCGGTCTGATCAAGGCCATCGACCGTTTCGACCTCTCCCGCGAGGTCGAGTTCACCTCGTTCGCCGTGCCGTACATCGTCGGTGAGATCAAGCGGTTCTTCCGTGACACCACGTGGTCCGTGCACGTGCCCCGGCGGCTGCAGGAGCTGCGGGTGGACATCGCGAAGGCCAAGGAGTCGCTGGCGGTCGGTCTCGACCGGGACCCCACGGTGCACGAGCTCGCCGAGCATCTCGGCCTCGCCGACGAGGAGATCACCGAAGGCATCGTCGCCGCCAACGGCTACACGGCGGGATCGCTCGACAGGCCCACCGATACGGCGGACTCGGCGGGCCGCGCCGTGGGTGGGCGCACCTTCGCGGATGTGCTGGGTGAGCCGGACCCTGCCATGGAGACGGTGGAGAACCTCCACACCCTCGCTCCGCTGCTGGACGAGCTCGACGACCGTGAGCGCCGCATCATCGAGATGCGGTTCGGCCAGGAGATGACACAGGCTCAGATCGGTGAGGAGCTCGGCATCTCCCAGATGCATGTGTCCCGGCTGCTCAGCCGCCTTCTGCGCAAGCTGCGCAGCGGGATGTTCACGCAGGACTGACGCCACGTTCACCGCCCACCGCGAGCACCTGCTCACCGGCCGGTCGTGGTCGGACGGCGCACCGGTGCGTTCGGTGGAGGTCAGCACCGACGGCAACGCCGGGTGGCCACCCGCACGGCTGCGCGACGAGCCACGCGTCGGGAGCGGGGTCCGCCGGTCGGCGGACCGGGTGCCGCGGGATCCCGGCCCCGGCCGTGCTGCTCGCTCGGGCGACGGACCTGAAGGGCCGCACCCGGCCGGCGACTACGGCCCGCAACACACAGGGCTACCTCTTAGACGCGGTGGTGCGGCACCCGGTGACGGTCCCCCGACGCCGTCCGTCGGGCCCTTCCTTCATTCGGCGCGGCCCGCGTAGTACGTGGCGATCATGTCCTGGGCGCCGCGTCCGGCCGCCTCCGCACGGGTGAAGCGCTCGGCGGAGGCGGCGACCAGGTCCAGCTTCACCCCGGCCGCCCCGGCCGCGTCGAGGATCAGCCGGGCGTCCTTCAGCGCCGTGGACAGCGCGAAGCTCGGGCTGAGGTCGCCGGAGAGCACCGCTGCGGACTTGCCCTGCAGGTAGGGCGTGTCCAGAGGGCCACCCTTGACGGAGTCCAGGAACAGCTGCGGGTCGATCCCGAGGCCTTCGGCGAGATTGAGGCATTCGGCCACGCTGTTGACCATGTTGATCACCCAGGTGTTGGCGACCAGCTTGAGCCGGGTGGCAGCGCCCGGATCCTCCCCGACCCAGACGGTGCGCTGCCCGATCGCCTCCAGGACCGGCAGCGCCGTCGCACGGGCGGTGGAGGGACCCGAGACGAACACCGTCAGCGTGCCCTGCTCGGCCGGCTGCCTGGTGCCGGAGACCGGGGCGTCGAGGTAGACGAGTCCCAGGCCGGCGGCCCGTTGGGCGAGGTCGGTGGTGGCGTCGAGCCCGACGGTGGAGCTCTGCAGCCAGACCTGGCCGGGGTGGAGTCCCGGGGCGGCCGCGGTGAGGGTCTCGGCCACGGAGGGGCCGTCGTTCAACGCGGTGAGGACGAGGTCGGCGCCGCGCACCGCTTCCTCGGCCGTGTCCGCCACGACGGCGCCGTGGGTGGCCAGGGGCGCGGCCTTGGACCTCGTGCGGTTCCAGGCACGGACGGGGAGTCCGGCCCTGAGCAGGCTGCGGGCCATCCCGGATCCCATGATCCCGGTACCGAGAACCGCGACGGCCGGCCGGCCGGGGGTGACGGTGGTCATGCGTCGTTTCCCTTCGTCGGTGCGCCCCGACGCCAGGTGGCGGGACGGGCCTCAAGACTGCCGCAGCGCACTGTCGAGAGCGGCGCGGTGCACGGCCCTGGCGAGTCGCGCTCCCCAGACGGAGCGCGGGCCGGCGAACGGCTCACCCGTCTCCGTTCCCGGGTCGGGTGCGGCGATGCAGACCGCGTCCGTGGGGGTGCCGGAGCAGTCGAGTCCGGCCTCCACGAGTGCCTGGACCTTCGCCTCGGTGGCGGTGGCGACCGCGTTGACCAGGGCCGCGTCGGAGAGGGCCACGGGAAGGGTGACGACGATGTTGACGGTGCCCGGGGGCAGAGGTCCGTCGGTGCCCGGGGAGGGCACGGCCGCCCATCCGCGTACTCCGAGACCGCTGGTGACGGTGGCGGTCACGCCGCCGTCGTCGGAGACGGTCCGCTCGGTGACGTCCGCGGCCGTCATCAGGCCGGCGCCGGGGCCGGAGAGACCCTCGGCTGCGGCGATCCCGGCGAGGTGGCGGTCGGGGTCGAGCCGGGCGTAACCGCCCTGGACCTGCGCGTTGAGGATCCAGGCGCGCTGCCCGATCCCGCCGCCGAGGACGGCGCTGCTGCACACCCGCCAGCCGGGGCCCAGCCGCCACACCAGGTGGTGGAGGCCTCTGCCGTCCTCCTGCCGGGCCAGCAGCTCGCCGCGCTGTCCGGGCAGGCGGATGCGTGCGGAACCGATGGTGCACCCCCGTTGGCAGGCCGGCCGACGGCCGGCGACGGCGCGTCGATCATACGTGCGTGGCGGGTCGGCGTCCCGGCACACCCATGAGGGTGACCTCACCCGAATGGCGTAATGCGTCGCGAGGGCCGATACGGGCGTTGTGCTGGGCCACCGCTCACCCCGGGCGCCCTGGTCCGTCCACCGCCCGGGCCGGGAGGTTGCAGCGTCCAACCGGGTGAGGCGCGATGGAAGCCGGACGCGCCTCCCCTGATGGACACACCCACAGGACGCGCCCGGGCGAGGAGGAATCGGCCATGGGAGCCGCTGACGGTTTCACGGATTCCGGAGAACTCGACGGTCTGACCGTCTACGACAGCGACGGCGAGAAGGTCGGCAGTGTAGGGCGGGTGTACGTCGACGACGACACCGGCAAGCCCGACTGGATCACGGTCAAGACCGGCATGTTCGGCATGAAGGAGAGTTTCGTACCCCTTGCCGGAGCCCGTCGTGTGGGCTCCGACCTGCACGTCTCGCACACGAAGGACCGCGTCAAGGAAGCCCCACGGGTGGACGCCGACGCGCACCTGTCGGTAGCCGAGGAGGAAGAGCTCTACCGGCACTACGGCCTGACCAGGAAGACCCCGGGCACCACGGGCGCGGGCGGCGACGCACGCACCACGTCCGGGACCGGGACGGCAGCCATGGGCGCCGCCGGGGCAGGAGCGGGAGCCGGAGCCGCGGCGGGCACGGCCCGCACCTCCGGGACGGGCAAGGCGACGACGGCCGGTACGCCGGGCGCCGCGGCCACCAAGGGCGCCGGCATGGGCAGGCACCGCGACACGGAGACGTCCTCCACGTCGCGTCCGCTCGCCGGGGCAGGGGCGGAGCGGTCCGCGGCGGGCGCCGCAGGCCGCGAGGAGATGGTCCGCTCCGAGGAGCAGCTCCTCGTCGGTACGGAGGAGTACGAGAGCGGTAGGGCGCACCTGCACAAGTACGTCGTGACCGAGCACGTCACCCGGACCGTGCCCGTGTCCCACGAGGAGGTGCGCGTGGTGCGCGAACCTCTGCGGCCGGACGAGAAGTCGACCGGTACGACGAACATCGGTGAACAGGATGTCGAGGTCACCCTGCACGCCGAGCGCGCCACCGTCCGCAAGGAGGCTGTCCCGGTGGAACGGGTCCGTCTCGAAACCAACAGGGTCACCGAGCAGAAGGAAGTCTCCGCCGAGCTCCGTAAGGAGAAGATCGACTACGCGGACGGCAAGGACATGGGCAGCGGCAAGGACATGGGCGGCGAGTACGGCCAGGGTCGCCGCCGCTGACCCCCTCACCCAGCGGCGACATGCCTCGCGGCAGTAGCGAGGGGCGGACCCGGACGGCTTACGGGCCCGCCCTTTCGCGTTCGCCCACGTGCCCGGGACTCATCCGACGCCGGGGACACGGACGGCCGCGCCCGGGAGGAAGCGCACCGAGGGCCGTCCGTCCGGCCCGTCCGGCGTCACCACGGCCCGTACCCGGTAGACCTCCGCGATGAGTTCCTCGGTGATCACCTCCGAGGGCGTTCCGGCGGCCACCGCGCGGCCTTCCCGCATGACCGTGACCCGGTCGCAGAACATGGCCGCCATGTTGAGGTCGTGCAGCGCGATCACCGCGGTGACGGGCAGCGCGGCGACCAGGGACAGCAGCTCCAGCTGGTGCTGGATGTCCAGATGGTTCGTCGGCTCGTCCAGCAGGAGTTCGCGCGGCCGCTGGGCGAGGGCGCGGGCGATCTGGACGCGCTGGCGCTCGCCCCCGGACAGGGTGTGCCAGGACTGCCCGGCCCGGTCGGCCAGTCCGGTGCGCTCCAGCGCCTCGCGCACGGCGGCCTCGTCCTCGGGACCGGGTGCGGACCAGGCCCGCCGGTGGGGGATGCGGCCGAGACGTATGACGTCCAGCACGCTCAGTTCGACCTGGGTGACGGCGTGCTGGTCGACCACGGCCACGCGCCGGGCGACCGTGCGGCGGCCGGTGTCCGCGAGTGTGCGGCCGTCGAGGGTGACGACGCCCGCGCCCGGGGTGAGGACCCCGGCCATCACCCGCAGCAGGGTGGACTTGCCCGAGCCGTTCGGACCGAGGAGCCCGACCGTGGCACCGGGCGGCGGCGCGATGCTCACGCCGTCGAGGACGATCCGCCCGCCCGCCTCCCGGGTCACCCGCTCGGCCCGCAGACCGGTGTCCGTCATGTGCTCCTCCGCGTGCGGTACAGGACCAGGACGAAGGCGGGCACCCCGATCAGGGCGGTGAACACGCCGACCGGCACCTCCTGCGGGTCGAGAACGGTCCGGGCCAGGGTGTCGACCCAGACCAGGAACACCGCCCCGGCCAGCATGGTGACCGGGAGCAGCCGCCGGTGTCCCGAGCCGGTCAGCGCACGGGCGGCGTGCGGCAGGACGAGGCCGACGAAACCGATGGCGCCGGCCGAGCTGACGAGCGCCGCGGTCAGCAGCGCGGTCGTGCAGAGCAGCACGATCCGGGTGCGGGCGACATGGATGCCGAGGGCCGCCGCCGCGTCCTGGCCGAACGCGAACGCGTCGAGCGTACGGGCGTGTCCGAGGCAGATCAGCAGCGTCACGGCGAGCACCGCGGAGCACATCCACACATCGGTCCAGCCGACCCCGCTCAGGGAGCCCAGCAGCCAGAACAGCACGCCCCTGGTCTGTTCGGCGTCGGCGGCGGTCATCACGACGAAGGAGGTGAGCGCGGAGAACAGCTGCATGGCCGCGACGCCGGACAGGACGACCCGGTCGGTCGATCCGCCGAGCGTGTGGCTGAGCAGCAGCACGAGGGCGAACGAGCACAGCGCACCGACGAAGGCCCCGGTGGAGATCGACACCGCTCCCCCGCCGACCCCGAGGACGACGACCACGACCGCCCCGGTGGACGCCCCGGAGGACACTCCGAGGACGAACGGGTCGGCGAGCGGGTTGCGCAGCAGGGACTGCATCACGGTGCCGCACACCGCGAGTCCCGCCCCGCACACCGCGGCGAGCAGGGTGCGGGGCATACGCAGGTTCCAGATGATGCCGTCCCGGATCGGGGTGAGCCGGGTGTCGCCCAGGCCGAGGTGGGAGGCCACCGCGGACCAGACGTCGGGGACGGAGATGCGGGCGGGCCCGATCGTGACGGCGACCGCGACGGACAGGAGCAGGAGGGCGACGCCTCCGCTCCACAGGAGGCCGTCACGCAGGACGCGCGCACCGGCCGCGGGCGTCCTCACCGGGCCTGCGTCCACGGCCGGTTCGGTGACGGCCGCTCCGCGCGTGACCGTCACCCCGCGAGCCCGAACGAGCGCAGCCCTGCGGCGACGCGCTCCACGCCCTCGACGGTGCGGATGGTCGGGTTCATCGCCTGGCCGCTGAGGAGGACGTAGCGCTTGTGCCGGACCGCGTCCATGTTCTTCGTGGCGGGGTTGGTCTCCAGGAACTCGATCTTCTTCCCGGCGCTCTCGGCGGTCTGCGACCTGCGGGTCAGGTCACCGATGACGAGGACGTCGGGGTTGCGGTCGGCGACGGTCTCCCAGTTGATCTGAGGCCATTCCTCGTGGGTGTCGTCGAAGACGTTCTTCGCACCGACTTCCTCGGTGATGATGCCGGGCGCTCCGCAGCAGCCGGCCAGGTAGGGGGCCTCGGCGTTCGCGAACCAGTAGAGCAGGGTGGTGTCGGAGGCGTCGATGTCCGCGGTCGCCGTACCGATCCGCTTCCGGAGATCGGCGACGAGCGCGTCGCCCCGCTCCTGTACGCCGAACACCTGCGCCAGGTCGTGGACTTCGGCGTACACACTGTCCATGGTCAGGGATTTCGTGCGGGAGCCGTCGCCGCTGCCGGTGTTGTCCTTGGCCGTGCAGTCGGTGGGCGAGAGATAGGTCGGCACACCGAGCTTCTCGAACTGCTCGCGGGGCGCGACCCCGCCCTTGCCGAGCGTCGATTCGAACGAGGCGCTGACGAAGTCGGGTTCCTTGTCGAGGACCTTCTCCGACGAGGGCCGGTTCTCCGCGATGCGGGGTACCGCGGCGTCGGCCTTCTCCAGGCCCTTCATCACCGGGTCGGTCCAGGTCGCGGTACCCACGAGCCGGTCGGCGAGGCCCAGGGCGAACAGGATCTCCGTCGATCCCTGGTTCAGGGACACCGCGCGGCGCGGCGCGGCCTCGACCGTCACCGTGCGTCCGCAGTTCTCCAGCGTCACCGGGTATCCGGCGCCGCCGTCCTTCGCGGCCCCGCCGGAGGGGCTTCCGCTGCCGCCGCAGGCGCTCAGCAGGACAAGTCCCGCGGTGAGCATGGCGGTTCGGTGTACGGCACTGGGTATGGACGGCACGAGTTCCCTCTGCGTCTCTGGGCTCTTGCGCGAAGCCCGGTACGGAGTACCGCTCCCGGTACGGGAACGGGGTGCCAGCAGGTCTTCGGACTCGGGTTCGTCCGGACGGGACGCCTTCCCGGAGCACCCGAGGGTGTCCCAGTGGCCGTGGCCCCGCCCGTCCCCCTCACCGCTGCGCGTCAGCTCCGGATTCTCACCGGATTCCCTGACTCCACGTGGAGTGCGACTGGCGTCTGCAAGCTATCACGCGGCGGCACGGCCGCCTGCGTAGCGGTGGCCGGTGCGCAGGGGGGCGCCGGTGCTCCGGGAGGCGTGCGCGCACGTACGCTGCCGCACACCCCTCGCGCCTCCCCGCACACCGGCCGCCCGTCATGCCGTCAGGGCGTGCGGCGAACCGATTCGCCGCAGACGGCACGGGGTTTCGCACGGCCGCGGGCGAGCAGGGAGGACGTGCCCCAGTACGCCAGCAGCACGGCCCGCAGGCCGAGGATCTCCATCGTCTCGCGCACCCCCCGGCGGCCCGGGGCTGCGGTGCCGGCCCGCCGGCGAGCTGCCTGTGCGGCGCTCATGCCGGGCCCGCCGCCCCGGCGTGCCAGGGCCCCTCGGGGTCGTCGTACGCGTCGGCGTAGCCGGGTCCCGCGATCGGCCAGTCGGCGAGCAGCTCGGCGGGCAGCGCGAAGGAGTCGGCCAGTTCGCGGGCGTGCGCGGCGACGGCCGTGATGAGTTCCTCGGTGGCTCCCGGCAGCTCGTCGACCTGATCGGCGCTCAGGAGACCGGCGGCCAGCAGGTCGCCGCTGTTGCGGGCCACCCATTCGAGGGCGAACAGCCGCTCCAGCTCCGCCAGCCGCTCCCGGGCCGCCCCTCCGGGCAGCGCGGCCCGGGCCTGTGCGAAGGCCTCGGCTGCCTGCCGGTAGGCGTGGGCCTCGACTCCGCGCAGCGCGGGCCCGGAACCCGCGTTCCACCGGGCGAGCCTGTCGTCGTGGGATGCCGACAGCACCCGCTCCCTGGCCCGGCTGAACCAGATGTCCTCGACGGCCGCGAGGAGCCTGCCGAGGAAGTGTGGATCGGCCAGTTGACCGGGGGTGCGGTCGAGCGGGGTGTCCCCACCGCCGGGGCCGGCCGCGAGGAGCAGATCAGCGGCAGCCCTGCTGTACAGCGCGACGTTGTCGCCCTCCGCGGTGATGGCCCCTTCCACGCCGGTGACCAGTTCGGTCATGCCGTTGTTCTCCAGCAGGGCCTGTGCGCCGCAGCGTTCACGGCACTGGACGATGACGGCGCGTGCCCGCCAGGTGATCCATGCCTTCGCCACCGCGACGAGCCGCTCCGCCTCCGCCCGGTCCTCCTCGGTGCAGACCTCCCACCGGTCCAGCGCACGGCGGTGCAGCAGGCTCATGGCGAACACCGTCGCCATGGCCGAGGCGAGCGGCCCGTGATGGGTCCGGTGGGCGTTGACGGGGACCGCGCGGGTGCCCCTGGCACCGGAGATCATCCGGTGCCCGCCGTAGCGGACGGCGACCGCGAGTGTGGCCCGGGCGGAGCCGGCCGCGCAGGCGCTCATGGAGATCCGGCCGGGGACGACCCGGCCGATGGAGGTCAGGAAGCGGCGCCGGCGGCAGGCCCGCGTACTGTGGAAGTCCCCCTCCCCGCCGCCTCCCTCCTCCGCTCCCAGCAACGCGTCCCGCCCCACGAACAGTTGCTCGAACGAGGTCAGGCAGTGGTCCACGGGACTGCCCATCCTGGCGGGAAGGCGCCGTACGCGTACGCCGGGAAGAGCCCGTACGTCGTCGGTGAGCCGCACGAGGAAGAGACGGATCCCGTGGTCCTCACCGTCGGCCAGCAGACGTGCGGCGACCAGTCCGGACTTCGGCCCGCCCGCCGGGCTGGTGTTGGGCATGAATTTCTGCGCACCCGCGTTCGGGGTGTGCAGCACGAAGCCGTCGCGTGCGCGGTCGTACGTCGCGGTGGTCTCCATGGACGCCGCGTCGTTGCCGTGCGCCACCTCCGTACAGAGGAAGGTGCCGATGCGGCGCATCGCCAGGTGGTCCGACAGATCGCGGCTGCCGACGGCGTCGTGGTCCAGGAGGCTGCCGAGGAAGAGGTTGTAGTGAATGCCCGCCACGGTGGTGAGCGCGGGGTCCACCGGTCCGAGCCATTCGTGCAGGGCGGCGAGCGCGCGAGGGTCGGCGGCGAGGCGTGCTCCGCTGTCGAGGGAGCGGTTGAGGATGCGCAGCCGTTCGTAGGCGAGGTCAAGGCGTTCCTCGGGGGTTCCGCCGGCAGGGCGGCGGAACGGTTCTGTACTGATGAGCCGCTGCCAGAAGCCGTGCTCGCGGCGGTGGCCCGCACCGAGGAGGACGCCGGTCAGCAGATCGACGGTGGACGGTGGGACGGTGTCGGTAAGGGTCACGGTCATGCAGATCCAAACGACCGGGGCGGGGGCGAGGACACTCACCGCTCGGGCGCAAGTGTGCTGGTCAGACCGTCGCGGGTTCCTCCTTGCCGGGAGGGAGGGCGTCAGCCCGTGCGACGGTGACGGCGGCGGACGCCTGCGCACGGCCCCGTCGTCACCCAGGGTCACTGCACGCGGGGAGCTGAGGCGTGCGTGGGCCCGCTCTCCGAGCGGTCCGTGCGGGGTCAGGGTGTGCGGCGCGCCGGACGTGCACGCGCCCCTGCCCGCCGTGACGAGTGCCGCGCCCCCGCGTCGGGGAGCAGCGCGCACGCCCCTTACGCGGCCCAGGGCACCGGACGCACCGCCGCCGCCCCCGCCTCCCGCGCGGGCGCGCGTGCCGGGGGAAGGGGCCCGGGCGGCCGGGAGGAGTCAGGGGGTGCCCCTGCCCCCTTCCTCCTTGCCTCCTTCGTCCCCGTACCGCCGCTCGAATTTCGCGACCTGGCCCTCGGTGTCGACCACCCGCGCCTTGCCCGTGAAGAACGGGTGGCTCTCGGCGGAGATCTCCACGTCGATGACGGGGTAGCGGGCGCCGTCGTCCCAGTCGATGGTCTGTTCGCTCGACGCCGTGGACCGGGTCAGAAAGGCGTAGCCGGCGGAACGGTCGCGGAAGACCACGGGGCGGTACGACGGGTGCTTGTCCTGCTGCATTCCTGCTCCTGCCCTTGGGGGTACGGGGATCGCGTGTCCCTCCGTCCGGGCCAGCCTCGCGAAGGGTGGTGGCGGGCGCGATCCGGCGCGTCCGTACGGAGCAGCGCTCCCGCCCTCGGCGGCGACGAGCAGCTGAGGCGAACGGTCCGGCGGCGGGGTGCCGACCGCCGCCCGCGCGGCCGGAGGCCGCGTCAGCCGCCTGCCACCGCCTCCACCGCGTCCGCCACGAGCCCGAGGAAACGCGCACGGGCCTGCGGGCTGCACACGGGTTCCGGGTCCCACGGCACGATCCGGGCCCCCCGCGCCACCGCCGACCGGGCGGGGGCGTCGGTCTCGACGAGCGGCGTCGCGTGGGACCGGATGTCCGTGAGGACGATGTGCGGCCGGAGCTCCGCCGCCTGTGTCCAGCCCGTGGTGGACCAGTTGACCCCCGGGCCCTCGGCCGGGGACACCCGGCACCCGCAGCTCGGGCCACATCGCGGGGCGTGCGACATGCGCCTGCTCCCGCCCCGCCGGCGACAGCGCCACCACCCGGGGGCCGCCGGGCGCGGCACCCGCCGCGGCACGGAGCCGGTCCCGCGCGGCCCCCAGGTCCTGCGCCGCGGCCGGGACCGGTGCACCACCGAGCGAGCGCGCCAGCTCGGCGAACCGCTCGGCCACCCGATCCAGGGTGCGCGCCTGGCCCACGTCGATCACGACGACCGGAACCCGCTCCTCCAGGTGCTTGGCGGTGTCGGGGTCGAGCCCGTAGACCTGGCCGTGTCCGTAACTGACGGCCACCACCAGGTCCGGACGGCCGCGTAAGAGGGTCTCCACGTCCAGGCCGCCGCCCGCACCCCGGTGGTCCACGGCGTCCAGTGCGAGCGTGCCGGTCTTCGCGGGGTCGGGCGTCGGCCCGTCATGGCCGGAGCCGAAGATCCCCTCCGGGTGTATACCGTGGCCCCAGCGTCGCCCCGACCTGTACGTAGGGGAGAACCCGCGACGGGCGGCTGTCCGCCGAAGTAGGCCGCCCCCGGTCGTCCGTGAACCTCCATGCGCTCTGTCCCCTCACGGCTCGCTCACCCCGTCGGGCCTGCGCCTCGGCCCTGCCTCGAGGTCGCATCCCGCTGTCCGCCCACCCCATGGCCGCCACACCCGTCCGTGGAGCGCCCCAGGAAGGTCAGCGGCCCCGGATCGGGAACCGCGATCTCGTGGAACCCGAGGCGGTCGTAGAACGCCCTGGCCGGGGTGTTCGCCGTGAGCATGGACAGATGGACGGCCGGGACCCCTCGGGTGTGGAGCGCGTCCAGGAAGGTTCCCATCAGCTCCCTTCCGTACCCCTTGCGCTGCCAGGGCGGCAACAGGTCGATGTGCAGGTGCGCCGGATGCCCGTCCAGCTGGGGAAGGATCATGCGCTCGGGGTGATGGAGGAGAGCGGTCATGTCCTCGGTGCGCGTGCGTGGCGGCCCGCCGGGCTCGGGAAAGCGTTCCGTCACCTTCGGGAGCCAGACCTCGCGGAACGCGTCCACGAACCGCCGCGTGTCCGCCGTCCCCAGGACGTAGCCGACCGCCTGCCCCGTCCCGTCGTCCAGGACGAACGTCAGCTCGGGTTCGAGATGGGCGTAGGGCTCGGCGAAGAGAGCCGGCATCAGCCCGGGGTCGGGATAGAGGTGCCGGGAGTCGCCGCCGTTGTCCGCCGTGCGGACACAGATGTCGGCGAGGGCCTCGCGGTCACCCTGACGGTAGGAACGTACGTGTGCGGCCTGGGTCATCAGCCCATCCTCCCCAACTGGGAGCGCTCCCACAAGGGTCCGGCCCCTCAGCCGCCGGCCTCCTTCGTGCGGGTCAGCTCGACGTTGAACTGGGCGCCCGTCAGCAGTGCCAGATTGGTGAACCAGATCCAGATCAGGAAGACGACCAGACCTGCCAGCGAGCCGTACAGCCGGCTGTAGCTGCCGATGTGGGTGGCGTACAGCGCGAATCCGGCCGAGGCGAACAGCCACAGGAACGCCGCGAGCACCCCGCCGGGCAGCCCGCGCCGCACGCCCCGGGCGGTGCGCGGGCCGGTGCTGAAGAGGACGAGGATCAGACAGGCGACCAGGAAGAGCAGTACGGGCCACTTGAGGCCCGCCCAGACGGTCGCCCCGGCCTGCGTCAGGCCGGTCCGTTCCCCGAACCAGCGCGCCAGCGGGCCGGTCAGGACGAGGGCGAAGGCACTGGCCATCAGCAGGACGAGCAGTCCGATCGCGGACGCCACGATGATGTGCGCCTGGCGCAGCGGGGGCCTGGTGTCCTTCACCCGGTGCATGGCGTGCAGTGCTCTGCGGAAGACCGCCAGATAACTGGAGGCGGACCACACGGCGCTCACGCTCCCGGTGGCCACGAGCAGCCAGACGGCGGTGCGCTCGTGGGTGGCCGCTTCCAGCGGCTGGCGCAGCGCGGCTCCGGACTCGGCGGGCGCGAAGGCCGTGATGTCGGCGATCAGCGTGTTGGTGGCGGCGGGGTTCGCGAGGCCGATGACGGACACGGTGACCAGGAGCGCGGGGAGCAGCGCGAGGATGGCGTAGTACGTGAGGGCTGCCGCCCAGTCGGAGAGGTCGTCGTTCCAGAGCGAGACCGGCGTCCGGCGCAGGGCGTCCCGCCAGTTCGGCGTGGCGGCCTGCCCGGGCGCGGCAGGCGTGCTTTCCGCGGTAGGGGCGTCGGTCCTGCTGGGCACGCTGGTACTCCGGGGGACGAAGGAAGGGTCGGCGGGCCGGGCGTCGTCGCGGGACGGCCCGGCCGCCCCCTTTCTCTCATGCCTCGTTCCCGCGGGTGTATGCGGGTGGTCCCGGGTGGTCTCAGTCGTTGACCGCGGTCAGCAGCACCACGGCGTCCTCCAGGGCCAGCAGCCCGTGCCGCCCCTGGTCGATCGGGTGCAGCACGCCCGCCATGAGCTCCACGTCCCCGGAGGCGGCGGTGAGCCGGACCGAGCCCCGCAGCACTTGGAGCGATGCCGCGGGCGGCGCGTTGTGCTCGTCGAGGGCGGATCCCGAGGTGAGTGCGATCACCGTCTGGCGCAGCGGCTCCTGCCGCAGCAGCAGGTGCGCGCTGCGTCCGTGCGCGTTGGCGCGGGCCGCGGTCAGGTGCTCGTCGGCGAGAGCGTTGAGATCGTCCATAGGACCACTGTGCCGCAGCCGCCGCTCCCCCGCTCCCCCGGTGTCCGCCCCAGGGCCCCGGGCGGCGGCGTCGGTTCCGCAGCCGGGCCCGCGGTGTCGCCGGTTCGGGTCGGCCGTCGCGTACGTGAATCGACGTGCCGGCGGGTGGGGTGGCTCACGGAAGTCCGTTCGGACGTAACCCGGAATCCCGGTCGCGACGCGGCGGCGGCACGGCAGGGAGGGCTGCGCCCACGGCCTGACCGGAAGGGGGCGTGACGAGAATCAGGGCGACGAAAGGAGACCGCGAGCGACGCAAGCCGTTCGCGGCGACGCAGGGGTCGCGGAAAGCCCTGTTCCACGGCACGGCACGGGGCCCGCGGACGCGGACCCCGCTCCCTGAAGCGGCGGGGAGTGCCTGACCCCTCTGCGCAGGGTGTGGTCAGAGCTCCCCGGTGTGCAGGAGCAGGTCGGGCGAGCCCGTACCCAGGTTCGCCAGCACATCGGTGGTCGCCTCGGCGTCGAGCCAGTCGGCGGCCTCCCGCGGCGTCGCGTCGGGGTTCTGCTCCTTGAAGAGGGCGACGACCCCGGCCACGTGCGGGCCGGCCATGGACGTACCGCTGAGCGTCGAGGATCCGCCGCCGAGTCCGGCCGAGACGATGTCCACCCCGGGGGCGTACAACCACACGCAGGAGCCCCAGTTGCTGAACGTGGCCTGCCGGTCCCGGTCGTCACTGGCGCCCACGGCCACGACGCCGGCGGCGCCCGCCGGGGAGACGTCGCAGGCGTCCTGGTTCTCGTTGCCCGCGGCGACGACCGGTAGCGTGCCCTGGTCCGCGAGCGCGTCGAACGCGTCGTCGACGGCCGACGAGGAGGGGCCGCCGAGGGAGGCGTTGACCACGGCGGGCTGCTCGGCGTTCCGGGCGATCCAGTCGAGGCCGGCGATGACCCCGGCCCAGGTGCCCGAGCCCTCGCAGTCGAGGACCCGCACCGGGACGAGCGAGGCGGAGCGCGCGACGCCGTACGTCGCGCCGGCCACCGTGCCGGCCACGTGCGTGCCGTGGCCGTTGCAGTCCTCGCCGTCGCGGCCGTCGCCGATGACGTCGTAGCCGGCGCCGACCCGGCCGCCGAACTCACTGTGCGCGGACTCGATGCCGGTGTCCAGGATGTACGCGCTCACGCCCTGGCCCGTCCCGGCCACGTCGTACGCGCCGTCCAGCGGGAGCGTCCGCTGGTCGATCCGGTCCAGCCCCCAGCTCTCCGCCACCGCACGGGTCTTCGGCGCCGCCTCGACGGCGGGCGGGGCGACGGACGCCTCGCTGTTCTCCTCGACGGCCTGGACGCCTGCGGCGCCGCGCACCTTGTCCAGCTGGGCCGGGGTGAGCGAGGCGGCGAAGCCGTGCAGGACCTTGCTGTAGGTGAACAGGGGCGTGACCCCGACCTGCTCGGCCATGGCGTTCGGCGTCTGCCCGGACGAGAGGGTGACGATGTACTGACCGGGCACGGCCCGGGATGACTTCTGCACCGGCACGAGAGTGCCGCCGGTGTCGGCCGTGGCCGGAGTGGTGCCGATCAGGGGGACGATCAGCAGTAGAGCGGCTGGTGCCCAGCGGGCGCGCAGGCCCATGCGTTCTCCCTAGGTGCGGAGGAGCCGATCGCGAACCCAGGACAGGTCCGCGAGGTGCGAACACCTGACCTTTCGTCCACATCCGGGGCGGGCCTTGAGCCACGTCAGCCGGACAGCGCAATGATCGGTGCCGGGGCAGGCCCATTCGGCCGATCGCATGAAAGGTTTCAACACACCACCGTCGGCGAACATAGTCCCGCCCCGGCAGTGACGTCAATGCCGCACACAGCAAGCTTGCAACAGCGAGCCGGGAAAGATCACGATCGCGAGGTAACCCTTGACAGGGACTGGTCATAACTCTAGCGTCACAGGACTGAAACGATTCATCCATGCGTCGTTACGGAGCCGAGTTGTGATCAGCAGAAGACGACTGCTCAGCACCACCGCCGCCACCGCCGCCCTCGCCGCGGTGTCCGCGTCCGCCGCCCACGCCGCCGGACCGGCCCCGGCGGCCACCGGCCGGGCCCGCGTCACCGAGCCGACCGTGGAGTACGTGCGCCGTCCGCTCGGCCTGGACACCCCGCGGCCGAGACTGAGCTGGCCCATGACCTCGGACCTCGCGGACCGTCGCCAGGCCGCCTATCAGCTGCGGGTCGCCACTTCCCCGGACCGTCTCGGGGAACCCGACGTCTGGGACAGCGGCAAGGTCGTGTCCGAACAGTCGGTGCTCGTCCCGTACGCGGGCCCGGAGCCCGCCTCCCGCACGCGCTACCACTGGTCGGTGCGCGTATGGGACTCCGACGGCCGGGCGTCCGCCTGGAGCGAGCCCTCCTGGTGGGAGACCGGGCTTCTGGCCGGCTCCGACTGGTCGGCCGGGTGGATCGGCGCACCCGCCGCGCTCACCGGTGCGCCCGCGCTGGACGACGCCTCCTGGATCTGGTTCCCCGAGGGCGATCCGGCCGCGAGCGCGCCCGCGGCCACCCGGTGGTTCCGGGGCCGGGTGGACGTACCGGCGGGAGTCACCCGTGCCCGTCTGGTCATGACGGCGGACGACGGCTTCACCGCCCATGTGAACGGTGTGGAGGTGGCGCACACCGAGGCGGACGGCCCCGCCCAGAACTGGCAGCGGCCCGTCCTCACGGACGTCACGGCCCAGCTTTCCCCCGGTGTCCAGGTGATCTCCGTGGTGGCCACCAACGCGCTCGTCGGACCGGCCGGGCTGCTCGGCGTACTGGAGCTGACGACGGCGGACGGGGCGGTCACCCTCGTCACCGGCGACGGCTGGCGGTCCACCGACCGCGAGCCGGCGGGGGACTGGCACTCCGGCGCCTACGACGACAGCGCCTGGTCCGCCGCGAAGGTCCTCGCCCCGTGGGGTTCCGGTCCCTGGGGCGAGGTACGGGTGGCCCACTCCCCCGCCACCCAGCTGCGCCGGGAGTTCCGGCTGGGCCGCAAGCGGGTGGCGCGGGCCAGGCTGTACTCGACGGCGCTCGGCCTGTACGAGGTGTTCCTCAACGGCGAGCGTGTGGGTGAGGACCGGCTCGCCCCCGGCTGGACCGACTACCACAAGCGCGTCCAGTACCAGACCTACGATGTGACCGGGCTGCTCGCACCGGGCGGCAACGCACTCGGGGTCACGCTCGCGACGGGCTGGTACGCCGGGAACATCGCCTGGTTCGGCCCGCACCGGTACGGCGATCAGCCCGCTGTCCTGGCCCAGCTGGAGATCACTTTCGCCGACGGCTCGACCGAACGGGTGGTGTCCGGGGCGGACTGGCGCGCCGCGACCGGCCCCGTCACCGGTGCGGACCTCATGGCGGGCGAGGCGTACGACGCCCGGCTGGAGACCGAGGGCTGGACACGGGCCGGCTTCGACGCCTCAGGGTGGCTCGCGGCCGACCCGGTGGACGGCGTCACGGCGGCGCTCGTCGCCGAAGTGGACGGAGCGTGCCGTGTCGAGCGTGAGCTGACGGCCCGTGAGGTGACCGAACCGAAGCCGGGTGTGTTCGTGTTCGACCTCGGCCAGAACATGGTGGGCACTCCCCGGCTCACCGTCTCGGGACCGGCCGGTACGACGGTGCGGCTGCGGCACGCGGAGGTCCTGAACCCGGACGGCACCCTCTACACGGCCAATCTGCGCACCGCTCGCGCGACGGACACGTACACGCTCAGGGGCGGCGGTCAGGAGACGTACGAGCCCCGGTTCACGTTCCACGGCTTCCGCTACGTCGAGGTGACGGGCTATCCCGGTACGCCCGGCCGTGACGCGGTCGTGGGCCGGGTGATCCACACCTCGGCGCCGTTCACCATGGACTTCACGACCGACGTGCCCATGCTCAACCAGCTCCACAGCAACATCACCTGGGGTCAGCGCGGCAACTTCCTCTCCATCCCGACCGATACCCCCGCACGTGACGAGCGCCTGGGCTGGACCGGTGACATCAACGTCTTCGCACCCACCGCCGCCTACACGATGGAGTCGGCACGCTTCCTCACCAAGTGGCTCCAGGACCTGCGTGACGGCCAGGTCGCCGACGGTGCCTTCCCGAACGTCGCCCCGGACCTCCCGGGTGTCGGCAGCGGCGCGTCGGGCTGGGGCGACGCCGGGGTGACCGTGCCCTGGGCCCTGTACCAGGCGTACGGCGACGAGCGGGTGCTGGAGCAGTCCTGGTCCTCGATGCTGAAGTGGCTGACGTACCTGGAGGAACACAGCAACGGGCTCCTGCGGCCTGCCGACGGCTACGGCGACTGGCTCAACATCGAGGACCAGACGCCCAAGGACGTCATCGGCACGGCGTACTTCGCCCACAGCGCCGATCTCGTCGCGCGCACCGCCGAGGCGCTCGGCAAGGATCCGGCGCCCTACCGTTCGCTGTTCGGCCGGGTGCGCGACGCGTTCCGGGCGGCCTATGTGACGGCGGGCGGCCGCGTCAGGGGCGACACCCAGACGGCCTATGTGCTGGCCCTGTCCATGGATCTGCTGGCGGAGGGCGACCGCGGCCCGGCGGCCGACCGGCTGGTCGCGCTCATCGAGGCGAAGGACTGGCACCTGTCGACGGGGTTCCTCGGCACCCCGCGGCTGCTGCCCGTGCTGACCGACACGGGGCACACGGATGTCGCGTACCGGCTGCTGACGCGGCGGACCTTCCCGAGCTGGGGCTACCAGATCGACCGGGGCGCCACCACGATGTGGGAGCGCTGGGACTCCATCCGGCCGGACGGCAGCTTCCAGGACGCCGGGATGAACTCCTTCAACCACTACGCGTACGGCTCGGTGGGCGAGTGGATGTACGCGAACATCGCGGGCATCGCCCCGGGGAGCCCCGGCTTCCGGAAGGTCGTGGTGCGGCCTCGTCCGGGAGGCGGGGTGACGCAGGCCGAGGGCCGGTTCGACTCCCGGTACGGACCGGTCACCACGCGCTGGAAGAAGGACACGGAGGGCTTCGCGCTCCGGGTCGTGCTGCCCCCGAACACGACCGCCGAGGTGTGGGTCCCGGGCGGCGACGGGCGAAGTGCCGTCGCCGGGTCGGCGCGGTTCCTGCAGACGGACGAAGGGTGTGCGGTGTTCACCGCGGGATCGGGCACCCACCGCTTCACCGCATCGGCCTGAGAACCTTCACCCGTACGCGGTGCGCCCTGCGGGACGTCTCCGTCCCGCAGGGCGCACGCGGCGGATCGCGTGGGGAGTCCTCCCGCGGGGGCGGGCTCCGTGGGGGGACTCCCCGGTTCCTGGTCAGTGGAAGGGCGTCGTCCCGGATGCCACGCGGAGGACCGCGACGTCGCGCGGGGGAAGCACCAGGCCGCCGTCGGCGGTCGGCGCGGGGCCGGTCAGGGCCTCTCCGGCCACCGCGTCGAACGTCACGGACTCGTCCGTACGGTTGACGAGGAACCAGTACGACTCCGAGCCGTCGGTCCGCACGGTCAGCTCCACCCGCCCCCGCGCACCGGCGGGCAGTTCGCTGACCACGCCGGCGCCGGACAGCAGGGACCGCAGCACCTCGGGCAGCCCGTGGCTGCCCAGCCGGGTGGAGACGTAGGCGGCGGAGCCGCCGTCCTCCAGGGCACGGCGGGTGATGGCGGGGCGCCCCGCGTGGTCCCCGGTCCCGTAGCGCGCGAGCACCGTGACCCCGGAATCGACCACGCTGATGTGGTCGGTCCACAGGGTGCCGGTGAGGCCGTTGTCGAGGCGTACGTCCACGCCGTCCTGCAAGGGTGCGAACTCCTCGACGCGGATGCCCAGGAGGTCACGGAGGGCACCGGGGTATCCGCCGAGGTAGACGTGGTCGTTCTCGTCGACGACACCCGAGTAGTAGGTGGTGGCGAGGTGGCCGCCGCCGCGCACGTAGGCGTCCAGCCGGGCGGCCAGGGCCTGGGGGACGACGTGCAGGATGGGGGCCGCGACGAAGTCGTACCCGGTGAGGTCGGTCGCGGTGGTGACGACGTCCACCCGGACGCCGAGGGCCAGGAAGGCGGAGTACCAGTCGAGCGCCTCCTGCCGGTAGCGCAGCAGGGAGGTCGGCTGCGAGTCGCGTTCGACGGCCCACCAGGATTCCCAGTCGTACACCAGCGCGGCACGCGCCGGCTGCCGCACGGAGCCGGTGACCGGGGTGAGGGCCTCCAGCGTCCGGCCGAGTGCGGTCACCGCACGGAACACGTCGCTGTCCGGGCCGGCGTGCGGCACCATCGCGGAGTGGTACTTCTCGGCGCCCGCGGCGGACTGGCGCCACTGGAAGAAGCAGACCGCGTCGGCTCCGTGGGCGACGTGGACCAGGGAGTCACGGGCCAGCTCGCCCCGGCTCTTGGCGAGGTTGACGGGCTGCCAGTTGACCGCGCTGGTCGAGTGCTCCATCAGGAACCACGGCCTGCCCTCCGCGATGGAGTGGGTGAGGCCGGCGGAGAAGGAGAGCTCGTCCAGGCGCTGCGGCCCGGGGTGCGCGTAGTGGTCGTTGGAGACGAAGTCGATCTCGCCCGCCCACTCGGGGTAGTTCATGGCCTTGGTCTCGCCCATCACCATGAAGTTGGTGGTGGCGGGGATCTCGGGGGTGATGCGCCGCAGGATCTCGCGCTCGGCGCGGAGGTAGTCCCTCAGCGCGTCGGACGAGAACCGCTTGAAGTCGAGCTGCTGGGCCGGATTGGCGTGGCTCGCGGCGAGTCGCGGCGGCTGGATCTGCTCCCATTCGCCGTAGTGCTGCGACCAGAAGGAGGTCGCCCAGGCGGTGTTGAGCGCGTCGAGCGTGACGTAGCGGGCGCGCAGCCAGTCGCGGAAGGCCCGGGCGGCGTCGTCGGAGTAGTCGTAGACGTTGTGGCAGCCGAGCTCGTTGGAGATGTGCCAGGCGGTCAGGGCGGGGTGGTCGCCGTAGCGGGTGGCCATGGCCTCCACCAGCTTCAGGGCATACCTGCGGAAGACCGGGGAGGTGGGCCGCCAGTGCTGCCGCGCGCCTTGGGAGAGGGTCTCACCGGTGCGGGTGACCGGCAGGATCTCCGGGTGCAGGGTGGTGAGCCAGGGGGGCGGCGAGGCGGTGGCGGTGGCGAGGTCCACCGCGATCCCGCTGCTGTGCAGCAGGTCGAGCACCTCGTCCAGCCAGTCGAAGTCCCATCGGTCCTCGGCGGGTTGGAGGCGGGCCCAGGAGAAGATCGCGACGGAGACGACGGTCACTCCGGCCTCGCGCATCAGCCGGACGTCCTCCTTCCACACCTCGCGCGGCCACTGCTCCGGGTTGTAGTCGGCCCCGTAGGCGAATCGCGCGGTGCGGTCCTCGGAGGTCGGGCGCAGCCAAGGGCGCTCGGAGGCGGAGGTCATGAAGATCCTTTCGGATACGGAGGTGCGAGCGCGGCACAGGGACGGCGCCCGTCGGACGGGCGACCGCCCCTGTGCCGGTTCAGTGGTGCGACGTCACTTGTTGACGTCGAATCCCTGTTCGGTGCCGTAGTCGACGGCGGCCTTCTGCCACGCCTTCAGCCCGTCGGCCAGCGTGGTGTCGGAGACGTACGCCTTGCCCACGGAGTCGTTGAAGACGGAGTTCGCGTAGACCTGGTAGGGCAGGTAGGACCAGCTCTCCGGCACCTGGCTGGCGGAGCGGGCGAAGATCTCGTTCGCCTTCTGGCCGCCGAAGTACGGGAAGGGGGTGTCGAGGAAGGTCGTGGAGGTCAGGTCCGCCGTGGTCGCGGGGAAGGCTCCGGCCTCGATACGGGTCTGGACGCCCGCCGAGTGGTTGGCGTACTCGTTGAAGGCGTACGCCAGGTCCTTGTTCTTGCCCGCCTCCATCACCGCGAGGGAGCTGCCGCCGTTCTCGGAGCTGACCTCACCGCCCTTCTCCCACTGCGGGAGCGGGGCCGCGCGCCAGTCGCCCGAAGCCGATTCGACGCCCGAGACGAAGTTGGCGGGCATCCAGGCGCCGGTGGCGAGGGTGGCTATGGTGCCGTCGGCCAGCCCCTTGTACCACTCGTCGCTCCAGGAGCTGATGGGTGCCAGAAGCTTCTCGTCGATGAGCTTCTGCCACACCTCGGTGAAGGCGGTGACGCCCTTGTCGCCGGTGAGGTCGACCGTCACACTGGTGTCGCGGTTCTTGAACGGGGTTCCGCCGGCCTGCCAGATCATGCTGGTCGTGAACCCCGCGTCACCGGTGTCGTTGGTGATGTAGGCCTTGGGGTCGGCGGCCTGCAGGGCGCGCGCGGCCTCCAGGTACTCGTCCCAGGTGGTGGGCGTGGCGATCTTGTGCTTGTCCAGCACCTTCTTGTTGTAGAAGAGCGCCATCGGACCCGCGTCCATGGGCAGGGCGTACACGGCGTCGTCGACGGTGACGGAGTTCCACGGGCCCGGCGAGTAGTCGCGCTTGAAGTCCGACGCGCCGTATCCGCTCAGGTCCTCCAGGGACTTGCCGAGGGCGAACTGCCCGAGGGCGTAGTACTCGATCTGCGCGACGTCCGGTACCCCGGATCCGGCCTGCACGGCGTTCTGCAGGGCGGTGTACTGGTCGTTGCCGGTGCCGGCGTTGACCAGCTTCACCTTGACCTTGGGGTACTCCTTCTGGAAGTCGCTGACCACCTGCTTCAGCGTCGGCTCCCAGGCCCACACCGTGATCGAGCCGCCCTTCTTGAGAGCCGCCCTGAGATCACCACCCGATACGGACTTGTCCGGACCGTCGTCGGAGGACCCGCACGCCGTGAGGCTCAGCGCCGCCGCACACAGCAGGCCGACGCCGCGCATCGCGCGTCTGGTCATGGTTCTCATATCGCTTCACTCCGTTGTGGTGAGGGTGGTGCACGAACCGTCGAGCGTCCGCACAGGCGCGTGCGGAGGTGGGGCGCCGCGCGGACCGGGGACGGGCTGAGCCGTCCTGCGGGCGCGGAGAATCGGTGGCTGACGAAGGCCGGGAAAGCCGCGTCACTCCTTGACGCTGCCCGCTGCCAGGCCGGACTGCCAGTAGCGCTGGAGCAGGAGGAAGGCGATGACCAGTGGCACGATCGTCAGCAGGGAACCGGTGATGACGAGGTGGAAGACCGGCTGGCCGCCCGCGGTGGAGGCCTGCGCGTTCCAGGCGTTCAGTCCCAGCGTCAGCGGGTACAGGTCCGGGTCCTTGATCATGATCAGCGGCAGGAAGTAGTTGTTCCAGGTCTGCACCATGGTGAACAGCAGCACCGTCACGATGCCCGGGCTCAGCAGCGGGAGCGCGACCCGGAAGAACGTCCGCAGCTCTCCGGAACCGTCCACCCTGGCTGCTTCCAGGAGCTCCGTGGGGACGGCCTCGGCCGCGAACACCCACATGAGGTAGAGCCCGAAGGGAGAGATCAGGGACGGGATGATGACGGCCCACGGTGTGTCGGTGAGGCCCATCTTGCTGAACATGAGGAAGGTGGGGACCGCCAGCGCGGTCGCGGGCACGGCCACGGCACCGATGACGGTGGCGAAGACGGCTCGCTTGCCCCTGAAGTCGAACTTGGCCAGGCCGTAGCCGCCGAGGACCGCGAGGAAGGTGGCCCCGCCGGCCCCGACGACCACGTACAGCAGGGTGTTGAGGAACCAGCGGACGAAGATGCCGTCGTCGTAGGTGAGTGTCTCCGAGATGTTGTCCCAGAGAGCGAAGTCACCGCTGAACCAGAGACCGAAGGAGTCGAGGAGACTCTTCTGCGTCTTCGTCGCGTTGATGAAGAGCCAGGCGAGGGGCATGAGGGCGTAGAGGGCGGTCAGCCCCATGAGCGCCGTGAGCAGCACACTGCGGCGAGGGCGGTCTGCCGTGTGACGTCTGCGCGGGGGGCGCCGGGACGCCGGGGCACGGTGGGTGACTCGCCGGGACGTCTGCTCGGCGGTGAAGGAAGGTGCGCTCATCGCTCACGCCTCCTTTCGCATGCCGCGCAGCTGGACCGCGTACGCGATGATCATCGTGACGAGGCCCATGACGAGGGAGACCGTGGCCGCGTAGTTCTGCTGCCGGCCGGAGAAGGACAGCGTGAAGGTGTAGAGGTTCGGCGTGAAGTAGGTCGTGATCGCGTTGGGCGCCAGGCTCTGCAGGATGCTGGGCTCGTTGAACAGCTGGAAGCTGCCGATCACCGAGAAGATCGTCGCGATCACGAGCGCCCCGCGGATCGCTGGGATCTTGACCGCGGCGATGATCCGCCACTGCCCGGCTCCGTCGATCTCGGCCGCCTCGTAGAGGGACTTGGGGACCACGCGCAGCGCCGAGTAGAAGATCAGCATGTTGTAGCCGACGAACTCCCAGGTGACGATGTTGCCGATGCTGGCCAGCACCAGGGAGGGCGAGAGCGGGTCGGGCAGCGACACGCCGAGGGAGTCGTTGATGTTCGCGACCAGCCCGAACCGGGTGCCGTAGATGAATCCCCACATCAGCGTGGCGACGACGGCGGGGACGGCGTAGGGCAGGAAGACCGATATGCGGAAGAAGCTCTTCCCGTAGAGCCTGCCGCTGTCGAGTGCCAGGGCTATGAGCAGGGCGAGGCCGAGCATCACGGGCACCTGCACCGCGAGGAAGATCGCGACCCGGCCCACGGCCTCCCAGAACTTCTCGTCCTCGAAGGCTCGTCGGAAGTTCTCCAGGCCGACGAAAGACGTGCCGCCCACGAGCTGGTCCCGGAAGAAGCTCAGGTACAGCGAGTAGACGACCGGGGCGAGGAACACCAGGGCGAACACGGCCATGAACGGTCCGACGAAGATCCACCCGACCCGCCCGCGCCCGGCGCGGGAGCCTCTCGGTGGTGGGCGGCGACCGGTGGTGAGCGGCGTAACAGCCGTCATTTCTTGGTACTCCTACTGGTCCGGCTTTGTGCATGGCCCCGGCCGGAGGGAGACACCGGACATGGTGGAGGCGCTGCGTTTCAGAAGCCGATGTTTACGTAAACAACAATCGGTGACGTGATGTCTACACGCCTGCTCCGCAACCGTCAAGACCCGTCTTCCACCTGGTACGACCGGACTTGGGGGCGTGGCCGGCGGACCGGCGGCACCCGGACGGCGGCCGGCACGGCCGTGTCGGCGACAGGCCTGGGGAAGTGGTAGGAATATCGGTGGCCCGGACCTTCGCCCCGTCATGCCGCACGAGCCGCAGGCGGCGCGGGAACAGGACAGATCCCGCGCGGAACACCTCGAGGGGAGCGCCGTGGACGCCGGTCCATCGGTCGGGACGGCGTCCTCCCGCACGGCGAAAGGCTCACGGGAAACACGACGGAGGCAGAACGAAGTGCACGGACGGGAAGAGGCCGCGGACCGGTCCACGGACGCCGCGGAACGGCCTCGCCGCAGGGGCGCCTCCATGGCCGACGTCGCACGCCTGGCCGGCGTCTCCTCGCAGACGGTCTCCCGGGTGTCCAACGGGCATTCGGTGGTCACCGAGGAAACCCGCGCACGTGTCCTCGCCGCCATGAAGAAGCTGGACTACCGGCCCAACAGCGCCGCGCGCGCCCTCAAGAGCGGGGAGTTCCGCACCCTGGGCGTCATCCTGTTCACGCTGGCCACGACGGGCAACGTCCGCACGCTGGAGGCCATTTCCGCCTCCGCGGCCGACCAGGGCTACGCCATCACCCTGCTGCCCGTGGCGACGCCCACCAGCACGGGGGTCCGGGGGGCCTTCACCGTGCTCGGCGAGCAGGTCGTGGACGGCATCATCGTGATCATGGAGGTTCACCTCCTGGACGCGGCCGTGTCCTTGCCGCCGCACACGCACGTCGTGGTGGCCGACTCCGACGCGGGCGACCGCTACAGCGTCGTGGACACCGACCAGTCCGGGGGCGCCAGGGCGGCCGTGCGGCACCTGCTCGACCTCGGGCACCACACCGTGCAGCATGTCGCCGGTCCGGCGGAGTCGTTCGCCGCGCAGCGCCGTGCCGACGCGTGGCGGCAGACCCTGGAGGAGGCGGGGCGCCCGGTCCCGGCCCCGGTGGGCGGCGACTGGTCGGCGGCCTCGGGCTACGACGCGGGGCTCGTCCTTGCGGCCGACCCCTCCTGCACCGCGGTCTTCGCGGCCAACGACCAGATGGCGCTCGGTGTCCTGCGCGCCCTGCACGAGCGGGGCAGGCGCGTGCCCGATGACGTCAGCGTCGTCGGGTTCGACGACATCGCCGACTCCGGCTCGTTCGTTCCGCCGCTGACCACCGTGCACCAGGACTTCGCCGAGGTGGGACGACTGTGTGTGGACGGTGTCCTACGGCAGATCCGCAACGAGACGGCCGAACGCGGTACTACGCTGGTCCCGACCCGGCTGGTCGTGCGGGCCAGCACGGCCCCGCCGCCCCGCGGTTGAACGTCCGCGGCAGCCTGGTACGGACGCTCCCCCGGTCCGGGGTGTCCGGTCCCGTTCCAGGCGCCCGCCTCAAGCCGTACGTGGATGTGCGGAAAGGCTCCTGACGGAGCATCAGTGACCTGACACCGAAGGAGCGCCATGACGATGCCCGACGGCCCCGGGCCTGGTGCCGAGGACGGAACGCCGGCGCGGCCGCTGTTCTTCGAGCGGCTCGCCGGGCTGGAGTCCTGGCTGGAGGTCCATCACTGCGCACGGGCCGAACTGTGGCTGAAGCTGGCGAAGAAGAGTACGGGCATCGCGTCCGTCGCACCCGAAGAGGTCGTCGATGCCGCGATCTGCTTCGGCTGGATCGACGGGCAGCGCAGGGCCCTCGACGGGGAGTACTACCTGCAGCGGATCACCCCCCGCCGCAGGGGCAGCCTGTGGTCCCTCGCGAACGTGCGCAGGGTCGAGGCCCTGACGGCGGCCGGCCGGATGCGGGAGCCGGGGCTGGCCGAAGTGCGGGCCGCGCGGGCGGACGGGCGGTGGGCGGCGGCGTATCCCTCGCAGAAGGAGGCCACCGCGCCCGCGGATCTCGTTGCCGCGCTGGCCTCCGACCCCCGGGCGGCGCAGCGGTTCGAGCAGCTCGGCAGGTCGGCCCGGTACCAGATGCTCCTCCAGCTGCTCAAGGCGAGAACACCCGAGGTCAGGGCCGCCCGGCTCGCACGGTTGATGGCGCGGCTGGCATCCGGCGACGAGGCCGGCTGAGCCGCCCCGCACTCCGTCAGGTGCCGATGCCGAGCAGTCCGGGACTGTCCGCGAGCGAGGCGAGGTGCCCGGCCGGATCAGCGATCAGCCGACGGGCGGTCAGATCGAGCATGCCGCCGACGCCGCTGATCTCGGCGGCCACCGTGCCGTCCTCCTTGACGATTCGCTGCACGACCCCGAAGGTCCTGCCAGAGCCGTGGACGAACGCGCAGCTGACCCGCACCCGGTCCCCTGCGCGCAGTTCGCGCAGGTACTTCACCGTGACTTCCAGCTGCACGGGGCCGACTCCGCCGGCGAGCAGCTTCTCCTGGGGCAGTCCGGCGGCCCGCAGCAGCTCCCACCGCGCGTGTTCCGCGTACTGGAGATAGACGGCCTGGTTCAGATGGCCCTGGGTGTCGAGCTCGTAGCCGCGCACCGTGACGTCGACGAAGAAAGTCATGACCACGGGAACGCCGGCGGACGGTTCATCATTCCTGACCGTTCACGGCGGGAGCTTCCGCGCAGCCTCGGTACGGAGACCTGCCGTGTGCAGGCCGAGGCGTGGGTGCGGCCGACCCGCGGCCGCGGACCGCACCGGGCGGCGAGCGGACCAGCGGCTCCCTTTTGAAGCGGCCGTGCGCGATGCGGTTGGCGTAGCGGCCGACGACGGCGCCGAAGTACGGGTGCTTCCCCGTGTAGTCGCCGATCGTGGCAAGCGAGCGGACGACCGAGGCGGCGGCGCCCGCGGTGTCGGGCACGGTCAGCCGGTGCAGGGACGCTCCGTAGCTGAGGACCTCGGCCGTGACTCCGGTACCGGAATCAAGGGTCCACAGGCCGGTCTCGGCCCCGTGGGCGGAGCCGAACGGTGTGCGGTGCACGGTGGGGCGCGGCATCAGAGGTCCTCGGGAGGAGCGGAGTCATGCCCGGGCGCGGTGGATTCCCGGACGACGAGGCGGTAACCGGGGCGCGGCCTGCGTGGTTCGGCGACGGGTCTGCCCGACAGCCGTTCGACCAGGCTGTCGACGGCGAGCCGGGCGATGGCTTCCTTGTCCGGGGCGATGGTCGTGAGTGTGGTGGTTCCGTAGCTGCTCTCCTCGATGTCGTCGAAGCCGACGACGGCGATGTCGGCCGGGATCCGCAGTCCGCGTTCGGTGATGGTCCGCATCGCGCCGATGGCGATGAGGTCGTTGTAGGCGAACACGGCATCGGGCCTCTCCCCCCGGTCCAGGAGAGCGGCCATGCCCGTGGCGCCGTCCGCGCGGCCGTAGCCGTCGGTGACCACGACCAGGGACTCGTCCGCCGCCAGGCCGGCGGCGGCGAGCTCCTCGCGCCAGCCGCGCAGACGCAGATGCGCGGGCTGGCGTTCGCGGCCCGTGCGGGAGCCGAGGAAGGCGATCCTGCGGTGGCCGAGGCCGATGAGGTGGCGTACGGCGTCGCGGGCCGCCGCCACGTTGTCGATGGCGATGTGGTCGTACGGCGCCTCGTACTCGCGTTCGCCCAGCAGGACCAGCGGTGCCGTCTCGGTGCGCGCCATGAGGTCCTCGGTCTCCAGGTGGATGGGGCTGAGGATGAGGCCGTCGATCACGTGGGACCGGAATCCCTGGCTGACCAGGAGCTCCTTCTCCCTGAGGCCTGCGGTGTGGTCGACCAGGACGGTGTAGTCGTGGCGGGCGGCCGCGTCGACGACCGCTCCGGCGAGCTCCGCGAAGTACGGGTTGCCGAATTCGGGTACGGCGAGGGCGATGATGCCGGTGCGGCCCTTGCGCAGGTGGCGGGCGGTGAGGTTGGGCCGGTAACCGAGTTCGTCGATCGCCTGCTGCACCTTGGCTCGCATGGCGGGTGTGACGTGCTGATAGTTGTTCACGACGTTCGACACGGTCTTGATGGACACGCCCGCCCGTTGCGCAACGTCCTTGAGGCTGACGCCCACGGCACTCCTTGGATCCACTCGGCTCGATGGTTCGGTACGGCAGCTGGTCCGTCGTCAGGTGCTTCTGCGACTGCGCGCCAGATAGCGCTGGGCCACCACGACAACGATAAGGAACCCTCCGCTGACCACCGACTGGTACGAGGAGTCGAGCGAGCCGATCTGATTGATCAGGTTCTGGATGACGGCGAGCAGCAGAACGCCCCAGAGGGTGCCGCTGATCGAGCCCGCGCCGCCGACGAGCAGGGTGCCGCCGATGACGACGGCGGAGATCGCGTCGAGTTCCATGCCCACGCCGACGATGGTGACGCCGGAGGAGAGCCTGGCCGCGCTGAGCGCGCCGGCGAGCCCTGCCAGCAGGCCGCTGAGCGTGTAGACGAGGAGCTTCGTCCGGGCGACGGGGAGGCCCATCAGGGTGGCCGCGTCGCTGCCGCCGCCCACGGCGAAGAGCGTCTGCCCGAACGAGGTGCGCTGCAGGACGAGTCCGCCGGCCCCGAAGAGCACCAGCGCGATGAGGATCGGGTGGCCGAAGCCCCAGACACTGCCCTGGCCCAGCTCGCCGAAGGCGGAGTCCCTGGGCACCAGGTAGGTGGTGGCGCCCTCGTCGGTGAGGGCGAGCAGCAGGCCGCGGGCGCCGAGCAGGGTGGCGAGGGTGACGATGAAGGGGGCCATGTTGCCGCGGGCGATCAGGAGTCCGTTGAGCAGTCCGATCGCGCCGCACGCCGCGAGGGGGACGAGGAGTGCGGCGAGGAAGCCGTACTGCGAGGCCCAGGCGGCGAGCACTCCGCCGAGGGCGAAGACCGATCCGACGGACAGGTCGATGCCGCCGGTGATGATGACCATCGTCATGCCGAGCGCGACCACGGCGAGGAAGGACGCCTGGACGGTGATACCGCGGGCGTTGTCCAGGGACGCGAACGTCGGGTAGATGAACGAGGCGGTGATCACGACGGTCAGCAGGACCGCCGGCACGCCCTGGCGCTGGAGGAGTTCGGCGACACGCGCCTTGGTGCCCGGCTCGGAGACGGCGGCGGGGCTGGGCCCCTCGCCGGGTGCTGTCGTCCTCCGGCCGGCCGGGACTGCGGGCGCTGCGGGCGCGGGTGTGGTTTCGTTCATCGGGACCGACGCTCCCGGGCGACGTAGACGGCGGCGATGATGATGGCCGCCTGGGCGATCTGAGCGGTGGAGTCGGGCAGGTCGTGCTTGACGAGCGTGGCGCGCAGGAGCTGCATCAGCAGCGCTCCGGCCACGGTGCCGAGCACCCGGACGGATCCGCCGCTGAGCGGCGTGCCGCCGACGACGACCGCCGTGATGGCGGAGAGTTCCATCAGGGTGCCGAGCGAGGACGGGTCGCTCGCGGTGAGCCGGGCCGTGGCGAGAACACCGGCGAGGGCGGCGAGCACCCCGCACAGGACGTACACGCCGATGAGGACGCGCTTGACGGGAAGTCCCGCGAGGGACGCGGCGGACCGGTTGCCGCCGACGGCGACGATCTGCCGGCCGAAGGTGGTGCGCTGCACCAGGAACGCGACGGCGGCGGCCAGCACTCCGGCGATCCAGACGACGAGCGGGACGCCGAGGAGGGATCCCGTTCCCAGCGACAGCAGGCCTGGGTTGACGATCTGCTTGAGCTGGCCGTCGGCCATGACCAGGGCGAGCCCCCGGCCGCCGACGAAGAGGGCGAGCGTGGCCACGATGGGCTGCAGCCCGATGAGGGAGACCAGCGTGCCGTTGACCGCTCCGACGACGGCGCCCGCCAGGAGCGAGACGACGAGGGCGGGCACGAGCCCGTATCCGAGGTAGAGCGGCAGGAGCGCGGCGGCGAGCGCCATGGTCGAACCGACGGACAGGTCGACGCCCTCGGTGCCGATGACCAGGGCCATGCCCAGGGCGACGATGACGATGGGGGCGACCTGGACGAGCTGGGTGCGGAAGTTGTCGGCGGTCATGAAGTGGCCGGTGAACAGGGCGTTGAAGAGCAGCACCACCGCCACGGCGACGTACACGCCGTACTCCTGGTACCAGGCCGGGTCACGCAGCCGGGCCAGGGGACCTGGGGGCCCGGCGGGCTGTGCGGGTCCTGCGGGCGGGGAGACGGCGGCCTGGGTCATCGGGGCTCCTCCTGTGCGGCCGGGGCCTGGTCCTGCGGCGCCGGCGCGTGGTCGGCGAGCACTCCGAGCAGCCGGTCCTCGGCCACGTCGTCACCCGCCAGTTCGCCCGCGACGGATCCGCCGCGCAGGACGACGATCCGGTCGGCGCCCTCGATGAGCTCCTCGATGTCGGAGGAGATGAGCAGGACGGCCAGGCCCTCGCGGGCGAGGTCGTCGATGAGGCTCTGGACCTCGGCCTTGGCACCGACGTCGATGCCCCGGGTGGGTTCGTCCAGCAGCAGGACCTTGGGTTCGAGGCAGAGCCAGCGGGCCAGCAGGACCTTCTGCTGGTTGCCGCCGGAGAGTTCGCCGACCTTCTGCTCGGGGCTCGACGCCTTGATCCGCAGGCGCTTCATGAAGATGCCGACGATCCGGTCCTGCTTGGCGCGGGAGACGACACCGGCCCGGGACAGGCGCGGCATGGCGGCCAGCACGATGTTCTCGCGAACGGAGAGGCCCGGGACGATTCCCTCGGCCTTGCGGTCCTCCGGCAGCAGGCTGATCCCGGCGCGGATGGCGGCGGCCGGGGTGAGGCGGGTCAGGGCGGTCCCGCCGACGGTGACTTCGCCCGCGTCCAGCGGGAGGGCGCCGGACAGCGCCTTCGCCGTCTCGCTGCGGCCGGAGCCGAGGAGTCCGCCGAGGCCGAGCACCTCGCCCGCGTGCAGGGACAGGGATATGTCGTGGAGGTGGTGGCGGCTGGAGAGGCCGGTCGCGGTGAGCACCGGCGTCCGGGCGGCTTCGTGTCCCTCCACCGCGAAGCTGGTGACGCCGGAGCGGCGGACCTCGGCCATGTCGCGGCCGAGCATCATCGAGACGAGCTGCATCCGGTCGAGGCCGGCGAGGTCGCCGGTGTGGATGTGGCGGCCGTCGCGCAGGACGGTGACGCGGTCGCAGATCCGGTACAGCTCGTCCATGCGGTGGCTGACGTAGAGCACGGCGATGCCCTGGCCGCGCAGGGTCTCGATGACCCGGAAGAGGGTCTCCACCTCACGCGGTTCGAGCGAGGAGGTCGGTTCGTCCATAATCACCACCTGGGCGTTGACCGAGACGGCCCGTGCCAGGGCGACCATCTGCTGCGTGCCGATCCCCAGGGTGTGCAGGGGGCGGCGCGGGTCGACGCGTACGCCGAAGCCGTCGAGCAGCTTTGTCGTCTCCCGGTGCATGCGGGAGAAGTCGATGAGGCCGACGCGGTTCCTGGGTTCACGGCCGAGGAAGATGTTGCGCGCCACGCTCATCAGCGGGACGAGGTTCACCTCCTGGTAGATCGTGGAGATGCCGGCCTGCTGGGACTCGAACGGCCGGGCGAACTTCACCGGCTGCCCCGCCATCCGCAGGTCTCCCCCGTCCGGCCGGTACACACCGGTCAGTACCTTGATGAGGGTGGACTTGCCGGCGCCGTTCTCGCCGACCAGCGCGTGCGTCTCCCCTGCGCGCAGCGAGAGGGAGACGTCGTCCAGGGCGACGACGCCGGGGAACCGTTTGCTCACCGAGCGCGCTTCGAGCACGGCCGAAGCCGTGGACGCGGCCGACTCCGGTGCCTGAGGTACTGCTTGGGGTGGTGCCATGGGTGGTCGTGGCCTTCCACTGTTCCAGGGGGCGGGCCCGGGAGCCGCCGTGACCTCCTGCGAGTGCCACGGCGGACGGGGCCGTCGGGGATCGGGACCGGTCAGTACGCCCCGCCGAGCGATGCCTTGGCGTTGGTCTCGTCGTACGCGCGGTCGGTGATGATCACGTTCTCGGGGATCTCCTCGCCGCCGTAGAACTTCTGGGCGGTCGCGAAGGCCAGCGGGCCGAAGCGCGGGTTGGACTCGATGACGGCGTTGTACTCGCCGTTGACCAGAGCCTGCACGGCGTTGCGGGTGCCGTCGACGGAGACGATCTTGACGTCCTTGCCGGGCTTCTTGCCGGCCGCCTTCAGGGCGGTGACGGCGCCGAGGCCCATCTCGTCGTTCTCCGCGTAGACCGCGGTGATCTCGGGCTTCGACTGGATGAGCTGCTCCATGACCTGCTGACCCTTGTCGCGGGCGAACTCACCGGTCTGCTGGGCCACGATCTCGATGCCGGGCGCCTCGGTCTTGATCCGGTCGACGAAGCCCTTGGTGCGGTCGGTGGTCACGTTGTTGCCGGATGCGCCGAGGAGGATGGCGACCTTTCCCTTGCCGCCGGTGGCCTTGATCATCGCGTCGGCGGCCCGCTTTCCCTGCTCGACGAAGTCGGAGCCGAGGAAGGCCACGTAGTCCTTGCACGCCGTGGAGTTGACCTTGCGGTCGATGGTCAGGACCGGGACCTTCTTCGCTGCCGCGGCCTTGAGCGCCGGCTCGAGGCCGTCGGAGTTCAGCGGGGCGACGATGAGGAACTGGGCGCCCTGGGACAGCATGTCCTGGATGTCGCTGATCTGCTTGGAGAGCTGAGACTGCGCGTTGGTGGTGAGGAGCTTCTTGACGCCGATCTTCTCGGCCTCGTCCTTGATGGACCGGGTCTCGGCGATGCGGAACGGATTGGCTTCCTTCTCCGACTGGGAGAAGCCGACCACCGCGTTCCTCAGGTCGAGTTCGGGCGCTCCGTAGGTCTTCAGCGAGCAGCCGGCGCCGGAACCGGCTTCGGGGGTCCTGGCCGCCTGGGCTCCCTGGCCGCTGTCACCGTCGGCGTTGCTCGTGGTCTCCGACTTCGAGCAGCCGGACAAGGCCAGCGTGGCGGTGGCGGCCAGCAGGCAGGCCGCGGCGAGGGGACGGGATCGACGCTGGATCATCATGCGCGGGACGCTCCTTGGCAGGATGACCGCACGCCGTTCGGCGTGCGGTCGGCATGGCTGGACGATGGATCCACCGCTCGGCGGCAGATGGCATTGCGTTCCTCACGACCCACTACGAGCTGCGCGAACTGCGGTCGTGAGAGCCTGTGCGGCCTCTCGGCGGCTCGGTTTACAACGTTATATAGGCGAGGTGGCGCAGGCGGCAAGAGAGTTGTCGGCGCATTTCCAGAACGTGTCGCCCGGGCTCTCCCCGCCCCCGGAACACCACGGACGGGACCTGACGGAACCAGCCGCTGCGCCATCTCTGGACACCGGCCGGACGGCGTGCTGCCATACCGCGGCAGTACGACCGGGCCGGGATCGCCGACGAGGTGAAGGCCCACGACCCGTCCCGGCTGTCGGCGACATGAGCGGCATCGACTGCCGCGGTTCCGTCGGCGTCGGCAACGGCGACGTGATCGACTTCCACGTCCGCGTCGGCCCCGGCTACGCGGCGCCCACCGCGACCCGGCCGCCGTCCTCGGCGAGTTCGGCGGTCCGGGGTCGAAGGACCCCGGCCACGCGTGGTGAAGGGGTGACGCCTTCAGCTCCCGGCGGAGGTCACCCGTGGGGCAGCCCGGCCACCCCTTCACCGAGGACACGATCTGGGCGGTGGACGCGCCCTGGGCCCCGTGACCTGACCAGCCGGTCGTACGGGGCCGGCCCGGCGGCACCGACGCTGCCGAGCCGGCCTACGCCGTGCCGTTCCTACGGCTGTTCGCCGTCGTGCAGCGCGGTCACCTCCTGGTCGGTGAGCGCCTTGTCGTACACCTTCACCTGGTCGACGGAACCGTTCCAGAAGTCGGTGTCGGCGCCCGACCACTTGGCGCGGCCCACGGACAGCGCACCGGTGCTGACATCGGCGGCCCCGGCCGCCGCTGTCGCGGCGAGCTCGCCGTCGACGTACAGCTTGATCTCGTCGCCGCTGCGTACGCCGACCACGTGGTACCACCGGCCGAGTTCGGGCCTCACCTCAAGTCGGGCACGGTTCCCGCCGGGGGTGGAGAAGGCGAACGCGCCCTGCCCGTACTGGAGGTAGAACGGGTTCTCCTGGCGCCGCCCGTCCTGGCTGACGACGGTGGCGTAGTTGCCCGGGATCGCGTCGAGCGAGGCCCAGGCCGACACGGTGTAGTCGCCGGTGGTGTCGACCACCGGTCCGTCGGTCTCCGCGTACTGGCCCTCACCGTTGAACTTCAGCGCGGAGCCCTGCACTCCGGACGTCCAGGACGCCCCCTCGGAAAGGGTGAGGTCCTTGTGGTTCGGGCCGCTGTCGGCCGCCTCGGTGCCCTGGTTCTCGTCGAGGGACCAGGCGCCGCCGCCCTTGAGCTCGTCGCGCTCTCCTGCGGCGGCACCGGCCGCGATGACCTCCTGGTTGATCTTCCGCACCTCGGCCCGGTCGACCTTGATCTCGCGGCGGTCGTACGTCCAGAGACCGTTGAGTTCGTTCTCCAGGTCGGTCACCTGGGTGTAGACGGAACCGGAGAGTTCGGCGCCGGCCGCCTCCAGGTAGTACGTGCGGGTGTTGTCGACGTACTTGGCGGTCAGGGCGTCCTTGTCCGCGACACCGCTGTAGATCGCGGTGGGCGCGCCAGGCCACATGCGGCCGGGGATACGCAGGGTGAAGCCGCCGTGCTCACCGTCGATCGCGGCACGCTTCTCGTCGGGGAAGGCCGGGTCGGTGTTGTTGTAGTCGTGGTGGTCGATGATGTCGCCCTTGCCGGAGTCTCCCTTGGAGTTACAGCAGTTGACTCCGCTGTGGGCGCTGACGACGCGCGAGGGGTCCGCGGCCTGGACCTTCTCGGTGATCTTGCCGGTCTCGACGCGGTCCCACTCGCCCCAGCCCTCGTTGAAGACGATCCAGGCGCCGATGGAGGGGTAGTTGTGCAGTTGCTCCATCATCTCGGCGCCTTGGTCGAGGAAGGCTTTTTGGCCCTTCTCACCGGTGATGTTCCCGGAGACGAAGTCCTGCCACACCAGGAGACCCAGCTTGTCGGCGTGGTGGTACCAGCGCGCGGGCTCGACCTTGATGTGCTTGCGGACGGAGTTGAAGCCGAGGTCCTTCTGCGTCTTGAGGTCGAAGACCAGGGCGGCGTCGCTGGGCGCCGTGTTCAGGCCGTCGGGGTAGAAGCCCTGGTCGAGCTGGGCGAGGGAGAAGAACGGCTTCCCGTTGAGTACCAGCTTCTGGTAGCCGCCGACCTCGGCGACACCGAAGGAGCGCATACCGAAGTAGCTGTCGACGGTGTCCTTGGAGCGGCCGTCCCTGAGGGTCACCTCCAGGTCGTACAGGTACGGGTCGTCCGGCGTCCACAGGTGCTGCTCGGCGACGGGGAGGCTCAGCTCGCTGTTGGCCGGGCCCGTGACGGTGCCGACGGTCTTGCCCTTCCTGTCACGGGCGACAGCGGTGATCCGGGCGGACTCGGAGGCGTCCTCGGAATTGACCTTCAGTGCGAGCCGGCCCGTGTCGATGTCCGGCGTGGTCGTCAGGGAGTCGACCGCGGCGGGCGCGACGGGCTCCATCCAGACGGTCTGCCAGATCCCGGAGGAGGCGGTGTAGAAGATGCCGCTGGGGTTCGCGGACTGCTTGCCCGTGGGCTGGTCGGCTCCGGTGGTGTCGGTGACCGCGACCACGATCTCCTGCGGGCCGCTGCCCTTGACAGCGTCGGTGATGTCGGCGCTGAAGGCGGTGTAGCCGCCGGTGTGCTCGGCGACCTGCTTGCCGTTGACCCAGACGCGCGCCTGGTAGTCGACGGCGCCGAAGTTGAGCTTCAGGCGGTCGTCACCGCTCCGCTTGCCGACCGGCCAGCTCCTGGGCACCGTGACGAGCTTGCGGTAGAACATGTGGTCTTCGTGGCGTTCGAGTCCGGAGAGCTGGGACTCGACGGGGTAGGGCACGGTGATGCGCTCGTCGAGCGGCTTGCCGAAGACCGGCTGCTCACCGGCGGTGGCTCCGGCGAACTCCCACGGCCCGTTGAGGTTCTTCCAGTCGTCGCGCACCTGCTGCGGGCGGGGGTACTCGGGGAGCGGGTTCTCGCGGTCGGCCTTCTCGCCCCACGGGGTGAGCAGCCGGTGCGTGGAGAGGTTATTCGCCCTGCGGCTGATCTCCGGGACGGTCTCGTCGCCGGCCTTCAGGCCGCCCTCGCCGTCGTACGCGACCCTGACCTGCTGGCCCTTCTGGACGGCCGCGCCCAGGGTGACGACGAGCGCCCTGGGGTTGTCCGACGCCCTGACCACCGACTTCACGGGCATCGGCGTGGTGTCCGCCTCGACGTCGAGGTGGTCCTTCACGTCCTCGATGCCGCTGACCTCGTGGTCGAAGGTCGCCTGCAGCTTCAGACCGCTCCGGGAGACGCTCAGCCCGACCGGGTAGACCTCGAAGCCAGCGGGCGGGGTGAAGGCGGACTCGGGCACGATCTGCTTGGCGAGCTCCGCGCTCGACCAGCGCAGGAACATGTTCGCCCCGCCGGTGTCCTGGAACATCTCCAGCCGGAACGTGTGCGGTTCACCGGCCTTCAGGGAGACCGGCGCGCTGTGCTGCTCCTTGTCCCAGTCCGGCTCCCAGTGGTCGATGACGGGCTTGCCGTCGACGAAGAGCCGGAAGCCGTTGTCGCCGATGGCGGAGAAGGTGTAGTCGCCGGTCTCCGGGGCCTCGAGCTGTCCCGTCCAGCGAGCGGTGGTGTGCTCGGTCCTTCCGGTGGCCGACTCGAACGCGCCGGTCAGACCGGGGAAGTTGATCTCCGGGTCGAGCGCCACGGCACCGAGCTCGGCGAAGTCACGGGCGCCCGGGGCCGACATGGCGAAGTACTCACCCTTGAGGCCGTGGACCTCGGTGGAGGGGTCCTCCTCCACGAACGCCGAGGTGCCGACGGTTCCTTCGGCGTGAGCGGCGGCAGGGGCGGCAGGGGCGGCGGCGGCCGGAACCAGGGTGGCCCCGACGGGAAGCAGCAGCGCCGCCGCGCAGGCGAGCGTTCTGAAAAGCGTGCGGGGGCGGACCAGTTGTCGTATCAAGGCGTCGTCCTCATCGAAGAAGCCGAAGTGCTCCGGACCGCGGAGCACTGCACATAGTCGAACATTGAGTCACAGCCTCAAACACCTGACAACGGTCGTGCACACAGAATTTTCAACGATAGAAATTCGCTCCCTCACCACCGGCCCCATCGGACGGGCCGGAGCCGGCAAGCGGCGACGGGCCGCCCACCGAGCTCCGGCACACGGCCCGTTGCCCTGCTACTCGGGCAGACCCGCAGGTCCGGTGGCCCATCCAATGTTCGGCCGGTCAGCGAGCCGGTAGTCCAGCGACCCGCCCCGGGTGACCAGTCGCGCGTCCGTCCAGGACCGGTCGCCGGCGCGTCCGTCGACCTTCACCGCGTCGATGTACGGATGTGTCGCGTCGGCCTCCGGAGCGGTGATCCTGATGTCCCGGCCCTGCGGCCGGTCCAGGACGGCGGCCGGGAAGAGCGGGGTTCCGAGCAGCATCGTGGCGCTGCCCGGTGTATGCGGGTAGAGGCCCAGGGCCGAGAAGACGTACCAGGCCGACATGGTGCCGAGGTCGTCGTTGCCCGGCAGACCACGCGGGCCGGTCCCGTACACCGTGTTCACGATCTCGCGCACGGTCTCCTGGGTCTTCCAGGGCTGGCCCAGCGCGTTGTAGAGCCAGGGGGCGTGGATGCCCGGTTCGTTGGTCGGGTCGTAGCGCAGCACGTCGCCGCCCTTCACCGACCAGGAGCCGTCCGCCTTGTGGAAGAAGGTGTCCAGCCGCCTCGCCGCGATGTCGCGTCCGCCCATCGCCGCGGCCAGGCCCTGCACGTCCTGCGGGACCATCCAGGTGTACGTGGCACTGGTGCCCTGCGCGAAGCCGCGGTCGCTTCCGGGGCTGAACGGCGTCACCCAGGAGCCGTCGAGGTTGCGGGCCTGGACGTAGCCGGTCGTCCCCGCGCCGTCACCGGCCTCCGGGTTGAACACGTTGCGCCACCAGCGGCCGCGCTCCTCGAAGGCGTCGGCCTCCTCGTCCCGGCCCAGCAGCCGGGCCCAGCGGCCCAGGGCGGCGTCGGCGACCGCGTCCTCCAGCGTCTCGGCGGCGCCGCCCCAGCAGTGGCAGACGTCCTGCGGTGCGTAGTGGGACTCCAGGTACTGCGCCAGGTTGGGCCGCTGGCCGGTGCACTGGCCCGGGCATCCGGCGTCCGAGAGGCCGTCGGGATGGGGCACCGTGGCCTGGCGGGCCAGGGACTCGAAGGCGCCGTCGTGGTCGAAGTTGCGTACGCCCATCGCGTAGAACGTGGCGAGGGTGGCGGCCGTCGGGTCACCCGTCATCACGTGCGTGGCACCGTTGACGTGGACCCAGCGGTCCCAGACGCCGCCGTTCTGCCGGGCGAAGTTGTACAACGACTGGGCGAAGTCGCCCGCGATCCTCGGTTTGAGCAGGGCGAGGAGCTGGATCTGGGCTCGGTACTGGTCCCAGCCGGAGAAGTTGCTGTACTGCGCCCCCTGCCCTCGCGTCACGCGGTGCGGCTTCCCGTCCATGCCCGGGTAGCGGCCGTCGGTGTCGCTGATCAGGTTGGGCTGCATCAGCGCGTGGTACAGCGCGGTGTAGAACGTGGTGCGCTGCGCGTCGGTGCCACCGCCCGTGCGTACGGAGCTCAGCTCGCGGTCCCAGGCACGGGATCCGGCCCGCGCCACGTCGTCCACGCTCGCCTTCGGCGCTATCTCCTTGCGGAGGTTGGCCTCGGCCCCGGCCTGGCTGACGTAGGAGATCCCGATGCGCATGCGGACGTCGTCGTCGGCGGCGGTGTCGAAGCCGACCCAGCCGCCGGATCCGCGTCCGGCCCGGTCGGCCCCGGTGGCGTAGCCCTCGCCACCGCTCGCGCTGGTCGTGTCCGGGGCGAGGGTGCCGTCCTTCCAGGTGCCGGTCGAGGAGAAGGCGCGGTCGAAGGAGGCGCTGAAGTAGAGCCGGTAGTAGCTCTTGCGGTTGTTGGTGCCGCCGTTGGCGCGCCTGCCGCAGAACGCCCCGGTGAGCACCGATCCGGTCACCTTGCGCTGCGCGGTGTCGATCTCGACCTCGGCGTCCTCGCTGCCGTTGAGGGAGTTGGACACCCGGAAGAGCAGGTTGGCGGGCTTGCCGGCCGGGAAGCTGAAGTCGGCCACGCCCGCGCGTTCGCTCACCGCCAGGTCCGCGGAGGCGCCCGAGTCCAGGCCGAGGGTGTAACGGCCGGGCACGGCACGCTCGTTGTCGTGCGAGAAGTTCGCCGCGTAGACGGCGTCCTTGGTGTCGGCGGACGGGGAGGAGGTGACGTCGCCGACGAACGGCATGATCGGCACGTCACCCGCGGCGCCCGGATTGCACCCGGCGCCGTTGACATGGGTGAGGCTCAGCCCGCGCAGCCGGGTGGCCCCGTACTCGTAGCCGTTGGCCGCGCCGGTGCTGGTCTGGTCGCCCCTGGTGCTGGTAGGCGACCAGGCGATCATCCCGTACGGGAGGACGGCACCGGGAAAGGTGTTGCCGCCGTTCGCGGTGCCGATCAGCGGGTCCACATGGGCGGTCGGCCGGGTGACGAGCGCGTCGGCCTGGGCGGCCGGCGGCGCGACGGCGGCGGCGAGCGCGCCGGTGAGGACGATCGCGGCGGCGCGCGCGGCGAAGCGCCGGGCCGCAGGCGGTCTGGAGGGCATGTCGAACCTTTCCACAGGGGACATCGCGAGGTGAGGACAACGTTGTCGGGCGTCGCTCTCCGGCTCCGCCGACGTTGATCGCTGCGCGGCCGAGCGTAGGTCCCCGGCGCGTTCGAGGAAATGCCCTGGGCGGATCCGGCGGTGAACGGGTGGTGAAGGAACCGGCGGGCGCCCCTGGCACGATGGAGGTGCGGGCCATGATCTTGGCCTCACGAAGGAGAGCCGTGATCCGCTGGACGTACGCCGTCATCGACCGCCCGACAGCCCTTGTCGGCCCCGCGAAGGATTTCTGGACGGCCGTCACGGGCACGCACGCCTCCGCTCCGCGGGGCGCCCGGGGCGAGCTCACCACACTGCGGGCCGAGGGAGCGGAGGGGGCCGACGCCTGCCTCGCGGTACAGGCCGTCGGCGGGGCGGGCGGCGCGCATCCGGACCTGGCGGTGCGGGACGTGCCGGGGTTCACCGCGCGGGCGGCCCGGCTGGGCGCCCTGGTGGAGGCACAGCAGCCGGGACTGACGGTGCTGCGCTCCCCGGGCGGCCAGCTGTTCTGCGTCGTGCCCTGGCGCGGCCAGAAGGTCCGTCCGCCGGTCTTCGGCGGCCCCGGGGGTCCGGGGAGCCGGCTGGACCAGCTCTGCCTCGATGTCGCTCCGGCCGCCTTCGACGCGGAGGTCGCCTTCTGGACGGCGCTGACGGGCTGGGACGGAACTCCCGGTGATCACGAGGAGTTCCACGCGCTGCGCCCGCGCTCCGACCTGCCGGTGCACCTGCTGCTGCAGCGCCTGGACGATGCCGGTCCCGCCTCGGCGCACCTGGACATCGCGTGTCCCGACCTCGATGCGGGACGGGCCTGGCACGAGCGGTGCGGCGCCGAGCTCGTGCGCGAGCACCCCGCGTGGACGGTGATGCGGGACCCCGCGGGCGGCGTCTACTGCCTCACGCGGCGCGATCCGATGACGGGCCGCTGACCGGGCGGCGGCCGTCCCGCACTGCGGGAACGACCGCCATCCGGACAGGAGTCGTGCCGGACGGCTAAGGCGTCGTGATGTCCGGCCGGGGCGCGGTCGCCATTCCGCCGCCGATGGCGAAGCTGGGGTGCGGCGGCTGGTTGTACGCGGTGTTCTGCCAGGCCAGGGCGGTGCGGTACATGGTGTCGTGGAGCAGCGTGGTGATCTTCGTGCCGGTCTCGTACGGCGTGGAGTAGATCCGCAGCGCGGTGTTGTTGGTGGTCGGCCAGACGACCTCCTCGCGCCAGTCGCCGAAGAGGTCGCCGGAGATCGACGGCGTGGCCTTGGTGCCGTTGTTGGAGTGGACCGAGGCACCGGTCAGCTGACGGGTGTCGGCCGAGGTGCCGTACTTGTCGATGCGGGTGCCGTCGAGGAGTTCACGGGTCGTGTCGCCGTCCCACCAGGACAGGAAGTTCGAACTGGACGGCTTCCGGCTGGTGACCACGGTGCCCTGCGGGTTGCGCACACCGGAGACTGCGGATGACCAGGACTCGGCGCCGGGGCTGCCGGACCAGATGTCGCCGGACACGCCGCGGCCGTTGTCGCCGCTCGCGGGGGTGGACCACAGGATCTGGCCGGTCTTCGCGTCCGCCATCCACGAGGACGGCTTCGAGCTGTCCTCGTCGACCTTGAACTCCTCCAGCCCCGCCCGGGAGGGGTCGAGGTCGCCGACGTGCATGGCGTCGCCGTGGCCGTTCTTCGTCGTCCACAGTCCGCTGCCGTTGTCGTCCACGGCCATCGCGCCGTAGATGATCTCGTCCTTGCCGTCGCCGTCGGCGTCGGCGACGGACAGCTGGTGGTTGCCCTGGCCGTCGTACCCCTTGCCGGCGTTGGTCGAGCTGTTGGTGTCGAAGGTCCAGCGCCGGGTGAAGGCGCCGTTGCGCCAGTCCCAGGCGGCGATGACGCTGCGCGTGTAGTAGCCGCGCGCCATGATCAAGGACGGTCGGGCCCCGTCCAGATAGGCGGTTCCGGCGAGGAAGCGGTCGACCCGGTTGCCGTACGCGTCGCCCCACGAGGACACCGTCCCGCGCGCGGGAACGTAGTCGACGGTGCCCATCGCCGCGCCGGTCCTCCCGTTGAACATCGTCAGGAACTCGGGGCCGGACAGGATGTATCCGGAGGAGTTGCGGTGGTCGGCGGAGGAGTTGCCGATCACCCTTCCGGCACCGTCGACGCTGCCGTCGGCGGTCTTCATCGCCACCTCGGCCTGGCCGTCACCGTCGTAGTCGTACACCTGGAACTGCGTGTAGTGCGCTCCGGAACGGATGTTGCGCCCCAGGTCGACGCGCCACAGCCGGGTACCGTCGAGCCGGATCCCGTCGATGATCGTGTTGCCCGTGTAGCCGGACTGGGAGTTGTCCTTGGCGTTGGTGGGCTGCCATTTCAGCACGAAGTCGAGGGCGCCGTCGCCGTCCAGATCGCCGACCGAGGCGTCGTTGGCCTCGTACGTGTAGGCCACCCCGTCGGGTGTCGTACCGCCCGCGGGCGGGCTGATCGGCACGTCCTTGTAGCCGGACCGGAACTGGATGGCGTGCACGGAGTCGCCCTGCTCCACGCCGCCCACGACCGCGCGCACCGTGTAGTCGGCGGTGGCGGGCGCACCCGTGTGGAAGTAGTTCGTCGAGGCGGTGACGGGCGAGGCGTTGACCTTGGTGCCGGCCCGGTAGACGTTGAAGGACACGCCGTCGGGGTCGGTGCCCAGCCAGCGCCAGCTGACGAGGTTGCCGCTGTCGGTGTGCACGCTGACGACGCCGCGGTCGAGCGCCTCCGCCTGCCGGGCGGTGGCAGCCTGCGAGACCGGGCCGAGGGCGACGATCCCGCCGGCGGCGAGCAGTCCGGCTGCCAGCGAGCCGATCAGCGCTCGGTTGCGGGTGAGGCGGCGCCGACGGCGCGAGCGGGGTGCGGGGTGGGGAAGCGGAGGCTCCACGAGAGACACCTTCTGGCCGGGGACGGCTTACGACACGTCAGTCGCTGCCGGACGCCCAAAGGTTGCCGTCTCATTCCGCTTCTGTTCCGGCCGGCCGGATCCCGGCCCGCCGCGCCCCCGCCGACCGCACCCCGGCCCCGGCCGCGTGCGCCGCGGTGGTCAGCGAGCGCAGGGCGAGCAGCAGGAAACCGATGTCGTCGAGGTAGACGGGGTCGGGCAGCAGGTCGACGGGCGACACCGTGTAGATGATCGCGGCCCAGACCAGTGCCTTGTTGCGCAGCGGGATTCCCGCGTCCACGAGCAGCTTCCTGGCCCGGATCACCCGTACCAGGAGAACGGCGGCGGTGCCCGCCGCGAGCAGCGCGGCGACCGCGCCGATGACGAGCCAGACCGAAGTGTCCATGGTTCATCGTCCACCCGCACGGGGGCCGGAGCGCACAGGGGTCACCCGTGGCTCCTGGCCTGCCGTCGGCTGCGACGCTTGAGGGCACGGCGCTCGTTCTCGCTCAGGCCTCCCCACACACCCGAGTCCTGTCCGTTCTCCAGGGCCCATTCCAGGCACTGGTCCCGTACGGGGCAGGCCGCGCACACGGCCTTGGCGTCCTCGGTCTGCACGAGCGCGGGTCCGGTGCTGCCGATGGGGAAGAACAGGTCGGGGTCCTCGTCGCGGCAGGCCGCGAGCATGCGCCAGTTGTCCATGGCTGTTCACTCCTCTGCTGCGTGCTGGGCGGTTGTACCCCTGCGGGTGACCGGCTTCGGGGGATCGAAACCCCCGGGGCGGGCCCTATCCGCTTCCGGGCAGGGGGGAGCCCGGGGGCGGGGCGGCCGCGCAGGCGCTGTCCAGCCGGATGCGGTAGTGCGTGACCGTGTCCGGTTCGTCGAGGATCTCCACCCTGGCCCCCGGGATCTCCAGGACGGCGCAGTCACCGATCTCCGGAGCCGGGACGCGCATCAGGTGCAGGGGCGGGACGCCCGTCATGAGGTGCGGCGGGAAGTCGAGGGGCACCACCTGCACGGTGACGTGCGGCCGGTGCGCGGCCTCGGTCAGCAGCGCCCGCTGCCCGGCCATGACCTCGGGTCCGCCCACCCGCGTACGGAGGGCGGCGGCCGGGAACAGTGCCCAGAGGGCCGCGCCGCGCTCCGCCAGGCGCCGCTGCCGCTCCCCGAGCAGCTCGACGCGCCGGGCCCGCCGCCCGGGACTGTCGCCGGGGTACAGGGTGTGGCACAGGGCCGCCGCGTAGTCCGGGGTGCGCAGCAGTTCGGGGACCAGTGCGGGGTGCCAGGTCCGGACGAGCCCGGCCGAGGACTCGATGCCGATGACCTCCTGCTGTCGCGGCTCCATGATGTCCCGCCACTGATGCCACCATCCGGGGAGGTTCGCGGTGCCGAGGCCCGTCATGATCGGCTCGGCCTCCGCCGCGGGGACCCCGTAGCGGTCCAGGAGGACGCGGACCTGGCGGGCGTCCAGTCCGGTCTCCGCGCGTTCGATGCGCCGCACGGTCGCGGGGTGGGCATCCAGGGCCCCGGCCGCCGCCTGCAGGCTGACTCCCGCGCGCTCACGCAGCATGCGCAGGCGTGCGGCGAGGACTCGGTGCTCGACCGTGGGACCGGATCGGGGCCGCATCACGCGCCTTCCTCGTGAACGGATCGGAGCCTTTCAGGCACTCTGTCGCTTGCAAAGTATGCACTTTGCATCGAGAGTACTTATATGTCGGAAATAGTCAGTTGCGCACGACTCGGCTCGGAGGCCGCGGGCGGACGGAGCGCACAGAGCTGGTGGATGCCACGTCTCGCCCAGTGCGTGCCCGAAGCCAGGCACCGCGTGCAGACGGCCATGCGTGACTGGGGAGAACCCGACGAACGCGTCGATACGGCGTCCCTGGTCGTGACCGAACTGGTCACGAACGCGGTGCAGCACACGGCGGGCCGACAGATCCGGTGCCGTCTCCTGCGCTCCACGGGCAGAGTGCGCATCTGCGTGTGGAACCGTGGCCGCGGGCGCGTACCGGCGCCGTCCCGCCCGATGGACCCTGGCTCGGCTCCCTACACCCGGGCTCCGCAGCCGCGTCGCCCCGGACCGTCGCACCGCCCCGGGGACGGGCCGCACGGTCCGCACCACCGTCCGGGTGGCCCCGGCAGCACGGAGGGCCCGGGCCCGGTGGTGATGGACGACGTGGACGGTCTCGAAGGTTTCGACCTGGCGTCGCTCTCCGAGGACGGCCGGGGTCTGATGCTCGTGGACACGCTGGCTATGCGGTGGGGTACCCGCACCAGCCTGTCGGGCCGCCTGGTCTGGGCCGACGTCTGACGGCTTCCGGAACGGCCCGAGGGCCCTTCCCGTCAGCTCAGGCGACCGCCGCCCGGCACTCCGGGTGGCCCCAGCCGTTCGGATTCTTCGCGATCATGTCCTTCGCCGCGTAGGGCTTCCCGCAGTGGCACCGGCCCGCGAACTTCGCGCGGATGGTCCCGCCGGCACGTGAGGTCCTGGCCGCGCCCGTGCCCGCACCCGCCGTGCCGCCCGCCCTGCTCTTCGTCGAGCGGGCGGGAGCCGGCACCGGCAGTCCGGCGGCACCGTGTGCCGTCCCGGCCGGCTGCTGCGAGACGGCGACCTCGCTCGCCGCCTGGTCGGCGAGCGCGTTCAGCGGATCCCCGTCCACCTGGTGCGCGGGCACGTAGCGGAAGCTCACGGTGCGGCCGGCGAGCAGCTCGTCGATGCCGACCACCAGCTCCCGGTTGGCGACCGGCTTCCCCGCCGACGTCTTCCAGCCGTTGCGCTTCCAGCCCGGCAGCCACTTGGTCACCGCGTTCATCGCGTACTGGGAATCCATGCGCACCTCGACGGGCACGGCCGGATCGGTGGACTTCAGCAGCTCCAGCAGCGCGGTGAGCTCGGCGACGTTGTTCGTGGCGGTGCCCAGCGGACCCGCCTCCCACCGCCGGGGCCGCCCCTGCTCGTCGGCCACGACCCAAGCCCAGGCAGCAGGCCCCGGATTTCCCTTCGATGCCCCGTCACACGCGGCGATGATGCGCTCTTCCATGCCCTTGATCATGCCAGCACGGGGGCTCGGGGCACGATCGAGTCGAGGTATCCACGGTCCACCCGCACTGCCGCCCCATGGTGGACGACAGCGGGACCGCGGCCGGTGCGGCCGCGTGGACCCCGGGTCCCGCGCTCGCGGACCGGAGGGGGGGGTCAGCCGGACCGGCCTGCGGGCCGACGGGTGCCCGGGCGCCGACGGGTCCAGCCGAGCAGCACGACCGAGCACACGGCCGCGAAGGCGCACCACGTCGAGATGAACTCCGTGCGCCACAGCGCCACGCAGACCGCCGCCCCCACCGCGGTCAGGGCTCCCAGCAGCACCAGGCCGCGGTCCCCGGAGAGCAGCAGGGAACCGACGGTGGCCGACAGGTAGCCGGCCACGAGCAGCTCCGGGTGCGGGAGGTCGACGGCGTAACCGAGGGTACGTCCACGGATGTCGGCCGTGACGGGGTGCGTGGCGAGGCTGTACGCGAGAGCCGCCGAGGTCGCGATCCCGGCCGCGAGGGGCACCGCCAGTCGGCGGCGGGCGCCTTCAGGTGTCGCGCACAGCACCCCGAGGGGCACCCAGAGGGCCAGCAGGGGGAGCGCGATCACCGCCCATGCGACGGTGGCCGGCCCGCTGCCGCCCCCGGAGCGCCAGATCACGGATTCGATGATCTGGTGAGCCCCGAGCAGCAGCGGCAGTGCCGCGAGCGGCAGGTCACGGGCCCGTCCGGGGCGGGCGAGACAGGCCACCCCGACCGCGACGATCCCCGCGCCGGCGACGAGATCAGCGGTCGCGCTCCAGCACATGGCGTCACGCTACGGTCCGGCGCGCGGCCGTCCCGGCCGACACGACGGCCGGACCGCGCCCAGGGCCGTGCGGGGGCCCGGCCCGCCGGAACGGCAGTCCGGCCGGACCCCCGTCACGAGGTCAGAGAACGCCGGACTCGGAGACGGCGATCCGGGCCTTGGTCGTACCGGCCGAGGTGCCGTACGACTCGATCTTGCGGACGAGCTCCATGCTGGGCTCGTCGGCGACCTCGCCGAACACCACGTGCTTGCCGTCCAGCCACGGGGTGACGACGGTGGTGATGAAGAACTGCGAACCGTTGGTGTTCGGGCCCGCGTTGGCCATCGACAGCAGACCCGGCTTGTCGTGCTTCAGGGTGAAGTTCTCGTCGGCGAACTTCTCGCCGTAGATGCTCTTGCCGCCGGTGCCGTTGCCGCGGGTGAAGTCGCCGCCCTGCAGCATGAAGTCCGGGATGACGCGGTGGAACGGCGAGCCGGCGTAGCCGAAGCCCTTCTCGCCGGTGGCCAGCGCGCGGAAGTTCTCCGCGGTCTTGGGGGTCACGTCGTCGAAGAGGTTGAACACAATCCGCCCAGCGGGCTGGTCGTCAATGGTGATGTCGAAAAACGCCTTGATGGTCATGAGCCCATCCTGACATCACCGGCCGCCCGCCGTTGCACGGACCCCGTTCCACGCGGTCCGCCCGGCGCGTTCCGGGGGCGGACAACGGTGCGGCGCACCACGGCGAGGGCCGTGGTGCGCCGCGTTGTCACGGAAGTACTCCGTCTGCCGCTACCGGCGCGTCAGCGGTTGCCACCGCCGTGGTGGTGCCCTCCGCCGTGGGAGTGCCCGCCGCCGTGGTGCCGGCCCCAGCTCTTGGAGTCGACCTTGTGCCCGCGGCTGTCACGGAGCGTCGCGGTGTCCCTGCTGTCCCAGACGTAGTGGCGGCGGTCCTGGTACACGTCGTGACGGGTGTCACGGCCGACACCGGTGTGGACGCGGACCGAGGAGCGGCCCGGCAGCCGGAGGTCGAACTCGTAGGTGCGGCGGCTCTCGTCGGTGAGCGTCCAGCCGCGGAGGTTGACGGCACGCCGTCCGGTGTTGGTGACGGTGACCCACTCGGCGTTCAGGCTCCGGTTGGAGCCGTTGTCGCGGCCCGGGCTGTCGTACTGGATCTCGCCCAGGACGACCGCCGAGCGCTGAGCCGGCCGGTTCCAGCCGTGGTCCCGGCCATCGGCCGTGGCCGGGAGTGCCGCTGCGGCGAGCAGCGCTCCGGAGGCGAGAACGGTGGCGGTGATCCGTCGTGCGGAACGGGACATGGAAACCCCTCATCATGCGGGCCCGGAACGGAAGTACCGGGCGTTGTCCGGCCCCGGCGTCCTGCCGGGAACGCAAACTTTGTCCCGCTTTCGAGGTGGCTGGAAAGGTGCCCTGGTTCGCGTGACAAAATGCGGACATTCCTGTCACGCACGCATGCATCCAACATGGACCCGCACGGTCGTAGACCTGTCAACCGTTGATCGCTGCACCGACCCGCCCCGGCTACCGGCTACCGGTCACGGCGCTCCGTTCGCGCCTTGCCCGCTACCCGCGCACCCCCTGCCGGATCGCGCGCATCCGCGTAACAAAGGCGACAGCGCTTTCCTGGACAGGAGTGCCATTACCGCGGGAAACAAGGCCTCGCGTTCGAGCTTGCAGCGCCCATCGGGACGGGGCGATACGAGCGCGCTGACCGCCACTGGTGACCAGCGCGTTGACCGGGGCCAGCGGATCCATCGCCATGGACCTCGCCAGCAGCACACCGACGGCCAGCGGGAGCAGCGTGACGGCCAGCGCCGTGCCGGCGGTGGTGAGGTTCTGGATGCGGGGGTGCCGCTGCGCGTCGGGGAGCATGGTCCCCATTCGACCAGCGGCGGCCCGCCCCGGAATCGGGTGACGTACTCAGTCCCGCCGCTCCCCCGTACTCAGCCGCCGGCACCCGGGCCGCTACGGGCCGGGTCAGGCACCCGGGGCACCGGAAGGCCCCCAGTGGGAGAACCGGGGCAGCCATTTCACCCGGTAGTCGGGGTGTCCCGCGTGTTCGCCGGCCATCTGCCGGACGACGAATCCCAGTCCCACTGCACGCCCCGAGGCGAAGTCCTGGTCGGGCCGGTCCGTGTCCCGGGAGGCGATCTCCTCGTACTCGTCCAGCAGGACCCTGCTGGTCTCGATGCGGCGCAGGGTGCGCGCCGGGTCCTGGAGGGCGATGTGCCGGTCGTAGCCCCGGGACCGTACGACGAAGGCGATGCCGCTCGTGCGGTCGTGCACCTCGCCGGGGGCCTCGGCCGGACACCGCCAGCCGTCCCCGCCCGCCCCCTGGGCGATCTGCTCCTCCTCCGCGAGACGCGCCCGCACGAAGGCCAACAGGTCCGAATTGTCTGCCATCTGGTTCCGAATCCTTCTCCTCACAGGCCGGCGGCGACATGCTCACCGCCGCGGGCCCGGTCTACCCGACCAGCAGAGGATGCCTCACGAGCAGGCGCTCGGCGCAGTCCGCACCCCCGCGCGGTCCGCATGACGGACACGCCGCAGTCCCTGGCAGGGGCGAGATCCCCGGGTGGCCACCGGTCCGCGCCCTTCGACGTCACCTTCCACTCGCACGAACGACCCTCCCGGATCGCCGGGACACCGAGGTGCCCCGTGCCGCTGCCCGGACTCGTCGGGGACCTCACGTCCGGGACGGCCCGGGGGCGGGCCGCACGACAACGTCCGGCCCCTTCCCCGGGCCGTCGGCCCGGCGCCGCCGGCATGCGTCATGACGTCACGGCCCGGACGGGGCCACGTCCCGGCGGGCGGCGAGCAGGAGCGCGATGTCGTCGGGACGGTCCTCGTCCTGGCCCGCCTGCGCGATGACGCGGTCCGCCGTCTCGGGGAGGGGTGCGTCGCCGACTTCGGCGAGGGTGCTGCGCAGGCGCTCGATGCCCTCGTCGATGTCCGTTCCCGCCTTCTCCACCAGCCCGTCGGTGAACAGGGCCAGGACCGCCCCCGGCTCCAGCCGCAGGTCGGTGACGGGGTACGAGGCCGCGGGGTCGACACCGAGGACGACGCCGCCCGGCAGGTCGAGGACCTCGGTTCTGCCGTCGGGGTGCCGCAGGACGGGCTGGGGGTGGCCGGCCCGTACGGCCTGGGCGAACCCCGTCGCGGGGTCCAGCACCACGTAGCAGCAGCTGGCGAACTGGCCCGGATCCAGGTCGATGAGGAGCCTGTTGGTGGCGCTCATGATCTCCTGCGGGTCGTGCCCGCTCAGCCCGAAGGCGCGTACGGCGCTGCGGAGCTGTCCCATCGTCGCGGCTGCGGCGACGCCGTGGCCCTGGACGTCGCCGATGACGAGGGCCAGCCCGCTGCCGGTCTCGATGACGTCGTACCAGTCGCCGCCGATCTCCATGCCCTGGGTGCCCGAGAGGTAGCGCCCGATGGTGTCGACGTGCTCGACGACGGGCAGCCGGTGCGGCAGCAGGGCGCCCTGCAGCCCGCGGGCCAGGGCGGACTCGGAGTCGTAGCGCTGGGCCCGCTGGAGCGCCTGGGCGATGAGACCGGCCAGGGCGGTGAGCACGGTGCGTTCCTCGGGGCTGAAGCCCCGGGGCTGGTCGAAGCCGAGGATGCACGAGCCGACGGGACGCCCGGAGGCGATGAGCGGCAGGAAGGCGCGGGCGCCTACGTCGGTGTCCATGGGGATGCCCGGGTAGGCCTCGGCGAGCTTCTCCATGGACTCGAAGAACAGCGGCCTGCCGGTCGTGAGCGTCTCCACGCCCGGGATGTGGGCGTCGAGGCCGACGCCGTCGAACCGGTCCAGGAAGCCCTGGGGGAAGCCGGTCTCCCAGGACAGGTAGAGGTGCCGTTCGCTCTGCAGGTAGATGGCCAGCTGTCTGCCGCCGAAGGCGGGCAGCAGTTCCTCCGTGACCACGGCGGACACCTGGCGGGCGGTGACGGCCTCCGTCAGGGCGATGGCCAGGGCGACCGGCCGGTAGAGGATGGCCGCGCGGTCTGCCGGGGAGCCGAGCCCCGCCCCCTGGGCGTCGACGGGCTCCGGGGTGCGGTCGGGGCGTCCCGCGGCGCTGACCGTCATGGTGATCCCGTCCCGGCCGGGGAACATCGCCACGTTCAGCCAGTCCGTGGGGGACCGTCTGGCCAGGAAGTACACGGGGTCGTCCGAGAACAGCGCGGCCCGGTGATGGTCCTCGTACGCGGGGTCCGCGAGCCAGGGCAGCGCCTCCCACAGGATCCGGCCGACCAGCTCCGCCCGGCTGTGGCCGAGGACGGCCTCGGCCAGGTGGTTGACGTAGGTGATCCGTCCGAGCCGGTCGTGGGAGAGCACGCCGCGCGGGAGCAGGTCCGCGGCCTGCGGGACGACCGGCTCGGCGCCCGGGTCGAACAGGACGCCGGTCAGACGCCCGGGGCGTCCTGCGGGCCCGCGGCCCGACAGCTCGGCCAGAAGTGATCTGCCGTCGGGGCCGCGCAGCCGCATCCGGCGCACCTGCGGCGCCGCGGACCGTGCGGCCCCGCTGCCCAGGGTCCACAGTCCGTACACGTCCTCGGGGAGCAGCCGGGCCGTCAGCGCTTCCATGGTGGCCGGCGGGAGGTCCGCCGGTCCGGCACCGAGGATCGCGCACGCGTCGTCGTCCGCGCTGAGGGCACCGCTGCCGGGGTCCCAGTCGAAGTGCCCGACCCGCATCGGCCGCGCGGTGTCGGCGGGAAGTCGCACGGGCACGGGCTCGCTCTCCCACGCGACCTGCGGCCCGTCCTTCTCCAGTGCGGCGATGTCGGCCCCGAGCTGCTGCGCGAGGTCCTCCACCCTTCGGCGGTCGGCCAGGCCGACGGGCTCCCCGCGAGTGGCGTAGCGCAGCACGACGAGCACGCCCACGGGTGTGCTCCCGCTCAGGACGGGTGCGTAGAGCGATCCGAAGGGAAACGGCAGTCCCGCCATCAGCTGCGGGAACCTGCGCATGGCCTCCTCGGCGTCGCCCAGGTAGACGGGCCGGCCCGAGCGGAACGCCTCGGCCACCGGGAAGGGCCGGTTCACGTGCATGCGCCACCACGGACGCATGAGCGGGACGGGCAGTCCCGCCAGGACCGCCATCAGCAGGAGACCCGGGGTGCGGGAACGCAGGTAGACGCCGCCGGCGTATCCGCCGGCGGCGTCGATGGCGCTCACCACGGCCTGGGCGAGCACCAGGGACAGCCCGTCGGGCGCTCGGCTGCCCTGAGTTCTCCGGGTCACATAGTCAGGATGCGCAGCCCCGCGCCCCCGCGCACCTCCGCACCCGGTGCGCGGGGGTGCGGCCTCCGTCAGGTGCGGGCGGGGACCGAGGGTTCGGTGCCCGCCCGGGCGCACACCGAGGCGGCCACCTCGGAGGCGTAGGCCAGCATGCCCTGCGCCCCCTGGGCGCCGGGCATGCCCGTGAAGGAACCGCCCGCGCCCAGCCGGCTCAGCATGCCCGCGACGAAGGCGTCCCCCGCTCCGATGGTGTTGACCACCTCGACCGGTGTGGCCGCCACCGACACCGGCGGTGCGGTGGAGGTGTACGCCGTGCTGCCCCTGGAGCCCCTGGTCATCACCACGAGCCGTCCGCCGGCCGCGAGGTCCGCGCAGGTCTCCTCAGGATCCGCGCCCGGCCACAGGCGCGCCAGGTCTTCGTCGCTGGCCTTGACGACGTGGGCGAGGCCGCACAGCTCGCGCAGCGCCGCCAGGCTCCGTTCCGGGTCCAGGGTGCGGTCCTCCCGGACGTTGGGGTCCACGACGAGCAGGGAGTGTTCGGCGGCCGCGTGGGCGGTCGCCCGTACGGCCTCCGCCCCGGGATCCACGACCGCCGCGAGCCCGCCCACGTACACGGCGCCGAAGCGGGCGGCCTGCGCCGAGAGGTCCGGCAGCCGGAACGTGGCTGTGTCCCGGAGGTGGAAGTGGTAGCCCGTCCCGTCACTGCCGGGGTCGGCCACGGCCAGGGCGGTCGGCAGGGCGGACCGGGCGCAGAGGCCGAGATCCACCCCCGCCGTCCGCATCCGCTCCTCGATGGTGCGGGCGAATCCGTCGCCGCCCAGGCCGCCGGCGAACGCGGTCGGTGTGCCGAGCCGGGCGAGCCCGACCGCGACGTTGGCGGGGGCTCCGCCGAACTGCGCGGCCCGGACGTTCCCGTCTCCGTCCACGGGTACGAGGTCGATGAGCGCCTCACCGAGGACGAGGACGTGGCCGGGCCCACCCGGGGTCACGGCTGCACCACGATCTTGCGGCCGATGCCCGCCTTGAAGCGGTCGATGGCCTGCGGGTACTGCTCCAGGGGCAGCCGGTCGCTGATGAAGACGGAGGGGTCGAGCACTCCGGTGGCGAACAGCGCGGCGGCGCGCTCGTAGCTGTGCAGCACCGCCATCGAGCCGGTGATGGTGATCTCCTGGTTGTAGATGCGGTACGGCTCGATGACCGCCGTCGTCGCGTAGTCGGCCACTCCGAACTGGAGGAACGTGCCGCCCTTGGCCACGCGCCCCAGGCCGTCCTGGATGGCGCCCGCGTTGCCGGTCGCGTCGATGACGACGTCCCAGCCGCCGGGCCGGTCCAGCTCGTCGGCCCCGGCGGCGGACCGCGAGCAGCCGAGGAGGCCCGCCGTGGCGAGGCGGTCGGGGTTGACGTCCAGGACGTCGACGGCCGCGGCGCCGGTGCGCTTGGCGAGTTCCAGCATCATCAGGCCCATGGTGCCTGACCCGTAGATCAGCACCTCGGCGCCGAGGGTGCTGCTCAGGACGTCGTATCCGCGGACCGCGCAGGACAGCGGTTCGATGAGCGCGGCGTCCTTCACGTCGATGTGCTCGGGCAGCAGGACGCAGTTGGCGACGGGGGCCACCGCGTACTCGGCGGCGCCGCCCGGCTCGGTGACGCCGATGGCGGCCCACCGCTCGCAGAGGTTGCCGCGTCCGATGCGGCAGTAGCGGCACTCGTGGCAGTGCAGGGAGGGGTCGACGGCGACCCGGTCGCCGATGGCGAGCTCCGTGACGTCCCGACCGATACCGACGATCTCCCCGGCGAACTCGTGGCCCGGGACGATGGGCAGGGTGGGTGCGAACTCACCCTGCAGGATGTGCAGATCGGTCCCGCACAGGCCGCAGGAGGCGACGGCCACGACGACGTCGCGGGGCCCCGGTGCGGGGTCGGGGACGGTGCTGACGGAGACCTTGCCGGGGGCTTCGACGATCGCTGCCCGCATTATTTCACTGCTCCAAGGGAGAGGCCCTGGACGAGTTTGTCCTGGGCTGCGTAGCCGGCGGCGAGCACCGGCAGGGACACGACGACGGACGCGGCGCACAGCTGGGCCAGGAAGAGGCCCTGGCTGGTGACGAATCCGGTGAGGAAGACGGGTGCGGTCTGGGCGACGACGCCGGTGAGCACCCGCGCGAAGAGCAGTTCGTTCCAGCTGAAGATGAAGCAGATCAGCGCGGTGGCGGCGATTCCGGGGGCGGCCATCGGCGCGACCACGCGGGCCAGGACGGTGGGCAGCCTGGCGCCGTCCACCTGGGCGGCCTCGATGACCGAGACCGGCACGTCCGCGAGGAAGGACTGCATCATCCAGACGGCGATCGGCAGGTTCATCGAGGTGTAGAGCAGGACGAGGAGCCAGATGTTGTCCAGCATCCCGGCGTTCTTGGCGAACAGGTAGACGGGCAGGAGGCCGGCGACCACGGGCAGCATCTTCGTGGAGAGGAAGAAGAACATGACGTCGGTCCACTTGCGGACGCGCCGGATGGAGAGCGCGTATGCCGCGGGGAGTGCCAGCAGGAGCACCAGCAGCGTGGAGAAGAACGAGGCGCCCAGGGAGTTGAGCAGGGGCGGCCACGGGGTCACGCCGGTGTCGGCGCCGAAGAAGGCGCGGTACCCGTCGAGGGTCAGTGGTGCGGTGAGGGAGGGCGGGTTGGTCGCCGCGTCCGACTCCGCGTGCAGGGAGGTCAGGAGCATCCAGAGCGCTGGCAGGCAGAAGGCGAGTCCTGCCGCCCAGGCCAGCAGGCCCAGCGCGGTGGAGCGGCGCTTGGCCCGCCGCAGGGCGCGGGGGACGGACGCGGTGGCGGGAACGGTGGCAGCGGTCATGCGCGGTTCGCCTCCTCACTGAAGAGGGACGAGACGGTCCGGAGCGCGAAGGTGGCGATGATGATCGTGCCGATCACGACGACGACTCCCGCGGCGGACGCCAGTCCGTATTCGTGGGCTTGGTAGAAGGTCTGGTAGATCGTGTACGGGAGGTTGGCGGTGCCGAGGCCTCCGGCGGTGATGGTGAACACCGCGTCGAAGTTCTGCACGATGTAGACGGCGCCGAGCAGGACGCCGAGTTCGAGGTACCTGCGCAGGTGCGGCAGGGTCAGGTAGCGGAAGGTCTGCCAGGCGCTCGCGCCGTCGAGCCGTGCGGCCTCCACCACTTCGGCGGGCCGGCTCTGGAGTCCCGCGAGCAGGATCAGCATCATGAACGGCGTCCACTGCCAGACCAGCGCGGTCACGACCGCGAGCAGCGGCATGTCCGCGATCCAGTCCGGCTGGCTCGGTGACGTGTCGCCGAACAGCTCGCCGATCCAGCTGAGCGTGCCGTTGAGGAGTCCGTATTCGGGGTTGTACAGCGCGTGCTTCCACAGCAGTGCGGCGGAGACGGGGACGAGCAGGAACGGTGTGATGAGCAGCGTGCGGACCAGGCCGCGGCCGAAGAACGCGCGGTCGAGCAGCAGCGCGAGGGCCAGGCCGATGACCACGGTGGCGATGACGACGCTCGCGGTGAGCAGGATCGTGGTGAGGACCGAGTCGCGCAGCGCCGCGTCGGTGAAGACGGAGGCGTAGTTCTCGAGCCCGTTGAAGCTGCGCTTGTCGGGGTTGAGGGAGTTCCAGTCGAAGAGGGAGATCACCAGGGTCGCCACGAACGGCAGCTGGGTGACGACGATCAGGAAGACCAGCGCGGGCAGGAGGGGTGCCCTGGTGGCCCAGGCCCGCGGGCCGTGCTTGCGGGGCGCCGGGGCCGGGGGCCGGGGCGGGGACACGGGTGAGGTGCTGACTGCTGTGGTCATCGGTACTCCTTGGCGACCTGCTCGGCCAGCTTCTGGGAGGCGGCCAGGGCCTCGTCCACGGACTGGCGGCCGGCGATGGCGGCACTGATCTCCTGCGCGACCTTGGTGCCGAGATCGGTGAACTCGGGGACGCCGACGAACTGGATGCCGGCCGTGGGGCGCGGCTGGGTGCCCGGGTTCAGCGGGTCGGCGCCGGCGATGGCCTGCTCGGTGACGTCCGCGAACGCGCCTGCGGCCTTGCGGTATTCGGGGTTGTCGTACGTGGAGGCCCGCTTGCCTGCGGGCACGTTGGCCCAGCCGCTGGTCTCGCCGACGAGCGACTCGTACTCCTTGCCGGACGCCCAGGAGACGAACTTCCATGCGTGGTCGGCCTTCTTGGAGGCCTTCTGGATGCCCCAGGCCCAGGTGTAGAGCCAGCCCGAGTTCTTGGTCCTCTCGACCGGGGCGGGTACGTATCCGATCTTCCCCTTCACCGGGGATCCGGGCGCCTCCAGCGATCCGGCGCCCGCCGTCGCGTCGTACCACATGGCGGTCTTGCCCTGCGTCATGTTGTTGAGGCACTCGGCGTATCCGGACTGGGAGGCGCCGCGCTCTCCGTGCTCGCGGACGAGGTCCACGTAGAAGCGGGTGGCTTCCTTGAATTCCGGGGAGGTCAGCCGCGGTTCCCAGTCCTCGGTGAACCAGGTGCCGCCCATGGTGTTGACGACCGTGGTGAGCGGTGCGATGACCTCGCCCCAGCCGGGGAGTCCGCGCAGGCAGATGCCCTTCATGCCGCGCTCGGCGCCGTCCGCCCGCGCCGCGAGTCCGGCCACCTGCCGCCAGGTGGGGCGCGCGGGCATCTTCAGCCCCTTCTCCTCGAAGACGTCCTTGCGGTACATGAGGAAGGACGACTCGCCGTAGAAGGGTTCGGCGTAGAGCTTGCCCCCGGCGGTGAGCGAGTCCCGCAGGGGCTTGAGGATGTCGTCCTGGTCGAAGGCCGTGTCCTTCGCGGCGTACGTGTCCAGGGGGTGCAGCCAGTCGTTCTTCGCGAAGAAGGGCACCTCGAAGTTGCTGATGGTGCCGACGTCGTACTGACCCGCCTGGTTGGAGAAGTCCTGGCTGATCTTGTCGCGGACGTCGTTCTCCGGCAGCACGGTGAAGTTGACCTTGATGCCGGTCTCCTTGGTGAAGTGTTGCGCGGTCAGCTTCTGCAGCTCGACCATCTGCGGGTTGTTCACCATGAGCACGTTCAGTGCGTCACCTCCTCCGAAGGAGGTTCCGCCGGCTCCGGCGCATCCCGCGGTGAGGAGCGTCAGCGCTGCTGTGCCCGCGACCGCACGCACGCGGATCCCACGGCGTCGTTGCTGGTGGGGCATATGTTCTCCTGATGGGTCGTAGCGGCTCGTGTCTCGCCGGCCGGGGGCTCCGGTTCCGGGCATGGTGGGGCTGCCCCGCGGCCTCCTGGAGAGGCAGGGCTCGGGACCTGCGGGTGTCTCAGACGCGGATGACGTGCGGGCCGAGGAGGGAGTACCGCTGGGCCTCCGCCGAGGGGAGCCCGGTGTCGGTGACGACGGCCTCGAAGTCGCCGACACCGGCGAAGCGGCAGAAGCTCACCGCCCCGAATTTCGTGTGGACACCGGCGAAGACACGGCGGCGGGAGCTGCGCATGGCCTGCGCCTTGACCTCGCCGACCGTCGGGTCCGGCGTGGTCAGTCCGTACTGGCGGGAGATGCCGTTCGCGCCGACGTACGCCAGGTCGATGACGAAGTCGGCGAGCATCCGGGTGGCCCAGTGGTCGACCGTGGCCATGGTGCTGCTCCGGACACGTCCCCCGAGCAGAAGTACGGACGTCTTCTCGGCGTCCGCGAGGACCGTCGCGACGGCCAGGGAGGCGGTGACCACGGTCAACGGCCTGTCCCGGGGCAGGGCTTCGGCGATGAGCTGGGGGGTGAATCCCTCGTCGACGAAGACCGTCTCGGCGTCACCGAGCAGATCGGCGGCGGCCGCCGCGATCCGTGACTTCTGCGGTACGTGGTGGGTCGTGCGCATCGCCAGGGTCGTCTCGAAGCCCGCGCTCTCCACCGGGTACGCACCACCGTGCGTACGCCGGACCAGGCCGTGTTCCTCGAGAGTGTGCAGATCGCGCCTGATGGTCTCCTTGGCCACCTGGAACCGTTCGGCCAGACGGTTCACGTCGACCGAACCGTCGCGTCGGGCCGTTTCGAGAATTCCCCGTCGGCGTTCCTCGGTGCCCACGACACCATCCCTGTACCTAGGTGCGAATCTGCCAGGGCCCGGCGTCCGTTCGGGCCCACGCATAGGTTGTACAAGCAGAAACAGGTCCGGGACCAGCCTATGTGCGACTCGTCCTGTGCCCGTTCGTGCCCGATTCACCACGCGTTCCGCCCTGGTGGCCCGGCACTCCGTGACTGCGGGACAGTGGATCACTGCCCGCTTCGCTCGCCTCCACGCCCGTATCACGCCCGTACGCGGCCATGGCGCCCTGTCGGCCGGCGCCCAACTAGCACAACTGCACCCTCCTCGGTGCGGAAACAACACGACAACGTCTTATTCCACACCGTAAGACCTGCTTTCAGCCAACGATTCGTGACTCACGGGTCTGCGGACAACCTCCGGCGGCGTCCCTCGCCTCTCACTGGCAAAGCTCCTCCGCCGCCCGACCGGGCATTCGGAAATCGAGGAACGATGACCACGACAACCCCCCGCAGCCGACTGTGGCGTCCTGCGGTCGCCGCCGCCGCGGCGACCGCCGTGATCGCCGGTGTCGCCGCCGCCGCACCCGACGGCAGGAAGGCGCCGTCGCCGCGGCTCAGCCTGATCGCCGCCTCGGGGTCGGTGACGCTCGACTCGTGGAAGGACGACCCCGGCGTCTACCTGGATCTGGGGACGTACCTCACCGCGGAGAACTCCCCGCTCGAACTGCGGGTCACCCGCAAGTCCTACAAGGACCCGGTCGTCGCCACCCAGGTGATCCGCCAGGGGAAGAAGACCATCACCAGGACACTGCCCAAGGGCACCGTGAAGGACTTCTCCGGGCTGCCGGGCTTCCTGCGGATCACGGTCACGGACGCGGCCGGCAAGACCGTGATCAACCGCACGGAGTCCTTCTGCCCGAACAACGCGTCGGGCCGGGTGCGCCCCGACGCACCCGCCACCTCGAAGTACCCCGAGAGCTGCCCCGTGAACCCGTTCACGCTCGGCTCGGTCTGGGGTGTCGAGAACGGCTGGGCGTCCAACACGTACGCGGGCTACTACTCCGGGCCGGTCGCGCTCGCCGTGGGCAAGTACACCGCCAAGGTGTCGGTGACCAAGCGCTACCGCGACCTGTTCAAGATCGCCGACAAGCCGCGGACGGTCAAGGTGACCGTGCGCGAGCGCGGGGGCGAGGAGGAGGGCACGGGTGCGGCATCCCGGTCGGCCACCGCGCACGGCTCCCACGCGGCCGGACACGGGTCCGGGCACTCCGCAGGACACGCGGCCGGCCACGCCGGTCACATCGCGCCGCGCTCACCCGCCCCCGCGTCCGCGACCAACGGCGCGGGCCCTTCGTACAACGTGGGCCACGGCCCGCACGCACCCGCGCCGGCCGCCCTGCCCTGGGCGCTCAAGCGGCAGGGCCTGCGTGCGCTCCAGGGCGGGGACGGCCCGGGACGTACGGACGGTTCGCGGCAGGCTCCGGCGGCGCAGCCCCTGGCGAAGCGCCCGGCCGGAAAGGCCAGGGTGCCCGACGTGCCCAAGCCCGACCTGCGTTCGCTGCCGGCCTTCGGCATCACCGTCGGCGAGGGCGACGGCAGCGCACCGGGCAAGGACTTCCTGGCCTTCAGCGCCAATGTGTGGAACGCGGGACCGGCGCAGCTGGTGGTGGACGGGTTCCGTGCGCCCGGCAAGGAGCTGATGGACGCCTACCAGTACTTCTACGACGCCTCGGGGAAGCAGGTCGGCTACACGCCGACCGGCACCATGGAGTGGGACCCCCGCCCGGGTCACGAGCACTGGCACTTCACCGACTTCGCGAGCTACCGGCTCCTGAAGGCCGACCGGAAGGAGACCGTGCGCAGCGGCAAGGAGGCCTTCTGCCTGGCCAACACCGACGCGGTCGACTACACGGTGAAGAACGCCAACTGGCACCCGTACAACACCGACCTGGCCACGGCGTGCGGCCAGGAGAACTCGATCTCGGTGCGGGAGGTGCTCGACGTCGGCTCCGGTGACACGTACACCCAGGACCTTCCGGGCCAGTCCTTCGACATCACCGGGCTGCCGAACGGCACGTACTACATCCAGGTGCTCGCCAACCCGGAGAAGCGGCTCAAGGAGACCGACCTCACCAACAACAGCGCGCTGCGCAAGGTCGTCCTGGGCGGCAAGCCCGGCGCGCGTACCGTGACCGTGCCCGCGCACGGCCTGATCGACGCCAACTGACGACGCCCGTCGGCGCGGGCCCCAGGAGGTGTTCCCGGGGCCCGCGCCCCTCGCGTGCCGGCGTCGACTTCCCCCGGTCGCGGTGGAGTTGCTGTGGCAGAATCCGCAGGTGGAGCGGTCCACCCCCTCAGCAACGGAGCTCGTGATGACGCCGGCGATACCTCAGCCCCCGATCGACACCAGCAGGCCCCACTCGGCGCGCGTCTACGACTCGCTCCTCGGCGGCAAGGACAACTACCCGGTCGACCAGGCGGTGGCGGAACACCTGCCGGCGGAGGCGAAGACCGGCGCCTTCCAGAACCGTGCGTTCATGAACCGCGCGACGGCCTGGCTGGCCGGCGAGGGCGTCGACCAGTTCCTCGACATCGGTACGGGGATTCCCACCGCCCCGAATCTGCACCAGATCGCCCAGGAGATCAATCCGGCGTCCCGGGTGGTCTACTGCGACAACGACCCGATCGTCCTGCGGCACGCGGAGGCGCTGCTGATCAGCCGTCCGGAAGGGGCGACGGACTACGTCCACGCCGATGTGCGCGAGCCCCTCACGATCGTCGAGGCCGCCCGCAAGGTCCTGGACTTCGACCGCCCCGTGGCGCTCTCGCTCCTGGGGCTCCTCCACTTCCTGCCCGACGACGAGGACCCGTACGGCATCGTGCGCACCCTTGCCGCCACGCTGCACCCGGGCAGTTACGTGGTGCTGTCCCAGGGCGCGTCCGACGTGAACCCCGAGCGGGGCAAGCAGGGCGCGGCCGAGTACGGCAAGGGCGGGATCCGGCTCGCACTGCGCACCCGTGCCGAGTTCGCCCGCTTCTTCGAGGGACTGGACGTCGTCGAGCCGGGTCTGGTGACGGCCCCCGAGTGGTTCCACGGCGCCGACGCTCCCCGGCCGGAGGAGAGCGGACTGTACGTCGCGGTGGCCCGCGTCCCGTAGTCCCGGCACCGACATCAACGGAAGGAACGACTCCATGGACGAGGATCACCAGCACCCGGCGGCGAGGGCGTTCGACGCCATCGGCGCCGACTACGAGCGCGCCTTCGCCGCTTCGGCCGCCCACCACGCCTCCCTGAACCGGCTGCTGGAGGAGCTCGCACCGCACAGCCGGGTCCTGGACGTGGGCAGCGGAACGGGCCGGCCGACGGCCCAGGTCCTGGCAGACGCCGGGCACGAGGTGCTGGGGGTCGATGTCTCGCCCGTGATGGTGGAACTGGCCTCCCGTCAGGTCACCGGGGCGTCCTTCCGCTGCGCCGACATCCGCGAACTGCCTCTGGAGGAGGAGGGTTTCGACGCGGTCTGCGTCTACTTCTCGCTCCTTCAGATGTCACGCGACGAGCAGACCGGCCTCGTACGGCGGCTCGTGCGCGCGCTGAGGCCCGGTGGCCGGATGGTCCTGGCGACGGTACCGCTGGACGTGGAGGACGTGGACGTGGTCTTCATGGGTCAGGAGGTACGGGTGACCAGCTTCGGCCCGGAGGCCTTCACGGCGCTCGCGACCGGCGCCGGGCTCTCGGTCCTGCGGGAGGAGAACACGGTCTTCACCCCCTCCCGCCAGGGGGCGGTGCCCGAGCCTCAGGTGTTCCTGCACTGCCGCCGGGGCTGAGGGACGAGCGGCACCCGCCCGTGAGCGCTACGGCCGGGAGGAGTGGGCGGACCGGGCCGGGGCCGTCGCCCGTGGTCCGGATGTGCCCGGCCGCGCCCAGGCAGGCCTTCGCCGGCCTACCCGGCTTTCGTGGCCTTCGCGGTCCTGGTGGGTTCGGCGGCCTTCGGGGAGTTCGACGGTCTCGGTGACTTCGACGGCACGGACGGCTGCGAGGACGTCGGCGACTTCGCGGCCTTCGGCTCCCTCGACGGCTTCGACGGCTTCGGCTCCTTCGACGGCTTCGCGGACTCCGGCGGCTCCTCCCCCGTGCCGCTCTCCTCCAGCGTCCGGGCACAGAATTCGTCCACGCCGTCCGCTCCGCCCGCCGCCTCCGCGAGGCGCCGGAGCGCCTGGCCAGTGCGGTCGCCGTTGCCCGTGTTGCGGGCACGGCAGAGTCCCACGAGGCCCGGATCGGCCGGACCGCGCGCCGACGCTGACGGTGCCGTAGGCCGCGGGCGCTGCTCCTGCGTCGTACCCGGGACGGGTAGGCCCGCCGAGGGCTCGGCCGGGCTGCGAGGGGTGTCCCCCGTGGGTACGGGGGACACGGGATCGCCCCCGCGGTCGAAGGGGACGGGGACCACGCCGACAGCCAGCGCCACCCCGCCGAGCGCCGCCGTCGCGGCGATCGAGCCGAGGACCGCCTTCCAGGAGCTTCCCGCTCTCCGCCGCCCGGCGGCCGGGCGCCAGTCGTCACGCCTGCGGCCACGCCCGGTGCGGGCGTGGGTGCCCGCGTCGCGCGCCTCCCGGAATGCCGCGAGGGCCCGTGCCTCGCCCTCCCGCCCCGGTGTGTCGCGGCCTCGCACCGCGTCGGCGAGCGCTGCGATGTCCGGGGTCACCAGGGCCTCGTCCGGCTCCTGCTCCTCGCGTCTCATGTCTCATCCCTCAGTGTGCGCGGCACCGTGGACGTCACCGTGTCCGCCCGGCCCCCCGGGGCCATCTGCTCGGCCAGCCTCTTCAGCCCCCGGTACGCTGCCGTCCGCACCGCCCCGGGCCGCTTGCCCAGCACGCGTGCCGCCGCGGGTCCGTCCAGCCCGACGACCACACGTAAGAGGACCGCCTCGGCCTGGTCCGGCGGAAGTTTCGCAATGCGTTCGAGCGCCTGCCGGGTCTCCAGCGACTCCAGGACCGCCCCCGCCGTGTCCGTCTGTCCGGGCAGGTCCAGGACGTCGTGCTCGATCAGCGAGGTCCTGGGCCGGCGCTTCTGCCTGCGCAGGTGGTCCAGCGCCCGGTGGCGGGCGATCGTCGCCGTCCAGCCGCGGAACCCCGCGCCGTCACCGCGGAACCGTCCGAGGTCGCGGGCGATCTCCAGCCAGGCCTCCGAGGCGACGTCCTCCGCGTCGTCCCCGACCAGCCCGCGTACGTAGCCCAGCAGTCCGGGGTGCACGAGCCGGTAGACCGTGGCGAACGCGCCCTCGTCCCCTTGCTGGGCGCGCTCGACGGCCACGCCGAGCCGCACGTCGTGCAGCTGCGTATGACGTTGCTCCCCGTCCCTGCGCACACAGTCCTCTTCGGTCGCCCCGGCTCCTCTTACCCTCTGCGTCAGGACTCACAGAAACGTCACAGCTGTCGCGCTGTCCGGCCCGGCGGGTCGTCCGGGGGCGTCACGCCCGGGAGCGGCTGCTCCGTCCAGATGACCTTTCCGCCGTCGTCGGTGTACCGGGTGCCCCAGCGTTCCGCCAGCTGGGCGACGAGGAAGAGCCCACGGCCGCCCTCGTCCGTGGTGGCCGCCTGCCGCAGATGGGGCGAGGTGCTGCTGCGGTCGGACACCTCGCAGATCAGGGTGCGGTCACGGACCAGCCGTACGCGGATGGGGCCGGTGGCGTAGCGGATGGAGTTGGTGACCAGTTCGCTGAGGATCAGCTCGGTCGTGAACGCCTCCTCGATCAGATTCCACTCGGTCAGGGTGCGGGACACCTCGGCCCGTACGCCGGACACCGCTGCGGGATCGGAGTCGACCTCCCAGTCGGCCACGTTCTCGGCGGCGAGCCGGCGTGTGCGGCCCACCAGCAGCGCGATGTCGTCGCGTGCCCGCGCGGGCACGAGGGCTCGCAGGACGGCCTCGCAGGTCTGCTCGGGGGTCCAGCCGGGATGTCCTTCGAGGGTGGCGCGCAGCGATTCCAGCCCTTCGTCGATGTCCCGGTGCCGGTCCTCGACGAGCCCGTCCGTGTAGAGCACCAGCCGGCTGTTCTCGGGCAGATACACGTCCAGGGTCTCGAAGGGGAGGCCCCCCAGCCCCAGCGGAGGTCCGCCGGGCACCTCGGCGAACGCCGCGCTGCCGTCGGGGGCGACGACGAGCGGCTGGAGGTGTCCGGCCCGGGCCATGGAGCAGCGTCCGGTCGCCGGGTCGTAGATGGCGTAGAGGCAGGTGGCGCCGGTGACGCCGCCCTCCGAACCGTCGGCGGTCTCGTCCTGGTCGATGCGGGCGACGAGCTCGTCCAGGTGCCACAGGAGCTCGTCGGGGGGCAGGTCCAGGGTCGAGAAGTTGTGGACCGCCGTGCGCAGGCGCCCCATGGTGGCCGCGGCGTGGAGCCCGTGGCCCACCACGTCCCCGACGACGAGGGCGACCCTGGCGCCGGGGAGCGGGATGATGTCGAACCAGTCTCCGCCGACCCCGCCCAGCCCGCCCTGTCCGGCCTGCGCGGGCAGATACCGGTAGGCGGCGTCGATGGCGCTCTGGTCGGGGAGGCCGCGCGGCAGCAGGCTGCGCTGCAGGGTGACCGCGACGGTGTGCTCGCGCGAGTAGCGGCGGGCGTTGTCGATGCTCACCGCGGCACGCGCGACGAGCTCCTCGGCGACCGACAGATCCTCGTCCTCGAAGGATTCGGGCTTCCCCGCGCGCCAGAACGTGGCCACGCCGAGTATGACGCCGCGGGCGCGCATCGGGACGGCGATCATCGAGTGGAAGCCGCATTCGACGATCTGTTCGGCCCGGGCCGGGTTCTGCTGCTGCCATCCGGAGAGCCGGGTCAGATCGGTGTCGAGGACGGCTTCGCCCCTGACCAGGCGGACCCCGAGGGAGGTGCTCGGCAGGAAGCGGATCACCGATCCCAGCGGGTAGAGCCCCGTGTCGTGGCGGGGGCCGCTGAACGCCGTACGCCGCATGTCGCTGACCGCCCGGGCCGCGCTCGGTTCCTCTCCGTGCAGCACGCTCTCGGCCACGTCCACGGTGGCGAAGTCGGCGAATCTGGCCGTGGCGAAGTCCGCCAGCTCCTCGCAGGTCCGTACGACGTCGAGGGCGGTGCCGATCTCCGTACCCGCGTCGTAGAGCAGCTTCAGCCGGCCGCGCGCCACATCCGCCTTGCCCGTGAGTGCCTGCAGCTCCGTGGTGTCACGCAGGGTCGTCACACTGCCGGGCGGGCCGCCGTCCTGGTCCGTGGAGCGCTGGCTGACGGCCAGTACCCGGTGCCCCACGGAGAGGACCTCGTCGGTCGCCATGCGCCCCGAGGACAGCAGCTCGGTGGTGACCGGGTCGAGCCCCAGCTCCGTGACGGACCGGCCCTCGACGTCCGCGGGGAGTCCGAGGAGCCTTCGTGCCTCGTCGTTGGCCAGCAGCAGTCGCCCGTCGCCCCCGACGATGAGTACGCCCTCACGGACGGCGTGCAGGACGGCGTCGTGGTGCTCGTACATCCGGGTCATCTCGGTCGGGCCGAGGCCGTGGGTCTGGCGTCGCAGCCGTCTGCTGACGAGCGCCGTACCGCCCGTGGTCAGCATCAGGATTCCCGCGGCGGAGCCGAACAGGAGGGGCAACTGGTCTTCCGAGACACCGCTCACCTTGGCGATGGTGATGCCCGCGGACACCACGCCGACGACCTTGCCGTTCGCACCGAAGACGGGTACGACGGCCTGCACGAGGGGCCCGATGGTCCCGGTGATCTTCTCGGTGACGACCTGGCCGTTCAGTGCGGGCGCCACATCGCCGACGAACTTCTTCCCGATCCGGTCGGGCAGCGGGTGGGTGTACCGGATGGAGTCCAGGTTCAGCACGACGACGAAGTCGACCCCGGAGGCCTTGCGTGCCGCCTCCGCCTTGGGCTGGAGCACGGCGGTGGGGTCAGGGCTCGCCAGGGCCGCTTCCATGCCCGGGGCGTTCGCGAACGTTTCGGCCACGGCGACCGAGCGGTTGCGTGCCTCCCGTTCGCTGGCAGCCCTGGACTGCAGCAGGAGCGCGGCCACGGCAGCCGTGACGAGCAACACCACGATCGCCACCTGCAGGAGAAAGACCTGACCTGCGACGGTTCTCATCATGAGAAACGAGCGCGGGCGGCCGTAGCGTGCGGCCATGCCCCCCTTTCTACACCCTTGCCCTACACCGGGCGAGCGGTACGCGGTGGGCCGCTCGTCAGGCGCTTTGCCGCTCCTTCGCCGCGCCGCCGTCCTCGCGGGCGAGCCGGTGGGGCCACCAGACGCGCGGGCCGATGTCCAGGAAGAGGGAGGTGACCAGCACGGACCGGACGACGAACGTGTCCAGGAGCACGCCCAGGGCGACGGCGAAGCCGATCTCCGCGAAGGCCACCACCGGCAGGGTACCCAGCACGGCGAAGGTGCCCGCCAGGACCAGGCCCGCCGAGGTGATCACCGCGCCGGTGGCGGCGAGCCCCGTCACGACGCCCGCGCGGGTGCCCCGGTGCAGGGTCTCCTCGCGGATCCGGGTGGCCAGGAAGATGTTGTAGTCGATGCCGAGGGCCACCAGGAACACGAAGACGAAGAGCGGGAAGTCCGTCGTCTCGCCCGCGTAGTCGAAGACGTACCGGAAGGCGAGGGCGCTGACGCCCAGCGCGGCGGCGAAGGACAGCACCACCGTCGCGACCAGGAGCAGCGGCGCCACCAGGGCGCGCAGCACCAGCGCCAGGACGACCAGCACCACCAGCAGGACCAGGGGAATGATGACCAGGTTGTCGTGCCGGGTGGCGGCGTCCATGTCGAGCAGCGTCGCGGTGTCTCCCCCCACCCGGGCGTCCGCTTCCGGCACCCGGTGCACGGCGGCTCGCACCCGTTTCACGGTCTGCTCGGCCCGGTCGCTGTCCGCGGGATCGGTCAGGGTCGCCTCGAAGATCACCCGGCCGTCGTGTTCCGGCTCGGCACCGGGCGGCACGACGAGGGAGCCGGGCACCACGCCGCGTGTCTCCGCGACCGCGGTCCGCACCTGCGCGCTCCGGTCCGCCGCCGCGATGACGACCAGGGGGCTGCCGCTGCCCCCCGGGAAGTACCGGTGCTGGATCTCCTGGCCGACGATGGAGTCCGGTTTGTCGGGGAAGGAGTCGGCATTGCTGAGCCCCGCCGCACGCAGCTGGACCAGCCCCAGGGACAGCGCGGCGAGTACGAGGGCGGTGGCCACCCAGACCCTGCGGGGGCGGCCGGACAGCCACTGCCCCGTCCGGGCCCAGAATCCGCGCTCGGTGGGCTCGGGCGTCCCGAGGTGCGGAACCACCGGCCAGAAGACCCAGCGGCCGAAGATCACCAGCAGGGCGGGGAGGAGCGTGAGCATGGCGACCAGGGCGACGGCCACCCCGATCGCGGCGACCGGGCCGAGGCCCCGGGTCGAGTTCATCTCGGCGACCAGCAGGACGAGCATGCTCAGCACCACGGTGCCGCTGCTCGCCAGCACGGCCGGGCTCGCACGGTGCAGCGCGCGGGCCATGGCTTCGTGCCGGTCCTCGTGCCGTCTCAGCTCCTCCCGGTAGCGGGCGACAAGCAGCAGGGCGTAGTCCGTGCCCGCGCCGAAGACCAGCACCGTGAGGATGCCCGCGCTCTGTCCGTTGACGGTGAGGCCCGCGTGCGCCGCGAGCAGATAGATGAGGGCCTGCGCGGCGAGGAGTGCGGCGACGACCGAGATCACCGGGAGCAGCAGCAGGCTGGGACTGCGGTAGGTGATCAGCAGCATCAGGACCACGACGGCGAGCGCGGCGGTGAACAGGGTGGAGTCGATGCCCGAGAAGGCCTCGGCCGAGTCGGCGGCGACGCCGCCGGGACCGGAGATGTGGACGGCGAGTCCTCCCCCGCCGTGGCCCACGACGTCCCGCACGGAGTCGACGGCGGGACCGATGCGCTCCCAGCCCTTCTCGTCCATCGTCACGGGGACGAAGATCTGGGCGGCGGCAGGCGCGGTCCTTCTGTCGTACAACGGGCCCCGGGTCTCGCTGCCCCGCACACCGTGCGCGCGCAGCGTCATGAGCTGCTGCTTGTCCTCCGCGATCCGGGCACGGTCCGCGTCCGTCAGACCGCCCTCGCGGGCGTACACGACGATCGCCGTGATGATCTCGGGCCGGAATTGCCTGGACTCCTCCCAGACCTGGGTGGACTCGGCGCTGCTCGGCAGCCAGGACGCGGCGTCGTTGTCCTGGACGCCCATGAGCTTGCCGGCCAGCGGTGCAGCGAGGACGAGGACGACGAGCCAGAACGCCACGACGGCCCATTTGGTGCGCCGTCCGCAGATCAGCCGGGCCACTCCCCGCATGTCGCTCCCACCGCTCGCTCCGGTCCGTGCCGGCGACAGTAGAGCGGCCCCGGGCGGGGGGAGCGGCGACATGCCGGGGAGTGCCGTGCCGGGCCCCGGTCGGACCACGGCCCGGCGGTGTCACGGGACCGGGATGCCCCCGGGGCGGCCGAAGCGGACCGGGACTCCCGGCGAGTAGAGCACGCTCACCGGCTCACCCTCCGGCGCGGCCAGGCCCGCCGCCGTCACCAGGTTCTCGTCGCACTCGACGAGCCGGGCACGGTGCAGGGGCCAGCGGGGATGGGTGTTCGCGAGGTACATCCGGCGTCCGAAGAAGGTGTTGTGCAGGCCCCAGCGCGCGGTCAGGAAGTGTTCGAGGGCATCCGGCTCCTCGACGCGGTCGCCGATCCGCAGCACGATCCGGCTGTGCGCGCCGCGCGGTCCGGGCCACCGCCGCCTGCTGGTGTACGTGAGGGTGTCGGCGTCCCGCCGGACCTCCATCCGGGACCACACGTACGGCAGCCGGAACAGCGTCCGTGCCACGGCCACGGGGATCAGCCGGGAGGCGTCCAGCGAGCGGAAGACCACTCCGCGCCGTCCCTGGGAGTCCACCGAGTACAGCCGCACGTTCGTCTCGGGGAACGTGCCGAGATAGGGGATGCCGGGCAGGCGGAGCAGGCCGACCCGGTGCATGCGGAAGGCGACGAGTCCGACGTACGTGACGCCGTCCAGCGTGTCGGGCACCGTTCCGGCCGGCAGCAGCGGCGCCACGTCCGCGGGGTCGGCCGCCCAGTGCAGGAAGGCCAGGTCCAGCCAGGACTGGGTCAGCAGGGGGCTCAGCGCGGGATGCGGTGAGTCGGGGGTGATGGCCTGCGGAGTCACGGGGAGGGGCGGCACCCTGCCAGGATCGCAGAGCGGCCCGGCCGTCGGACACCTGGGTCCTGGTGCGCCGCTACCGCAGGGCGTGTACCGCCGCTTCGAACACGGCGGGCAGGCGGTGGGCGGCGGGGACGATCAGCCGGGCGGCGAACGGGTGCCGGGCCGCGCTCAGCAGGCCCTGGGTGAGCAGCCGGTGCCGGCGGGTCAGTCGCCTCCAGTGCGCGGGGTAGGCCTCGGGGCGGCCCGCGGTGAGGCAGTCGACGGCGGCGGACGCGGTCGCCGCCGCCAGGGCGATGCCTTCCCCGGTGAGCGCGTCGACATAGCCTGCCGCGTCGCCGACCAGCAGGACCCGTCCGGCCCGCGGGCTGCGCGCGGACTGCCGCAGGGGCCCCGCGCCGCGTACGGGCCCCTCCTCCGCGTAGCGGAGGGCGTCGGCCAGGGCGGGGAACGCGGACAGGTGTTCTGCGTGCGAGCGGCGCTCGCCGCTGAGCACGGCGACGCCCACCAGCCGCTCGCCCACGGGCGTCACGTACGCCTCGCACCGCCGCGACCAGTGCACCTCGACGAAATCCGTCCACGGGGCGACCCGGTAGTGCCGGCGCAGTCCGTAGCGGTGCGGGGCGGAGGCGGGGCGGTCGAGGCCGAGCGTGCGGCGCACCGGTGAGTGCAGGCCGTCGGCGGCGATCAGCCAGCGTGCCGTCAGCCCCGCCGCGCCAACGCTGTCAAGTGCCTGCCGCACCTCCCCCACCCGGCCCGCGACGATCCGTACGCCGAGCTCCAGGGCCCTTCGGTACAGGGCCTCGTGGAGGGCGGTGCGCCGGACGCCGAGACCGGGCGCGCCGCGGAAGTACGCCTCGGCCCTGCGGGCGCCGTCGATGTAGCGGATGCCGCGCAGTGCGCTGCCGGGGACCATGACGCCCAGTGCGCGCAGGGCGGCCACGCCGCCGGGCATGATGCCCTCGCCGCAGGCCTTGTCCACGGGAGCGGTGCGGGGCTCGACCACGACGGCCTCGCGGCCGGCCGCGGCGGCCCGGATCGCCGCCACCAGTCCGGCGGGTCCGCCGCCCGCCACCAGGATGTCGATCACGCGCGGGCTCCCGCTCCCGGGAGCCGGGCCAGCGCGCCGTCCTCGCAGCGGATGCGCACCGTCATGAGCGCCGCGTTCAGCAGGGTGAAGACGGCGGCCGTCACCCACGCGCCGTGGACGAGTGGCAGGGCGAGGCCCTCGGCGGCTACCGCCACGTAGTTGGGGTGGCGCAGCCACCGGTAGGGCCCGCCGGTCTCCGGGGGCAGCCCGGGGACGACGATGACGCGGGTGTTCCAACGGTGTCCGAGGGTGCGGACGCACCACCAGCGCAGTCCCTGCGCGGCGGCCACAACCGCCGCCATGGCCCATCCGTACCAGGGCACGAACGGGCGTCCCGCCGACCAGGCTTCGACGAGGCATCCGGCGAGCAGCGCGCTGTGCAGGGCCACCATCGCCGGATAGTGACGGCGCCCGGACTCGATGCCGCCGCGGGCCAGACTCCAGCGGGTGTTGCGCAGCGCCAGGGCCAGTTCGGCGAGACGCTCGGCGGCGACGGCCAGCACCAGGGCGGTGTACCAGATCACGCGTTCCTCCGGACTACCAGCGCAGGAGCACCAGTTCGCAGCAGAATCCGGGCCCCATGGCCATCAGCAGACCGGGGGTCCCCGGCTCGGGCCGTCGCTGTTCCAGGGTGTCCCGCAGGACGTGCAGGACCGAGGCCGACGACAGGTTGCCCACCTCGGCCAGTGACCGCCAGGTGACGTCGAGCGCCCCCTCGGACAGTGACAGGACGTCGGCGACGGCTTCCAGGACCTTGGGGCCGCCGGGGTGGCACACCCAGTGGGCGATGTCCTTCGGTTTGAGCCCGTGCTCCTCCAGGAATCCGCGGACGTCCTCGGCGAGGTACCGGCGTACGACGTCGGGGACGGCCGGGTCGAGCATCACCTTGAAGCCGGAGCTCCGGATGTCCCAGCCCATCACGTGTCCGGTGTCCGGGTACAGACGGCTGCGGGTGTCCACCACCTCGGGGCCGTCCGCCCGCGCGTGCCGGCCGCCGACGAGGACCACGGCCGCCGCGCCGTCGCCGAAGAGGGCCGTCGCGACCAGGTTGGCGGGCGTCGCGTCGTCACGCTGGAAGGTCAGCGAGCACAGTTCGACCGAGAGCAGTACGGCCACCTGTCCGGGCCGGCCGAGCAGGTAGTCGTGCAGCCGGGCCACTCCGGCGGCTCCGGCGACGCAGCCCAGGCCGAAGACGGGGAGCCGCTTCACATCGGGGCGCAGACCGAGGCGACCGACGAGCCGGGCGTCGACGGAGGGTGCGGCCAGGCCCGTGACGGAGGTGAAGAGCAGCAGATCCACGTCGGCGGGCCGCAGCCGCGCCTCGCGCAGTGCCTCGCGTACCGCCTGGGCGCCCAGGTCGACGGCCGCTTCGATGAACACGTCGTTGGCCGCCCCGAATCCGTCGAGTTCGCCGTAGCGTTCCAGCGGCAGCACCATGCTCCGGGTGCGGACCCCGGCGTTGCGGTGGATCCGGTCCAGCACGCGGCGGTCCGCGCCTGCGGGCAGGCAGGTGCGCGCCACCATGTCGGTGACCGCCTGCTGGGTGTGGCGGTGCGGTGGCAGGACCCCGTGCACCGCGGCGATCCGGGTCATCCTCGTGCCCGCTTCGGAGAGGTCATGACCGACATCCTGCCCACAGAACAACACAAAACCTGGCAAATGAAACGTGCGGCTGCCGTGTTGATGTGATCCCCGGTACCTACGATCGCCCTGTGGACACCACGGACCGGCCGGTACCCGACGGCACCTATCGCCCTGCGACGGGGCTCGCCCTGTCCTGTCATCCCGGGCCGGTGGTGGCGGTCACCGTCCTGGCCACCACCCTGGCGGCCGGTTCCGGGCCGGGGTTCGCCCGGTGCGTGGTGATCGCCGCGGCCGTGCTGACCGGCCAGCTCTCGGTGGGCTGGTGCAACGACGCCTTCGACGCCCGGCGCGACGCCGAGGCCGGGCGGGCGGACAAGCCGGTGGCCAGGGGCGAGGTGGACCGGAACACGGTGTGGAGCGCCGCGCTCGCGTCGCTGGCGCTGTGCGTCCCCCTGTCCCTCGCGTGCGGCCCCGCCGCCGGCGCGGTGCATCTGGCCGGGGTCCTGGCGGCCTGGCTCTACAACCTGGGACTGAAGGCCACGGTCCTGTCCTGGCTCCCGTACGCGATCGGCTTCGCGAGCCTGCCCTGCCTGGTGGCCCTGAGTGCGCCCGGCCGCCCCTGGCCCGCGTGGTGGGCGGTGACGGCGGGGGCACTGCTCGGCGTCGCGGCCCATCTGGCCGACGTGCTGCCGGACATCGACGCCGATCTGGCGGCCGGAATCCGCGGCCTGCCCCAGCGGTGGGGCGCCGCCCGCACCCGGCTCCTGCTGCCCATCCCGCTGGTGGCGGCATCGGCGGTGCTGGTCCTCGGCCCTCCGGGGCCGGCGGGCGGGTGGGGGGCGGTCGTCCTCGCGGGCGTGGTACCGGCGGCGCTGGCCGGGCTCGCACGGGGCCCGTTCCGTCGCAAGGCGGCGCTCGTGGGGACGGTGGCCGTGGCGGCGGCGGATCTTGCCCTGCTTCTGGCCCGGGGTACGTCGGCCGCCTGACCGCGGGCCGAGCGGTCCGTACGGATGCCGTGTCATCCCTACGGACCGCGGGCACGTCCGGGCACCCCTGCTGGCCGGCGAGACCGGTGTGGGCGATGCCGCGCACGATCTGACGCTGGAACAGCACGAAGACGACCAGGAGCGGCAGTCCGGCGATCACGAGCGACGCCATGATCAGCAGGTCGACGACGAGCAGGCCGATCCGGCCGGGGGTCCACCGCGGGCGGCGGTTGCCCCCGGCGGCGGACCGCGGTGCGTGGCGGGAGGTGACGGTGGCTGATCCGCTCACTTCGGGCCTCCTCAGCTCGGCGCCGGGGGACACCGACGAGGGGTATCCGCCCCCACCGGCCGGCGCTCCGGAGCCGGGGGCCCGCGGGCACCCCCTCGAACAGGCCTCCGCCGCACGGTCCGACGCCCCCGCGAGCCGGGAAGGGGAGATCTCGCGGAGGAGTACGGGCATTTCTTACTCGGGGGTAGGCTCACCCGGCATCGTTGTTATACCTTGCGTCTAACAAGCGGTGGCGGGCGACCGCCCCGCGGCGTTCCGCCGGAGGTGTCGGTCATGGCGGTCGTACGGGAACGGGCCGCCATCGCCCTCACCTCCGTCGAGCACGCACCGCACCGACTCCCCACGGCCGCCGCCACGGCGAGCCGCCACAACGGGAGGTGACACCCCGTCATCTCAGCCGCATCTGTCACGCGCGAACCGAGGAGCCGCACCATGGCAAGCAGCACCGTTCGACCCGAGGCACAGGAGCCGCACGAGCACGAGGTCGCCCGCCGCCTGCTCGATTCGGCCGCGAGGCTGGCGTACGACCCGGCTACGGAAGTCGACTGGGAGACACCGCTGGACAAGGACTTCCACGGCGCGAGCCCGGAGTGGAGCACGCTCTACGGCACGGCGTACTGGAGTGAGCTCACCGACGCCCAGCGCAAGGAACTGACCCGGCAGGAGGCCGCGTCGGTGGCCAGCACCGGCATCTGGTTCGAGATGATCCTGCAGCAGATGGTGCTGCGCGACATCTACGCCAAGGACCCGGCCGGCGCGGACGTCCAGTGGGCGCTGACCGAGATAGCCGAGGAGTGCCGGCACTCGATCATGTTCGCCCGCGGTGCGCGGAAGCTGGGCGCCCCGGCCTACCGGCCGCGCCGGCTCGCCGTGGAGCTCGGCCGGGCCTTCAAGACCCTGGCGTTCGGTGAGGCGGCGTACGCGGCGATCCTGGTCGCCGAGGAGGTGCTGGACGTCATGCAGCGCGACTGGATGCGGGACGAGCGGGTCGTGCCCTTCGTCCGCACCATCAACAACATCCACGTCGTCGAGGAGTCCCGGCACATGAAGTTCGCCCGCGCCGAGACGCGCCGGCACCTCGGCGGCGCCGGGCGGATCCGCCGCCAGATCCACGCGTTCGTCATCGCGGTCGCGTCCTACGTCATCGTCACCAGCATGGTCAACAAGGACGTCTACGCCAACGCGGGACTCGACAGCGAACGCGCCATCGCCGAGGCGAAGGACAACGAGCACCACAAGTCGATGATGCGCTCCAGCTGTTCGGGCCTGATGGACTTCCTGGCCTCCGCCCGCCTGCTCACCAGGCCGGCGCTGGTGTTCTACAAGCGTGCCCACCTGATCTGAGCGGATGAGATGACCTACGCCATCACCCAGACGTGCTGCAGCGACGCCACCTGCATCGCCGCGTGCCCCGTCAACTGCATCCATCCGACGCCGGAGGAACGGGACTTCGGCCGCACGGAGATGCTGTACATCGACCCGAAGGCCTGCATCGACTGCGGTGCCTGCGCGGACGCATGCCCGGTGGACGCGATCTTCCCGGTGGAGAGCCTGACCGGCGCGCAGAAGGAGTACGGCGCGGTCAACGCGGCGTACTACGAGGACCGGGAGCCCGAACCTGCCGTCACGGGACCGAACTTCCACGCGTGGAGCGAGCCCGCCTTCGAGCGCACCCTGCCGTCCGACTTCGCACCGATCCGGGTCGCGGTGGTGGGCACGGGCCCCGCGGGCATGTATGCGGCCGAGGACCTGCTGCTGCACACCGGCGCCGAGGTGACGCTGGTCGACCGGCTGCCCGTCGCGGGCGGACTCATACGGTACGGAGTGGCGCCGGACCACCCCTCGACCAAGAAGGCCGGAGACTCCTTCGCACGCTTCCACACGCATCCACGGGTACGCATGCACCTCGGTCTCGACGTGGGCAGGGACATCACACCGGAGGAGCTCGCCGCGCACCACGACGCGGTGGTCTACGCCGTCGGCGCCGGCGCCGGCCGTCGGCTCGGGATCCCGGGCGAGGACCTGCCCGGCAGCATCTCCGCGACGACGTTCGTCTCCTGGTACAACGCCCACCCGGAGGTCGCACCGGACGCCGTCGGCCTGTCGGCGGAACGGGTCGTGGTGGTCGGCAACGGCAACGTCGCCGTCGACGCGGCCCGGATCCTCGTGTCGGACCCGGACTCGCTGGCCGGCACCGACATCGCCCGCCACGCGCTCGACGCCCTGCGCTCCGGCCGGGTGCGCGAGGTGGTGCTGCTCGGACGACGGGGGCCCGATGAGGCGGCGTACACCGGACCCGAGCTGCTCGCCCTCAAGCACCTGCCCGGCGTGGAGCTGGTCGTCGACGACCACGACCCGCGGACCGGTGCGGCGATCGACGCCGCCGGACCGCGTGACAAGGCCGCGCTGCTGCAGGGCGTCGCCCGTGAGAAGGCGGACTGGTCGCTCGCGCCGGTGACGGGCAGGCGCATCGTGCTCCGCTTCCACTCCGCGCCCGTGGAGGCGTGCGGCGAGGACGAGGTCCGTGCCGTGCGCGTCACGGGCGGGGCGGACGCCTCGGACGGCCCGGTGATCCTGGCCGGGATGCTGCTGCGGGCGGTCGGCTACCACGGTGTGCCGGTGGCCGGACTGCCGTTCGACGAGGCGACCGGCACCGTGCCGCACGAGGGCGGACGCGTCACGGGTCTGCCGGGCACGTACGTCGTGGGATGGATCAAGCGTGGCCCTTCGGGCGGCATCGGCACCAACCGGACCTGCGCCGCCGAGACCGTCGGCACCCTGCTGGCCGACGCCGTCGCCGGGACGCTGCCCGCGCCGGAACACGGACCGAGGGCGTTCCACCGGCTGGTACGGCGCCGCAACCGCCGGATCGTCGACGCCCGCGGTCTGGCGGAGATCGAGCGCGCCGAACTGGCCCTCGGAGCCCGCGAGGGCCGGCCCCGGGTCAAGCTGGCGACGGTTTCCGAACTGGTGGCGGCGGCGCGGGGCAGCCGCTGGACGCTCCCACGCTGAGACTCCACCCGGTGCGGCGTGGGGCGGTTCCGCACGGGCCCGCCCCACGCCGCCGTCCCGCCCGGTCCCCGTCCGGATCCCCCGCGGCTGAGCGGATCCGCTCGCGTGCGGGCGCTCCGGGATCGGGGACACCCGCTCAACTGCCGGGAAGTGTCCGGGTCTCCGCGGCCGGCAGCCCTTTGGCCCACCAGTGGCCGTAGCGTGCGTAGACACCGGGATCGCGGGGCGCGAGGAAGGCGACGAGGGCTTCGGCCTCTGCCGCCAGTGCCTCCCAGACGCTGCCCGGGAGGGGGTGGAACGCGGTGGCCTCGATCCCACCGTCGGCGGGACGCCAGACGCCGGCGACGTGGCCGTCGACCAGCAGGGTGGGCAGCACATCGCCGTTGACGCGTATCACGAGCTTGCGGTAGGCGGGCGGGATGACGCGGCTGCGGTCGGAGTAGGCCAGCAGGACGCTGTCCCACATCGCCATCAGCCGGGGCGGGGCGGGAGTGTCCCCGGCCGGGCGGGGGGCGCCGGGGATGTCGTACAGCATCGTGCCGTCGGGGCCTTCCAACAGGTCGAGTCCGTCGGCGAGCGCGTGCACCGCCGCGCGGACCCGGGCCCGCTGGACCAGGGCGAACTGGGCCATGTCCGCCACCGATGCCGGTCCGAATCCCTCCAGATAGCGGCGGATCAGGGTGCGCAGGCTCGCGGCGGCGACGTCGGGATCCGCCGGCCGCGGTCGTATGCCCGCCGCGATGTACGACGGCCGGTGGCCGAACGACCACGGCCCACCGGTGCCCGCGTGCCACAGCGGCACGTACTGACGCAGCATCCGCTGAGCCGCCGTGTCCACCGGTGCGCCCAGCCGCTCATCGATCCGGCCGCTGATCTCGGCAGCGGTGCGCGGCCGGTCGGCGTAGGCCAGCAGGTCCTCGACCAGTGAACCGACGGCGTCCGGGGCGATCCCGGACGCCGTGAAGCGCGCGTCGCCCAGCCTGGAGGCGCGCAGTGTGGGTTCCATCGCCTCGCGGAAGGCCGGGTAGTCCTCGGCGTGGACCGCGTGCAGGGTGAGCCGCATCAGCGTCGCCTTGACCGTCCGCTGCCCGTCCACCGCCGCGTCGAGACGGGCCGGATCGAACCCGCTCAGCCTGTTCCACAGGGCGATGTAGGGCGAGGCGGGCTGCTGTGCCTGCAGGGCGACCACGCGTCGTACCGCGTCCTCGACGTCGAACGCCTCGCGGCGGAGCAGCAACTGACGGGCGAGCGTAGCGCGGTTGAGCGCGTGTGCGGTGATCTCCATCCGCGCATTCTCCCCTTCCGGGACGGCGTCGTTGCCGCGACTGACGGCCGGTGGCCGGCGGCGCTCGGCGCCGCCGGCGGCTCTCATACGTTCCGGTGGAGCAGGTAGTCGAGCAGCCCCTCGATCTCCCGCACCGTGCGCGGTGCGAGCGGTACGCCGCGCAGGCAGGCCCGGGCGGCGTCGAGGTGCCGGCGGGCCTCGGCCAGGGTGGCCGCCCGGCCGCCGGCCGCGTCGGCGAGCGTGGCCGCACGGAGTGCGGTGGGTTCGTCGAGCGGGAGCGGGGAGGCGAGCAGCGCGGCCAGTTCGCGGGCGGGGAGCCCGTCCGAGGCGAGGGCGGCGAGGACGGGATAGGTCTTCCTCCGCTGCCGCAGGTCTCCGTGGACGGGCTTTCCGGTCCGTACGGGGTCGCCCCAGATGCCGAGCAGGTCGTCGACGGCCTGGAAGGCGACGCCGAGGTGGCGCCCCGCCCTGTCCAGTGCGGCGACCGTGCCGGCGGGAGCGCCGCCGAGCAGGGCACCGAGTCCGGCGGCGCAGCCCAGGAGCGCCCCCGTCTTGTCCTCGGCCATGGACCGGTAGGCGTCGGGCCGGACCGCGCCGGGTCCCGTCCAGGGCCGGTCGGCGAAGAGCAGGTCCTCGGCCTGGCCCCGGACCAGGCGGGTCAGCGTCCCGGACAGCAGGCGCACGGCGGCCCCGCCGAGCGCCCCGGGCGTCTCGGAGAGGGTCTGCAGGGCGATCGCCAGCAGCGCGTCACCGGCGAGGACGGCGGGCCCCGTGCCGTACGCCTTCCACACCGTCTCGCGCTGCCTGCGTGTCTCGTCCCCGTCCATGATGTCGTCGTGCAGGAGCGAGAAGACGTGGACGAGTTCGACGGCGACCGCTCCGGGGACCGCGGTCTCCCCGGACGCCCCGACGGCTTCGGCCCCCAGCACGGCGAGGGCCTGGCGTACGCCCTTGCCCTGGGAGCCACCGGGGTCGGGGGTACCGCCGACCCCGCACCAGCCGAGCGAGAAGGCCGCCATCTCGCCGGGCCACGGATGGAGCCGCCCGACGGCGTCCACGAGCGCGGGGCGTACCAGGGTGCGGCAGCGCGCCAGGGTGAGGGGGGTGGCGGCGGTGTGCGGGGAGCCCGCTTCCGCCGGGGATGTCTGCGTGGGGGAGGTCGCGGAGCTCATCACAGCGTCCCCTCGCCGACGGGGTGCGGCGCGTCCGGCACCTGACCCACCCCCAGCTCGGCCGCTGCCCGGTCGATCATGTCCCGGGCGTGCCGCAGGCCGAGGCGTTCCAGCGCGTGGCGCAGTCCGGCGAGTTCGGCGACGGTCTCGGCGCGGTCCCGTCCCAGCCGGGCGAGCGTCTTGGTGAGCCCGAGGCGGGCGAGCGCGGTTCCGCGCGACTCGTCCATCGCGAGGAACTCGGCCAGTGCCTGTTCGTAGTTCTCGCGGGCCTCCGTGTACCGGCCCGCCCGGTAGAGCACGTTGCCGCGCATCTTGTGGTTGTACGCGAGCGCACTGGACAACCGCATCTCACGGCAGGTGTGTTCGGCCTCGGAGAGCAGGTCGAGCGCACGGTCCACTGCGCCGTCCCGTGCGGACACCACGTCGGCGATGCCGCGCAGGGCCCAGGCCCGGCCCCGGCGGTCGTCGGCCCGGTCCGCCGTTTCGGCCGCTTCCTCGAAGAGGGCGAGAGCCGTGTCGTACGAGCCGGTGTTCCGGTGCATCTGCGCTATGCCCTCCAGCGCCCACACCGTGTGCCGTGCCTCGCCGCGGCGGCGGGCCTCGGCGAGCAGCTGTTCGTGCAGCTCGCCGACGGCCTGGTAGTCACCCTGGATCCGCCCGGTCTCCGCGAGACCGGCGAGCGAGTAGCCCCGTACGACGACGTCGCCGCCGCGCTCCCCCAGTTCGGCCGCCAGCCGCAGGAGCCGGTAGGCGAGCGGCAGCGCGCCGCGCTGGCGGGCGAGCGTGCCGCCGCTCCACAGGGCCCAGGCCATGGCCCCGACGTCCTGTGCGGACCGGGCGGCGCGGTAGCTCGCCCGCCACGCCTGCTCGGCCTCCTCGTTGCGCCCGAGCCGCCGGCAGGCCTCCGCGACGGCGAGCCCGCAACGGGCCGCCTCCCGGCGGTCGCCGCTCCGTTCGGCCGCGCGCAGTTCCTCCCTCCCCCTGGCCAGCACGTCGGTGAGCGACGCGTTGACCGAGAGGGAGCCGAGGGCTCCCTGGTACTCGGGGGCGAACGCCTTGTCCTGCCGTCCGTCCCCCTGGACCGTTTCCTGCTGTGTCACCTGTGCCATGAGCCCCGCCGCCGTACCGTCTTTGATCGTTCCTGGTCGATCACGACCGTATGAGGAGGCGGGGCCTGCGCGAATCCCTCTCCGTATGGGTCCACGGGTCATCCCCAAGACCTACAACAGGATTACGGAATTCGTCAGTTGGACGTACGGGTCTGCGAGGGCCGGACCGTCAGGCCCTCGCCGCGGCCGGCTCCGCGACCTCGGCCTTCCCGCCGACCGCGCCAGTGGTCCGGACGGCCGGAATGACCGTCGCGACCAGGGCGGCCACGAGTGCGACCCCGCCGCCGATGATCAGACCGGTCCGGAATCCGTCCTCCGAGGTGAGGCTGAAACCGCCCATGCCGATGTTCATCCGGGAGAGGACCACGCCGATCACGGCGGCGCCGACCGACGTTCCCAGGGAGCGCATGAGCGTGTTGAAACCGTTGGCGGCGGCGGTCTCGGAGAGCGGCACCGAGCTCATGATGAGCGCGGGCATCGACCCGTAGGCGAGGCCCACTCCGCCGTTGATGACGATGCAGACGAGCATCAGCCCCCAGGCGGAGCCCATCAGGACCAGCGAGAGGCCGTAGCCGGCGGCGATGACCAGGGCGCCGCAGATCAGGGTGAACTTCGGGCCGCGGGCGTCGGTGAGCTTCCCGCCGAACGGGGAGACGATCATCATCATGATTCCGCCGGGAGCCATCCACAGACCGGCCGCGAGCATCGACTGACCGAGGCCGTAGCCGGTGGCGTCGGGGAACTGCAGCAGCTGGGGAATGATCAGCATGCTGGCGTACATGCCGAACCCGATGAACACCGAGGCGACGTTGGTGAGCAGGACCCGGGGGCGGGCGGTGGTGCGCAGGTCCACCAGCGGGTCACGGGTGCGGGTCTCCCAGACGCCCCAGGCGAGCAGGACCACGAGGGCGGAGGCGAACAGGCCGAGAGTGGCGGCCGAGCCCCAGCCCCATTCGGCGCCCTTGGAGACGGCGAGCAGGAGGCAGACCAGGCCGATGCCGAGACCGATGGCTCCGGGGGCGTCGAAACGCTGCCCCCGGGCGCCCGCCGGGACGTCCGGGATCATGAACCAGATCAGTACGGCGATCGCGACGGCCAGCACGGCGGAACCCCAGAAGAGCACCCGCCAGTCCGTGTACTGCGCGACCGCGGCGGAGATCGGCAGTCCGAGGCCGCCGCCGATGCCCATCGACGCGCTGACCAGCGCGATGGAGGAGCTGAGCTTCTCGGCGGGGACCACGTCGCGCAGCAGGGCGATGCCGAGCGGCACCATGCCCATCCCCATGCCCTGCAGACCGCGTCCGACGATCATGGGGACCACGGAGGACGAGACCGCGCACACGACCGAGCCGACGATGAGCGGCACGGAACAGGCGAGGAGCATCCGGCGCTTTCCCAGCAGGTCGCCGAGACGTCCGGTGACGGGCACACAGACGGCCGCCACCAGCAGTGTGACGGTGATCACCCAGGCACTGTTCGCGGACGAGGTGTGCAGGATCTGCGGCAGCTCCGCGATCAGAGGGGTGACCAGCGTCTGCATGATCGCCGCCGTGGTGCCGGCGAAGGCCAGCGTGGCGACCACGGCGCCGGCGCGGGCCGAGGGCTGGGGGGCTTCCATAAGGGAGTTCCTCGCATGTCTGTCGGTTGCGATATGCATCGTACACATCGAATGTATCGGGCACGTTATATGCCTGATACATATCGACGTGCGGGACGCCTGGCCACCTTCCGCGTCACCGACGAGGGCAGCCGGCTGCCCGGCGAGCAACTGGCCGCCCGGGCCAACCCGTTCCTCCGGCCGTTGCGTACAGCCGTGGCGTACTCCGCGGAACGGTGGGCGGACGAGGACGCCGCCGCGGCGGTCGGCAGCCGGCGGGTGGTGGCCCGCGCGATCGGCCGGGCCGCGCTCGTCTCCCGCGGTGCGCCCGGGGTGACGTTCGCCGGGCTGGCGGCCCCGGGGCCGGTCCCGCGGCGGGTCGCGGCCCTGCTCGGACCGGCCCCGGCCGCCGGCGCCTGGCCGCCCGTCTTCACCGCCGTCGGCCTGGCCGCCTGGGCCGCGGCGGCCGGCACGACGGTCTCCGCCCTGTCCTCGGCCAACGCGGCGGTCACCCTGTTCTTCGTCCTGAAGACCACCGCACCCTTGTGAGACCAGGGCCGCGGCGCCTGTGGGGTGCGTCGCCGGCCCGTCCACGGAGCCGGCCGCGAAACGGGAGCGGCCGGGAACCCCTGGCTCCCTTGGGCGACGAGGTCCTGGGCTACCTGCACATCAAGGACGCCCTCGGGGTGACCGAGCGGGACGAGCCGTATCCGACCGGCGCACCGCACACGATGATCCGGGTCGAGATCGACACACCGCTGGACGACACCATGACCGCCATGCGGGCCGGCGGCACCCATCTGGCCGCCGTCACCGGCGACCGGGGCACGGTGATCGGATTCGTCACCATGGAGGACGTCCTGGGCGAGCTGGTCGGCCCCTCCTCGGCGGCCTGACGGCCTGCGCCCGGTACTACGTGTCCGGCAGCACGACGGTGCTGCCGGACGCGCTCAGGGACAGCGCCGGCGCCCCTCCGCGTGAGCCGGCACGGCCTCAGGTGTCCCGCAGCCGCCCGCGCGCAACCGCCCGTGCCCGACGGCACGGCCGCGACCGTGGCCACGTCGCCGCGCGCGGCGGCGAGCTCGCCGAGAACCGCACGGGCCTGCCGCTCCCCCGCCGGGCCGCTCACGGACCGGGTGCCCGCAGGATCCCGCCGGGCGCCCGGTCCGCGTGGTCACGGCGCCATCTCGTACGCCCCCGCCAGGGCCTCGACGCGCTCCCAGACGCGCGTCGAACGGGCCGCGTCGACGACGGGACGCCGGACCGCGCCGAGTGCCCAGCTCTGCTGCGCGCCGGTGGCCGACTCCTTGCCGTGCAGCTCCACGGCGTGCGCGGAGAAGTCACGTACGAGCACGGAGAACAGCTCGTCGAGCACGTCCTGGTCCAGGTCCGTCGCGCGGGCCTGTTCCAGGACCAGCTGTCCGTGGACCACCAGCGCGAAGAGCTGGCCGACGGAGAGCAGGAAGTCGAGGTCGCGGCTCTGCTCCTCGTCGGGCGCGACGGTGGCGACGAAGTCGCACAGTGCGTCCGCCTGCTCGCGGAAGCGGGCGACGTTGGGCACGTCCGCGTACGCGTCGTAGGCGGGGCGCCAGTCGTGGAAGCGTACGGAACCCAGGCCGCGGGCCGGTCCCTGACGGAAGAGGAACGCGTCGTCGGCGGCGTCGAGGCGGGCCGGCACGGGTGCGTACTCGGCCGGGTTCAGCAGGTGGTTGCGCATGAACTTGAGGATCAGCGCGAGATTGACGTGGACCGTGCCCTCCAGCTTCGGCAGCCCGCGGACCTCGACGGCGGCCTGGGCGAAGTAGGTGTCCTTCTCGAATCCCTTGGCGGCGATGACGTCCCACATCAGGTCGATGACCTTCTCGCCCTCCGTGGTCACCTTCATCTTCGTCATCGGGTTGAACAGCAGGTAGCGACGGTCGTCCGGCCCGGCCGAGCGGAAGTAGTCGACGGCGCGGTCGCTGAACAGCTTCATGCCGACGAGACGGACGTAGGCGTCGGCCAGCTCGCGGCGCACGTGCGGGAACGCCGTGACGGGACGGCCGTACAGGACGCGGTGGTGCGCATGGGTGACGGCTTCGTACATCGCGTGCTCGCAGATGCCGATCGAGGCGGTGCAGAGGTTGAACTTGCCGACGTTGACGGTGTTCAGCGCGGCGTCGAAGGCCGCGCGGCCGGTGTGCAGGACGTCGTCTGGGCTCACCGGGTAGCTGTCGAGGCGGAACTCGCTGACGTACTTGGACGAGTCGACGACGTTCTTCACCAGGTGGTAGGCGGGGTGGCGGCTGTCCGCGGCGAAGAAGACGTAGCCGTCCGGGCCCTCGATGTCGGTGCGGCGACCGAAGACGGAGACGAGTCCGGCGGCGTTGCCGTTGCCGATGTAGTACTTGGAGCCGGTGGCCAGGAAGCCGCCGTCGCCGTCCGGCTCCAGCAGCAGGTCGGTGGAGTAGATGTCGGCGCCGTGGGCCTTCTCGGACAGGCCGAAGGCGAACACCTCGCCCTGGGAGAGGAGTTCCGCCGCACGGGTGCGGGCGGCCTTGTTGTCGCTCTGCCAGACGGGGCCGAGGCCGAGGACGGTCACCTGCCACGCGTACCAGTAGTCGAGGCCGTAGAACCCGAAGATCTCGTTGAGTGCGGCGATCCGGGCGGTGTCCCAGCGCTGGTCATCCCGGCTCGCGGCGGACGACGGGGTGAGGAAGGTGGCGAACAGCCCTTCCTCGGCGGCGAACGCGAGGAAGTCCCCCAGCCAGGTGCGGGACCGGTAGTCCTCGATCAGCCGGCGCTTGCCGCGGTCCTCGAACCAGTCGACGGTCGCGCGCAGCAGCCTGCGGGTCTCGGCGTCGAAGTGCGCCGGGTCGTAGGTGCGCGGGTTGAACAGCAGCGGATCGGCCATGGAGAGTTCCTTACGGGAGGTGAGGGTCGAGGGGTGCGGAACGGCTCAGGTACGCGGGTGGTTCCCGGCGATCCGGCGGAGGGTGGCGAGCACGTCGTCGAGCCAGGCGATCGTCATCCGCTCGTACGCGATGCCGCCGCGCAGCACGACATGCTGCAGCTCTTGGCCGGCGTCGGGCGACACGGGGGCGTCCGGTCCGGTGAAGTCACGGAACTCCCCGGCGAGGTAGTGCGCCAGCCGGTCGCTGTGGACCCGGTGGTGCCGTTCGACCTCGCGGACCAGCGCGGCCGGGTCGTCGAAGGCGGCGCCGCGGATCTTCACGGCGAGGTCGTGGCGGATGCTCTCGGGTTCGATCGGCTCGTGCAGCCACCGGGCGAGGGCGTCACGGCCGGGGGGCGCGACGGAGTACTCCTTCTTGTCCGGCCGGCGCTCCTGCGGCACCTCGCGGACATCCAGCAGGCCGTCGCTCTCCATGCGCTTGAGAACGCGATAGATCTGCTGGTGGGTGGCGGTCCAGAAGTAGCCGATGGACCGCTCGAACCGCCGGGCCAGCTCGTAGCCGGAACCCGGCTGCTCCAGCAGGGAAACGAGGATCGCGTGTTCGAGCGCCATACCCAGATGGTTCTATGCAACTGGTTGCATAGGCAAGTCGGGCCGCCCGGGTGAGACACGGCTCACGGCAGCGGCGGCCGGGGCACCGGCGCACGGGCCGGGGCGCGGGGCAACCCGGGGTCCCGCCGCGCCGCGTCAGATGACGTCGCGGGCGACGCCGGTGAGGTCCGCCGACGCGTCCCACAGGGCCCGCGCCATGTCCATGTCCTGGGCACGGGCCGACGTGCGGGCGGGCGTCGGCCCTCCCCTGGTCCCGCCCAGGTGACGGGGGCCGTAGTAGCTACCGCCGGGCGCTCCCGGCAGGGTCGCCGCGTACAGCGTGGGCAGTGCGCCGGCGGACGCCGGCTGCGTGCACAGACGCGTCGCCCGCTCCAGTTTCGCCGCCCACGTCCGTCCGGCCAGCCGCGGGCCGGCCTGTCCGAGCTCCGTCGCGCTCAGGCCGGGATGAGCGGCCAGCGCGACCAACTGCTTGTCGGTGGCCCGGGCGCGGCGCTGGAGTTCCGCGGTGAAGAGCAGGTTGGCGAGCTTGGACTGCGCGTAGGCACGCCACTTGTCGTAGCCGCGTTCGGCGTTGAGGTTGTCGAGGTCGATCCGGCCGATGCGGTGCGCGAGGGAGGAGACGGTCACCACCCTCGACGGGCCTCCCTCGCCGAGGACGGGCAGCAGGTGGAGCGTGAGGGCGAAGTGGCCGAGGTGGTTGGTGCCGAACTGCCTCTCGAATCCGTCGGCCGTGCGCAGCGGGGGCAGCGCCATGACACCCGCGTTGTTGACCAGGAGGTCGAGCCGGCCGTCGGCCTCCTTCGCGATGTGGCCGGCGGCCTCGGCCACGGAGGACAGGTCCGCCAGGTCGAGGCGGACGAGCCGGGTGTCCGAGCCCGGCGCGGCCCGGCGGACGGCGTCCAGCGCCCGCCGGCCCCGCTCGGGGTCGCGGCAGGCGAGGACCGTGCGGGCGCCGGAGCGGGCCAGGGAGAGTGCCGTCACCGCGCCGATCCCGCTGTTCGCGCCCGTGACCACCGCGGTGGTGCCGGAGAGGTCGGGCATGTCGTCGAGACTCCATGAGTGCATGTGCCACACCTCCCCCGCGGAGATCGGCGCACACCCCGGATCCCGTCGGAGGCCGCGGCCGACGACGGGGCAGATCCCCCTGGCCGGGATCACCAGTCGTGGACGGTGCCGTCCTGGAGACGGTTGACGGGCCGGTAGGCGGCCTCGTACGGGTGGGCGGCCGCCGCCTTCTCGTCGAGTTCCACGCCGATGCCGGGCGCTTCGCCCGGGTGCAGGTGTCCCTCGGTGAACGTCTCGTCGGTCGTCAGCTTCAGCGTGACGAAGTTCCGGCCGGGGCTGGTGACGACCACCCTCGCGTCGACGATCTTCATGCGGATGCTCTCCCGGTGCGGTGGGTGTGGCGAACCGGCCCAGCCTCTCGTGGCGGCCGACGTCAACCCTGCACCACGGGGCCCGCCCCGCCGGGACGGCGGGGCGGGCGGGCCGGGATGATGCCGGGACGGCTTTCACCCCGCTCCGTACCGCCTGGCGGGGAAAGGCACAGGAAGTCGGCAGCATGGGTGGCGTAGAGCGGGGCAGGCCGCTCCCTCGGCGCACCCGGGCGCACGTCCGGCGGCGCGGACGAAGGGGTGCCGGAGACCGGGGAGTTCAGGCGTCCGTGGTCGCGGTCAGGGACCGGGGGCGCAGATCCGTCCAGCGGGCCTCGATGAATTCCAGGCACGCCTCCCGGGTGTTCTCGTCGAAGACGATCGTCCACCCTCCGGGCACCTCGGCGAAGGACGGCCAGAGCGAGTGCTGGCCCTCGTCGTTCACCAGGACCAGGAAGCGGCCTTCGGGGTCGTCGAACGGGTTGGTGCTCATGTGTCAGTGCCTCCTCGGGTACGACGCGGCCGATGGCGGAGCGTCGGGAGTGTGCGTCAGGTCGTCGGCGAGCGGTTCGGAGCGCGGGTGGAGGCCGCCGTTCCCGCTCCCGCCGCGCCGCACGGCGGGACCGGCGCCCGGTAGGCGGCCCGCGCGTGCCGCTCACCCGACACGGTCACCGGGGCCGGACGGGCGTACCGACGCCGAGGCGGTCCCGGACGCGGTGTTCGGCAAGGGACATGGTGGGCCCGTTCGGGGAGGTGGACCGGGGATGGAAGCCAAGACTTCAATTAGGTTAGGCTCGCCTAATAAATATGAGCTTAGCCTCTCCTCCTCCCCTCTCACAAGGAGACGTTCATGCGCCTGGTGACCGAACGGGTCCGCACCGGGGACCGCACGGCGGTACCCGTCGGCGAGCTCCGCCGGAGCACGACCGACGACCTCACCAGCCGGCCATGACCGGCCCCGCCTCCGGCCGCGCGGCCGGCCCGGAGAACGCCTTCGCCGAGTTCGGCCTGCCGGGTGCACCGGGCACCGACGCGTTCTGGGCGGCGGCGCGGACACCCGCGTCGACACCTGCCGGCGACGGCGGTTGGGTGACCCTGTTCCTCTGGCGCGGGTCCCCGGCGAGCGTCGGCTTCGAGAGCTGGTCGCAGCCGGTGCCCCTGCGCCGATGGGGCGACACGGACTGCTGGTACGCCCAGGTGCCCATGCCCCCGCGACTGCGGGTGACCTATCAGTTCCTCGCCGACGACGCGGCGTACGCCGACCCCTTCAACCCGGTCGGTGCCGGCGCCGACCGTTCCATCGCCGCGACCCCGGACGCCCCGGTCCAGCCGCACTGGCCCGCCGTGGCCGCCGGCGACGTCCTGCCCCTTCCGCACACCCGGCTGCGCTGGGCCGGCGCACGGCTCGGCGGGCGGCGCACCGTGCGGGTCCATCCCGTGGGCGGCGGCGGACCGGTGGTCCTGCTGCTGGACGGGGACGACTGGCTGTACCTGCACCCGGCCATGACCGCGTTCGAGTCGGCGGTGGCACGCGGCGACATGCCGCCCGTCACCCTCGTCTTCCTTCCCGCCAAGGACAGGGCGGCCGAATTCGGGTGCAGGCCCGAGCTGTGGGAAGGGGTCCGGGACGAACTGCTGCCGCTGGTGGCGGAATCCGGCGTCCATGCCGATCCGGGCCGGCTGGTGGTCGCCGGGCAGAGCCTCGGCGGGCTGAGCGCGATGTACGCGGCCCTTGAGTTCCCGGACCTGGTGTCCCGCGTCGCCTGCCAGTCGGGGTCGTTCTGGTGGACACCCGATGCCCTGGACCGGCCGGACCCGTTCGGCGGCCCGGAGGGCGGTGTCATCGCGGCGCGCCTGCGCGAGCGCCCCGATCTGTCCGGCCTGCGGGTCGCGTTCGACGTGGGGGAACACGAAACGCGGATGCTGTCCCACTGCGAACCGGCCGAGGCCCTGGCCGCGGAGGCCGGTGCGACCGTGCGGGTCTCACGGTCGGCATCCGGCCACGACCGGGCCGGCTGGCGGCACGCCCTGCTCAGGGATGTCGCCTGGGCGCTCGCCTGACGGGCTCGCGGCCGGCGCGGGGGACCCGGGCCGGTCACCGGGCCACGGCGAGGCAGTAGGCCTCGTCGGTGGCAAGGAGGCTGCGGTGGGTGCCCTCGGCGGTGACGACGCCGTCGTCCAGGACGAGGACACGGTCGGCGGCGTCCAGGACGGCAGGGCTGCTGGTGAGCACGAGGGTGGTGCGGCCCCGGCGCATCTTCGCGATGTTGCGGGCGATGAGCTGTTCGGTGACCGCGTCGACGGCCGTAGTCGGGTCGTGCAGGACCAGGACGTCGGTGTCGGCGGCGAGGGCGCGGGCCAGGGACAGCCGTTGGCGCTGTCCCCCGGAGAGGTTCGCACCGCGGTCGCGGACGCTGTGGTCGAGCCCTTCCCGGTGGAGGGCCACCACATCGGTCAGCATCGACGCCTCGACGGCGTCGGGAATCTTCCGGCTGGTGCCCGACGGGTCGATGTTCGTACGGAGGGTGCCCGCGAAGATCTCCGCGTCGTACGGGTTCACCAGCATGTGCTCACGGACCGCCTCGATCGCCAGGTCCGTGATCTCCTGCCCGCTGACCCGTACCGCTCCCTCGTACGCGTGGGGCGGGATGTTCACGGCCAGGATCGACACGAGGTCGGCCGCCGCGCGCGGCTGGTAGGCGGCGATGGCCACGAACTCACCGGCGGACACCTGGAACCGCAGCTTGCGCAGTGACCCGTACCGGACGCCGTCGATCTCCAGGTCCCCGCCGGCGGCCGGGCGTCGCGGCCCGGAGGTCATCACGGGCGGCGCGGACAGCACCAGCGCCATCCGCTCGGCCGACGCACGCGCCATCATCACGTACTTGGGCATCTCCGAGAACAGTCTGAGCGGTTCCATGATGAACTGCGCCAGCCCCACGGCCATGACGAGCTCCCCGATCGTGATCCGGCGGTCGAAGGCCAGCCAGCCCGCCGTCAGGGTCACGGCGGCGGCGAGGACGGCGTTGAGGGCCAGCGCGGTGCCCGCGTAAGCGCCGTTCACCTTGGCGACGTTGATCGCCTGGTGCTTCGCGTCCGTGCTGACCTCACGGTAGGAGGCGAACGCCGCGTGGTTGCCGCCGAAGCCGTGCAGCGGGCGCAGGCCGGTGATCAGGTCGGCGACCTTCGCGCCGGCCCGTGCCACCCTGGCCTGCTGTTCCCGGGTGCCGGCGCCGATCCGCCCGGACATCACGCCCAGGACGGAGAGGATCGCGACGGTGCCGACGATGACCAGCAGCCCGAGCCGTACGTCGGCCAGGCCGAGCGCGATCGCCGCGACGAGCACCGCGACCAGCGAGCTGATCAGCAGCGGCACCACCTCGATGATGTCGGCGGTCTGGTCGGCGTCCTCGGTGGCGATGGTGAGCACCTCGCCGGACTTCAGGTCGACGTCCCTGGCCACCGGCTGGAGTCCGCAGGCCGCGACCCGCACCCGCCAGCGGTGCGCCTCGGTCGTGTTGGCCTCCTGCAGGGCGCGCATCCCGAACCGCCACGACAGCGACACGGTCGTGATGATCACGGCCAGCGCACCGACGGACAGGCCGAGCGAGCCGAGGCTCCGCTCCTGCAGGGAGTGTTCGACGATCAGGCCGAGCGCGATGGGGAAGGCGGTCTCGCCGGCCTGGTACAGGCCCATGAGGACGGTGCCCCGGGTCATGGCACCGATGTTGCGGCGCAGAGCGGTCCGGAGGATGTCGGCGCCCTGACGGGGCCGCTGCGGGTCAGGAGTTGTCATCAAGGTGGCTGGCAATCGCTTCCGGGGTTCGCAGGGTGAGCAGGTCGCGGATCGTGATCACCGGACCGAATTCCCGGCGGAGCAGCCCGATCAGCCGCACCGCCAGCATGGAGTGTCCTCCGAGGGAGACGAAGTCGCTCACCGCGCTCACCTCGTCGTCGTCCAGGTCCAGTGCCTCGGCGAAGAACTCGCAGACCACGGTTTCGGTGGCCGTCTGCGGGCCGCGTTCACCCCCCGTGGTCAGCACGCCGATCGGCTTGGCCTCCGGCAACGCCCCGGTGTCGGCCTTCCCGTTCACCGTCAGCGGGATGCTGTCGACCTGGGCGTAGTGCGTCGGGCGCAGGAAGTCCGGCAGTGCGGCGCCCACCTCGGCGGCGACCGACGCCAGATCGGAGCCGTCGAGCACGAGGTAGGCGGCCAGCCGGTACGCTCCGTCGACCTCCGGGGCGGGCTGGGCGACCGCGGCGGTGAACCGCACCGCCGGGTGCGCCGCGAACGCGGCCTCGACCTCGCCCAGTTCGACCCGGTGGCCCCGGATCTTGACCTGCTGGTCGGTGCGGCCCAGGTACATCAGGTTCCCGTCGGACCGGCGCGCCACCCGGTCGCCGGTGCGGTACATGCGCTCGCCGGGTGCGCCGAACGGGCACGCGACGAACCGGTGCGCGGTCTGGGCGGGCCGCCGGAGGTAGCCGCGCGCGATGCCGACGCCCGACACGTACAGCTCACCGGGAACCCCGTCCGGCAGGGGCCGCAGCCATGGGTCCAGCACGTACACCTCGGTGTTGTCGATGGCGACGCCGACCACCGGGTCCTGGCATTCGAAGGTGCCGACGCCGAGGGTGTTGATGGTGTATTCGGTGGGTCCGTACAGGTTGTAACCCACCGTCCCCTCGGTCTCGGCGAGTTGCTGCCACAGCCTCGGGGTGACGGCCTCGCCGCCCAGCAGCACCAGTGCGGGCCGCCGTGCGGGATCGTCGAGCAGTCCCTCGGCCACCAGCTGCTGCGCGTAGGTCGGGGTCACGTTGATGACGTCGATCGCGTTCTCACGGCAGTACTCGACCAGCCGGGGCGCGTCACGGCGCAGTTCCTCGTCGCAGATGTGCACCTCATGGCCGTCCGCGAGCCACAGCAGCTCCTCCCACGACATGTCGAAGGCGAACGACACGGTGTGCGCGATCCGGAAGACCCGGTGGCCGTGCTCCGCGAGCACCGGCTCGAAGATCCGGCGCTGATGGTTGATCAGCATGTTGGTGAGACCGGCGTACTCGGTCACCACGCCCTTGGGCTTCCCGGTCGATCCGGAGGTGAAGATCGTGTACGCGGGGTGCCGCAGACGGTCCGGGTCGTCCGGCGCGAACGTCACGAACGGCTCCGCCCCGGGCAGGGGGCGGTCGAGCTCGATCAGATCGCCGGTCAGCCGGGACGAGACGGCGCTCACGGTGAGGATCACGTCCGGGCGGGCGTCGTCGACGATCGCGGCGATCCGCTCGTCCGGGTGGTCGAGCTCCAGCGGCACGTACGCGGCGCCGACCCGCAGTACGGCGAACAGTGCCACGATCCAGTCGGGGGACCGCGGGATCGCAAGGCCCACGGTCGTCTCCGGGCCGATGCCGCGCCCGGCGAGTACGCCCGCCAGCGCCCGGCTGCGGTCCCGGAGCCGGGCGAAGGTCATGGTCGAGTCGTGGGCGACGAGGGCGACCCGCCGCGGGTCGCGGTCCGCCGCCCGGTCGAACCGGTCGACGACGGTGTCCGTGCCGATGTCGGTGCGCACCACCGGATCCGGCTCCGGCCCGAGGCCCCGCAGTGCGCCGACCGGGCCGGTGGAGCGGGCCAGGTCCTCGAGCACGCGCAGGTAGTCGTCGAGCAGACGACGGGCGTTCCCGGTGCCGTCGTCGCGGTGCTCCAGCTTGACGGTCAGCCGGTCGCCGGGCGTGACGACCCACGTGAACGGGTAGTGCGTCGAGTCGTCGGCCTTCACGGAGGTGATGCCGTGCCGGGCGTTCATCTCGGCGAACGCGTCCGTGTCCAGGAAGTTCTGGAGCACGAACAGGTTGTCGAACAGGCTGTCGTGACCGGCGGCCCGCTGGATCTCGCCGAGTCCCAGGTGCTCGTGCTCCATCGTCTCGACCCTGGCCGTCTGGACGGCCGCGAGGTACTCCCGCACCGTGGCGTCCGGCCGGGCCCGCGTCCACATGGGCACGGTGTTGAGGAGCACGCCGACGATGCCGGCCAGCCCCTCGCCCTCACGGCCGGAGACGGTCACGCCGAACACGGCGTCGCTCCGGCCCGTGCGGGCGCCCAGCATGAGACCGAACGCACCGGTCAGCACCGAGTTCAGCGTGACGCCGTGCACCCTGGCCGCTTCCCGCAGCAGTTCCGACTGCTCGGCGGACAGCTTGCGCACGAGCGCGCGCGGCAGGTCGTCCGTGAGGGGCGGGTTCGGTCCGGCGAGGAGCGTCGGACCGGTGAGGCCGGCCAGGTGCTGCGCCCAGAAGCGTTCCGACACGGCGGGGGCCTTGGCGTCGAGCGCCCGGGCGTAGTCCTCGAAGCCCGGCGTGACCGGGGTGGCGTCCAGTGGTTCGCCCGCGAGGACGGCCCGATAGGCGTCGAACAGGTCCCGCAGCAGGATCTCGCGGGACCAGCCGTCCCACAGCAGCAGGTGGTAGCTGAGCAGCAGGCCGTCCCGGTCGCCGGGCAGACGCACCACGGTCAGCCGGATCAGCGGCGGTTCATCCAGGTCGAATCCGGTGTCGCGGTCCCGGATGCGGAGGGCTCGCGCTTCCTCGTCCGTCGCGAGCCGGACCGTGCGGACGTCCACCCGCCGGCCCGCCCTGAGGATCTGGACCGGGTTTCCGTCGTCGTCGGTGGTGAAGCCGGCGCCCACGACCGGGTGCCGCGCGATCACGTACGCCATCGCCTCGGCCAGCGCGTCGGTGTCCAGGCGCCGGTCGAAGGTGAAGTAGCTCTGCGCGACGTAGTGTCCGGCCGTGCCCGCCATCTGGGCCTGGAAGAACAGGCCCCGTTGGAGCGGGGTGACCGGTGCCGTGCGCTCGGCCGTCGCGGAGACGTCCGCGAGGTGTTCCAGGGCGTCGCGCCAGTGCTCGGTGATCTCGTCGGGGATGCCGTCGGCGAGGGTGAAGTCCGCGTGCAGGCTTCCGGTGGCGTCGTCGATCCAGGCGTTGACCTCGACGGCGTACGGGCTGCCCTGGTCTGCGCCGGTGACGTGCAGCGCCTGGGACTCGCTGCCCCGCCCCAGGTAGTTGAACAGCACCTGGGGGCGGGCGGTCAGGAGGGGGGCCGTCTGCGGGTCGAGGTACCTGAGCCGGCCGTAGGCGACGTGTCCGCGCTCGTCCGGCTGGCGTGCGGCGACTTCGCGCGCCGCCTCGACGGGGTCGGTGTGCGCGGTGAGGCGTACGGGTGCGATGGAGGTGAACCAGCCGACCGTGCGGGTGTAGTCGTGGTGCTCCCGCACCGGGACACGGCCGTGCCGCTCCAGCTCGATCGCGAGATCGGTGGGTGACGGCTGGACCCGGGTGAGCGCGGTACGGAGTGCGCCGCACAGCAGCTCGGTGAGGCCGAGCCCGAGCACGGCGGGCGCGGTACGCGTCACCCGGTCGCTCGTGTCGGGCGCGAGCACGACGGTGGTCCCGCGCCGCCTCCCGACGGAGGGCAGCAGCGCGGGGGCCCGGAGCGTGGTGATCCAGTGCCCGAGGTCGCCGGTCGTACGGGAGGCACCGGAGCTCAGCGCTTCGGCGTACTCGGCGTAGGAGGTGGTCGGCGGTGCGAGGGGCGCCCCGCGCAGGGCGGTGGCCAGGTCGTCCAGCAGGACCAGCCAGGACACCGCGTCGACGGCGAGGTGGTGCACGGTGACCACGAGGGTCCGGCTCGCCGCCAGCCAGGAGAACGCGATGACGTCCCCGGCCTCGGGGTCGAGGCGGCCGGCGGCCTCGTCCGCCGCGGCCGTGGCGTCGGCCGCGTCCGACCGGACGACGGTGACCTCGCGGGCGGGTTCGGTGCGCAGGGTCCACACACCGTGCGCGACGTGCAGTCGCAGCCGGAGGGCCGGGTGGGCGGCCACGACGGCGTTCGCGGCGCGTCGGACGTCGGCGAACCCGGTGCCCTCGGCTGCCACCAGCGCCCTGGCCTGGGCGAACCGGGCGAGCGATCCGCCCAGTTCCCGCTGGCGCAGGATGATCGGCGTCGGCGGCACGGGGCCGTCCTCGTGGCGGACGGGCACGGGTACGGCGGCCTGCGGCGCCCGCGTCTCCAGGTGCTCGGCGAGCGCGCGCGGTGTCTTGTGCAGGAACACGTCCCGGGGCGCGATGGACAGGCCGAGGGCCCTGGCCCGGTTGATCAGCGTGATGGCGAGGATGCTGTCGCCGCCGGCCATGAAGAAGTCGGTGTCGCCGTCCGCGGCGGCTCCCGGCAGCGTCTCGGCGAAGACGCCGACCAGAGCGGCGAGCGCGGAGCCGCCCGCGGCCGCCACCGGGGGGTCGTCCTGGACGGCGCGTTCGGTCAGGGCCTCGCGGTCCAGCTTGCCGTTGACGGTGAGCGGCAGTGCGTCGAGCGTCAGCACCCGGCCCGGCACCATGTGGACGGGCAGCTTCGCGGACAGGAGGCCGGTGAGGTCGCCGGGCACCCGGCCCACGACGTGCGCGACCAGGTGGTCGCCGCCGTGGGCCGCGGTGACGGCCGCGTCGACCACGCCGTCGAGTTCCCTGATCGCGGACTCCACCTCGCCGGGCTCGACACGGAATCCCTTGAGCTGCAGCTGGTCGTCGGCGCGGCCGGTGAACTCCAGCTCACCGTCGAGCGTCCGGCGGGCGAGGTCGCCCGTGTGGTACATGCGGGAGCCGTCGTCGGCGAACGGGTTCGCCACGAACCGGCTCGCGGTGAGCCCGGGTCTGCCCAGGTAGCCGAGCGACACCTGGTCGCCCACGACGTAGATGGCGCCGACCCGGCCGGGCGGCACCGGCCGGAGCCGGTCGTCGAGCAGATGGGTGACCAGACCCGGGACCGGACGGCCGATCGGGCTGGCCTCGTGGCCCAGGTCCTCGTCGGTGAGCAGCCGCTGGGTGACGTGGACGGTGGTCTCGGTGATGCCGTACATGTTGACCAGCTCGGGCGAGGCGGTGCCGTGCCGTTCGGCCCAGCCGCGCAGCCGTACGGGATCCAGCGCCTCGCCGCCGAAGATGATCCGGCGCAGTGCGGTGGCCGGCCCGTCGGCGTGCCGGTCGGCCTCGATGAACTGGTGGAACGCCGACGGGGTCTGGTTGAGGACGGTCACCCCGCGCTCGCGGACCAGCCGGTGGAAGTCGACCGGGGAGCGGGTCAGTCCGTACTCCGGCACCAGCAGTTCACCGCCGTGCGCCAGCGCGCCCCACAGCTCCCAGACCGCGAAGTCGAAGGAGTAGGAGTGGAACTGGACCCACACGTCCTGCGGGCTGAAGCCCATGCCGGGCCCGGTGTTGGCGAGCAGTGTCACCACGCTGGAGTGCGGGACGACGACGCCCTTGGGCCTGCCGGTCGATCCGGACGTGTAGATCACGTACGCGGGGTCGTGCCATCCGGCCCCGGGTCCGGGGGCGTCCTGGGCCAGCGTGTCCGCCCGGGGCGGTTCGTCGCCCAGCACGAGCACGCGGGCGGGCACGTCCGGAAGCCGGGTCAGGAGTTCCGTGAAGCGGTCCCGCTGCCCACGGTCGACGAGCACGACCTGCGGGGCGGCGTCGGCGAGGATGTACTCCAGCCGTTCGTCCGGGTACGCCAGGTCCAGCGGTACGTACGCGCCGCCCGCGGAGACGATCGCGACCAGGGCGACGACCTGCTCCAGGCCGCGCGGGACGGCGACGGCCACGCGTCTGCCGGGCCCGACACCGGCGGCTCGCAGGGCCGAGGCCAGCTCGTCCTTCGCTGCGGCCAGCTCGCCGTAGGTCAGTGACCTGGTGCCGCCGTCGAGGCCGCACCAGGTGACGGCGGTGGCGGCCGGGCCGCGCCGTGCGGCGGCGTCGAACAGTCCGCCCAGGGTCGTCGGGGTGATCCGCGCGGGACGCCGGTCCTCGTCGGGTGCCAGGTCGTCGACCAGGACGTCGGGCCGGGCGAGAAGGCCGGTGAGGGTCCGGGTGAACGTGTTCAGGACGGCCCGGGCGCTCGTCTCCCGCAGCAGCTCGCCGTCGTGGATGAGGTTGAAGCGGGGCCGTCCGTCGAGTGCGCGCTCCACCACCAGCGTCAACGGGTAGTGCGGGGCGCCTTCGTTCACGATGCCGGTGACGACCAGCTCGTCGCCGGGCGTCCGCAGGGCGTCCACGTCGGTCGCGACGTCGAACACGACCAGGGTGTCGAAGCGGGCGCCGGCACCGGCCTGCCGGCCGATCCTCGCCAGCGAGACGTGCTGGTGCGGCAGCACCGCGCTCCGGTGTTCCCGCACCGAGGCGAGCAGCTCGCCCGCCGTGGTGGTTCCGGCCCACCGGGCGCGCACCGGGATCGTGTTGATGAAGAGGCCCACCATGTCCTCGATGCCGGGCACGTCCGCGTCGCGTCCGGACACCGTGGAGCCGAACACCACGTCCCTGCCCCGCAGGATGCCGCCCAGCGTCACCGCCCAGGCGCTGTGCACGGCCACGCTGAGGGGCACGCCGGCCGACCGGGCGGCCGCGTCGATGTCGTCCGCCGGTTCCGCGGCGGTGTCGGCGAACCGGTCGGAGGGGGTGTGCCCTTCGGCGACGAGTGAGGGGCCGGGCAGATCCGCGAGCTGCTCGCGCCACACGCGGTCGCTCTCGTGGTCGTCGCGTCCTGCGAGCCAGTGCACGTAGTCGGTGAAGCCGCCGATCTGGTACACGGTCCCCGGCCGGTGGTACTCGGCCAGCAGCGTACGGAGCATCGGCGGCACCGACCAGCCGTCGGCGATGATGTGGTGCACGGTCTGCACCAGCACGTTCCGGCCGGATCCCGCGCGGACGAGCGTGTACCGCATCAGCGGGCCGGCGGCCAGGTCGAACCCGGCGCGGCGGTCCCGCTCGGCGTACTCGCGGATCTCGGCGTCGGTGATGCCGGGGCGGTCCAGCGTGGTGAAGGGTGCCTCCGTACCGCTCTCCAGCACGGAGACCACACGGCCGTCGGCGAGGGCCGTGAACCGCGCTGCCAGGTTCGGGTACAGGGTGAGCAGCCGGGTGGCCGCCGCCGCGAGCCGGCCGGCGTCCACCTCGCCGTCCAGCGTCAGCAGCTGCTGTTCGACGTAGCTGCCCGCCGAGTCGTCGTCGAAGACCGAGTGGAAGTACAGGCCCTCCTGCAACGGGGTCAGCGGCAGGATGTCCCGCAGCCCCGGGCCGTCCAGGACGTCGACGTCGGCCTGGGTGAGCGGCACCAGGCCGAAGTCGCTGGGGGAGTGGCCGCCCTGGTCGAGGGCGGCCAGCCCGGCCAGGGCCACCCGCAGGTATGCGCCGATGGTCGCGATGTCCTCGTCGGTGAACATCCCCTCGGGCCACGAGATGGTGGTGACCAGCTCGTACGCGCCGCTCGCCGCGGGTTCGGCGATCGCGTTGAACTCCAGGGAGCGCGGCAGGCGCATCCGCGGGTCGCGCTTCTCGCCCAACTGTCCCGTGGTACAGGCGGGCTGCCAGTCCCCGGTCGTGCCCGAGCCGAAGCGGCCCAGGTAGTTGAACAGCACCTGGGGTGCGGGCGCGTCGAACGGGGTGCCGGCCAGGTAGCGCAGGGCGCCGTAGGACACGCCGTTGCTCGGCACCCTGGCGAGGTCTTCCTTGACCGCCTTGAGCGCCGCGGCCAGGTACGCGGGTGCCGTGGGATCGGCTGCCGCGCCGGGGTCCACGGTCACCGGGAAGAGCGTGGTGAACCAGCCCACGGTCCGTGACAGCTCCGGCTCGACGCCTGCGGCGGCCCCCACGAACCGTCCTTCGCGGCCGTGGCCCTCGAGCTCGATGTACGCGAACGTCTGGTCCTGGCCCAGGTCGCGGCGCCACCGGGCGAGGCTGACGGCGAGCGCGGTCAGCAGGACGTCGTTGACGCCGGCGTGGAATTTCGCGGGGATCTCGCCCAGCAGCGCGGCCGTGACCTCGGGGCCGACCGAGACGGTCCGGGTCCGTTCCCGGGCGACGGTGTCGGCCCCGGACAGCGGGCGCCTGCCCACCGGTCCGTCCGTACCCGGCAGGGGACGCCGGAAGTAGGCACGGTCCGCCTCGAACCCCGCACTCCCCAGCAGCTCCGTCCAGCGCCGGAACGAGGTGCCCACCGGAGGCAGTTCGACCGGAACGCCCGAGGTGTACTGCCGCCACGCCGTGGCCAGGTCCTCCATCAGGACCCGCCAGGACACGCCGTCGATCACCACATGGTGGACGACGACGACCAGTTGGCGTGCCTCGCGGCGCCAGACGGCGCGCAGCATCACGCCGTTGTCCGGGTCGAGCGCCTCCGTGGCGAGCTCGACGCAGGCGTCGAGCGTCAGCCCGCTCTCCTGCCACCCCGCGACGGTCCGGTCCGCCTCCGGGATGTCGAAGCTCCAGCGGTCACCGCGCACCAGCTGGGCGCGCAGCATGTCGTGCCGCCCGACGAGGGCGGTGAGGACGGTGTCCAGGGCCTCGGCGGTCAGGTCGGCCGGGGTGTTCAGCACCATCGACTGCACGAAACCGTCGATGGCGTCCGTGGTCTCACCGAGCCACCGCAGGATGGGCGGTCCCACGACGGATCCGGTCGCCACGTCACCCTGTCCGACGGTGGACCGGTCCTCACGGCTCGCCACCGCGGCCAGCGCGCCCACGACCCCGTGGGTGAAGATCTGCCGTGCCGTGACGTGCAGGCCGGCGTCGCGCAGCGCGCTCAGCAGCGAGATCGCCAGAATGCTGTCTCCGCCGAGCCGGAAGAAGTCCTGGTCGACGCCCACCTCGTCCAGACGCAGCACCGACGCGACGGCAGCGCACACCAGGCGCTCGTTCCCGGTGACGGGCGCGACGATCGAACCGGTCCCGGTCACGGGCTCCGGCAACGCCGCCCGGTCGAGCTTTCCGTTGGCGGTGAGCGGGAACTCCTTCATCACGACGGTGTGGGTGGGCACCATGTACTCCACCATGTGCTCGACCGCCCACGCCCTGACCTCGTCCGCGCGCAGGTCCTCGTTCCCGGCGGCCGGGATCACGTACCCCACCAGGTAGGTGCCGCCCGCCGTGTTCTTCTTCGCGACGACGCAGGTGTGCCGTACTCCGGGGTGCTCCGCGAGTCCGGCCTCCACGTCCTCGATCTCCAGCCGCATCCCGCGGATCTTGATCTGGTTGTCGGCCCGGCCGAGGAAGTCCAGCGATCCGTCGGGGACGAACCGGGCGAGGTCACCGGTCCGGTACAGCCGGGACCCGTCGCCGGCGAAGGGGTTCGCCACGAACCGGGACGCCGTCAGGCCGGCCGCGTTGACGTAGCCGCGTCCCAGGAGGAAGCCGCCGACGTACAGTTCGCCGCCGACCCCGACCGGGACCGGGCGCAGCTCGTCGTCGAGCACGTACAGCTGGGTGTTGGGGTTGGCCTTGCCGATCGACGTCGACAGGCGTGCGGCCTCTCCGCGGTAGATGACGTGCGAGACACCGATCGTCGTCTCGGCGGGGCCGTAGCCGTGGTACATGGGGATGTCGAGCCGGGTGCGGAAGCGCTCGTAGAGCTCCGGTGTCAGCACCTCGCCGCCGCACCACACGTGGCGCAGGCTGTCCAGCCGTCCGGAGTCGCCCGTGATCTCCAGCAGCACGTCCAGCATGGACGACACCAGGTACGTGAAGGTGACGCGCTGTTCGGCGATCACGCTCAGCAGGTGGTGCGGATCGCGTTCGCCGCCGGGCCGCAGGACCACCAGCCGGCCGCCGCACACCAGCGGCAGGAATATCTCGTTGATGGAGATGTCGAAGGACAACGGCGCCTTGAACAGGGACGCGTCGTCCGGCCCGAAGCCCAGGATCTCCTCGGCCTGCCACAGCAGGCGCTCGCTGATCGCTTCGTGCCGGATCATCGCGCCCTTGGGGCGCCCGGTGGATCCGGAGGTGAAGATGACGTAGGCCAGGGCCGCGCCGGGGACGGTGACCTGGGGCCCTTGGACGGGGCGGGAGCCGAGCTTCCAGTCGTCGAGGTCGACGGCCACGGCTTCCGGTTCGTCAGGGCCGTGCACGCCCGAGTCGTTGAGCTGCAGGACGACCCGGGCGTCCTCGATGACCACACCTCGGCGCGCGGCGGGCCACTGGGGGTCGAGCGGTACGAACGCTCCCCCGGCCTGGAGCACGCCGAGCAGCCCGATGACCATGTCGGCGGAGCGGCCCAGCGAGATACCGACGACCTGTTCGGCGGTGAGTCCGCGTTCGATCAGGTGGTGGGCCAACTGACTGGCGAAATCCGCCACCTGGCGATAGGTCAGGGTTCGGCGCTCGTCCACGACGGCAACGGCGTCGGGCCTGGCCCGCGCCTGCTCGCGGAACATCTCCACCAGGGTCGGGCGGGCCCGGTCGGCTTCGGTGTCGTTCCACGCGGCCAGGACCTCCAGCCTCCCGGCCGCGCTGGAGGGGCCGATGCTGCCGATGGGCCGGTCGGGGAAGTCGGCGAGGTCGTCCAGGGCGAGCTGCGCGTCGGTCGGCGGGACGCCTTCGGGGACGGCTATGCTCCGGCCGTCCGCCCCGACCTCCCAGCCACCGGGCCCGGCGCCGCCGTTGTCGACCCACCCGAGGACGTCGGCGAACGGAGTGGCGGGGGTGAGGTCGATCCCTTCGGGACCCAGTCCGCTCGCCCAGTACGACAGACCGATGGCGCACGCTCGGGCGATGGTCCTGTCGGAGTAGCCGCCGGTTCGACGGCGCAGGCCGGCCAGAACCGTGGGAGAAAGCAGTACGAGGCGAGCGCTCGGTTCCATCATCGAAGACTCCGCTTCCTTCCGGGGCAGGACACTTGACCCAGTCTTACTAAGGGTTACCTAACTACCCTCTCGCCAGGCTCGCCACAGTCGTGCATACCGGCCACCGAGAGCCACCAGCTCCTCGTGCGTCCCTTCCTCCACCACCCGCCCCGCGTCCAGCACGGCGATCCGGTCCGCCGCCATCGCCTGGGTCAGCCGGTGCGCGACGAACAACGTGGTCCGGCCCGCACACGCGGCCAGCACGGCACGCTCCAGCTCCGCGGCACCCTCACTGCCGGCCTCGGCGGTCGACTCGTCGAGCACCACCACCGGCGCCCGGCCCAACACCAGCCGGGCCAGGGCGATCTGGGCGACCTTGGTGACGTCCAGGCGCTCTCCGCCCTCGCCGACCATGGTGTGCAGCCCCTCGGGCAGCGCCTCGACCCAGCCGTCGGCGCCGACCGTGCGCAACGCGCCCGCCAGCTCGGCGTCGGTCGCGTCCGGCGCGGCCAGCCGCAGGTCGTCGGCGAGCGGGCCGGAGAACACGTGCGTCTCCTGCGTCAGGATGCTCACCAGGGCCCGCGCCCCCGCCTCGTCCAGCTCGGCGAGGTCGTTCGGCCCGATGTGCACCGATCCCGCCTGCGGGGTCCCGATGCCCGCGATCAGCGCGGCCAGGGTCGACTTGCCCGCGCCCGTCGCCCCCACCAGGGCGAGCGAACCACCCGCCGGGATCGTCAGGGCGACGTCCTGGAGGACCGGATCCTCCGTATCGGGATAGGTGAACGTCAGCCCTCGCACCGTCACCGGGTACGGGGCGGCTTCCGCGGACGGGACGGTGGTGTCGCCCACCAGCCGGTCCTCCGCGGCCTCCCCCAGCACCCCGACCAGCCTGGTCAGGCTCGCGCCCGACTTCTGCGCCTCGTCGAAGGTGAACATGATGGCGCCCAGCGGGGTGAACAGCCGGTGGAACATGAGCGGGGCGGCCGACACCTCGCCCAGGGTGGCCGCGTCGGCCTCCAGCAGGGCGTATCCCACCACGAGGATGAGGACCAGCCCGATGAACTCGGCGCGGTTCTCCCTGCCGACGAACCGGCCGAAGAACCGGAACACCTCGATGCCCAGGTCCCTGACCCGCCAGGACTCACTGGTGACCTTCTCCCGGACCGCACCCTCCAGGCGGTACGCCCGGACCGTGTCGATCCCGTTCAGACCACTGATCAGCGCCTGCGCACGGTCGGCCTGGGCCGCCCGCTGCTTCCGGTAGAGGGGGGCGGAGCGGGGCAGGTACCAGCGCAGGGCCAGCGCGTACGCCGGCAGCGCGCCGGCGCCCGCCAGGCCGAGCCGCCAGTCCAGGCCGAACATGCCGACCGTGGCGATGGCGACCAGCACCCCCGCGGAGAACACGGTGGGAACGGCCGCCCGGATACCCCTGGACAGCACGGCGACGTCGTCGCCGACCCGGGAGAGCACGTCCCCCCGGCCGACCTGCTCGATCCGCGCGCTCGGCATCCCGAGCACCGCCCGGACGGCACCTTCGCGCAGCCGCGCGAGCAGATCCGCGCCCAGCCGTCCGATCAGGTACGTCGACATCGCGGTGGCCGCCGCGCCGAACACCGCGGCGGCCACCATCAACGCCCCGGCCATGACCAGGACCGCACGCGATTCGCCTTCGACCACCCCGTCGACCACCTGGCCGAGCAGGAGTACCGGGAGCACCTGGAGCGCCGCCCCGGCCACCGTGGTGAGCACGGTGGAGAACGTCAGCCACGGCACCTCACGGCAGTGCGCCCCGATCCATCCGAGGGCCTCGCCTCCGGTCGCCGTGCGCAGGGTCGCGGGGGCGGTCCGGGTGTCGGTGGTGCTCACACGCGGCCCAGGACGGGCCGGGGACGGGACAGGAGGACCGGCATCACCGGTCGACCGACCCGACGAGCTCGTCGATCGCGTAAGGCAGGGAGCGCGGGGTGCCCCGGGACATGGCCGCACCGACCGCCGGACCCCGCCACGGCGCGCTGAAGGGCTCCTTCTCGGCCTCGGTGCGTCCCACCGTCGGGGCGATCCTGGAGAGCTTGTCGTAGGCGGCCCGGCCGATCCCGGAGTGGACCGCGACGATCAGGTCCGGCCGCGGGGAGGCGATCTTCTCGTAGTCGGGGCCGGGGATCTCCGTGGTTCCGGACGCTCGCTCCACGGTGACCGGGAACGCGCCGTCGACGGCAGCCGGTGCCCCGCCTGCCTTCCCGTCCGCCGTGCCAGAACCACACTCCGTGAGGAGGCCGACGCCGAGGGCCGCGGCGGACACTGCCGCCGCCGGCCGCCGCCATGGCTTCGTACCCGTCGTCGTTCTATGGAGGAGCATCCGGAATCCCTTGCTCTCGCGCTGTCCGCTACGCCCTGGCCAGGGACGGCCGGACCTTGCCCCGCAGAAGTGAGGCCAGCCTAGCCTAACTTCCACAGTTCCCGTACGGAGAAACCTAGTTGGGCTTCGCGTGGGTGCGACCGACCGGCACGATGAACGGTCTGCCCCACCGGGTCGTCGATCACCTTGGCACGCGGCCCGAACGCCTCGTGCGGGACAGCCCTCAGCGAGCCGCGCTGCCCGTCTCCTCGACCCGACGGGCGTCCCCGGAGGCGGACTCGGCGCCCCGTTCGAGCAGCGAGTCCAGGATCTCGCCGACCCGGATCGCGGTGTTGGACAGCAGGGACGACGTGATGCCGTGCGTGTGCTCGGTGCCGCCCTGCAGATAGATGCCGCAGTGCAGGCCGGGGTCCGTCGCGATGCGGTAGTCGCGCTCGACGCGGACACGGCCCACGTCGTCACGGAGGCAGCGGTCCGCGACCTCGCCGAGGAGACCGAGCGGGTCCACGGGGCTGTAGCCGGTGGCGAACACCACGACATCGGCGTCCAGGTCGGTCTCCTCCCCCGTGACGAGGGACTTCACGGTGGCGCGGACCTTCTCCGCCGTCTCCTTGACACCGGCGAGCCGGGACACGTTGAGGAAGCGCAGTCGTTCGGTGCCGAGGACCTTCTCCTGGTACGCCTGGCGGTACAGGTCGTCGATGAGGTCGATGTCGACCACGGCGTAGTTGGTGTTGCCGTGATAGCCCATCAGCTTGCGCTTGATCTCGTCGGGTGCTGTGAAGTACTCGTCGACGGCGTCCGGGTCGAAAATCCGGTTGGCGAAGCCGCTGTCGTCCGCGGGGCTGTAGCCGTAGCGGGAGAAGACCGCGCAGACCTCGGCCTCGGGGAAGCGGCGGTGCAGGTAGGCGACGTTCTCGGCGGCGCTCTGACCGGCACCCACGACGACGAAGCGGGAGGGCGAGCCGTCCGCCAACCCGGCCACTCTCGACAGTAGTTCGGAGTTGTGCCAGACGCGGTCGCCGCGCTCCACCCCCTCGGGCATCAGGGGACGCAGCCCGGTGCCGATGACGAGGTTGCGGGCCCGGTGGACCACGAGCCCCTCCCCCGACCGGACCGTGACGTCCATGTACTCCACGGCTCCGTCGCGCACGACGGGCGTGACGCCGACGACCTCGTGACCGTAGGAGGCCATGCCGTCGACCTGGGCCGCGGCCCACTCGAAGTAGTCGTGGAACTCCACCCGCAGCGGGAAGAGGTTCTTGTGGTTGATGAAGTCGACCAGCCGGCCCTGACTCTTCAGGTAGCAGAGGAAACTGAACTCACTGGCCGGATTCCGGAGCGTCACCAGGTCCTTGAGGAAGGACACCTGCATGGTCGCGTCGTCGATCAGCATGCCGCGGTGCCAGCCGAACCGCGGCTGCTGCTCGAAGAACCGGGCAGTGACCGCCTCCCGCGTCCCGGCGCGTGCGTTGTGCTCGCTGATCGCGATCGCCATGGCCACGTTGGACGGCCCGAAGCCGATTCCAATGAGGTCGTGGACCAGTGGTGCGTCGCCAGGAAGATCCTGTGACATGTCACTCCCATCGTGCGGGGAAGCCGCCTGTCAGGCGTGGGGGAAGGTGCGAAAGACGGGCACGCCGACGGAGCGGCCCACTGCAATTTAGGTGAGCCTAAGCTAATCCCAAAGGGCTGTCGATAGGTCAGATACAGGCCACCACGTCGCCAAAAAGACGCCAACTACGCGCCTCCCCAACGCCGTTGCAAGCTAAGGCAAGCCTTGCTTTACTGACTCCGGTCAATCCCAACACTGAGGAGAACCCCATGCGGGTCGTCATGTTCGGTTACCAGACCTGGGGGCACCGCACCCTGCAAGCCCTGCTGGACTCCGAGCACGACGTGGTCCTGGTCGTGACCCACCCCAGGAGCGAGCACGCCTACGAGAAGATCTGGAGCGACTCCGTGGCCGACCTCGCCGAGGAACACGGCGTCCCCGTCCTGATCCGCAACCGCCCCGATGACGAGGAACTCTTCGAGCGCCTCGAAGAGGCCGACCCCGACATCATCGTCGCCAACAACTGGCGCACCTGGATCCCCCCGCGCGTCTTCGGCCTCCCCCGGCACGGCACCCTCAACGTCCACGATTCACTGCTGCCGAAATACGCCGGCTTCTCCCCACTGATCTGGGCCCTCATCAACGGGGAACCCGAAGTCGGCGTCACCGCGCACATGATGGACGACGAGCTCGACGCCGGCGACATCGTCCGCCAGGAAGCCGTCCCCGTCGCACCCACCGACACCGCCACCGACCTCTTCCACAAGACCGTCGACCTCATCGCCCCCGTCACCACCGGGGCACTCGCCCTCATCGCCGCCGGACAGACCGAATTCACCAAGCAGGACCGCTCCCGGGCGACGTTCTTCCACAAGCGCTCCGCCGAGGACATCCGCATCGACTGGAACTGGCCCGCCGAAGACCTCGAACGGCTCATCCGCGCGCAGTCCCACCCCTACCCCAGCGCCTACGCCTTCCACCGGGGCCGGCGCGTCGAGATCCTCGCCGCAGTCGTGTCCCGAGGACGCTACGGCGGAACCCCCGGCCGCATTTTCTACCGCGAGAACGACGGCGTGGTCATCGTCGCCGGAGCCGACGCCCGCACCGGCCTCAACCACGGCCTGGCCCTCACCCGCATACGCACCGAGGAGGGCCGCGAGCTGCCCGCCACGGAGTACTTCACCTCCATGGGCGGCTACCTCACCAGTCGCCCCTGAAGCGGCGGCCACGGTCGGGACTCCCCCGGAAGTCGCCCGTCGACGAGGGGCGGAGTGCGACGAGCACCGGCGTGCGGTCCGTGCAACGGGGAGACGCGGGCGTCGGGAACTGCCCCAGCATCCCCCGATCGCTCCCGGCGGCTCATTACCCCGGGGGTAATCGCCCCCTCTCCCCTTCCCGGGCAGGATCGAGCACATCGACGGGAACCCCCGCCGGGATCCGGCCACAGCCTCCAGGAGAGCGCCATGTCCGTCACACCCACCGACTCCATCGCAGGTTCCGTCGCCGAGGCCACCCGGGCCGTGGTGCGGGAGTTCCTCGCCGCCCGGCTGGCCGGGGACACCCAGCGGCTCGTCACGCTCTTCGCCGACGAGGTCGACTGGCTGCTCGCCGAGAACCCCGCCGTCCCGTGGATCCGCCCGCGGTCCACCGGCGCCGACTGCGCCGCCCAGTTCACGGAGCTGATGGAGCACTGCGTGCCCGAGGAGGCGCGGGCCTCCGTCGACACCTTCCTCGTCGACGGCACCGATGCGGTCCTGATGGGGCACGTGTCGGGGACCGTACGCGCGACGGGCAAGTCCTTCGAGGGTCCGTTCGCCCTGCACCTCACCGTCGAGGACGGCCGGATCACCCGGCACCACCTCTACGAGAACAGCCTGTCGATCGCCGAAGCCTGCACCGCGTGACGGCGCACACGGGAGCGAGCGCGCCGGCGCGTACCGGCGCAGAGACCGGAGAGCCGGCCCGCCCGGAACGGCTGGTCGGCGGTCACCGGCACGACCACCGGGAGAAGGCGCGAATCAGCGACCCCGCTCAGGACCGGGCGAGCGCGGCCTCCAGCTCCGTCCCGTCGGGCGGGTTGGCTCCGGCTCGCGCGACGGTCACGGCGGCGCTGGCCACCGCGTGGCGCAGCACATCGGTGACGGTGCCCCGGTCCAGGGCGCGCAGGCGCTGACGGCCGTCGGGGCCGAGCAGTCCGTGCAGGGCGAGGGCGTGCAGGGCGCCCGACATGAACGCGTCGCCCGCGCCGACCGTGTCCACGACCTCCGTGCGCAGCGCGTCGACCGTCACCTGCCCGCCGGGGAGGACGGCCAGGGCCCCGTCTCCCCCTCGGGTGAGGAGGACGACGGCCGGGCCGGTGGCGAGCCACCGCTCCGCGACCTGCTCCGCGGCCTCCCCCGGACACAGCCACGCCAGGTCCTCGTCGCTGGCCTTGACGACATCGCTCAGCGCGACACAGCGCTCGACCCTGCGTACGGCCTCGGCGTGGTCGCCCATAAGTGCCGGGCGCACATTGGGGTCGTAGCTGACGGTCACGGAGGCCCGCAGCGCCTCGACGCCGGCCAGGACGGACGCGGCGCCGGGCTCCATCACCGCGGCGACGGAGCCGATGTGGACGTGGTGCGGCTGCCGTTCAGGCGTCCCAGGGGCCAGCGTCCAGGTGATCTCGAAGGTGTACGCGGCCTGGCCGGCGTCGTCCAGGGTGACGGCGGCCAGGGGTGTGGGTGCGTTGGCCCCGTCGGTGCGGACCTCCACCCCGGCGGCTGCCAGATGGTCCCTGATCAGCCGCCCGTTGTCGTCCGGGCCGAGCTGGGTGAGCAGGGTCGCCCTCCGCCCGAGCCTGGCCAGCCCGTAGGCGACATTGGCCGGGCTGCCGCCCGGGTGGACCTGATCGGCCGCACCCGGCAGCCGGACGATGTCGGCGACGCATTCACCGATGACCAGCAGGTCGAGTGTGTCGAGCATGGGGGTGGGGCCTCCCGGTGTGCGGTGACGAGGGTGTCGTGGCAGGCTCTGCGGCCTCGGTAGGCATGGAGTCCGATCCCGCCGTGTACCCGACGAGTGTCCGTCACGTCGACGGCGGAGTCGCTCAGCACGGCGGCGGGACACCGCTCCCGCCCTGGAAGCGCGAGGAGCGCGCCGCCCCGGTGGGTGGCTCGCTCCTTCCGCCCCGCTCGCGAGGCAGCTGAGCAGCGCGTCCGGGACTCCCCCGCGCCCGTCCGCCAGGAGGTTGCTCTCACACGGGGATCTCGAAATGCACGGTGCCGACGCCGGGACCGTGCTCACCTGTGGGGCGGGCGTCGAACACTTCCTTGGCCAGGCTTCTCCAGAACGCTTCCGCGCCCTCGATATGGACGTTCGTATGGAGGTAGATCCTGTCGAATCCGGGCGTCCCCACGACGAAGTCGGTGGCCGCCTCCACCAGCGCCCCGGCCAGCCCCCTGCGACGGTGCGCCGGGGCCACGTACACGCGCACCAGTTGCGCCGTGGTCCCCGTGGAATACCGCTCGCTCAGCCAGAGGGGGTGCGGCGGATGGGCCGGGCCGCCGGAGCGGACCCCGGTCGTGGCGACCACCTCGCCGTCGCACTCCGCGACGAGGAGCGCATGCCGGGGGTCGTCGAGATACGTGCCGCGAAGGTCCATCACATCGCGGTGCCACGGGGGCACGTATCCGTATCCGAACTCCCGGTAGAAGGTGTCGAGCATGACACGTCGTGCGCCGTCGAGGTCGGAGACGGTCGCGTGACGCACCACGTAGCCACGGGGTACCGGCTGGTTCACTCAGGATCTCCTGCCGAGAGGATCGCGCCCGCGACGACGGTGGGAGTGCACGCGGACACGCCCCGTCCCCACCATGGCGCGTAGATGAAAACGATAATCAATACTAGCGAGGTGTGCGCTGCGTAACCAAACGCGCCACACCTCACCGGCCGACTCCTTCACCCGCCACGCCCATGGGGCGCGCGTCGCCGCGATCGGCGCCCCGTCTCCCCTCACGCGTACGGCTTCGCTCTCCGCCCGGCTGACGGGCTCGCCCCGCTCAGGTGGTCGTCAGAAACGGACGTGGCCCTGTGGCGGGTTCCGGGTGGGACCGAACGCTCCCGTACAGGCCTCCATCTCGCGCCGCTCCCGCCGTCGTCGCAGCCCTGCCAGGACCCCCAGCCATCCCACGGCCAGAGCCCCTGCCCCCGCCACCACCACGACGGTGGCGAGAGGGACCGGCGTCAGCAGGAGCAGCGCTGTCAGGGCGGCGGACCCCCAGCCGGCCAGCACAGCGGCGGCCACCGCCCGCCGTGAGTGCGGCCGGTCCTGGCCCGCCCGCAGATCGACGCAGGCGGGCAGGTACCAGACATTGCCTGCCAGGCAGACGACGGTGACTCCCAGTGCCAGAACAGCGTGGGACATCGGACGGCACTCTCCTCGGGACAGCCGTTCGGGGACGGCGGATCAGTGCTGGGTGGCGTGGTCGAGCGCGGCGATCTCCGGATGGTGCAGGTCGAAGGCCGGGGACTCGCTGCGGATGCGCGGAAGCGAGGTGAAGTTGTGCCGGGGAGGGGGACACGAGGTGGCCCACTCCAGCGAACGGCCGTACCCCCAGGGGTCGTCCACGTCCACCTTCTTCCCGTACTGGGCGGTCTTCCACACGTTGTAGAAGAAGGGCAGGAACGACAGGCCCAGCAGGAACGAGCCGATGGTGGAGACGGCGTTGAGCGCGGTGAAGCCGTCGGCTGCGAGATAGTCCGCGTAACGGCGGGGCATCCCTTCGGCCCCGAGCCAGTGCTGCACGAGGAACGTGAGGTGGAAACCGACGGTCAGCACCCAGAAGGTGATTTTCCCGAGGCGTTCGTCGAGCATCTTCCCGGTGAACTTGGGCCACCAGAAGTGGAATCCGGCGAACATCGCGTAGACGACGGTTCCGAAGAGTGTGTAGTGGAAGTGGGCGACCACGAAGTAGGAGTCGGAGACGTGGAAGTCCAGCGGCGGTGACGCCAGGATGACCCCGGTCAGACCACCGAAGAGAAAGGTGACCAGGAATCCCGTCGCCCACAGCATCGGCGTCTCGAAGGACAGCGATCCCTTCCACATCGTGCCGATCCAGTTGAAGAACTTCACGCCGGTCGGTACGGCGATCAGGAAGGTCATGAAGGCGAAGAAGGGCAGCAGCACACCTCCGGTGACGTACATGTGGTGGGCCCAGACGGTGACGGACAGGCCGGCGATGGACATCGTCGCCGCGATGAGGCCGACGTAGCCGAACATCGGCTTCCGGGAGAAGACCGGCACGATCTCGGAGACGATGCCGAAGAAGGGCAGTGCGAGGACGTAGACCTCGGGGTGGCCGAAGAACCAGAAGAGGTGCTGCCACAGCAGGGCACCTCCGTTGGCCGGGTCGAAGATGTGCGATCCGAACGTGCGGTCCATCTCCAGTGCGAGGAGCGCCGCGGCGAAGACCGGGAAGACCAGCAGGATGAGCAGCGCGGTCAGCAGCACGTTCCAGGTGAAGATCGGCATCCGGAACATGGTCATTCCGGGGGCACGCATGCAGATGATGGTGGTGATGAAGTTGACCGCCCCGAGTATGGACCCGAAGCCGGACAGCGCCACTCCCATGATCCACATGTCGGCGCCGACGCCCGGGGAATGCGTGGCGTCGGACAGCGGTGCGTAGGCGAACCATCCGAAGTCGGCGGCCCCCTGCGGGGTGAGGAATCCACCCGCGGCGATCAGGGAGCCGAAGAGGAACAGCCAGAAGGCCAGCATGTTCAGACGCGGAAAGGCCACGTCCGGCGCACCGATCTGCAGCGGCATCAGCCAGTTGGCGAACCCGGTGAACAAGGGCATCGCGAACAGCAGCAGCATCACCGAACCGTGCATCGTGAACGCCTGGTTGAACTGCTCGTTGGACAGGATCTGCGTACCTGGCCGGGCGAGTTCCGCGCGCATCGCGAGCGCCATCACACCGCCGATCAGGAAGAAGACGAAGGCGGAGACGAGATAGAGGCTGCCGATCTGCTTGTGGTCGGTCGTGGTGAGCCACGAGACGACGAGGCGTCCACGCGAGGAGCCACGGTCGCGCGGCGCCGCCGTGCCGGGGCCGGGGCGCGGACCCTGGAGGGCGGCCGGCTCCGTGCCGCCGGGGCTTTTGCCGAAGGGCGTGGGGCCTTGTGCGGGAGCGGCCTTGCTGCCCTGCGATTCCGTTGCTTCCACCGGACCGTGTCCTCCAACTCGTGCGGTTCTCCGACCGCACCCCGGCCCGTCCGCCCGGGGCGGAACGTCGGACGGGGATGCGGCCGGGAAGGTCCGCGATCACGCGGGGGACGGAGCCGACCTTCCCGGCCGCACCATGCTGGCCGCGGTCCGCGACGGTCTCCAGGGGCCGAGGGGCACCGCCGGACGGGGCCGAGGGACACCCTCGACAGGGGCTGGGAGGCACCTCCGGGCAGGGCCGACCGGCCCTGGTGCGCACGCCCTCGGCCTGAGTCGCCCCGGTGCGCGACGGGTGACGACGACCGTCCGGAGAGGATCGGGCCGGGCGCGGAGGCAGGTCCCGCACGGCGCGAGACACGTGTGCCCCGGCCCGCGGCGCACCTCAGCAGGTGTACGCGCAGGGGGCGCGGCCGGGCTCCGGCCGCCGGGGCACCGATACCGGAGACTGCCGTAAACTGACCGCCCGCGGGCCGGTCCCAGCCCGCGGTGAGCCGGTGAGCGACGACCCGGCCCCACGACACACGGCCCCGGAGAGCGCGCCCCGATGACAGACGCTGCATGCCCGGAACCGCCGCCCTCCCCCGCCCCGGATTCAGCGGTACCCCGATGCCCCGCCGCTGACACCGGCGCCGGCCCGGGTGCGGGTCCCGGAGGCTGGCCGCAGCCCAGCAGGCCGGACCGCATGCGCGGCCTGCTGGACGCCGTGATGAGCCTGGGACGCGGGCTGGAGCTGGCGGAGGTGCTGCGCGGCATCGTCGAAGCGGCGGTGACACTGACCGACGCGGAGTACGGGGCGCTCGGCATCGTCGGCGACGATCAGACGCTGCTGGAGTTCCTGACGGTCGGCATGTCGGACGAGCTGACCGCCGGGATCGGGCAGACACCGTGCGGGCGGGGCATCCTCGGTGAGCTGATCCACCACCCGGAACCGCTGCGGCTCACCGATCTGAGCAGCCATCCGCACAGCTACGGCTTCCCGCCCCACCATCCGCCGATGCACAGCTTCCTCGGTGTCCCGGTGCGGGTGCGCGACCAGGTGTTCGGCAATCTGTACCTCACCGAGAAGCGCGGCGGACAGGGCTTCGACGCCGACGACGAGGCGCTCCTGACCACTCTGTCGATCGCCGCGGGGGTCGCCATCGACAACGCCCGGATGTACGAGGAGAGCCGTCGGCGGGAACAACGGCTGGAGGCGCTGGGCGAGATCACCCGCGCCCTGCTCTCGGGGACGGACGCCGACGAGGTGCTGCACCTGGTCGCCGAGCGGGCGATGGAGGTCGCGGGCGCCGACCGGGCCGCCGTCCTGCTGCCGCCGTCGCTTCCGGACGCCCTCCCCCTGTCGGACGTCGCGAAGGCCCCGGCAGAACTCGCCCGCCTCACCGTCGCCGTCGCGCACGGCCGGGACGCCGACCGGGTACGGGGTTTGTCCGTCCCGGCGCTGGGGTCGCTGGCCGGTCTCGCCGCCCGTACGGGAACGCCGGTGCACTGCGCCGACGTCCGCACGGATCCCCGGGCGCACCCGCTCGGCGACGGTGCCGAGGAGGGCCTGGGGCCGGTGGTCGCCGTGCCGCTGCGGGTGGGCACCGGAGCCATGGGCGCGTTGCGGCTGGGGCGCCCGGCGGGCCGTCCCTCGTTCGACGACACCGAGGTCTCACTCGTCTCCGGCTTCGCCGATCAGGCCGCCATCGCCCTGGAACTGGCGCGCGGGCAGGCGAAGTCCGAGGAGCTCGCAATCATGCACGACCGGGACCGGATCGCCCGCGATCTGCACGACCTGGCGATCCAGCGCCTGTTCGCGACCGGAATGACGCTGCAGAGCACCACCCGGGCCATCGCGGACCGCCCGGAGGCGGCCGAACGGGTCAGGCGCGCGGTCGACGACCTGGACACGACGATACGGATCGTCCGGTCGACCATCTTCGATCTGCGCACGGACGGCTCGAGCCACGGGGGGCTGCGGCACCGGATCGCGGAAACGGCCCGGACGACGGCCCGTGCGCTCGGCTTCCGGCCCTCCGTACGCATAGACGGGCCGGTGGACTCCGTGGTCCCGGACGACCTGGCGGAGCACGTCGCGGCGGTCGCCGCCGAGGCGGTGTCCAACGCGTCCCGCCACGCCGGTGCGAGCCGTATCGACATCGCGCTCCGCGCCGACGACGCGGTGACTCTGACGGTTACGGACGACGGCATCGGGCCGGGCACGGGCACCCATACGGGCGGGCGGAGGGCCCAGCGCGGCGGAGGTCTGGCCAACATGCGTGAGCGGGCCGAGTTGTGCGGCGGCACTCTGACCGTCGAGGAGTCCGCCGGCGGAGGCACCCGGATCACCTGGCGCGCCCCGCTCGACTGAAACCGCCGGGCCGGTCCGCGCGTGACCCGTCCGCCCCGCGGCCGGCGCGGTCAGCGTCCCTGGCCCGGGAACTGCCCCTGCCGTTCCCGGATCCGGCCGGCGAGCATCGCGGCCTGGATGCGGCGGCCGACGCCCAGTTTGGCGAGGATCCCGGAGATGCGGTTCTTGACGGTCTTCTCGGCCAGGAAGAGACGCTCGGCGATCTCCCGGTTGGTCAGCCCTTCACCGATGAGATCCAGGATCTGACGCTCCCTGGGGGTGAGCCTGTCCAGCTCCGAGGACTCGGCGGCGGGCGGATTCCGGGGGCCTCGGAGTCTCGCCATCACCCGGGCGGTCGTACGCGGGTCCAGCATGGACGTGCCGGACGCCACCGTGTGCACGGCGGCGACGAGATCGGCCCCGTTGATCTGCTTCAGCACATAGCCCGCGGCTCCGGCCATGATGGCGTCGAACAGCGCCTCGTCGTCGTCGAACGAGGTCAGCATCAGGCAGGCCAGTTCGGGCATCCGGGCGCGCAGTTCCCGGCACACCTCGATACCGGCGTGGTCGCCGCCCGTGTCCTCGCCGAGCCGTACGTCCAGCACGGCGACCTGCGGCCGTGCGGCCGGGACACGGGCGAGCGCCTCCCGGGCGTCGGCGGCCTCACCGACGACGTCGATGCCGCCGTCGGCCTCCAGCAGATCGCGTACGCCGCGTCGTACGACCTCGTGGTCGTCGAGGATGAAGACACGCACCGGGGAGGCGGGCTGTGACGGGTGCGTGCTCGTCGGGGACTGCGAGGAATCGTCGTTCACAGATGCTCGATCGGTCGGGAATCGGGGCGGACGGCACCAGTATGCGGTCGCTCGCGAAGGGGGCCGCGGCAGGGTGCCAGGGCACGTCCAGCCATCTTCCGCAAGGGGCCGAAAGGCCCTGTGACCAGGGCCGGTCAGCAGGAGGAACGCGGTGCCATACTGACGCGGCCCGCACCTCCCACGTCCGTGGTCCACGGACGCCCTCGTGCGGTCGAGGCCCGTCCCGTAGCCCCCCGGCCGTCGGACGAGGCGACCGTGCCGCGGGATTCCGTGGCCGTCGTACGTCCGCCGGGGAACGACCCGCAACCCCGCCGTGCCGTCCCGAGGAGTCACCTGCCCATGAACACACCGAGCGAGGACTATCACGCACTGCTCGCGCGGCATGACGCGATGCGGCTGCGACGGCGCATCCTGGCCCCGGAGGGAAGCACCAACAGGGCCGCACGCCCCGCCGCACCGCATACGTACGACGGTGCGGCCGACCAGTCGCTCATCGGTGAGTTCCTGCCGTTGGTGGGCCCGCTGGAGGAGCTGATCGCGGACCTGTACCTGGCGCTGTTCGACCGGCACCCGTACCTGCGGTCGCTGTTTCCCGAGTCGATGGCGTTCCAGCAGGCGCACCTGGCGTCCGCCTTCCGGTATCTGATCGGCAATCTGCACCGTGTGGACGCGGTGGCCGAGCGCTTCGCGCAGTTGGGGCGCGACCACCGGAAGCTCGGAGTGCGCCCGGCGCATTTCGCCGCGTTCGAGGGAGCGCTCGTCGAGGCGCTGCGCGCACGCGCGGGGGCCCGGTGGACCGTGCCGCTGGAGGACGCCTGGCTGCGGATGCTGCGGCTGGCCGTCTCCTCGATGGTCCGGGGCGAGGACGACGCGATCGCCGAGCCCTCCAGTTGGGAGGCCACGGTGACGGCCCACGAGATCCGCGCCCCCGGTCTCGCCGTCCTGCGTGTGCGGCCGCACCAGCCCTACCCCTTCCGAGCCGGGCAGTACGCCTCGGTGGAGACGCCGTTGCGGGAGCAGGCCTGGCGCCCGTACTACCTGGCGCGGGCCCCGCTCCAGGACGACGAACTCGAATTCCATGTGCGGGCCGGCCGTGCCGGAGGGGTGAGTGACGCGCTGGTGCACGGGACGCGGGCGGGCGACACCCTGCGGCTCGGCAATCCCCGCGGCATGCTGACGCTGTCCGACGAGGCGCTGTCCTCCGGCATCCTGCTGATCGCCTCCGGTACGGGCTGGGCCCCGATGAAGGCGCTGCTCCAGGAGATCGATGCCGCCCCCTCCCCCAGGCCCCAGGTGCGGCTGCTGCTGGAGACCGGCACACCGGAGGAGTTCCGGCCGGCCGCGGGCATGTACGACACGGCGTACCTGGAGGCGTTCCAGCGAGGACGGCCGTGGCTGACGGTCCTGCCGACCCATCCGGCGGTGCACGCCGCTGGAGGCGCGCTGCGGGTTCTGAACGAGGTGCTCGCGGCGCGGCCGGGACCCTCCGAAGCCCCGCACGCCTTCCTGGCGCTGGCCCCCGAGGCGTCGGCGGCCGAGCCGGCGCGGACCGTGGCTGCCGGACTGGCCGACGCCGGGGTGCCCGCGGCACAGGTTCACCGGGACACCTCCGAGGTCGTGGACGTCACAGGAGCGTCTGCCAGTACGACAGGAACCGGATCAGTATCAGCATGGCGATGACCAGGCACCAGGTCACCGGCACCACCAGCGGGAACTCCAGCGCGGCCGCCACCAGGGCCCGCGGGGCCCGGAGCACTCCGTGGCGCAGATTGTGCAGGGTGGTGTGCCAGAACATGAAGACGGTGGCCACCCACACGAGCACGCACCACAGGCACAACGCGCCTATCTCGTACAGCGCCTGCGTCATCAGCCACATGCAGAAGACGGCACCGGCCAGCGTGCCGAGGTTCAGCCCCCGCCAGTACCAGGGCCTGTAGCGCGCTCCCGCCAGCAGGCCCGCACCGGCCCCGAGCACGACTCCGAAGGCGATCAGGCCGATGAGCGGGTTGGGGAAGCCGAACACCGACGCCTGCTCACTGCGCATCACATCCGTGCACGACAGCACGGGGTTGAGGGAGCAGGCGGGGACGAAGCCGGGGTCGGCGAGCAGTTCGAACTTGTCCACGGTGATCATGAAGGAACCCAGCAGGCCGAGCGCTGCCGTGATCACGAGCAACAGGCCGAAGCTCCTGCGTGCCCCGACACACGTGAGGGAGTCGGCGCCGCCCGCTTCTCGGCCCCCTGTCCCCACCGGCGCTCGCCGCACCGCCGTCACGCCCTCCCCCGTACGGAGCCTTCCGGCCAGACGATCTCCACCTGGATCCCGCGCGTACGGGCGAAAGCGACCAGGTGGGCGGTGGCGTCCCGCCCGTTCGAGAGCGAAGCGTCCCACACGGCGAACACGGTCCGGCTCTCCTTGACCAGGCTCTCGTCGGCACCGACGCAGGCGTCGCGGTCGGCCGGGTCGAAGGCCAGGAGCCGTACGTGCTCGGCCAGGACCAGCAGTTCACCTGCGGCCCTGCGGTCCGGTTCGGGCAGGACGGCGGGTACCACGCCCTGGGCCGGCAGCAGGACGGTCAGCTTCCGGCCGGCCTCCCGGGCGGCTCGCCCGAACACCAGGGGCAGGCCGGATCCCGCGCGCACGAGTGCGGCCGCGCCTTCCGCCAGACGTTCCAGCCGCGCTCTCAGCTCGGCCTCCACCAGTTCCAGGGTCCTGCCGCTGAGATCCCTGTGCCCGACGACCGCGATCACCGTGTTCCCCTTCCGCACGTCCTCGATCCGCCCACCCGGCGAAACGCCTCGCACCTCGCGGGCGGCCCCGGTACCGCCGTCGGGCCGGTCCGCAGCGTGCGATACCCGCAGTGAATCCGGGCAGGGCCCGTCCCCAACAGGGCCGTTCGGCCCCGGGCCGTTCGGCCCTGTCGCCACGCCGCGAACGCGCGATGTACTCGAGCGGCAGGCGAGGAGACCAGGAGATGAGGCCGCACCATGCGCCACGTACGGCATCAGTGGCACCGGACATCCGCGGAGCCGGCGGGATCCGGTCAACCGGGTCCGCGTGTGCCGCGGCGGACGGTCGAGCTGACGGTCGACGAGTCGATGGCGCTGCTTCAGGGTGCGCCACTCGGGAGGATCGTCTTCACCCGGCGCGCGCTGCCCGCGATCCGGCCGGTGAACCACCTGCTCGACGGCGGACAGATCGTCATCAGGACCCACCGGGACTCGGAACTCTTCCACCAGGCCCGACAGCACGCAGACCGTGGGTTCGTGGTCGCCTACCAGGTCGACGACATCGACCGGCTGACCCACCTGGGCTGGAGCGTGGTGGCCACGGGGTACTGCCGTCCCGTCACCGACCCGGAGGCCCTGCTGCGGTACGAACGGCTGATCGGACCGTGGCCGGACCGGCCGATGGGGGCCGCGGTACGCATCAGCCCCGACCTGGTCACCGGGATCCGGCTCACCGCCCGAGGTGCGTGACCGCGGCTCGGACGGACCGCCGCGCGCGGCGCGGGAAGGCGGAGCCCGGGGCCGTGGATCCGCAGGCCGGCGGGGCACCGGGTGCCGCTCGCCGTCGCGTCCGGCGGCGAGCGGGCTCGTCAGGGGACGAGCAGGGTCTTGATCATGCCGTCCGCCTTCTTCCGGAACGTCTCGTACGCCCCGGGCCCTTGTTCGAGCGGCAGGTGGTGCGTGGCGAAGGCGTCCACGCCCAGCGGGTCGTCCTCGTTCAGCAGCGGCAGCAGATCGTCGACCCAGCGCCTGACATTGGCCTGGCCCATGCGCAGCTGGATCTGCTTGTCGAACAGAGTGAGCAGGGGCATCGGGTCGACCGAGCCGCCGTACACGCCGGAGACGGAGATCGTGCCGCCCCTGCGCACCAGATCGATCGCCGTGTGGAGCGCCGCGAGACGGTCTGTTCCCACTAGCGTATGTGTCCGGCGCACGAGGGGCATCCGGTGAGGGACCGCCCCGGACACGGTGACCGGGTTGCGACGAGGGCACCTGCCGGACAGGGCCGGTCAAGTGGTGTCGGGGCCGCGCACGCGTGACTCGCGGTGTCCACGGGGGAGATGTCCGCCGTACACCGTCACCTCGTCGCAGGAGCATCATGTCGCCTCAGAGTCCCATCCCTCGCTACACCGTTCCCGGCCTCAGCACCAAGGAAGGCGGCCGGCTGATCGACTTGCTGGGGATGCGCCTGCACGCCCTCAACGACCTGGCGCTCGCCCTGAAGCACATCCACTGGAACGTGACCGGCCCCCACTTCATCGCCGTCCACGAAATGCTCGATCCGCAGACCCTGGCAGTCCGTGGCATGGCGGACGGCACCGCGGAGCGCATCTCGGCCCTGGGCGGTGTGCCGCAGGGCACCGCGGGTGTACTGGTCGCCGAGCGGACGTGGGACGACTACAGCGTGGGCAGGGCCGACGCGATCGCCCACCTCGGCGCACTCGACCTCGTCTACACCGGCATCATCACGGACCACCGGAAAGCCGCCGCGGAAGCGGGTTCCGTCGACCCGGTCACCGAGGACCTGCTCATCGAGCACCTGCGGTGCCTGGAACAGTTCCAGTGGTTCGTCCGCGCCCATCTGGAGAACAGTGCCGGGGCTCTGACCACGGCAGCCGCCACCGGCGAGCAGCAGGCCGCCGCGGCAGCCGGGCCGCCGCGCACGACCCCCGCGAGGAAGACCGCCGGCACCAAGCGCACGGCCAAGAAGGCCGCCACCGGCAAACGCACCCGCTGACGTGAATCGACGGGTCGGCGGTCGACGCGCGCGAGGGTGCCGCGTCGCGGGCGAACACGCCCGGACGACGGTGGCGCCGCGACGTACCCGATGTGCTCCTCCCGGGCGGCAGCCCTCCGACGGACATGCCTATGGTGAAGGAACCGCTTGCCGGCCCAGGGGTGCGCAGCGCCACTGCGGCCACAGCCCGTCGAGGAGGTCGATATGACCGGCGCAGCCAGTCCTCTGCACGGCCGCGTCGCCGTGGTGACCGGCGCCGCGCGGGGTATCGGTGCGGCCGTGGCGCGGAGACTGGCTCACCGTGGGGCGGCGGTGGCCCTGCTCGGCCGGGAGGAAGCGACACTGGCCGAGGTGGGCGAAACGCTTCCCGGCCGCGCCCTGTGGTGGGACGTCGATGTCACCGACGACGCCGGGATGAGGCGGGTGGCCGACGACGTCCGGGACCGACTGGGTCCGGCGTCCGTCGTGGTCGCGAACGCGGGCGTGGCCGAGGGCGGCCCGTTCGCGGAGTCCGACCCGGTGAGCTGGCGGCGCGTGATCGAGGTGAATCTGATCGGCAGTGCGGTCAGCGCACGTGCCTACCTGCCCCAGTTGCGGGAAACACGCGGTTACTTCCTGCAGGTCGCCTCGTTGGCTTCCATCGGAGCGGCACCGATGATGAGCGCCTACTGCGCCTCCAAGGCAGGCGTGGAGTCCTTCGCTCATTCGCTGCGCGCCGAACTCGCCCATGAGCGCGTGGGGGTGGGTATCGCCTATCTGAACTGGACCGACACCGACATGATCCGCGACGCGGACGAGCACCCCGTTCTGCGGGAACTGCGCGCGCACATGCCCAGGCCCGCGAGGAAGGTCTACCCGGTGGATACCGTGGCGGAGCGCATGGTGCGTGCGATCGAACGCCGCAGTGCGGCCGTGTACGCACCCGGGTGGCTCCGGGCCACGCAGGTGGTGCGTGGCGCGATGCCGGTGGTGGTGACGGCGCTGTCCCGCCGGGAGATCCCCAGGCTGCAGCGGGAGACCTCGTTCGCGGCGACGGGGCTGCTGGGGGCGGGCGGCCGGGCCGATGTCGGCGGCCGGGGACGGGTGGACGGCTGAAGCGTGCGCGCCGACGCCTGCCTGCGCTGCGGAGGGTTCCCCGCGCTGGCGACGGGTGAGGACCACGCGCTGGTGGCCGCCGCGCGCCTGACGGCACGCGCCCGGGACGGATACGGCGACCATCTCGGCCGGCTCGCGGAGCGCGTGGGGCTGCTCGACTGAGACCTGCCGGGAGCGGACCCTGCCGGTCGCGGGCCGGCGGCAAGGTCCGGCGGTCACCGAACCGGTCGGCAACGGCGGGCGTTCCGGCCGCGCAGCGCGGCGCGGGCGGCATTGGCCCCGGGTGCGCCGTGCACGCCACCACCCGGGTGAGCGGCGGCGGAGGCGAGATACAGGCCCTTCACCGGTGTCTCGGGCCGCCCGGTGCCGGGCGTCGGCCGGAACACCAGCTGCTGGTGTGCCGCCGCGGTTCCGCCGTTGATCGCACCGCCGCGCAGGTTGGTGTTCATGGACTCGAGGACGGGCGGTGCGAGGACGCGGCGGGCCGTGATGCGGGAGCGGAAGCCCGGCGCCCAGCGTTCGACCTCGTTCTCCATACGGTCCGCCATGGCTTCCTGTTCACGCCGGTCCCAGCACCCGGTCAGCCCGTCCTCACCGGCGTCCCCCTTGATCCGGTGCGGTACGTGGGTGTAGGCCCAGGCCGATTCGGTACCGGCCGGCGAGCGGGTGGCGTCGGCCGTCGTCATCTGTCCGAAAAGGAGGAAGGGGCGGTCGGGCACCCGGCCCGTCGCGATCTGGGCGGAGAAGCGGGTGAGACCGTCGACCCCGTCGGCCAGGTGGACCGTCCCCGCGGAGGCAGCCTCCCCGGCGGTCCAGGGCACCTGGCCGCTCAGCGCCCAGTCGACCTTGAAGGTCGCGAAGTCCCACTGGAACCGGCGAAGATCGATCAGCAGCCGGTCCGGAAGGTGCCGTTCGTCGACCAACTCGCCGTACAGCGCCGGTGCGGACACGTCGGCGAGTACGGCACGGGCCGCCGGTACGGCCTCGCCCCCCGCCGTGCGCACGCCGACGGCGCGGCCGCCGCGTACGACGATCTCGCTCACACGTTCGCCGCAGCGGACGACACCACCGTGGCGCTCCAGACGGCGCACCAAGGCCGCCGTCAGCGCGCCGGCCCCACCGACCGGCACCGGAAAGCCGTAGGTCTGTCCGAGCATGGACATCAGCCATCCGAAGCCGCCGCTGCCCGCCGCCTCGGGGCCCAGGTCCGCGTGCAGCGCGTTGCCCGCGAGCAGGAGCCGCCCCGCCTCACCGCGGAACTCCTCCTCACCCAGCCGGCGGACCGGCAGGAGCATGGACCGTGCCGGCCGGAGCCCTCCGGCCACCCGCAGCCTGGCGGCGAGGCGGACGGCGGACCGCACCGGGGGGAAGGGGGTGAACAGAGCGCGCAGGATGTCGGGGCCGAGGCTGTTCCACGTGGCGCACAGGTCGAGCCAGGCAGCGCCGTCACCCGGTGCGAACGCGTCCAGGCCCGCGGCCGTGCCCTCGGCCCCCCGTTCGAGGACCGCGCACCGGCCGTCCGGCAGCGGGTGCGCCAGAACACGCGGGGCGCTGCTCCAGGCGAGTCCTTCCTCCTGCAGCGCCAGGTCCGCGAGGACCGGGGAGGCTGCGGCCAGTGGGTAGAAGGTGCTGAAGAGGTCGCTCACGTAGTCGGGGTGGACACCCCGATCGCTGCGCACCGCGCCGCCCGGTTCCGGCTGCTCCTCCAGGACCTCCACGTCCCACCCTGCGGCGGCGAGCAGGTTCGCCGCGACGAGACCGTTGGGTCCCGCGCCGATGACCACCGCGTCCGGCATAGATACCTCCCGCTGTTCTCGTCGGACCGTCGCTCCCGCGTACTCTCAGCCGGCTTTCCGGCCCGTCGTCAGGCCGGTTCGCGCACGTTCCGGGCCTGGTTCCACGGCGTCGGCGGATCGGGCGGGCACGCTGCGATGGCGTGGCTGTATCAGCGCGTCGAGAGCGGTGGTTCCGTCCGCGAGGCCCGCCCGGACTTCCCGCACGGAACGCTCGGTCCATCGGTGCCGTACAGCCATCGGTCCTCCTGCCATCCGGAACGGTCCACTCCTGTTCACTGTGGCAGGCCTCCGCGGGATCGGCCCGCGATCGTCCGCCCGGCCCCGGGTCTTCCCGTACGCGGCGTACAGGCCCCCCGGCCGCCGCCGGGAATCCGTGCATCGTCCGTGGTTCGGGACGCCATCCGGGCCTCCTGGCACATGGCGGCTACACGGACCGGTGCAACTCCGCCCCCTCGGCCCGACCGGGCGGGATCGAGGCAGACGCCGAGCGCTACCGCGGCCTTGTCGCGCGGTCGCGCAGGACGCATCGCCCGGCGCGACCGCGGAGCTGCAACGGCTGGCGCGAGCCGCAGGATGTGCACGACGTCCTGGGCCATGACCGGTGGCCCCCGCCGACCGTCAGGGCCGACGGCTGAGGAAACCCTCGCTCCCAGCACCGGACGGTCACGCCCCGGGAGTGGGCAGGAAGCCCGTCGAGTGGAAGTAGGTCAGGTAGCGGTTCACTGTCTCGTCGGTCAGGGGTGCCTGCTGGATGCCCAGGGCCGCCAAGGCACCGGCTGTCCGGCTGGAGTCGAAGCGGCGCTGGTCCGTCGCCTCGTGCCGGGTCTGCCCCTGGTCGCCGAGGAAGAGCTGGGCCGCGTTGTCGGGCTGCGCGGCGACGCGGGCCTGCCACTCCGCCACGGGGACGGTCCGTAGCTCGTGGCCCAGGCGGGCTGCCGCCTCGAAGACGCGGTCCAGGCCCGGCGCTTCGGGGTTGGTGAGGTGATACGTCTGCGTTCCGGTGCCGCCGGACGCGGCGAGCGCCACCACCGCGGCGCTGACGTGGTCCACGGGCACCCAGTCGGTCGACCCGTACGGCAGGTCCGGCACCGCTCCCGCCTGGAGGCAGCCCTTGACGAGCTGCCACAGCAGGTCGCGGTCCTGGCAGGCTCCGGTGGCCGTGTCACCGCTGATGCGGCCGGGCCGGTGGACGGTCACCGGCAGTCCGCGTTCGCGGGCCAGGCCGACGAGCCCCTCGGCGACCCACTTGCTCTGCGCGTACCCGTCGGGCAGGCGGGGCGCGGGCCCGGTCGGGGTCGACTCCGTGATGGTGACGGGACCGGGGCCGGTCGCCGGGGCGTAGACGCCGGTGGTCGAGATGTAGTGCATGCCGGGCGAGGAGGAGTCCGCGAGCAGGCGCAGCAGTTCCTCGGTGCCGAGCACGTTGGGGGCGCGCACATCACCGTACGCGGCGGCGAAGTTGACGCGCGCGCCGTTGTGCAGGACAGGACCGAGACGGCGGACCAGGGCGGTCCGGGCCTGGGGCGTCAGACCGAGGCCGGGGGCGGCCAGATCGCCGGGGACGGGGCGGATCAGGTCGGCGTACCGGGGGCGCCACAGGCCGTAGCGCTCCAGGTTGGCCCGCAGCCGGCCGGCCGCGCGCCGCTCGTCCTCGGCCCGTACGAGGCAGTCGACCGGTCCGTCCGTGGTCTCCATGAGGTCGCGCAGGAGGAAGGCGCCGAGGAAGCCGGAGGCGCCGGTCAGCAGGGGCCGTGCCGAGGGGCGGGAGAGCCTGCGGGTGGGAGCGGGCTCCGGCGTCGCGCCGGTCGCGGCCGTGCCGGTGATGTCCGCGGCCAGGCGGACCTCGGCAGCGAGGTCCGGCGCGGCCGTGTCCTCCTGGCCCTCCGCCGCCGTACGCCCCAGGAGACGGTCCACACCCTCGACGGTGGGCGCCGCGAACAGGGCGCGCAGGGAGGGGCGTCGACCGCACCGTTCCTCGATCCGCCGGGCCAGGGTCACGGCGAGCAGCGAATGGCCGCCCAGCAGGAAGAAGTCGTCCGTGACACCGACCTCCGGCACCCCCAGCGTCTCCGCGAACACCTCGCACAGGGCGCGCTCGCGCGTGGTGCGCGGCGGGCGGTCTCCGGCCCCTGCGGCATGGTCGGGAGCCGGCAGGGCGCGCCGGTCGGTCTTGCCGTTGGGGGTGACGGGCAGGGCGTCGAGACGTACGTGGGCGGCGGGGATCATGTGGTCGGGGAGCGTCGCGGCGAGGTGCGCGCGCACCTCTGCCGCGTCCGGGCCCGGGGCGCCGTCCGCGGCCACGGTGTACACGACGAGGCGCCGGTCGCCGGGCCGGTCCTCACGGACGGCGGCGCAGGCACCCGCGACGCCGGGCAGGGCGGTGAGCACGGCCTCGATCTCTCCGGGTTCGATGCGGAAGCCGCGGAGTTTGACCTGGTCGTCGACCCGGGAGACGTAGACGAGTGCCCCGTCGGCCGTCCAGCGCGCCAGATCGCCGGTGCGGTAGATCCGGCCGCCCGCGCGGTCGAACGGATCGGCCACGAATCGGGAGGCGGTCAGGGCGGCGCGGCCGTGGTATCCGCGGGCCACCCCCTCACCGGCCACGTACAGTTCGCCGACGACGCCGGGCGGCACGGGTTCCAGCCGGTCGTCCAGGACATGGACCCGGGTGCCGTCCACGGGGGCACCGATGGACACGGTGCGGTCGGGGGCGAGCGGCCCGTCCGCGTGCTGGAAGGCGCTCATGGTGGCGCAGACGGTGGTCTCCGTGGGGCCGTAGGCATTGACGAGGAACCGGTCCCGCGCCCAGGCGCGCACCAGGGCCGGCGGGCACGCCTCGCCGGCGAGGACCATCGTGGTGCCGGCGGGCAGCGAGCCGGGCGGCATCACCGCGAGTGCGGCGGGCGGCAGGGTGAGATGGGTGACGCCCCGGTCGCGGACCAGAGCGGCGAGCGTGGGGCCGGGCAGCAGGGCGTCGCGTTCGTCGATCTCCAGGCATGCCCCGGAGAGCAGTCCCATGCACAGTTCCCAGAACGCGGCGTCGAAGCTGACCGACGCCATCAGGAGCACCCTGCTGCCGGGGGCGACGCGCAGCCGCTCGATCTGGGTGCGGGCCATGGCGCCGGCGCCCCGGTGGGTGACCACGACGCCCTTGGGGCGGCCGGTGGAGCCGGACGTGTAGATGACGTAGGCCGGGTGTGCCGGGAGCGGGGACGGACCGGGCGTGCGCGCATCCGTGTGTGCGGCCGTCCGGGCGCTGTCCCCGAGGTCCCCGGTGTACAGGTGCGGCACCGGGGATTCGGGGAGTCGGCGGTGGATGGCGGGTGTGGTGAGGAGCAGGCGCGGCGCCGCGTCGTCGAGCATGTAGGACAGGCGCTGTGCCGGGTAGTCGGGGTCGAGCGGGACGTAGGCGGCCCCGGCCTTGAGGACGCCGAGGAGGGCGACGACGAGATCGTGGGTGCGGGGCAGGGCGACGGCGACCCGGTCCTCGGGGCCGATGCCTCGCGCGGCGAGGTGGTGGGCGAGGGCGTCGGCGCGGGCGTCGAGTTCGCCGTAGGTGAGGGTGGTGCCGGCGTCGCGGACCGCCGGGGCGCCGGGAGTGCGCCGGGCCCACCGCTCGAAGAGCGCGGGCACCGTCGACGGGTGCGGGCCGTGGACGGGACCGGTTCCCCAGGCGGCGAGCCGGGTGCGTTCCGCGGTGGTGAGCACGTCGTAGGTGCGCAGCGGGCGGTCGGGGTCCGCGGTGACGGCATCGAGCAGCAGCACGAGCCGGTCGGCGAGGCCGCGGACGGTTGCCGCGTCGAAGAGTTCCGTGGCGTAGTCGACGGCGGCCCGCATGCCGCTGGGCGCTCCGCTGTCGTCGTACGTCTCGGTGAAGGTGAACGACAGGTCGAACTTGCTGACTCCGGGGTCGACCGGCACGCCGCTGACCTCGAGGCCGGGCAGGTCGACTGCGGCGGCGGGGGTGTGGTTCTGGAGGATGAGCATGGTCTGGAAGAGCGGATGGTGGTTCTGCGAGCGGGCGGGATTGAGCAGTTCCACCAGGCGCTCGAAGGGGACGTCCTGATGCGCGTACGCGGAGAGGTCGAAGTCCTTCACCCGGTCAAGGAGTTCGAGGAACGTCGGGTCACCGGTCAGGTCCGTGCGCAGCACGAGGGTGTTCACGAAGAACCCGACGAGGTCCGAGGCGGCCTCGTCGGTCCGTCCCGCGACGGCCGTGCCCAGCGGGATGTCCTCGCCGGCGCCGTGCCGGGACAGCACGGTCGACAGGGCGGCCTGGAGCACCATGAAGACGCTGCATCCACGGGTGCGTGCGAGGTCCGCGATCCGGCGGGCGGTGGTGCGGTCGACGGCGAAGTGGTGGGTGGCTCCGGTGTGCCGGGGCGCGGCGGGGCGCGACCGGTCCCACGGCAGCTCGATCATCTCCGGCAGCCCGTCCAGCGCGTTCTTCCAGTGGGCGAGTTGACGTGACAGGAGGCTTTCGGGGTCGTGCTCGTCGCCGAGCAGACGGCGCTGCCAGAGGGTGTGGTCGGCGTAGTCGACGGGGAGTTCGGTCCACGCGGGGGCCTCGGCGCGGATCCGGGCGCGGTAGGCGACGCCCAGGTCGTGGGCGAGGGGTCCCAGGGACGAGCCGTCGGCGGCGATGTGGTGGATGACGAGCACCAGGACGTGGGCGTCACCGGCCGGACGCAACAGGGTCGCCTGGAGCGGGAGGCGGTGCTCGATGTCGATCGGTTCGCTCGCGGCGGCTGCGATCCGGTCGGGGAGCTTGTCCTCGTCGACGGCTTCCAGGACGAGCGGGAGGCGGACGTCGTCCGGGGCGGTGATGTGCTGGTGCGGTCCGTGGTCCCGCTCGGGGAAGACGGTGCGCAGGGCGGCGTGCCGGGTCACGACGTCGAGCAGGGCGCGGCGCAGGGCTTCCGTGTCGAGCGGCCCGTCGATGCGTACCGCGAAGGGGATGTTGTACGTGGCGGAGGGGCCTTCGAGCCGGTGGAGGAACCACAGGCGCTGCTGGGCGTACGACAGTGGGAGCGCGGCGGGGCGTTCCTGCGGGACGAGGGCGGGGCGGGCGGGGCGGGCCGCCTGCTCGATGGCGGTGGCGAGCGTGGCGACGGTGGGGTTCTCGAAGAGGGTGCGGATCTCGGTCTCGGTGTCCAGGGCGGTGCGGACGCGGCCCACGAGGCGGGTGGCGAGCAGGGAATGGCCGCCCAGGGCGAAGAAGCTGTCGTCGGTGCCGACGCGGGCCACGCCGAGCACGTCGGCGAACAGCCCGGCGAGGATCTCCTCCAGGGCGCTGCGCGGCGGCCTGCCCGCCAGGCCGGACGGGGCGGCGGGCGCGGGCAGCGCCGCCCGGTCCAGCTTGCCGTTGGGGGTCAGCGGCAGCGCGTCGAGGGACTGGATGACCGCCGGCACCATGTAGGCGGGCAGGTGGCGGCCGACGTGTGCGGCGAGCGGGCCGGGGTCCGGGGTGTGTCCGGGTGCGGGGACGACGTAGGCGGTCAGGGTGCGGTCGCCGGGCGGGTCCTCACGGACCACGACGCAGGCGGCCCGCACGGACGGGTCGGTGCGGAGCACCGTCTCGATCTCTGCGGGTTCGATGCGGTGGCCGCGCAGTTTGATCTGCTGGTCCGCCCGGGCCACGTACCGCAGGGTGCCGTCGGCGCCCCGGCGCACGAGGTCGCCGGTGCGGTACATGCGTGTCCCGGCGGCGGCGAACGGGTCGGCGACGAACCGGGTGGCCGTGAGGCCGGGGCGCCCCAGGTAGCCGCGCGCCACACCGGCGCCCGCGACGTACAGTTCGCCTTCGGCGCCGGGCGGCACGGGCCGCATCGCCGCGTCCAGGACGTAGGCGCGCATGCCGTCGAGCGGACGGCCGATCGGGGCCGCGCCGCCGGGATCGTCGTCGGGCCGGACGCGGTGGACGGTGGCGAACGTGGTGGTCTCGGTGGGCCCGTAGACGTGCAGGACGACGGTGCCGGGGTGGGCGGCGGCAAGGCCCTGGAGGACCCCCGGCGCGGCGGCTTCGCCGCCTGCGGCGACCAGGCGCAGCAGGCCGAGGGCGCCGGGGTCGGTCTCCGCGACGACGTTGAACAGGGCCGCCGTCAGGAAGGCCGCCGTCAGGCCGTGCAGGGCGACGAGATCCCGGAGCACGGCGGGCTGGAGCGTGCCCTCGGGCGCCACGACGACGCGGCCGCCGTTGAGGAGGGGAGCCCAGATCTCGAAGGTGGAGGCGTCGAAGACGTATGCCGAGTGCAGCAGGACGGCGTCGGCCGCTCCGTCGCCCCAGGTCCGGTCGGCCGCGAGGGCGGTGATGTCGGCGTGGGTGACACCGACGCCCTTGGGCCGGCCGGTGGAGCCGGAGGTGAACATCACGTACGCGAGCCGGGCGCCGCCCGTCGCTGCGGGAAGGGCTCCGGGCGTCGCCGGGGCGCCGTCCCGGACCCGGCCCGCGGAGTCCACGGTCACCAGCGTTGTCGCGGAGCCGAGTCGGCGTACCCAGGGGAGCGTGCGGGTCGTCTCGTCGACGATCAGGGTGCGCAGGGCGGCCACGTCGGCGACGGTGGCGAGACGTTCGGCGGGCCAGCGCGGGTCGAGGGGCACGTAGGCGCCACCCGCGCGCAGGGCCGCCAGGGCGGCGGTGACCTGGGCGGTCGAGCGGCCCAGGAGGATGCCCACGCCGTCCTCGGGACCGGTCCCTAGCCCCGTCAGGGTGCCGGCCAGCGCATCCGAGAGCTCGCAGAGCCGCCGATAGGTCAGCTGCTCGCCCGCACCGGTCACGGCCACCGCGTCCGGGTGGTGTGCGGCGTGCCGGGCCACGGCGTCCGGGACGCTCACCTCCGTGGTGCCGGTGGGGAGTTCGCCACCGGTGCCCTGGGCGAGCAGCAGGTCGCGCTCTCCGTCCAGGAGGAGGGGGACGGTGCCGACGCGGCGGTCGAGCCCTTCCGCCATCGTCGTGAGCAGGCGCCGCATGCGGACGACCGTGCGGGCCACCTCTTCGCGGTCGAGGGCGGCGGCCCGGAAGCCGAAGGTGATCCTCAGGGCGTCGCCCGGCGCGATGGTGAGGGTGAGCGGATAGTGGGCGGCGTCCGTGCCGCTGAACCCGGTGACGGCGAGACCCGGCAGTCCTTGCTGTGCGGTGCGCAGGGACTCGTCGTCGAGGGGATAGTTCTCGAACACGGCGAGGGTGTCGAAGAGTTCGTCCAGGCCGGTGACTCCGTGGATCTCGGTCAGGCCCACGTACTGGCTGCCGAGGAGGCGGCCCTGCTCCTCCTGGAGCCGGGTCAGGAGCGCGGCCAGGGTCTCGCCGGGCGCCGGGCGGATCCGTACGGGCACGGTGTTGATGAACAGGCCGACCATCGACTCGACGCCGGGAATCTCCGGCGGGCGACCGGACACGGTGGTGCCGAACACGACATCGGGGCGTCCGGTGAGATGCGCGAGCAGCAGACCCCAGGCGCCCTGGACCAGGGTGTTGAGGGTGAGCCGGTGGGCGCGGGCCGTCTCGCGCAGGCGGTGCGTCGTGGCCGCGTCCAGGTCGAGGGCCAGGGTGGTGGGCAGTTCACCGCCGCCCGGCGCGTGCGCGCCGCCCGGTCCGGCGAGCAGGGTCGGGGCCTCGACTCCGGCCAGGGCGGTGCGCCAGGCGTCCAGAGCGGCGGTGCGGTCCTGCTGGGCCAGCCAGACGAGGTAGGTGCGGTACGGGGCGACGCGCGGCAGGGCGCTGTCGTCGCCCCGGCTTGCGTACAGCTCGAACAGTTCCCGTACGAGGAGGGGCATCGACCAGCCGTCGAGCAGGATGTGATGGCTCGTCATAACGAGGCGGTGGCGCTGCGGCGCGGTGCGCACCAGTGTGAACCGCATCAGCGGCGGGGTGGTGAGGTCGAATCGGCGGGTGCGGTCGGCGGCGAGGAACGCGGCGAGGCGTTCCTCCGTGGTGCCCGTGCCGTCGGCACCGGTCAGGTCCAGTTCCTCCAGGGGCACGGGCACCTCCGCGGCGACGGCCTGCACGGGCTCGTCCAGGCCCTCGTGGAGGAAGCCGACGCGCAGGTTGGCGTGCCGTCGCAGAAGGCCGCCGACGGCGGCGCGCAGTGCGGGGACGCCGACGGGGCCTTCGAGGTCGAAGACGAACTGCGCGGTGTACACGTCCACGGCACGGGAGTCGTACAGCGCGTGGAAGAGCATGCCTGCCTGCAGCGGCGTCAGCGGCAGTACGTCCTCCAGTCGGAACCCGGTCACTTGCGTCCACCCCACTTGTTCTGCAGTCGGTCGATCTGGGCCTGGTCGAGCGAGACCAGGGGAAGGTCGGACGGCGTCCAGCCGCCCGCGTCGGGTCGTCCGGCGTGCTCGGCGACGGCGCGCAGGGCACGCGTGAACGCGTCGGTCAGGGCGCCCACGTCCTCCTCCTTGAGGAGGTCGCTGGGCCAGGTCCAGCGGATCACCAGACGCGGACCGTCCGGCAGGTCCTCGGTGTGCGCGTTGATGTCCAGGACGTGGTGGACGGGCATGTCCGGGTCCTGGCTGCGCGGTCCGCCGCCGTCGAGCAGTACGTCCCAGTCGGCGCCCTCACCCCCGTCCGTGTGCGTAGCGGCGTACCGCCCCAGGTAGTTGAAGCCGATCTGGGGTTCGGTCGCGGTGGCCAGCCGGGGGCCGGTCGCCGGGTTGAGGTGGCGCAGCATTCCGTAGCCGACGCCGTGGTCGGGCACGGTCCGCAGCTGTTCCTTGACGCGTTTGACGGCGCGCTCGACCAGTCCGGCGTCGAAGCGTCCGGGGTCGCGGGCGTCGACGGGCCCGGGGTCGAGACGGACCGGGTAGAGGCTGGTGAACCAGCCGACCGTGCGGGAGAGGTCGATGTGGTCGGCGATCTGCTCCCGGCCGTGGCCCTCGAGGTCGAGCAGGACGCCGGTGCCGCCCGGCCGCGGCACGCCGAGCCTGCCGGCCCGCTCCGCCCGCCAGGAGCAGACGGCGAGAGCGAGGCCCGTGAGCAGGACGTCGTCCACCCCGGCGTGGAAGGCGCCGGGCACGGTGGTGAGCAGAGGCTTCGTCCAGGTGGCGGACAGATGGGTGACCAGGGTGTGCGTCCGGTCGGCGGTATCCAGGTCCGGATCCAGCGGGCGGTATCCCAGCTGCGGGTCCGGGGTGCTCGACACCGCTTCCCACATGGGGAGTTCGGACTCGCGCGCGGCACCGCGCGCCTGGGACGCGAGGAGTCGCGCCCAGCTCCTGTAGGGCGTGGTGACGGCGGGCAGTACCCCTGCCGCGGCAGCGCCCCCGCCCGCTGCGGCACCCTCGGCGACCGCCTGCCACGCGGTGGCCAGATCGGCGGCGAGGATGCGCCAGGAGACCGCGTCGACGGCCAGATGGTGCACGACGAGCAGCAGTCGTCCGCGGGTGTGCGGCCCGGCGTCGCACCAGACCGCCTCGACGACGTTCCCGTCCGCGGGCCGCAGCCGCCCGCGGACCTGTTCGCCCGCGTCGGTGACGGCGGCGCGGACGGCGTCGGCGTCGAGGCCCGCGACGTCGACACGGGTGAGGCGGCCACGGGCCGGCACGGCGCCGGGCGGCAGGGCTTCGAGGACGGGTTCCCCCTGGGCCGAGCGGGTGACGCGCAGTCTGAGCATGTCGTGGTGGTCGATGAGGAGTTGGAGGGCGGCGACGAGCGTGTCCTCGGCGGCGCCCGCTGGTGTGCGCAGCACCCCGGACTGGTTGTAGCCGTCGGTGCAGGGCCGTTCCAGGAGCCAGGCGGCGATGGGCGTCGGCGGCATCTCGCCGGTGCCCTGTTCGGCCGGGGCGGCGGCTGTCCGGTCGAGCGCGGTGGCGACGGCCGCGATGGCCTCGGGCGTGCGGTGGACGAAGACGTCGCGCGGCGTGACACCGAGGCCGGCCTGGCGGACCCGGCTGACGAGCTGGATGGAGAGGATGCTGTCGCCGCCGAGCGCGAAGAAGTCGTCGTCGGTGCGGACGGCGGGGGTGCGCAGGACCGTGGCGAACACGTCGCGCAGGACGTGTTCCTGTGGGGTGCGCGGCTGACCGCCCGGCCGGGTGGCAGCTGGGCGTGCCGGGACGGGCAGCGCACGCCGGTCGGTCTTGCCGTTGGGCAGCAGCGGCAGGGCGTCGAGGGCGACGAAGACGGCGGGCACCATGTAGGCCGGCAGGGCCGAGGCCAGCCGGGTGCGCAGCTCGCTGTCGGCGAGGGCCGCGGCGCCGCCGCGCGGGTCGGGAACGGTGTAGGCGACCAGGCGCCGCTCGCCGGGCCGGTCCTCACGGACGAGGGCGCAGGCGGCGGCGATGCCGTCGAGCGTGGTGAGTGCCGCCTCGATCTCGCCGAGTTCGATGCGGAAGCCGTGCAGCTTGACCTGGTGGTCGGCGCGGGAGACATAGGTGAGCAGGCCGTCGGCGTCCCGTCGCACGAGGTCCCCCGTGCGGTACATGCGACTCCCGTCGGGGCCGAACGGATCGGCGACGAACCGGGCGGCCGTCAGGCCGGAACGCCCCAGGTATCCACGCGCGAGGCCGTCGCCCGCGACGTAGAGCTCGCCGGTGACTCCCGGCGGCACCGGACGGAGACCGGCGTCCAGGACATGGGCGCGGGTGTTGTCGACGGGGCGGCCGAGCGGCACGCTCCCCTCCCCCGCGGGTGTGTCCGGCTGCCCGCCCCGGTGGTGGTGGGCGGTGGCGTCGATGGTCGTCTCGGTGGGCCCGTAGAGGTTGTGCACCTCGGCCCGCCAGGTCCGCGCGACGCGTGCCGCCAGGGAACGGGGCAGGGGTTCGCCGCCGCACAGGACGGCCCGCAGGGTCGCGGGTGCCTCGTCGGGACCGGTTTCGGTGAGGACGACCGAGAGGTGCGAGGGCACGAACTGGACGATGGTCGTGCCCGCGTCACGCATACGGGCCAGCAGTCCGGCCGGGTCGTGGTTGACGGCGGGTGGCACGGGGCAGGTGGCGCCGCCGTGCAGCAGCGGCAGCCAGGTCTCCCAGACCGAGGCGTCGAAGCTCGGCGAGGTGCGCGCGAGGACCCGGTCGTCGTCGGTGAGGCCGAGGTGGCCGGCCATCCATGCCATGTGGTTGGTCAGGGAGGAGTGGGTGACGACGACGCCCTTGGGACGGCCGGTGGAGCCCGAGGTGTAGATGACGTACGCCGCGTCGCGCGGGTCCGGCGGGGCGGCGGGCGGTGCGGCGCGCCCGGTGGACCAGGTGGCCCGGTCGTCGAGCGCGAGACTGGGTACGGACGGGCTGTACCGCGCGGCGCGGGCGGTGCCGTAGGTGAGGAGCAGTGCCGGGCGGGCGTCGTCGAGCATGGAGGCGATACGCGCCTGCGGGTACTCCAGGTCGATGGGCAGGTAGGCGGCCCCGGCCTTGGCCACCGCCAGCATCGCGACGACCTGGTCGGCTGATCCGTCCAGGGCGAGCGCGACGAGGTCGCCGCGGCCGATGTCCTGGTCGTACAGGTGGTGCGCCAAGTCGTCGGACAGCACGTCGAGTTCGCTGAAGGTGAGGCGGTGCCCGCCGTCCCGTACGGCGAGCGCCGCGGGTGTCCGGGCGCACTGTGCGCGGAACGCCTCGGGTGCCGTGCGCGCCGCCAGGGGCCGGACCGGGCCGTGTGCGGCGCGTTCCAGGTTCCGCCGTTCGGAGGTGTCCAGCACGTCGAGGGCGTGGACGCGCCGGCCGGGGTCGGCGGCGAGCGAGGCGAGCAGGCGGGTCAGCCGGGCGGCCAGCGTGTGCGCGGTGGCGTGGGTGAAGAGTTCGGTGGAGAACTCCAGGACGCCGTCGAGGCCGGCGGGCCGGCCTGCGCCGTCGTGTCTCTCGGTGAAGGTGAAGGTGAGGTCGAACTTGCTGATGCCGGTGTGCACGGGCTGTTCCGTCACCGTGAGACCGCGCAGGTCGACCGCGGTGCCCGCGTGGTTCTGGAGGACGAGCATCGTCTGGAACAGCGGGTGGTGGTTCTGGGTCCGGACCGGTCTCAGTGCGTCGACCAGCCGCTCGAACGGCACGTCCTGGTGGGCGTACGCGGCCAGGTCGAACTCCCTCACGCGGTCGATCACTTCACCGAAGGTGGGGTCGCCGCTCAGGTCGGTGCGCAGGACGAGGGTGTTGACGAAGAAACCCACCAGGTCGTCGAGGGCTTCGTCGGTGCGTCCGGCGACAGCGGTGCCCAGGGGGATGTCCTCACCGGCGCCGTGCCGGGACAGGAGCACCGCCAGGGCCGCCTGGAGCACCATGAAGAGGCTGCACCCACGGGCACGGGCGAGATCCGCGAGGGCCCGGTGGGTGTCCGTGTCGACGGGGAAGGCGAGCGCGTCACCGCGGTACGCGGTCACGGCGGGGCGCGGCCGGTCGCAGGGCAGGTCCAGGAGGTCCGGGGCGCCGGCGAGTGCGGTGCGCCAGAAGTCCAGCTGGCGGGCTGCCTGGCTGGACGGGTCGTCCTCGGCGCCGAGGAGCGCGCGCTGCCACAGGGTGTAGTCCGCGTACTGCACGCCGAGTTCCGTCCAGGCGGGTTCCTCGCCGTCGGTGCGTGCCCGGTACGCTCGGCCGAGGTCGCGGGCCAGCGGGGCGAGGGACCAGCCGTCGCCCGCAATGTGGTGGATGACGAGCACGAGGACGTGGGCCTCGGCGCCGAGCCGCACCAGCCGGGCCCGTACGGGCAGTTCGGTGCTCACGTCGAAGGCGTGCGCCACCTCGGCGGCCAGGATCTCGTCGAGCCGGGCGGGTTCGGTGTCGCGGGGCTTCAGGTCGAGGTCGGCGCCGTCGGCGTCGAGGACGAGCTGGCGTGCCACACCGTCGGTTTCGGGAAAGACGGTACGCAGGCTCTCGTGGCGTTCGACGACGTCCGCCAGGGCGCTCTCCAGTGCCTCGGCATCGAGAGGGCCGTCCAGGCGAAGGACGAGGGGCACGTTGTACGTGGCGCTTGGCCCCTCGAGCCGGTTGAGGAACCACAGGCGCTGCTGAGCGAAGGACAGCGGCAGCGGATCGGGGCGGCTCCCGGCGCGCTCCAGAGGTCTTCCGGCCCTTTCGGCACCGTCCAGCGCGGCGGCGAGCGCGGCCGGCGTGGGGTGTTCGAAGAGGGTCTTGACCTGGACCTCCACGGCGAGCCTCGTGCGGATGCGTGCGGCCAGGCGGGTGGCGAGGAGGGAGTGGCCGCCCAGGGAGAAGAAGTCGTCGTCCACGCCTGCCCCGTCGCGGCCGAGCACGTCGGCGAAGAGTCCGCACAGGATCTCCTCGCGGGCGGTGCGGGCCGCGCGCCCCCGGACCGGGGCATGGTGTCCGGGCTCGGGCAGGGCGCGCCGGTCGACCTTGCCGTTGAGGGTCAGGGGCAGCGCGTCGAGCACCACGAACGCGGAGGGCACCATGTAGGCGGGCAGGGACCTGCCGACGGCCCGGGCGAGGTCGCCGGGTTCGGGCCGCACGCCGACGGCGGGCACCACGTACGCGACGAGCCGCGGGTCACCCGGAGTGTCCTCGCGGACGACGGCGAAGGAGTCGGCGACGCCCTCGCCGCAGGCCAGCACGCCCTCGATCTCACCGAGTTCGATGCGGTAGCCGCGCAGCTTCACCTGACCGTCGGCACGGGTGACGTAGGCGATCTGCCCGTCCGGGGTCCATCGGACGAGGTCGCCGGTGCGGTACATGCGCCCGCCCGCCGGGTCGAACGGGTCGGCCACGAAGCGCGCGGCGGTCAGGCCCGGAAGCCCGGTGTACCCGCGTGCCACTCCGCGTCCGGCGAGGTACAGCTCGCCCACGACCCCGGGCGGGACCGGGCCCAGGGAGCCGTCAAGGACGTACAGGCGCATGCCGTCCAGGGCGCGTCCGATGGGCGGCGGACCCGACGGCAGGTCGGCCGCCACCTCGTAGCGCGTGGCGAAGGTGGTGGTCTCGGTGGGCCCGTACACGTGGAGGACGCGTACGCCGGGCGCGGTGCCGGCGACCCGCTGCATCGCGTCCGGGGAGGCCTGCTCCCCTCCGGCGCAGACGAGCCGGAGGCCGCTGAAGGCTCCCGGGTCGGTCTCGGCGATCACGTTGAACAGGGCGGTGGTCAGGAAGACGGCGGTCACTCCCCGCTCGCGCACGGCGTCGCCGAGGACGCGGGCCTCCAGGGCGCCGTCAGGTGCGACGACGACCCGGCCGCCGCGCAGGAGCGGAGCCCAGATCTCGAACGTGGAGGCGTCGAAGACGTACGCCGAGTGCATCAGCACCGCGTCGGCGCGGCCGTCGTCCCAGGCGGAGTCGGCCGTGAGCGCGACCACGTCGGCGTGTGTCACTCCGACGCCCTTGGGCAGGCCGGTCGAGCCGGAGGTGGACATCACGTAGGCCAGGGCTCCGGGGCCCGGCACGGCGGCCGGGCGGCCCGGCTGCTCGGGCGCGCCGCGCAGGATCCGGCCGAGCCGGTCCACGACCACGACCGGCACCCGGCGGGCCGTGGCGGTCACCCAGGGGGAGGCCAGGGCGTCCTCGTCGACGACGAGGACACGTACGTCCGCCACCCCGGCGACCTGGTCGAGCCGTTGCCCGGGCCAGCGTGCGTCCAGCGGGACGTAGGCCCCGGCCGCGCGGACGGCGCCGAGGGACGCCGCCACCACGGCCGGCGACCGGGTGAGCAGTACGCCGACCCCGGACTCGGTAACGATGCCGTGGCCCGCCAGGGCGCGGGCGAGATCGGCGGAGATCCGGTCGAGCTCGGCGTAGGTGAGGGTGGTGTCCTCATCGGTGACGGCCGGGGCGTCCGGCGTGCGGTGCGCCTGGGCGGCGAACAGCGCGGGCAGCGTGGCGTCCACGGGGTCCTCGGGCAGGCCGCGGCCGGTGCCCCAGTGAGTGACCCGGGCGTGCTCGTCCGGCGTCATCAGTTCGTAGCCCGCCAGGGGCAGGCCGGGGTCGGCCGCCACCTGCTCCAGGAGGCGGACCAGTCGGGCCGCGAGGGTTTCGACGGTGGCCCGGTCGAAGAGGGCGGTGGCGTACTCGATCCCGGCGGTGAGGCCGCCCTCACCCCGCTCCTCGGCGAAGGCGAAGGTGAGGTCGAACTTGCTCAGGCCGTTGTGGACGAGCCGGTCCTCGACGGTGAGACCTGGCAGGTCGGGGCGGGCGGTCTCCTGGTTCTGGAGGACGATCATGGTCTGGAACAGCGGGTGGTGGTTGCGCGCCCGGACGGGGTTGACGCTCTCGACGAGACGCTCGAAGGGCACGTCCTGGTGCATATAGGCAGCCAGGTCGAACTCACGTACGCGCACCAGCAGTTCACGGAAGGTCGGGTTGCCGGACAGGTCGGTACGCAGGACGAGCGTGTTGACGAAGAACCCGATCAGGTCCTCCAGGGCCTCGTCCGTACGGCCGGCGACGGGCGAACCGAGCGGGATGTCCTCACCCGCGCCGTGCCGGTGCAGCAGCGTGGCCACCGCCGCCTGGATCACCATGAACAGACTGCTGCCGGACTCGCTGGCCAGGCGCAGGAGCCGGGCGTGCAACGGGGGCGGTACGTCGAAGGTGTGGACCGCCCCCCTCGGGTCGGTCACAGCGGGGCGTGGCCGGTCCAGCGGCAGCTCGATGAGTCCGGGCAGTCCCGCGAGGGCGGTGTGCCAGTGGTCGAGTTGCTGCCGCAGAACGCTTTCGGGCGCGTCGCCGTCGCCCAGGGCGGCGTGCTGCCAGAGGGTGTAGTCGGCGTACTGGAGCGCAGTGGCGGCCGTCGGCTCGGGCTCCCTTCCCGCGAGACGGGTCCGGTACGCGTCGCCGAGATGGCGGGCGAGCGGGGCGAGGGACCAGCCGTCGCCCGCGATGTGGTGCAGGACGAGCACCAGGACGTGGTGGCCGGGTGCGGAGCGCAGGAGCAGGGCGCGCAGCGGCAGGTCGGCGACGACGTCGAACGGCTCGCGCACGGCGGCCAGAACGGCCCCCTCCAGATCGGTGGGGGCGATGCTCACGACTGGCAGGCGGGGGGTTGCGGTGTCGGCGGGGAGGACCGACTGGCGGGGTACGCCGTCCCGTTCGGGGAACAGGGTGCGCAGCGCCTCGTGCCGCTCCACGACGTCACCCAGTGCGGCGCGCAGGGCGTCCGTGTCCAGGGTCCCGTCGAGTTCGAGGACGAGCGGGATGTTGTAGGCGGAATCGGGGCCTTCGAGCCGGTTGAGGAACCACAGGCGCTGCTGCGCGGAGGACAGCGGCAGCGGATCGGGCCGCTGTGTCACGGGCACCACCGGCGGGCGGGTCCGGCCCGGTGCGTCGAGGACGCGGGCCAGACCCGCGACGGTCGGCTGCTCGAACAGGGTGCGTACGGCGATCTCGACGCCCAGCACGGCGCGGACGCGGCTGACGACGCGCATGGCGAGGAGCGAGTGCCCGCCGAGGTCGAAGAAGCTGTCGTGCGGGCCGACGAGGGACCGGTGCAGGACGTCGGCGAAGATGCCGGCGAGCAGATCCTCCTGGAGGGTGCGCCGCCCCGGTCCGGCGGTGGCCTCGGTGGCTGGTCCGGGCTCCGGCAGGGCACGCCGGTCCACCTTGCCGTTGGGCAGGATCGGGAGGTCTCCCAGGACGACGACGGCGCCGGGCACCATGTAGTGCGGAAGGGTCTCGGCGAGCGCGTCGCGCAGGGCGACGGCGCGCGGGGCCGGGTCGCCGGTGACGGCGTAGGCGACGAGGCGGCGCCGGCCGGGTATGTCCTCGCGGATCACGGCGCAGGCCGCCGTGACACCGGGGCGGGCGAGGAGCGCGGCCTCGACCTCGCCCAACTCGATGCGGAAGCCGCGGAGTTTGACCTGGTCGTCGGCGCGGGCCACGTAGTCGAGCAGCCCGTGCCGGTTCCACCGTACGACGTCGCCCGTCCGGTACATGCGGGCGCCGGTGGCGTCGAACGGGTCGGCGACGAACCGCGCGGCGGTGAGGCCCGGGCGGTTCAGGTAGCCGCGGGCGAGGTTGGGGCCCGACAGGTACAGCTCTCCGGTGACGCCTGGCGGTACGGGCCGCAGCCGGCCGTCGAGGACGTAGGCGCGCATGGTGTCGACGGGGCGGCCGATCGGGACGGTCTCGGACGGTGTGCCGGCGTCCTCCTGACCGCCGGTCCCCGGGCCGCCGGTGCGGTGTGCGGTCGCGTCGATGGCCGTCTCGGTCGGCCCGTAGAGGTTGTGAACCTCGGCCTGCCACAGCTCGGCGACGTCGTCGGCGAGGGCGCGCGGCAGGGGTTCGCCGCCGCACAGGACGGCGCGCAGCCCGGGGAGCGGGCCGGCGTGCGCCGCCTCGGTGAGGACGAGGGCCAGATGCGAGGGTACGAACTGGGCGACGGTGACACCGAATCGGCTCATCCAGGAGACGAGGGTGCGGGGTTCCCGGTTGACACCGTGCGGCAGCACACAGACTTCGGCGCCGTTCATCAGCGGGAGCCACAGCTCCCACACGGAGGCGTCGAAGCTGGTGGAGGTGCGGGCCAGGACCCGGTCGTCCGGGGTGACGGCAAGGTGCCGCGCCATCCATGCCATGTGATTGGCCATGGCGGCGTGCGGCACGACCACGCCCTTGGGGCGGCCGGTGGAACCCGAGGTGTAGATGACGTACGCGGGGTCCGCGGGGTGCGGGGTGTCCTGGAGGGGGGCGGCGGAGCCGGTGGGCCGGGCGGCCGGGTCGTCGAGGGCGAGCCACGGGACGCCGCAGTCGGGCAGGTCCGCCCGGGCAGCCGTGGTGGTGAGCAGCAGAGCGGGCCGGGCGTCGTCGAGCATGTGCCGGATGCGGGCGGGCGGGTACTCCGGGTCGACGGGCACGTAGGCGGCACCGGCCCGCAGAACGGCCAGCATGGCGACGGCGGTGTCCACGGACGGCGGCGCGGCGACGGCCACCCTGCCCTCACGGCCCGCGCCGCGCTCGCGCAGGACGTGGGCGAGGGCGTCGGCGCGGGCGTCGAGCCCGGCGTAGGTGAGGCTCGTGTGCGCGTCGCGCACGGCGACCCTGTGGGGCGTGCGCGCGGCCTGCTCCCGGACCGCTTCGGGGACGGTACGGGCGGGCAGCGGCCGGTCCGCGCCGTGCCCCTGGGCGAGGAGGCGGTCACGCTCGCCGGGGGCGAGCGCGTCGAGGCCGCTGATCGCCCGGTCGGGGTCGGTCACGGCCTGGGTGAGGACGCGGGCGAAGCGGGCGCACAGGGCGCGGGCGGTGGCGGCGTCGAAGAGGTCGGTGGCGTATTCCAGGTAACCGCCGATGCCGGCGGGGTCGCCGGATCCGGTGGGTGCCGTGGCTTCGGTGGGTGCCGTGGCTTCGGTGGGTCCGGTGCGCTCGGTGAGGGAGAACGTCAGGTCGAACTTGCTGATCCCGGTGTGCCGGGACCGGTCATGGACGGTGACGCCCGGCAACTCGAGCCCCGCCCGCTCCTGGTTCTGGAGGACCAGCATGGTCTGGAAGAGCGGGTGGTGGTCGCCGGACCGCTCGGGGTTGAGGGCCTCCACGATCCGTTCGAAGGGGAGGTCACCGTGGCTGAGGGCCGCGATGTCGAACTCCTTGACCCGGTCCAGCAGTTCACGGAAGGTCGGGTCGCCGGACAGGTCCGTACGCAGGACGACGGTGTTGACGAAGAACCCGACCAGGTCGTCGAGGACCTCGTCGGTGCGTCCGGCCAGCGCCGTGCCCAGCGGGATGTCGGTACCGGCGCCGTGGGCCTGCAGCGTCACGGCGAGAGCCGCCTGGAGCACCATGAAGGGGGTGCAGCCGACGGCACGGGCGAGCCGGGTGAGCGCGGCGTGCTCGGGAGCGGGCAGCTCGAACGGGACGGCGTCGCCCCGGTGGCTGGGCACGGCCGGGCGGGGCCGGTCGAGGGGCAGGTCCAGCAGGTCGGGGGCGCCGCGCAGCGCCTCCTTCCAGAAGGCGAGCTGGCGGGCGGCCAGGCTGTCCGGGTCGCCGTCGTCGCCGAGCAGCCGGCGCTGCCAGAGGGCGTAGTCGGCGTACTGGACGGGCAGCACGGTCCAGTCGGGTGTGTCCGTAGCCGCGATCCTCGCGCGGTAGGCGGCGCCGAGGTCGCGGCTGAGCGGGGCGAGGGACCAGCCGTCGGCGACGACGTGGTGGAGGACGAGGACCAGGAGGTGGCGGTCAGGGGCGATACGGAGCAGACGGGCGCGTACGGCGGTGTCGCCTCTGAGGTCGAAGGGCGCGGCGGTCAGGCGGCGCACCGCTTCCTCGGCCCAGGCGCCGGCGGTCTCCTCGGCCGGGGGCAGCTCGACGACGAGGGGGACGAGCGACGCCGCGGCACCCACGTCGAGGACTTCCTGACGGGGGACGCCGTCGTGCTCGACGAAGACCGTGCGCAGACTCTCGTGCCGGGCGACCACGTCCGCCAGGCCGCCGCGCAGGGCGTCCGTGTCCAGGGGACCGTCGAGTTCGAGGACGAGCGGGACGTTGTAGGTGTCGCCGGCGCCCTCCACCCGGTTGAGGAACCACAGGCGCTGCTGCGCGAAGGACAGCGGTACCGCTGCGGGCCGTCGCTGGGGGACGAGGGCGGGCCGCGCCGCCCCGGCGGTGTCCAGGGCGGCGGCCAGGGAGGCGACGGTGGGGTGGTCGAAGAGGGTACGCAGGCCGAGCTCGGCGCGCAGGGCGGCCCGCACCCGGCCGGTGAGGCGGGTGGCGAGCAGCGAGTGACCGCCCAGGGAGAAGAAGTTGTCGTCGATGCCGACCTCGGGCACACCCAGGACGTCGGCGAACAGGCCGGCCAGGACCTCCTCGTACGGGGTGCGCGGGGCGCGGCCCGTGATGGTGGCGGCGCGGGGGGCGGGCAGGGCGCCGCGGTCGACCTTGCCGTTGGGGTTCAGGGGCAGTGCGTCGAGGGGGACGAACGCGGAAGGCACCATGTACGCGGGCAGGGCGCGGCCGACGCGGCGAGCCAGGGCGGACCCGTCCGGCCGGGCCTCGGGGGCGGGCACGATGTAGGAGACGAGCCGGCGGTCACCGGGTGCGTCCTCGCGGACCAGGACACAGGCGGCTCGTACGGCCGGATCGGTGAGCAGGACGTTCTCGATCTCGGCGGGTTCGATGCGGAACCCGCGGAGTTTGATCTGGCCGTCCGCCCGCCCGACGTACTCGATGTCGCCGCGCGCGGTCCAGCGGACGAGGTCACCGGTGCGGTACATGCGGCCACCGTCCGCGGCGTACGGGTCGGCGACGAACCGGGTCGCGGTGAGGCCGGAGCGGCCCTGGTAGCCGCGGGCGACGCCGTGGCCGCTCACGTACAGCTCCCCCACGACCCCGGGCGGCACCATGCCGAGGTCCCCGTCGAGCACGTACAGGCGCATCCCGTCGAGGGGGCGGCCGATGGGGGGCACGCCCGGCGCATCAGCGACGACCGGGTGGCGGACGGCGAACGTGGTGGTCTCTGTCGGGCCGTACACGTGCAGGACGCGCGTGTCGGGCGCCGCCGCCGCCACCCGCTGCATGAGGTCCGGGGACGCTGCCTCGCCTCCCGCGGCGACCAGGCGCAGCCCGGCGAACACCGCGGGGCCCGTCTCGGCCATCACGTTGAACAGCGCCGTCGTCAGGAACAGCGCGGTCACCCCGTGCCGGTCCACCATGTCCCGCAGGACCTCTGCCTCCAGCACGCCGCCGGGTGCGACCACCACGCGGCCACCGTTCAGGAGGGGCACCCAGATCTCGAACGTGGCGGCGTCGAACACGTACGCGGAGTGCAGCAGCACCGCTTCGCACGCACCCCCTGTCCAGGCGGTGTCGGCGGCCAGCGCGCGGACGTCGGCGTGGGTGACACCGACGCCCTTGGGCAATCCCGTGGAGCCGGAGGTGAACATCACGTAGGCGAGCCGGTCGCCGCGGGTCACGCGCGCCGGCGATCCCGGCCGCGGCGGAGCGCCGCGCACGACGCGACCGAGCGAGTCGACGACGATCACCGGCAGAGTGGCGGCCGTCTTCCGTACCCAGGGCCTCTCCGAGGTCGCCTCGTCGACCACCAGAGCGCCTACACGGGCGACTTCCGCGACACGGCCGAGCCGTTCGGCCGGCCAGGCGGCGTCCATCGGCACGTACGCCGCTCCCGCACCGACCGCGCCGAGTGTGGCGGACACCATGGCCGCCGAGCGGCGCACGAGGACGCCGACGCCGTCCTCGGCACCGATGTCCCAGCCCGCCAGGGCGCCGGAGAGGTCCTCGGCCGCCTGCGCCAGCTCGCGGTACGAGAGCGTGACGGCGCCGTCGACCACCGCCGGGGCGTCCGGTGTCCGGTGTGCCTGCGCGCCGAACGCCTCCGGCAGACCGGCGGCCACGGACTCCGCGCGCAGGTGGGCGCCGCGCCCGTGGGTGAGCAGGGCCTCGGTGGCGGTGTCGTCGAGGAACGGAAGATCGCGCAGGGGGGTGTGGGTGTCCGCGTCGGCCAAGGCGGACAGGAAGGCGACGACGGCCTGCTGGTGCAGCCGCACGTCCTCCGGACGGTACAGCTCCGGGTCGGCGTCGAAGCCGATCAACGGCCCTTTGCCCTCGGACCGTTCGGAGACGAAGAGGGACACGTCGTCGACCGGCCCGATGGACAGCACGCGGGAGGCACCGGGGCTGCCGGCGAAGTCGAGGTCGAAGTCGTAGCCCATGATGTTGACGACGACACCCGTCAGGCGCGCCGCGCCGTCGGCCATGTTCAGTGCACGGGCCAGCTGTTCGCGGGAGAAGCGGCGGTGACGCAGGGCACCCCGCATCTCCGCGGCGACGGCGCGTACGAGAGCGCCGACCGTCATGTCGGCGGTGACGGTCAGGCGTAGCGGCAGGATGTTGGAGGTCATGCCGACGACGTGCCGCAGCCCTCCGTGACGCCCGTTGGAGGCGAGGCCCACGATCACGTCCCGCGACCCGGTGACCCGGCTCACGTAGGCGGCGACCGCGCTCACGAGTACGGCGGTCCAGCTCGTCCGGTTGGCTGAGGCGAGCCGGCGCAGGCTGTCGAAAACGTCGAAGGGCAGGCTCTCTCCGGTGTGCAGCCGGACGTCCGTCCCGTCGGGTGCGGCCGGTGCCGCGGCGTCGGTGCGCCGGCGGATGAGCGTCCTGCCGCCGCGGGCGTCCGCGTCCTCACCTGCCGTGCCCACCACGCGGCCGGCGACCAGATCCGCGAACTTGCCGGTCCAGTAGGCGCGGTCGGCCTCGTAGCGCTCCGAGCCGCGGTAGGCCGCCTCGTCGGCCACGAGATCGCGCAGGGGCGCGGAGGGCAGCTCCACAGAGGCAAGGTCCTCGCCGCTCACGGCACGCCCGTAGAGGTCTGCGACGGTACGGGCGAAGACGGCGCCGCCAAGTCCGTCGACGGCTATGTGGTGGTAGCGGACGTACCAGTAGTGGAGCCGGTGGCCGAGACGGAGCAGCGCGAAGTGGTGGTGCGGGGCATCGAGTCTGTCGACGGTGGCCATGTCGTCGGCCAGGTAGCGCTCGGCCGCGGCCACGGGGTCGTCGGTGTCGGACAGGTCGGCCAGGTGGAGCCGGCTGCGTTCACCCGGCGGAGGAGGGACGACATGCTGACGGACCGTATCGCCGCTGGAGACGAACCGGAGGTTGAGGCTGTCGCACAGAGCGGCTGCCCGGTCGAGCGCTGCGGCGAATAACCCTTCGTCGAGGTCGCCACGGATCTCGAAGCATTCACCGATGTTGAATTTCGGACTGTCCGGATCGACCAGCTGCCCGTACCAAACACCTTCCTGAGCAGCGGTCATTTCGAAGGACTCTTCGGGAACCGCGCGGAAAGGGACGGAGCCGTTTTCGTGCATGCCGATTCACACCTTTGGGGAGAGATTTCGGGGACGGCGAAGAAGGCATGGCGAAGCCGACTACACCGGTGCAGCATCGATCGCCGACAAAGGGCAGGGGAAAGCGACGAAGAGCATCGTCGTACCCATGACGTCAGGCCCCGCCGGACCCTGTGGACGCACCCGCCCGACGCAGGACCCCGTTGCCTTCGCACACCGAGGGCACATCACGAAGCAGCCCATCGATGGTTTACGCACGCCTCATGAGGGCGGCGTGAGTACGTGCAGCCGAGAAGCGACCGACTACCACCCTTGTCTGATCGAATCTGCCCGAACGGGAGCGAGTTCGACCAGAGGGAGGTGCCGGAACACTGCCCGGCCTGCGGCTACACCCTCGACGGCCCGGGCGCCGCCCTATCCGGCGTCGGCCTCCATCGCCCGCACCAGAGCGGCGGGCCTCATATCGGTCCAGGCCCTTTCGACCGCGTCCAGACATTCCTGACGCGATCCTTCCGGCCCCTCCACGCGCCAGCCACCCGGGATATCGATATGCGCAGGCCATAGCGAGTACTGACCCTCGCCGTTCACCAGCACCACGAACCGTCCCGACTCGTCATCGAAAGGATTGGTCACGACCGTCCCCCACTTGCTCTCACTTTTCCCATGGCATGTTCGTCATGTGTTTCCAGGCATGCTGCGCCCGTCATCTTCCACAGCCACACCGCCGAGCCCCCTCGCGGTGCAATCTCGGCCACACGGAGCGGAGATACGTTACGCCTCCGGATACCGGCGGTAGCCGGGGCTCCGAGCCGGACTTCCCGGCTTCCCCGTTCACACCAATCACACTAGAGGACCTTCGGCGGCCGACGATGCAATTTCAGCCCATTACCCAGGAACACTCAATCGAACAAAAAGGGAACAGGTGCGCACGAGACATATGCCGCCCTCTCCTCTACATAAAATATCCAGCCACCCCGTGTCCCCATTGTTCGCATATGAACGAATACGACCCACGCAATTCCGGATAGCCGCCGGGCGTACGCCCGCAGACTCTGTGTCACACGAAGATTGCAACGCGCTCCCATGCGCCGGGCACGCGCCCCACCGAGCAGGCACCTGCGCCAGATGGAGACGGTGACCTTGGCCCCCGCGAGGCCGGGCGGTCGACGGCGCTCCACCCCCCGGGCAGCGCATGACGGCACTGCCTCATCAACCCCGGGGCGCCCGGCGGGCAGGCCCGATCGCACGGCCGCGTACCGGGGCTGACGGTGCCCGCACGTTCGCCCGGGAGCCGGGCCGCGAACCACGGCCGGCGCCCCGGCGAACTCGTCGGCGAACAGGAACCGGGTACCGGCCGGCCGCTACGGCCGCTTCGCGGGGACGGGCCGTAGCGCGGGCCAGCGAACGATCATGCGTCGACGCATCGCGCCGCTGAGGTCGCTCATACCGCCGAGAGAAGTCCGGCCGGCCGCCATCCGGCTGACGACCCCGAGCCGGTGGACGAGCCGTTGCCGGGCGGTCGCGGTGCCCCAGGTCCAGTCCCGGTCCGGAATCCGGGCCAGACGATCAGCCCGTTCGCGGTGTGCACGCTCGACCAGCGCGTCGCCGCGGATCAGCCAGCCCGCGCACGCGTCAGCGAGACCCTCTTGCATGGCGGACCCGGTCCTGGTGCGCCACTCCTCGCCGTACGCGCGCTCCGCCCGGGCGAGCAGCGACTCCGGCGCTGAAGTGACGCACCAGCAGGTAGGGAACCCGATGCGCAGGTAGGCGAGCTCCATCAAGCCGCTGCCCAGCGACGCCTGCTCGAAATCGATGAATCTGACTCCCGCGGGGGTGTGGAGGTCGTTACCGGGACAGGGATCCCCGTGGAGAAGGGCATGCCCCGGTGCCTGGTCGAGCCGGTGCACGAGGTCGGTGAGCTCGCCGGACACACCGGACGGGACAGAAACCCCCAGAGCCCCGGCCAGCCGCAGGAAGGACTCGGCATCGGCCTGGTCCGGCCCCCTCCACCGGGGCAGCACGCCTGCGTCCGCCGGACGGGCGGTGGCGTGCAGCCGTGCCAGCGCGGCCGCGTAGCCGACGATCCAGTCGTCGGCCGGGCGTCGGTGAGCGAGATGCTCCAGCACCATGACCCGCTCGCCGGGGTCGGTGGCAAGCAACGCGGGCACGACAGGAGTCTCGGCTCGGGCGGCGAGCCGCAGGGCGGCCACCTCGCGAGCGTATCGCTCGTCGGCATCAGGGCCGTCGACGATCTGCTTCACCACCACCCTCGCCTCAGGCAACTCGACGCGCCACACGCGCGAGCGAGGGCTGCTGCCCAGTCTGCGAGACCGCCTGGGTGACCCCAGTTCGGCCCGTAACCCCTCCCCGAACGGCAGTCGCGACCACATGGGCCTCATCTCCTTCCACCCTTCCGACCGGAGGCGGCGACGTCCGCGCCTGCGGTGCCACGTCCTCCGCGAGGCGACATCGATGAGGCTGTCGGGGAGGGGCGGCACGCGCAAGGCCCCGAGCAGCGCTCAGGCCTTTGCGCGGCGGACGTCGATGTTGCCGTGCCGGGTGCGGGCGCGGACCTTGACGGCGTCCTCGGACTCCCCGGGGGTCTCGGACGCGGTGAGCGTGTTGCGCACCTGGCCGGAGCCCGAGCTGACGTCGAGCCAGGCGGCCGTGCCCTCGCGCACGCCGACCTCGATGGCGCCGTAGTTGGTCTCCAGCTGGACGGTGCCGCGGGCCACTTCGTACACGCGCAGGGTGCCGTAGGCGGTGGTGGCGGTGACCGAGTCCTCGGCGCGCCGGATCTCGACGTCGCCGTTGGCGCCGCTCACCCGGAGCTCCCCGGTCGCGGCGCCGACCGTCGTGGTGCCGTGCGAGTTCTTCAGAACGGCGGGACCGTCGACGAGGCCGACGCGCAGGCTGCCGGAGCTGGTGGTGATCTCGGCCGCGCCCTCGACCCGGTCCACGGTGATGGAGCCGTGCGACGCGGTCAGCTTCAGCGGGCCGGTCGTGTCGAGGCGGACGTCGCCGGACGAGGTCTTCACGCGGACCTCGCCGAGCCGGCCCTCACCGAGCACATGGGCCCAGGCGCCGGTCATGTCGATGCGCGATCCCGTGGGCAGTTCGACCGTCACGTCGACGGTGCCGGTGCGGCCGAACAGATTGGGCTTGGGCGTCCTGACGGTCAGCACGCCACTCGCGCACGCGACCTCGGTCTGGTCGGCCGCCCGTACGTCCTGGTCCTTCTTCGGGTCTCGGGGCCGCACCTCGACGACGGTGTCGAGGCGGTCGCCCGCGGTGAACTGGATGGAACCGGCCTCCACATGCGCCGTGGCCGAGATCGGTTCGGGAGTGTCGAAAGAAGGCATGGCTGTCCCGTCCTTTTGGGTCTGCGGGTCGTCCGCGCCGGTCGGACGCGGTGTGGGGTGAAGTGGTCCGGGCCGGGGCGCGGCTAGCGCACCCAGCCCGTGAAGCTCTGTCCGACGGTCCGGGTCTTCTCCGTCGTACGCGGCCGGGTGCCGCCTTCGACCGCGCCCGACACGGCGCGCACCAGCCACGCGTTGACCGACAGGCCCTCGCGGGCCGCGGCCTCCTCGGCGCGGACCTTGAGGTGGGCCGGCAGGCGCAGGTTGACGCGGGCGGTACCACCCTCGTCGCCGTCGGCCGGGGCCGGCGTCCTGAGGGGTTCGACGGGCCCGTCCGGCTCTGCGGTGGCGCCACCGTCGGTGGGCGGCGGTGTCACCACGAAGTCGGGGTCGAGCCCACGCAGCCGTACGTCGACCGAGCCGGGGGCGAGTTCGCGGGTGATCTCGTCCGTCGCGGCGGAGAGCACGTTGAGCATGGCCAGCCGGGTCGCCGACTCCAGCGGAGCGGTGAGCCTCTCAGCGAGCTCGCGGGCTTCGTCGCCGCCGGCTTCGGCGGCCACCGCGAGTTCGCGGCGGAGGGTGTCGATATACGGCGTGAGGTCCATGACGCCATCATGGCACCACATTGGCCCCCCTGGCAAGCGCCGACCGTGACGCCTCTGGGCCGGCACCTGTGACAACAGCTCTGAACTGGGCAGACACCCTGCGCCTGCCAGGGCAGGATATGGCACCATGCACGCTCACACGCTGAGCGGGAAGGGAATGGCGCGGGGTGGCACCACGGCGCGCCGCTGGTCGTCCAGCGAGGTCGCAGGGCCGGCGTCCTCATCGACGGCCGGCCGAGGCCCTTCACGGAGCACCGGGATCCTCGGCTTCGTACCGAAGCACGACGTCCCGGTGGGCGGGAAGGATCGGTGGCCTACCCATGAGTCCGCGCTCGATCCTGTCCCGGGCAGGACGAGACAAAAACGGGTGACGTGCCGAAACAGCGCGTTCGGCCCGGAACGTTTCGCCCGGGCAGGGCCTCTCGGTCCCCCAGGACCTTCCCGGCGGTGGCCGTACAGCGTCGGACAGTGCCAGCATGAAGGTGCGGACACGACGGACGGCACGAGGAGCAGCGATGCGTACCGACACGTCCAGTGCCACCGAGAGCTCGAGGACGATCGTAGGCGTGGACGGATCGGAGCACGCCAGGGCCGCCGCACTCTGGGGTGCGGCCGAGGCCGCCCGGCATCGCCACGGCCTGTATCTCGTACACGCGGCAGACCTGGACCGACTGGACCGGTTCGCTTCGTTCGAGACGTCCGAGCACGTCCGGGACAACGGCGACACCGTGCTGACAGAGGCCGCGCAGGAGGTACGGCACCGGTTCCCCGGCCTGGACCTCACACTCGAGCTGAGCCGCAGGAGCCCGGTCCCCGCGCTTCACGCGGCTTCCCGGCCGCAGGACATCATCGTCGTGGGCGGCAGGGGCAGCGGGGGGTTCGGACCGCTCCTGCTCGGATCGGTCGGTCTCGGAGCGGTCGTCGGCAGTCCCGCGCCCGTCGTGGTGGTGCGTGGTGAGTCCGCGGAGAGGGAAGGCTCGCCGGTCACAGCAGCGGTGCGGGACGAGCGGGACGCCGTATGGGTGGTCCGAGCCGCCCAGGAGGCTCAGGTCCGCAGATGTCCCCTGCGTCTGCTGAACGTCCGGAACCTGCTCACCCGGTTCGGCAGCCGTCCGGCCTCGCCCGACGACGCCGCACAGTTCGCGGCTTCCGGCGAACGGCTGCTCGCGGACCTGGCGTCCCGCGTCCGCGAAGGCAATCCCGGGCTCACCGTGCAGACCGAGGTGGTGACGGCCCGGTCCGCGGCGTCCGCGCTCGTCGAGGCGAGCCGGGAGGCGAATCTCCTGGTCATGGGAAGCCATGAGCGGCGGAGTGTCTCCGTTCTGGGGCTCGGCCACGTCGCGCACGCGCTGTTGCACCATTCCCACTGCCCGGTGCAGATCGTGCCGTACCCGCGGGACGAGAGAGGAGTCACCGAGGAGGGGCTCGGAGATGGCGGTGACTGATTGACGTCCGCAGGTCAGGGCCACGGCGCGAGAAGCGGCCCACGCACCCGGCTGCGAACCCCGCGGCCGTCCGCCCGCGGATGCCGACCGGGGGCGTCGCTCCCGCACAAGTCCAGGAGGGACCATGCAGACCAATCGACGGAGTCCGACTCTGGACGGACCGGTGATCGTCGGCACCGATGGTACGCAGGACGCCCACCGGGCAGTGCGCTGGGCGGCATCGGAGGCTCGGTCCAGGAGCAGACCTCTCAGCATCGTGCATGCCACCAGGACCGGCTCGGGACATCCGCACCTCACCGCCCGCGGGGTTCAGCAGGCCGACGACCGCGCAGCCCAGGTGCTGGCCGAAGCGGCAGGACTGGCGAGGGAGACCGCTCCCGGCGTCACGGTCTCGACGACGGCGTGCCCGTACGAGACTTCGGCCTGCCTGCTCGGCGAGGCCGGCCAGGACGGCACGGTCGTCGTGGGCACACGGGGACACGGAGGGTTCCTGGCCTTGCTGGTGGGGTCCGACGCCCTGCGGGTGGCGGCCCGCGCCCATGTGCCGGTCGTCGTCGTGCCCAGACACGAGCGCAGCAGGCCGGCCGAGGTCGTTCTGGTGGCCGCACGGGACGAGCGGGACCGGGAGCCGGTACGCCTCGCCGCCGACATGGCGGTGCGCCGCGGCGCCGCGCTGCGCGTGTTCAGTGCCTGGATCTTCCTCGAGAACGTCGGCAGTATGGCGACGATGTTCGGCGATCCGGCCGATCTCGCGGCGGCGGAGGCCGCGGAGGCCTCACGCCTCGTCGCCGAACTGCGGGCGGAGCGCCCCGGTCTGCGGGTGATCCACGATGTCGTTCGTGCCGCGTCGGCAGCGGCCGTGCTGGTGGCGGCGACCGCCGATGCCGATGCCGTGGTCATCGGTTCCCGTCGGCGGTCCTCCCCCATCGGTGCTCCACTGGGGCACGTCACTCACGCGGTCCTGCACCATGCGCACTGCCCTGTACTCCTCACGCCGCTCGCCGACCGAGGATGACCTGCCTCCGAGCCGCACATCGCGCCACCGGTACGGGCGCACAACCATCGCGCTCGTGGAAACTGATCTGCGGGTGACGCTGCCGAAGTGGCGGATCCCGACACCTCCGAGCGGACCACCGTCGCTTCCGCCGGCCCGCGCAGGCAGCACGGCAACGGCTGGGAGAGGCCTCGGGCGCAGCTCTCGGCCCGGACCAGGCGGGCCCGTCAGGTACGGCACGGGGCCGGGACCTACGGCCGCGCGGGAATCCGCGCCCGGGCCCGGGCGAGCAGAGCGGCCGGCTCCGGCTCCGCCTGCAGCGACTTCAGCACCAGCAGCCACCACTGGTCCAGCCGCTCCCTCCAGTCCCGCCCGCCCGGCGGGTCGTCGGTCAGCGTGCACAGCCCGTAGAACGCGCACACGAGCGTCCCCGCCGCAGCCGACGGCTCCACTCCTGACGCGAGTTCACCCCTCACTCGGGCCTGGGCGAGAAGCCGGGTGGCGGCCAGGGCCCAGGCATCGAACGGCGTGGGTACGACTGCCTCGATACCGCGGCGTTCCGCCCACAGTCGAGCGCCCGCGCGCGCCACGACGTCCTCACTGAGGGAGCGTGCGACACCGAAGCTGAGGACGACCAGCTTCTCGAGCGGGGGGATGCCGGGCGCGGCGTAGGAGGCTACGAGCTGCGGCCAGGTGGCGAACTGCTCCCGGACCACGGCCAGTGCCAGTTTCTCCTTGCTGGAGTAATGAAAATAGATAGCCCCGCTGGTCTTTCCCGAGTGATCGCTTATGTCCTTGACACTCGTTCCCGCATATCCACGTTCGACAAATAGATGTGCTGCTGATTCCAGCAGCATTTTGCGGGTTGCACGGGCCCTGTTCTGCACTTCAGTTCCACCTTCGCTCAAACGTGCTAACGCCACGACGGGAGAATCCAGGCCCTCCCGGCGGAAGGCGCAATCGCATCGCGCGAAGATCTTATTATTCGTCACCCTTGCACGTACGGGCGACGGTTCACACAATCTGTCGCCCCGTCGTGAAGAATCGTTTCGTGTGAGCGTCATATCCACGCCCCGAACAACACTGCGACGGACCGGAAACGCTTCCCACCAGGCCTGTTGACTGCTTCCCGGGCGCCCCGCTCTCCAGCTCCGCTCCGTGCGCGAGCCCCGGCCGCCCGCAGCCGCGGCTTTTCCATCCACTCGAATTGGTGATTGCGGAAATCGGAGAAGCCGAAATAACGTAACCGCCACGATGTTTTCGGCTTGAGCCGAAAACGGTGATCCACGTCCGTCACGGCGCTCTCAGCAAGGGGCGCACAGTCCTGGCAGTCGTGCGAAATCGTTCGTCTCTCTCATTTCCGCGAGTGGATCAACCACTTGCCGGCACCCACCTGCACCCACCCGCACCCGTGCATCCGTGCACCGAACCGGCCGGCGCAGCCTCCGAGAACGGCAGTTACATGACAGCTCGTAACATCCTTTCGTGGTCCCCGTCCGCCATCGTCTTCGACTGCGACGGGACCCTGATGGACACGGAACGACACTGGCAGGAGGCCCGGAACATCACCTTCCGGGTGTTCGGCCTCAAGACGCCGGCCGGGTTCGCCGACCGCGCCAAAGGCATCCACTACACCGAGTGCGGCGCGCTCATGGCCGAGGAGACCGGGAAGCCGGACCTCGTGGACGACCTGGCCGACACACTCCTCACCACCTTCACCGCGCTGGTCGACCAGGACCCCGTCACCATGCCGGGCGCCGCCGCTCTGGTCCGGCTGGCCGCTCGCCACCTCCCTCTCGCGGTGGCGAGCAACTGCCCTCGCGAGATGGTGGAATCGTGCCTCGACCGGGCCGGGCTCCTCAGCTCCTTCAGCCACGTCGTCGTCGCCGGCGAGGGTGTACGGCCGAAGCCGGAGCCCGACGTCTACAGCATGGCCGTCCGTCTCTGCGATGTTCCGCCCGAGGAAGCCCTGGCCGTGGAGGACTCGTTCACGGGCATGGACTCGGCCCGCCGGGCGGGCCTCCGCGTCATCGGCCTCGGGCCCTGCCCGCCGGGTCCGGACGCGGAGCGGGCCGATCTGTGGGTCGCGAGCCTCGCCGACCGTGAACTGATGTGGTGGGCCCGTAGCCGGATCGGCGCATAGAGCGCTCCGATGCCCCTGCGGCGCAGACCGGTCCGGTCCGGGTGCGCACGGCCGGTCCGCCCCGCGCGACAGGGCCGGGGGAGGCAGGTCCTGCGGGCGCTGGTCAGCCGGTGGCCAGGTAGGGGCCCAGGGAGTGCACGGTGCCGGCGGCGGAGGCGAAGAACAGGGCGATGCCCACCGCACCGGGATCCGGAATGCCTGTCGCCCGTTCACCGAGATAGCTCGCCCTTCCCATCCGCGCAGACAGGGACGCCGTGTCCCGCACCCCCCGCCAAGCGCCGTCCGCGGCCATGGCCAGGGCGGTCGCGGGCGGCGCACCCTCAGCCGCCCGCAACGCGGCGGCGGCCGGAGCCAGTGCGTCGACCAGTGTCTTGTCCCCGGGCGAGGCATCACCCACGCGGCGGATGGCTGCCAGGCCCTGGGCCGTGCCGTCGGCGAGTGCGGCCGTCGTCAGACCCGGTCCGGAATCTGCCGCGGCCCTGCTCAACGCCTGGAACAGCAGCCCGAACAGAGGGCCGCTGGTTCCACCGATCTCGTCGAGGAAGGCGGTGGCCATGGTGCCCAGAGCCTCCGCCGGCCCGGCCGACTCATCCGTCCGGTCGAGCAGCAGCCCGGCAGCCCGCACCCCGGCGGCGAGATTGGTCCCGAAGTCGCCGTCTCCCGCACGCTGGTCGAGCGCGGTGAGTTCGGCCTCGGTGGCGTACACCGATTCGGCGAAGCGGCGCGTCCAGTCGCGGGTCCGCATGCCGTCCAGAGCGGCAGTCGTCATGGGGCCGTCCTCCTGCTCCTCAGGGGCCGGGGCGGCCGGCCGCTCACCATCGCAACGCCGGGGTGCGGACCGGTGCATCGTAGAAGTCCAACGTGTCGCGGTCGGCGATCATGAGGGTCAGGGAGAAGCCCCGCATGTCGAGTGCCGTGACGTAGTCGCCGACGAGGTGCCGGGCGAGCCGCACCCGCCGGGTGTCGAGAATCCGGGCCAGTTCGCCGAATATGCCGTACAGCTCGAGCGAGGTGACCGAGCCCAGACCGTTGACCAGCGCAACGACCGGATCGTCGGGACCTGGACGGAGCGCGTCCAGCAGAGCGCCCGTCATGTCCTCCACCAGTTCGCCCACCTGCCCCTGGCTCCTGGTGCGGTCGGCGCGTTCGCCGTGGATTCCGACGCCGTACTCCACTTCTCCCGGCAGCAGCCCGAACGCCGGCTCGCCGGTGGTCGGTGCGTTATGGGCGGCGGACGCGGCGGCGAGCGTCCGGCACCGGCCTGCCAGGGCGGTGCCGAGTTCCACCAGCCCGTCGAGTCCCATTCCGGTGTCCGCGGCACCGCCCAGGACCTTCTCCACCAACATCGTGGCACCCGTGCCCCGGCGCCCGGCGGCGATCTCCTCGGAGTCGGAGGCAAGATCGTCGTCGACGAGAACCCGCGCGCAGGTGATTCCCGCGTCGGCGAGCCGCTCGGCCGCGATACCGAAGTTGATCCGGTCCCCCGTGTAGTTCTTGACGATGTGCAGCACGCCTTCCGGGCCTGCCACCGCGCGGGAGGCACGGAAGATCTGCCGGTTGTGCGGAGAGGCGAAGACTCTCCCGGGGCAGGCGGCGTCGAGCATGCCGGCGCCGACGTATCCGGCATGCAGGGGTTCGTGCCCCGAGCCGCCACCCGAGAGGAGGCCCACCCGCCGTGCCGGCGCGGCGTGCCGGGCGGTGAGGAATCCGTCCGCGGGGTCGTACGCCACCAGGTCCGCGTGTGCGCGGGCGAAGCCGGCCAGTGCGTCGGGGACGAGTTCACCGGCACCGTTCTCGAAGTACCTGGCCATACGCCGCACTCCTTCCGTCCCCGGCCGCGAGGCCGGACGAGTCGGCCTCCGGGCGAGACCTCCATGGTGCAGGTGACCGAGCGCATGCGGCAACTCGCGGAACGTATCGACTGGGTGGTGCGGTGTCGCAGCCCGGTCGGGCCACGCCCGGCCGCTCGGCGTGAGGAACGCCGGCCGCTCGGAGAGCTGACCGGTGCCCAAGTCGGCCGACGGGCCGGCACCTGTGGGGGTCGGCGGCGTGATCAAGTCTTCAATGGAGAGAGTTTGCCCGGATATGCACTCTTACGCGAAGCACCCTAACCTGCTCGTATTGCTGGTAGTCGACAGCCGGTTTCAGCCGGCGGAGGGCGAGCTTCCATGGCTGGGCGACGTGCGGGTTCCGGATTGCTGGGCGAGTTGTCGGCCGAGTTCGCGGGCACGATGATCCTCATCCTCTTCGGATGCGGTGTGGTGGCCCAGGTGGTGGCAGGCGGGGCGTTGACGGATCCGCCGGGCGGTCTCGGAGACCACGACAGCATCGCCTGGGCCTGGGGACTCGGTGTCACCCTAGGTGTCTACGTGGCGGCGAGGCTGAGTGGCGCCCATCTCAATCCCGCGGTGACCGTCTCACTGGCCGCGTTCAAGGGGTTCCCGTGGAGCAAGGTGGCTCCGTACGCGCTCGCGCAAACGGCCGGCGCGTTCGTGGCCGCCCTCCTCGTCCGCTGGAACTACAGCGAGGCGTTGGCCAAGGCCGACCCCGGGCACACCGTCAGGACGCAGACGGTGTTCTCCACGCTCCCCGCCAACGGCAACCCCGCTCTACCGGTCCATGAATGGGGCGCGTTCCGCGACCAGGTGATCGGTACCGCGATCCTGCTGCTGCTGATCATGGCCGTCACCGACACGCTGAACACGCCGCCTGGTGCGAACCTGGCCCCGTTCATCATCGGTCTGGTCGTGGTGGCGATCGGAATGGCCTGGGGAGCCAACGCGGGCTACGCGATCAACCCGGCCAGAGACTTCGGCCCCCGGCTGGCGAGCTTCATCACCGGGTACGGCGGTGCGTGGCGGGACCAGTACGGAAACCTCTACTTCTGGGTACCCATCCTGGGCCCGCTCCTCGGCGGTCTGCTCGGCGCCGGCCTGTACAAGGGCTTCGTCGGCCGGTTCCTGCCCACCGCGGAACCCGAGCCGCCGGGACGCGTCCCGGCAACCAACGACTGACAACACCGGCCGGAGAGGTGACACATCATGGCGGACTTCGTCGGCGCGGTGGACCAAGGAACCACCAGCACCAGATTCATGATCTTCGACCATGGCGGCAACGAGGTCGCCAAGCACCAACTGGAGCACGCTCAGATCCTTCCTCGCTCCGGCTGGGTGGAGCACGACCCGGTCGAGATCTGGGAGCGCACCAACTCGGTGATGCAGAACGCCCTCCGGTACGGCGGCCTGTCGGCTTCCGACCTGGTGGCGATCGGAATCACCAACCAGCGCGAGACCACGGTGGTCTGGGACCCGCGCAACGGCCGGCCCTACCACAACGCCATCGTGTGGCAGGACACCCGAACCGACGCCATCGCGGCGAAGCTCGAACGCTCGGGCCGTGGCGACGTCATCCGTCGCAAGGCCGGGCTGCCGCCGGCGACCTACTTCTCCGCCGGCAAGATCCAGTGGATCCTGGAGAACGTCGACGGCGTGCGGGAAGCAGCCGAGAAGGGCCACGCCCTCTTCGGCAACACGGACGCCTGGGTCCTGTGGAACCTGACCGGCGGGCCCGACGGCGGCATCCACGCCACCGACGTGACCAACGCGAGCCGCACCATGCTGATGAACCTGGAGACCCTCGACTGGGACGAGGAACTCCTGGGCTTCTTCGACATCCCCCGCGCGATGCTGCCCGCCATCAACCCCTCGTCGCATCCGGAAGCCTTCGGCGTGACACGCACCTCCCGGCCGCTGCGCGCCGCCATTCCCATCGGCGGAGTCCTCGGCGACCAGCACGCGGCCACCGTCGGACAGGTCTGCTTCTCGCCGGGGGAGGCCAAGAACACCTACGGCACCGGCAACTTCCTGGTGCTGAACACCGGCACGGAACTGGTCCGGTCCCAGCACGGCCTCCTCACCACCGTGGCGTATCAGTTCGGCGACAGCCCCGTGGTCTACGCGCTGGAGGGCTCCATCGCGGTGACCGGCTCCGCAGTCCAGTGGCTGCGCGACCAGATGAAGATCATCAAGACCGCGGCCGAGAGCGAGGAGCTCGCCCGTACGGTCGAGGACAACGGCGGCATGTACTTCGTCCCCGCGTTCTCGGGTCTGTTCGCCCCCTACTGGCGCTCCGATGCCCGAGGGGCGATCGTCGGCCTGGCCAGGTACAACGACAACGCCCACCTCGCACGAGCGACCCTGGAAGCCATCTGCTACCAGAGCCGCGACGTGGTCGAGGCCATGGAGCAGGACTCCGGCGTCCACCTCGACGTGCTCAAGGTCGACGGCGGTGTCACCGCCAACGACCTGTGCATGCAGATCCAGGCCGACGTCCTCGGCGTCCCCGTCAGCCGTCCCGTCGTCGCGGAGACAACCGCGCTCGGCGCCGCCTACGCGGCAGGACTCGCAACAGGCTTCTGGCAGAACACCGACGAACTGCGCACCCACTGGGCGGAGTCCGAACGTTGGTCTCCCCAGTGGTCCGACGAAAAGCGCGCGGAAGGCTACGCGGGCTGGAAGAAGGCCGTGGAACGCACACTCGACTGGGTGAACGTCCCGTAGCCGCCTGAGGTCACCCGAGCTGTCGGGGACGCCATGTTTCCGACGTGCACCAGCGGCAACCCGGGAGGACGGGCGGCAGTGCGTCCCCGTGCCGTCCCACCCGAGTACTTCTGGGCCCCACCCCGAAGGGAACGAGGAGGAGAACGCCATGCCGGCAGGATCGAGCCCCAAGCGTGAGCGCCAGTACGAGCACGTCAAGGAGAGTGCCCGGAAGCGCGGCACCTCCGAGGAACGCGCGAAGGAGATCGCCGCCCGCACCGTGAACAAGGAGCGCGCCCGCTCAGGGGAGGCGAAGACGTCGAGCAAGACGTCGACACGCGACCCCAAGTCGGCCTCTCAGCGCGGCGGGGAGCGCTCGCACAAGGGTGCGCAGGGCCGCACCAAGGATCAGCTGTACCAAGAGGCCAAGAAGAAGAACATCGAGGGCCGCTCGACGATGAACAAGGAACAGCTCCTCCGGGCCGTCGGCCGCTGAGCAGCCTCAGCGCGCGCCCGCCGCCCGCAGGCCCTCTCTCCTCGCGGACCGGGGGGGGGCGGCCTTCCGGCGTGTTCGCGCCGCGCGCGGCGATCTCCGGCTCGAACTCGGCGGTCCGTCGTCGGAAGAGACCTGTCATCGGTCGGAGACGGAGAAGAGAGCACCCTCGGGGTCACAGATCACGAACGCGGTCTCCGAGGAATGGCTCTCCGAGGAACCGCCAGGCGAGAATACGCGCATCGCTTCCCCGCCGTGAGCGACGGCGGCGGCCGCGCTCTGCTCGCTGTCCGGCACGAAGAAGTCGACGATCCACCGCGTCCGGGCCGACGGGTCCGGATCGGCGTCAATGGCTCCGCCTCGCAGAGTGGCCACGGTGCGCCCACCGACCTGGACGAGCACGTGGTCCTGTGCGTAGTCGACGGTGCAGCCGCCGGACGGTCCGGGCGCCCAGTCGAAGACCTCGGCGTAGAAGATGGCCGCCTCGAGGGCGTGGCGGGTCTGCAGGTCCAGGCGAGCCGGCGCCCCCTCCCCCACGGACCAGGCCGGAGTCGGCCCCTCCCAGAAACCGAACGTGGCCCCCTCCCGGTCGGCTGCGACCCCCGCGCGCCCGTCGCCCAACGGGATCGGACCCACGGCGAGCGTGGCGCCCCGTTCCCTGACTCTGTCCGCCGTCCCGTCCGCGCTGCTCACGGCGAAGTACGGGATCCAGACGGCAGCGGGGCCGTCACCACCCGGGCAACGCCCGATTCCGGCAACCGGACTGCCGTGCGCGAGTGCGACCGAGAAGCCACTGCCGAGGCTGCTGTCACGAAATTCCCAGTGCATGACCGCGGCGTAGAACGACTGAGCGGTGCGCAGATCTCGTGCCGCCAGGCTCACCCAGCAGGGCGCCCCGCTCACCGGTGTGATCCTCTCCAGTGCCGACATCCGACGCTCCTTCGCCCGGACCGAGCGACGGCAGAGGCGGGTCATGCAGACCAGGCAGAGGGCATGTCGCCCTCCCACCGCCCGATGGACAGCCGACAGCGGGTTCGGGGCGGCCGGCTCCGGATTCCACGATGCCCTCGTTCCCGCCGTCGCGCACCTCAGCGCGACGACGCTCACAGCCGATCCCGCACTGCCGTCGGATCTGTCTCGGCCGACTGCGCCGACGAAGTGCGTGTCACACGGAGCCGAGTGCACACGCTGATCCGCGCATCCTGGTCTCGGTGCCGCCCCGGCCAGGGGGTGCTCGACGAGGCCGGCGGAGCCATGACAGAAAACTTGTCACACCGCGCCCGGCAACAGTGCGTCCGGCTGTCGCACCGCCTCCCACCACGAGGTCACGCACAGGTAGTCGACTTCCTCACGTGTGCGACCCACCCCGGTCGCCAGTGCCTTCACGCTCCGGGTCGGGACATCTGATCACCGGCGTCGAGCGTCCGGCAGCGGCCCCCGCAATACGGTCAGGCAAAGTTCGCCCTGCTGTTGTCCTGTGTCATGAACCTCAGGGCGGCGAAAGGCCGCTGTGCGGTGTCGGAGTCCCGGACCGACGAAGGAGTGGCACGGACCGGTCCCCCTCACCCTGGCGGGGGCACGCTCATCGCCAGGAGCGCGGTGTCATCGTCGAGCCCCTCACCGAAGGAGTCCAGGAGTGTGGTAAGAGCCTCGACGGCACGGTGGGCCGAGGTGGGCGCGAGGGCTCGCGCGAAGCTCAGGAGCGCTTCGTCGCCGAGGCGTTCACCCGCGTTCGGGGTGCGTGCCTCGGTCAGACCGTCGGTGTAGAGAAGCAGAGTGTCACCGGGTCCCAGGTCCACGGCGGCTGTGGTGAACCGCGCCTCCTGTACGACCCCGAGCAGCTGGCCGCCTGGCGTGGGCACGTACTCGGCGCTGCCGTCTGCACCCAGCAGCACGGCAGGGGGGTGGCCGCCGCCGGCCAGGACTACATGGAATCCCGTGTCGTTCCCCTTGGGCGTGAGCAGGCCGAATATCACGGTGCAGAAAGGTGGTTCGTCCTCCTGGGGCTGCTGGTTGAGCGCAGTGTTGAGGTTGGCCAGGACGGTGGCCGGTACCGGATCGGACACCGCTGCGGCTCGAAGGGTGTACCGCGCCAGGGACGTCACCACGGCCGCGTCCGCACCCTTGCCGCGCACGTCCCCCATGAAGAACCCCCAGCGTCCCGCGGCCAGCGGGAACAGATCGTAGAAGTCCCCGCCCACCTCGTCGGAGGATGCGACGTGGTAGTGCGCGGCGACCTCCATGCCCGGAACCGGTTCGAGAACCGGCGGGATCAGGGTGCGCTGCAGGGTCGTGGCGAGGCGTTGCAGGCGTTCTCGTTCGTGCTCGGCCTCCTGCCGGGCGCGCAGGAGTTCTCGCTCGTAGGTACGCCTGTCCCGGGCGTCCAGGAGGGTGGTACGGATCAGCAGAGGGTCGCCGTCGCTGTCCTGCTTGACGGCAGAGGTGACCAGGACCGGCAGACGGCTGCCGTCCGCGGCTTTGAGCTCCAGGGCGACGCCGCTGACCTCGCCCTGCATCCGCAGCAGCGGTGAGAAGTGCGTCTCGTGATACAGCCTGCCGCCGATGGTCAGCAGGTCGGAGAAGTGCTTGTGGCCGACCAGTTCCTCCCGACGGTAGCCGAGCCACCTCAGCAGGGTGCCGTTGACTTTGGCGATCCGGCCGTCCATCAGTGTGGAGAGGTAGCCGCACGGCGCGTTCTCGTACAGATCCTCCACGCTGTCCTCCAGCAGTGCGGAGAACGACAGCTGTTCCTGGTCACGGTTCCCCGCCGCCCACAACCCGTTGGTCTCCTCACTGCCCGGGTACACCGTCACGGCCCCTGCACGAAGGCGATGATCGCCTCGGCCGTCTCCTCGGGGGCGCTCAGCTGGGGGCAGTGGCCCGTCGAGTCCAGAGTGACCAGTTCGCTGCCGGGGATCCGCGCGTGGACGAAAGCGCCCACCTCGCGCGGGGCGATCGTGTCCCGGGCGCTCTCGGCAATGAGCGTCGGAACGGTCACCTTGGCGAGATCCGCCCGGTTGTCCGACAGGAACGTCGCTCTCGCGAAGACCCGGGCGATCTCCGGATCGGTTCGACAGAAGCTGTTGGTCAGCTCCTCGCCCAGCTCGGGACGCTCCGGGTTTCCCATGATCACCGGTGCCATTGTCGCGGACCAGCCCAGGTAGTTGCTGTCCAGCGACTCGAGCAGTTCGTCGATGTCCTGCTCGCTGAATCCGCCCCGGTAGTCGCCGTCATCGATGTACGACGGAGACGGGGTGAGGAGGACCAGCTTGTCGAAAAGCCCGGGCTCCCGCACGGCAGCAAGAACACCGATCATGGAACTGACCGAATGCCCGACGAAGGCGACGGGCCCGAGGTCGAGCTCCCGGCAGATCTCGATCACGTCCTGCGCATAGCCGTCCAGGGTGGAGTACCGCTCGGGGTTCCAGGCGGACGCGTCGGACAGCCCTGATCCCACATGATCGAAGAGGACCACCCGGAAGCGCTCCTCCAGTGCAGGCGCGACAAGACGCCACAAGTTCTGATCGCATCCGAAACCATGGGCCAGCATCACCACCGGGCCGCTCTCCCGACCCGTCACCGATACCCGGTTCCTTCTACGGACATTCATAGGAATATCCTTACACTCCCGGCACGTGACGGCCCACTCTGCCAGAGAGCAGCACCCCACCAGAATTGATCACGGTGAGTTACCGTTCCGGGGGTGCAAGGGCGCCGACCGGATCGCGGTCAGGGCTCGCGGCCCAGCCACGGCGAGAGTGTCGATGAGCCGGGAGACGGCAAGCCGGAGGCCACCGCGCCGAACACGGCCGGCCCGGCCCGCAGCATCCCGACATCGGACAGGCAGCCCCCGCCCGGCGCGACCGGCGACGGGGAGGTGTTCGCAACGACACATAGAATGATCGATCTCATTGAGTCGATACCCCGGTAGGTACCCGTGCAGCAGCCTGTCACCATCGTCACCGGCGGAAGCCGAGGTATCGGCGCCGCGATCTGCGAACGTCTCGCCGCAGATGGCCACCATGTCGTCGTGGGATACCGCTCAAACGACTCGGCTGCCGAGAGGGTCGCCTGCGCGGTTCGTGCCGCCGGACGCCAAGGTCTGACCGTTCGGCTCGACACGGTGAACGAGGATGATGTCGACCAGCTCTTCGAGATGGCAGCCCAACTGGGTTCCGTTACAGGCCTGGTCAACAACGCGGCGGTCAGCGGCCCCAATGGGCGGCTGGCCGACGCCGACGCCGACGGCATGCGCCGCGCTCTGGAGGTCAACGTCCTTGGTTACCTCCTGTGCGCGCGTCGCGCGGTGCGGGACATGTCCCGCACCGGCGGGGGCGCGATCGTGAACATCTCCTCGGCCGCCGCCACCATCGGCAGTCCTGGCCAGTATGTGCACTACGCCGCAACGAAGGCGGCAGTCGATGCGATGACCGTGGGCCTGGCCAAGGAAACCGCCGTAAACGGCATCCGGGTCAACTGCGTCGCGCCCGGCACCGTCTGGACGGATTTCCACGCCGACCCCCAACGGCCGGCGAAGGTGGCCGCCGGCATCCCGATGGGCCGGGCGGGACGGCCCACGGAGATCGCCGGCGCCGTCTCCTGGCTCCTGTCCGACGACGCCGCCTACACCACGGGCGCGATCCTGCGCATCGCCGGCGGTCTGTGAGCAACGAACGACACGCGAGATGCCGAGCCCTGGCAGAGTGGCCATCGGGGGTGACGGCAGCGCGGACGCACATCGCGAGGCACCCGTGTCGTCGAGGGAGGTGTCCGACGTGCGACGCCGGTACCCGCGCTGCGGCAGAGGATCGTCCCGTGGGTGGTGAGCGTCCGGAGGCCGTCGATCCCGGTCAGCAGGAGCTGGGAAGTCGTAGCGCGTCGCTGTGTGGGAATCGCCGAGCTCAGTCACACGCATGGTCGTCCCGCTCGCTTTGCGCCCCGGTCTTGGCGGGCCGTCGGTCCTGGCCGTTCCAGGACCGCCACAGAGCCGCGTACGGGCCCTTGGCGGCGACCAGTTCGTCGTGGGTGCCGAGCTCGACGATACGACCGTCCTGCATGACGGCGACCCGGTCGGCGTCCTGTGCGGTCTGCAGACGGTGCGCGATGGCGATCACCGTGCGGTCGGTGCGCACGGCCGCCATCGCACGTTCGGCCTGCCGTGCCGTCGTGGGGTCCAGCAGCGCGGTGGCCTCGTCGAGGATCAGCGTGTGGGGGTCAGCCAACAGCACCCGCGCAAGCGTGAGCTGCTGGGCCTGGGCGGCATCGAGCTGAACGCCACCCGCACCGAGGTGGGTGTCGAGACCGTCCTGAAGCTCCTGGGACCAGTCGGCGTCCACCGAGGCGAGCGCTGCGAGCATGGCATCGTCGGCGGCTTCCGGCGCCGCCATGGCGAGATTCTCCCGAAGGGTCCCCAGAAAGACGTGGTGCTCCTGGGTGATCAGGACGATGCGGTTGCCCAGCGCGCCCGCCGCGGCCAGGGCCGCGACCGGTACGCCGCCCACCTCGATCGACCCCCTGCGCGGGGCCCCCACACCGGACATCAGCTTACCGAGGGTGGACTTGCCCGCGCCCGAAGCGCCGACCACCGCAAGCCGCTCACCGGGCCGCACCGTCAGATCGACGCCGTCCAGCACGTCATGGGTGCCGTGGTACGCGTATCGCACCCCGGAAACCTCGATGCGGTCGTCGGCGGGCTGCCGGGTGTCGGGCACGGTCTCCTCAGCGACCACGCCGATGCCCTCGATACGGGCGAAGGAGGCTCCGCTGCGCTGCAGTTGCTCCACCCAGGCCAAGGCGCGGTCCAGCGGGTCGACCAGCTGCCACATGTAGAGGCTGCCCGCCACCACCACGCCCAGGCCGACCGCACCGTCGAGGTAGGCGAATCCTCCCACCAGGAGGACCAGCGCCACGGGCAGCGAGTGCGCGAACCCGGTGACGGGGAACAGCACGGTGCGCAGGAACAAGGTGCGCCGGCCCGCGCGGTACGTGGTGTCGATGGTCCTGTCCGTGTGCAGGACCCGGCTCTCGCGCAGGCCGAACGCCTCGATGGTGCGGGCGCCCTGCGCTGTGGCGTTCAGTGCCTCTGCGACGTCCGACGCGGCCGTGCCCTCGGCGAGGTAGGCTTCCCGGGCCCTGGCGAGGTACCAGCGGCTTGCCCACCAGACGGGCGGCAGGCCGGCGAGCGCGCACAGTCCCAGCAGCGGATGCAGGACGAAGACCGCGACGAGGATGAACAGCACCTGCACCATGGCGATGAACACGTCCGGTGCCGCGTTGCGGAGCGTCGAAGCCACGGTGCCGACGTCCACGGACGAGCGGGTCACCAGATCGCCGGTGCCGGCCTGTTCGACCACCCGGGCCGGCAGTGCGAGGGTCCGGTCGACGACGTCCTCGCGCAGGCGGGAGAGCGCGCGCTCGCCGAAACGGTGGGAGTGGGCGCGGGCATACCGGGTCAGCACCAACTGGGCCACGGCAGCGACGAGTACGGTCATCGCCAGCCGGTCGACCTGAGAGGCCATGGTGTCGCCCTGCTCCACCTCGGTGACGATCCTTCCCAGCAGCCACGGGCTCGCGAGGCCCGCCAGCGAGGCCAGACAGGTCAGAACGATGATCTTGACCATGGCCGGGCCGTCGTCCTTGAGCAGTCGCCAGCAGGCCCGGCGCACGGCCGAGGAGTCTGCGACCGGGAGCCGCGGTACGTCGTGCGAGCCGCTCATCGGCTGATTCCTTCCTGGGTACCGGCCGCCCGGACGGTCGGTGCGTCTTCGTCGGCGCCACGGAACACCAACGCCCGGTAGCCGGGCTGCTCGGCGAGCAGTTCACCGTGGGTACCCGTGGCGACGACCCGGCCGTTCGCCAGGTACGACACCTGGTTCGCATGACCGAGGAACAGCGGGGACGTAGTGACGACGAGGGTGGTGCGTCGCCGGCGGGCGGCGTCGACCCGCGACGCGACAAGGGCCTCGGTGTGGGCATCCAGGGCCGAGGTCGGCTCGACGAGGAGCAGGACCTCGGGGTCGGCGAGCAGCGCCCGCACGAGTCGCAACCGCTGCCGCTGCCCGCCGGACACGTTGAGGGCACGGTTGTCCAGGCGGGATTCGAGCCCGTCCGGCAGCGACTCCATGATGTCTTCGGCCGCCGCGGCCCGTACGGCCCGCTCGATGTCCTCGTCGGAGTGGGAGTCCCTTACGGAGACGGCGGCGCGGACCGAGCCGCCGAAGAGGTAGGCGTCGTTGTCGGCCAGGAGAATGCGACGGCGCACTTCGGCGAGCTCCACGTCGGCTATCGGGACGCCGCCCCAGGTGACGTCGGAGTCCGTGTAGCGGCCCAACCGGCCGACCACCGCCCACGCCTCGTCGAACCGGGCGCTCACGAGCGCCGTCATCCGTCCTGCGGGAACAAGCAGTTCGGAAACCGGATCGTGCAGGTCGGCGGAGGCGCTCGGCGGGGGCACGAGCGTCTCGCTGTCCTCGACGTCGGGTGTCATCGCCAGGATGTCGGTCACCCTGCGCGCGGAGACAAGTCCACGCGGAAGGTCGTCGGCACCTTCGATGAAGGCCGTCACGGGCACCAGGAGCGCGGCGACGTATCCGTAGACGGCCACCAGCTCACCGACCGTGATGGCGCCTGTGGCAGCCATCCGCGCGGAGATCCAGGTGACCAGGGCGAGGAAGATCACCGGCAGGCACGCCCCGAGGGACTGCACCCAGCTGGTCAGCGAGGCGACGCGGTAGCCATCGGTCAGCAGGGCCTGGGATCGTTCCCGGTAGCGGCGGGCGAACATCGGCTTTCCGCCGATGCCGTTCAGCACGCTCAGCCCGGTCACCAGGTCCACGGCCTGGGCGGTGAGCTCGCCCTGCTTGTCCCGGTAGGCCACCTCGGCACCGTGCAGCTTCTCCAGCAACGGGCCAATGGTCACCGCCAGCAGCGGGACGCCCAGCAGGACCACGAGCGCCAGCAGGACGGAGATGTCGAACAGCAGCACGGCGGTCACGGCGTACGCGATGACCGCGCCCACACCGGGCCCGGTGATGGTCAGGGTCTGGGCGATGCGGCCGATGTCGCCCGCCTGCAGATGGGTCAGCTCACCCGCCGACACCTTGCTGGGCAGCGCCGCCCCGAGATGGGTGATGTGCCGGACGACGACCTGCACCGTGCGGTACGCCGCGTCGACCCGGATGAGGGTCATGGTGCGGTGGCGCAGAATGCCGAGGACGGCGATGGCCGCGCCGACTGCGAGGAGGACCGAGACCCAGATGGCCAACTGCCCCCGGTCTCCGGCCTTGAGACCGCTGTCGATCGCCTTGGACATGAGGTACGGCGGAAGCATGAGCGCGCACATCCACGAAGTCCCCCACATGGCTCCGAGGGCGACCCGCTTGCGTTGCGTCCTGACCAGCCACCGCAGGTAGCGTGCCGGGGTGCGGTGGTCCGGCGAGCCCGGATCGGCATGGGGGACCCGGCGCGCGTACGTGCGCGGTTCCGTTCCTTCGGCCATGGGCTACCTCTTCTCGGTTCGTTGAGCAGATTCGTGCCGCGTCGGACGGCCTGGGCCCGACGAGGGTGCGCGGGACACGAAGGGTGGCAGGGGGGACAGTTCTCGGCGGGGCACGCCCGACGGCTCAACTGTCCTTGGCAGTAGGGCGGAGAGAAGCGACGACGTGGACCGCGGCGGGGCTTCGAGGCGCCGGCCGGGCGGCTGACGCCTACCGGCCGTCAGCCGCTTGTGTGGTGCGTCGCGTTGCCCACACGGGGACATCGGTCGGGTCGTTCCCTTGGTGTCCAGCCGCAGATCGTGATCCTTCTGTTTCGAGGCCGGTGCAGAGACGAGTGCGGCCACCGTTGATCACCGTGAGTCGGATGGACTGACGAAGGGACGGTGGCCGCCGATCAAAGCACGGAGAGAGCCGATGCCTCTAGGCCGTGAGGCAGGCCAGCACCGCACGCACCGCACGGTGCACGGCCTCGCGCGCTTCGTCGGTCGGGTCGAGCGTCTCGAACCCGTGGCGCCCGCCCGGTACGTCGATGACCTCGACATTTGCCCCGCAGCGCCCGGCCTCGGTCAGGAACTCCTCGACCGTAGCGGCGATCTCGGCAGTCTCGCGCCCCGCCCGGACCAGCACCACCGGCAGTTCACCGGCGTGTGCGAGCGCCCGGACCGGGTGGAAGCGGGAGTCGACCATGCCCCAGCTCGGCAGCGGCGACAGGATCGGGTAGTTCGCCGCCACGCAGCGCAGCCACACCGGATGCGCCGCCAGCCAGTCCGCGGTGAGCGGGCCCCCGCCCGAGAAGAACCACAGAGCGACCCGGCCCGCGTCCACCCGCGGGTCGGCGCGCACCCGGTCCACCGCGTCGGCGAGGTCCGCGGCGGCCGTCTCGTAGTCGGTCACGGCATGCAGGCGGTGGTCCAGCGTCACGCCCACGACTCCCTGCCCGGCGACGTGGCACGCGTACCCCTTCAGGGCCGGCCAGTCGCGGGGCGTGGGCCGCGCCTCCGCGGGCACCGGACCGCCGTGCACGAACACCACGGCCGGATGGGGCCCCGGGCCGTCCGGCAGGTACAGATCGGTGTTCCCGGTCCGTTCGCGTGGCCGTTCGGGTACGTCGAGGAGGAACGGCCGCAGATGGGCGGGCGGTCCGGCGGCGTCGCCGGAGGTCAGTCTTCGGCCACCGCCGGACGCTGCCTCGATCAGGACATCGGACAGCGCGGCAGGGCAGGACAGCATCGGCCAGTGCCCCGTGGGCAGCTCGAAGAAGGCTACCTGGGTGTCGGCCAGGGCCCGGAGGGCTGGATCACCCACGTCCACCATGATCTGAAGCATCTCGATGCCCGGCCCGTTGCCGGTGCACAGCACGCCGGTCACGGGCACGGCGGCCACGGAGCCGGTGAGCCGCAGCGGCTGGAGCAGCGTGCCCAGCGGCTGGGGCGCCGCGAGGGCGGTGAGCCCGTCGAGCGCCGCCTCGGAGAGCCCAGCGGTGCTCCCCCAGCGGGACCAGTCCTCCCGGGACGGGGGCGCCAGCTCGCCCGCCACACGCCCCTCCCCGCTTCCGGCTGCGCGCTCCGAAAGTTCCTCGCGCAGGCGCTGGTCGGGTACGGCGGCCAGGGCGGGGACGCCGTCCCTCGGCATTCCGGCGTCCAGGTAGACGATCCGGGCGATCGACCGCGCCCGCCGGTCGGCCGCGCCGAGCACCGGGTGGATCCCGTAGTCGTGGCCGACGAGCACGATCTCCCGGCCGGACTCCGCCGTCGCCGAGTCGATCACCGCGAGCACGTCCGCGACATGGGTCTCCAGGTCGACGACCTCACCGGGATCTCCAGGGCGCTTGCCGAGCCCGGTGAGCGCCACGGTGTGCACCTCGGCGCCCTTCGCGGCCAGTCGCGCCGCCGTGTCCCGCCACACGTACGGGCCGGTGAACGCCCCGGCCACCAGAATGAATACGGTCATGGTCCCTCCTCGTCACACTGTCCTCCGCGCACCGGCCCGATCCCCCGGCTGCGCTCGCCCGTACCGTAGGAACTCCCCCTGGGGGAGGTTCAAGTGTTCTCGTCGCACGACGGTCAGCGCACCATCGGTGAAGTGGCCGAACACATGGGTGTCAGTGTCGAGACCGTCCGCTTCCACTCGGACGGAAGACTGCTGCCGGAGGTGTCCCACAGTGCCTGCGGACACCGCCGGTACGCCCCGGAGGCGGCAGAGCGTCTGAGCCTGATCCGCTCCCTGCGTGGCCTCGACCCGCCGGTTCCCGAAGTGCGCCGGATCCTCGACGAAGGATGCTGGAGGCGCGGCAGACATGCTGGAGGACGCCGTCGCCGGCCGGCCGCCCCGGCAGACTGCGCCTGGTCGGGTCGGTCACCGCTCCACCCATCACAGCTCGCCGGCCGGTCGCGTCCAGGACCTGGCCCGGCCGTGGGTCCTCGGGCGGATGTGGGGTGCGTGTCGATCCCGCACGGCCGGAGTGGCCTGATGCTGGTCCGCGTATCCGACCCGCGTCCGCGGGGCTGGTGAGCCCAGCGCACTCGCAGCTTGCCCTCCGAGAGGCCTTGGGATCACACGAGCCCTGGCAGGCCTTCACACGGTCTGCCAGGGCACGTTGGTGGACAGCGGCTCCGCTCCTGCCCCACGCCGGTTCTGCGCTGCCGTATGCGGAAACTGCCGGCGCATCGGCTCATGAACGGACCGATGGCGGTCGGTCACCTGCCGGGTTGCTGCGTCCGGCTCACCTCGAGGGTGCGACTCCGCGAAGCGGAACTGCGAGCTGTGCTGCGGGGGCCGTCGGTGGCGGGAATCGCTGCCTCGTGGGGCGGTGTGTGAGATGAGCTTCCGGGGCGTCGCGTGTTGTTCCGCCCCGAGGCTGGTGCGACAACGTCACCTTCCGACCGTTCGGATGGGTCAAGGCCGGTTGTACTGGACGCACTTGAGTGGGTTCGCGTTCGCATCGTCAACACAGACGATGACATACGCGGCCCCACCGGGCACATCCGCAGGGATTCCGGTCGTGACCGGATACGTCACGTCGCACTTGGTGCTGGTGCTCCTGGCACCGAGCTCGTTGCCGGAGGCACCGTACGCGCCGAACCACGCCCTGCGGCAGCCGACGGCCCGGAGTGTTCCATCGGCCCCGACCGACCGGTTGTACCAAGTCAGGGTGCCGCGGGCGTAGCTGGCCCCGTATGTGACGTCGAACGCGGTGGTCGGGTAGGAGGCGGTCTGCGCGCCGGCGGCGGGAGCGCCCAGCAGGGTGCCAGCGGTCAGCACGACTGAACCGAGGACGACGGCGAGATGATTCTTCATGCGATCTCCGGGGTGGGATGAGCCGGTTACGGCTTCACATCCTGGGCGGGTCGGCCAGGTGCGGCCTACCTCTTAAGTCACGGCTTAAAGGGGGGCCGGGACGGCACGCGGCGTCTCACGCACCTCGGCACCCGTGTCCGGGGCGCCCGAGCAGGGCGGCACCGCACTTCCCGGTCCGACGCCGCGGTGCTCCCGGGCCTCACGGTTCCATCAGGGCACCGGTCCGCAGCAGGGCCAGCCCGAGGGGGGTGCTGAGGTGCAGCACGGAACCGCCTCGGCGGGTGGTGGTGATGAGGCCCGCATTCCGCAGCACGGTCGCGTGCTGACTGGCCGCCGCGGCAGTGACGTCGAGGCGGCGGGCCAGTTCGCTCGTGGTGCAGCCTTCTGTTGTCACATGCAGGGCGGCAGCCCGCGTACGGCCGAGCAGAGACTCCAGGTTCCGCACGACGGAGCCGTCCGCTTCTGTCGGTCCGCTACCGGTCAGCGGCCGCCGGAGAGCCGGCACGGTCAGTCGGGGTGGCCCGGCGGCATCGAGCGGGTCCCACAGAAAGCTCACCGCGTGCTTCGAGAAGACCATGGGCGTGATGATGAGCCCCCTCCCCTGGAGACGCACCTCAACCCGGCGCGGGTAGGGAGCTTCGAGCACCGGCGGACGCCAGCGGACCAGTGGTGCGCAGATCGAACGCAGCAGCAGGTTGATGCCTCCCTCCAACACCAGGTTCGCGCAACGGGTGGACAGCGCGACCAGTTCGGACCGCCCTCGATCCCAGTAGGGCTCCACGGTCAGCCGATGACAGGCGCGCACGGCGTCGGCGAGCTCCCGCCGCGCGTCGCGGTCGCCCTCGGACACCCGTCTGGCCCACGGCAGGTATCGGGGGTGGAAGTCGAGACCCTCGAACTCACGTCGCAGCCGGGGCACCGGGGCGTGCAACAGGTTGTCCACGGCGTGATCCAGAGAGGGCACATCGCCCATCAGGGCCAGCAAATCAAGCCCGGGACCGCGCAACGGAACCAGGGACGTCAAGGGGCGCGTGTCGGCTCCCATCCGGCCCGCGACCGCTGACCGCCAGGAGCGGAAGTTCGAAAGCTCCTGGTTCTCCGTCAACAACTCCAGACTGTAGTAGACCTCCGCTGCGACACCGATCGTTGTGGCCACCCGTGTCCGGGCGAGGTCCTCCGCCGTGAAGTGAATGCGTAACACCGACCGGCCTCCCGTCACGAAAAACAGAGCGCGTGAGCGCACCCTCAGCATGCCCCGACCCGCCGCGCCCGATCCGGCGTTCAGGCGTGGGCCGCGCGGCCGCGCCCGCTCGCTGACGGCCGGATGGCTCGACGGGTCGGTGACGGAGGCGACGACGGCGGTCGGTGCGTAGTGCGACTAGGACCATCGCAGGCGAACGCGTTACACGCTGACCGAGACGGAGCATGGGCATGCCTGGGGCGTCTACGCCGAGGCGGAAGCGCTGTTTGGTTGCGAAGTCGAGCTCGCGTGTCAGGCGGTGAAGCCACCGTCGACATGGATCGAGGCTCCGGTGATGTACGAGCCGTCCGCACTTGCCAGGTGGGCGACGGTGGCTGCGATCTCGGCGGCTTCCGCATAGCGGCCCACAGCCGTGAATCCGGCGATCACCTCGGCGTTCGGCCCGTCAGCCGGGTTGGTATCCGTGTCGGTGGGGCCGGGAAGCACCAGATTGACGGTGACTCCACGCGGACCGAGTTCTCGGGCCAGCCCCTTCGTCATCCCGACCAGAGCTGTCTTGCTCATCGAGTACAGCGCCAGTCCGGGGAAGACCGCACGCTCGGCAACATTGCTGCCGATGCTGATGATGCGGCCGCCCTGACCCATGTGACGCACTGCCGCCTGGGATGCCACGAACGGCGCCCGGACGTTCACCGCCAGGGTGCGTTCGATCTCTGCCGCCCCCAGGTCTTCGAGTGGGCCGACGAGGAAGACGCCGGCGTTGTTGACCAGGATGTCGAGTCTGCCGAACATCGCGGCGGCCTCGTCCACCGCGGCGGTGAGTGCCTCAGTGATGGCGCTGTCGGCCTGGATGGCCAGTGCCCGGCGCCCTCTGGCCTTGATCTGCTCCACCACCTGGGTGGCGCGTTCCACGCTGTTCTCATAGGTCAGGGCGATATCGGCGCCTTCTTCGGCCAGTCGTAATGCCACGGCGGCACCGATGCCCCGGCTGCCGCCCGTGATCAAGGCCACGTTTCCTTCAAGTCGGTTCATGACGTTGAGCATTGCTGGCACCGGCACCGGAAGCTGGCGGGAATCCGACCTGGCGTTCGACCGCCGGGAAGGCAACACCATCCCCTCGTTACCGCCTGACGATGGGCCTCCCGCAAGGGTGCACGGTCCCTGTCGAGCACAGGAGTGCCGGCCCGGTAAGCGAAGGAACAGTCCGTGTCGTGCAGTGGCACGCGAGACCCCAGGTGAGTGATGACTACAGGCCCAGACGGCGTTGCGGGGGTGTGTGGTTGCGGACCACACACCCCGCAACGCCTGAACCGGTCAGCAGCGCACAGTGACCGTGGAGACGCTGAGATAGGCGGCCACGGTGTCCTGCCCGTTCAGGCTCGAGTAGTTGAAGTAGTACTTGCCCGCAGCCTTGTCGCCGGTGCTCGACGTGTCGCAGTAGTTGTTGTGCCCTGTTGACAACGGTGCGGGCAGACCGGAGCGTCCCTTCTTCAGCTGGAGTCCCGCATAGGGCCCGAAGTTCTGACTGTCCGTAACCACTGCACGGAAAGTGAGCCGGGACCTGAGAAGTGATGGCGCTGCGGGCGAAGGTGGCGTATTTCTTTGGCGTATCCGTCATCCGCGAGACATCATGAGGCGGTGATCCGTATCCGAGGTGCCTCGACGGCTGATGGGCCGCGTCTGGTGGAGCTGCATGCCGGCGTTCAAGACGTTCATCTGCGTCACCGGCCTGACTGGTTCGTCGCGCAGCCGGGCGGGGAAGAGGTCAGAGCCGACTTTGAAGCTGCCTTCGGCGATCCCCACGTGAGCGTCCTTGTCGCCGAACTATCGTCCGGACCGGCCGTGGTCGGTTATGCGTTGGCCCGGGTTGTGAAGCGTGACAGCAGTACCGAGGCCCAAGCGCGCTCGACCGTGATGCTGGAGCAACTCGGTGTGGATCCTGATGCGTCGCGTGCCGGGGTGGGGTCGGCGCTCCTTGAGGCGGTGCGCGAAATCGGGCGTGAGGCGGGCTGTCAGAGCTTGGTGACCAACGTCTGGTCCTTCAACACGCCGGCCCGGGGTTTCTATGAAGCGTCCGGACTGGTGCCAAGGACACAGCAGCTCGAACAGAATCTTTGAGGGCTCTCTTGTGGCCCTGACGGTTCAGCGGAGTCAGCGGGACTACTGCATGAGCGGGTGACAGCGGAGGTTATTCAGCCAGGGCTGCGGGTGGGGTCGTACTCGGCGGAGGTCAATCGAGCCAGGCGCTTCTGGCGCCGGTGTCGGTGGTAGGTGCGCTCGGTCCTCGACGCCCTCACCCGACACGGCCGGTCCTTCGCGGTCATGCTCACCGACCGCCAAGGCAAGCGTCTCCCGGACTGGCTCGACGCCGTCCAACAGGACGACCTGCCCAGCCTCCACACCCTCGCCGCTGGCATCGCCCGTGACCTCGACGCCGTCACCGCCGGACTCACTCTGTCCTTGAGTTCAGGTGCGGTCGAAGGCCATGCCAACCGGATCAAGGTGCTCAAACGCCGGATGTTCGGGCGGGCAGGCTTCCAACTTCTCCGCAAGCGCGTCCTACTGGCACAATGGAAGGCCGCCGCTTCAAGGACGACGAGCCAGAGTCTTCGACGCGAACAAGACCGATGGGGTCAGGTGTCGGCGCATTCGTCGATGACGGTGCAGGCGAGCCGGATGCCGCCCAGGTAGGTGGAGATGCCGTCCTCGCCGTGCATGTGGGGCGCGTCCTGGAACCACTGCCGCCACAGGCCGCCCTCCTGGAGGAAATGGCCGGCCCGGTCGCTGTGCAGGACGAAGTCGGTGTACGCCAGGGCGCCCATGGCTGTCGGCTGGTCGTAGGCGAGGTCCGGCCGATGCAGGTAGCGATCCAGGTAAGCGGCGAGCAGGTCGGCGTCCCGCGCGGTGCCGAAACTCGCCAACGCAACGCAATAGGCCCCGCCCGCGCAGCAGACCTCGCTCTCCAGCAGCAGCGCTCCCAGACGCCCGCGGAAGTGGTCACGGCGCGAGACGGCGGCGAGCCATGCCGCGGTGCGCCGCTCGCGCCAGCTGCCCTCGAAGAGGATGGTGAGCTCGGCGTCGGTAACAGCCCTCGCATCAGCGGCCAGGGCATGAACGAATGGCTCGTACTCCTCGCGCGACATGCGAAGTACCGCTCCGCCAAGCTTCAGATAGCGGCGCGCAGGGAGGCAATAGCGGCGGTACAGGGCCTGTATCTCGGGGTCGTAGCGGATCACCACCCCATCCTCTCGCGACGAGCACGCATCTGAGGGCGTGGGGCGGAATACGCCTGCGATGTCCCCGAGACGGGCGGGACGCCACATGGGACCAGGTCAGCTGAACAGAGCCGCTGGTCCCCTCCCTCTCTCCACCAACGCCCGGGCCCGGGCGTTGGTGGCGTGCTCTCGGGTGGGGACTACCGGGCGTGCGGCCGCACGGCATGCAGGAGGCCCTGTTCGCGCTGGGATTGCCCGGGTCGGTGCGTCCGTCTGGACACAGGGGCACCCCGACAGTGACCTGTATCACATCTGACACCTCCGCCACTCTCCGTATGCTGCGCCATCCCGCACATCTTGCCGCCGGCCTGGCCGGAACCATCCCCACGCGTGGCGACGCGGAGAGGGGCACGACGCCCCAATCGACCGCCCACTGACCCACCGGCCCCGCCGGAGGGCCGCGAGGACAGGGCGCGCGACCAAGTGGCCGAGTGTCATCGGTCCTCGTAGTGCAACTCCCCCGAACCCGAGGGAAGAACCAAGAATCCACATATAGCGCAAGACCTCCCACCGTCCGATCACGTTGAGTGATGCGCGTTTTCGCGCAGGAGACCGGACCCGCCCAGTCCCCTTTTCAGCGATACCGTCATCGGCTTAGGTAAGCGGGGCCCTCTTTCGGGGGAACTGTCAGGGTCACGAAGCGTGGTGACCATGCGTGAGCAGAAAGCGTAGGATGATCGCCGTGGCGGATGAAAAGGTGCTCGACGCCCAGAAATGGGTCAACGCGACATACGGAAATGTAGCCGGCTACGTACGGTGTCCGGAAGACGGCAAAACCGGCTGGCCGACCATGAACTCCCTGATCATGGGCTTACAGCATGAGTTGGGTATCTCTCCCCTGGTCGCGAGTTTCGGCCCCACCACGGTAAGCAAGGTCCAGGCGCTCGGTGACATCGGGTTCGGCTGGAACCAGAACTCAAACATTGTGCGAATAATTCAGCACGGCCTGTTCTGCAAGGGTTACTGGGGTGCGAACGGGTTCGGTGAATTCGGCGCGGTCACCACCGAGGCGGTCAAGGCTCTCCGCGTCAACATGGGTCTCCCGGATGGTGGCACGGGCACTGCGGGCGGCACCGTCACTTCGAAAATCTTCAAGTGCATCCTCAACATGGACGCGTACGTCGTCGTGGCCGGCGGAACGGAGAAGATCCGGTCCATTCAGCAGTGGCTCAACGGCCGCTACTGGCAGCGGGACGCCTACTCGATCGGCCCCTGCGACGGCATCTACTCCCGAGATGTGCAGAAGTCCCTGGTCATAGCCATCCAGTACGAACTGGGGCTCAGCCCCAACGGCAACTTCGGCCCCGGCACCCAGGCCGGCCTGCGAGCCCGTCCCGTGCGGGAGGGCGACTCCGGCATCTTCGTCGAGCTGTTCACGGCTGCCTGCGTCTTCAACGAGCCGGTGATCCTGCGAGGCCTCGACGACTCGGAGGTCCGGACGACCTTCAAGAGCACCTTCGACTCGAAGACCCGGGAGTTCGTCGAGATCTTCCAGAAGTTCTCCCAGCTGTACACGAGCAACGATGCCAACTACGGCGTGGGCGAGTACGACACGTGGGCACAGCTACTGGTGTCCATGGGCAACGCGGACCGGGCGGCGACCGGTTCGGACACGAGGTTCGAGATCACCGCCTCACGCGCACGCTGGCTGTACGACAACGACTACCGCATGGTCGGCCGCTACCTGTACGACCCGCCGGGGTCCACGCTGGACAAGGAGATCAAACCCGGCGAGCTGCAGACGATCTTCGACGCAGGCCTGCGGGTCTTCCCCATCTACCAGGACAACGCGCGCCAGCTCGCCGACTTCACCTACAGCCAGGGCTACCAGCACGCCCTCAACGCGCACGACCTGGCCAGTCAGTACGGCTTCAACCGGGGCACCACGATCTACTTCGCGGTCGACTACGACGCCCAGCAGTGGGAGATCGACGGCTACCCACAGGGCATCGTGACTTACTTCAACGGTGTCGTGGCCGGCCTCGCCAGCAGGGGCAAGAGGTACTTCCACGGTGTCTACGGCTCCCGCAACGTCTGCATGAACGTCACCGCCAAGACCGGTGCGCGCTTCTCCTTCGTCTCCGGCATGTCCTGGGGCTTCTCCGGGAACCTCGGCTACCCCTTGCCCTCCAACTGGGCGATCAACCAGATCAAGGAGTTCAAGGTCACCAACGGTACGGACACCTTCGACCTGGACCGGGACGTCTGGCGGCACGGTGGCGAGCCCGGCGTCGGTTCGGTGAACAACACCGGTGGACCCGCGGACAGTTACATCGCCTACGTGCAGCGGCTCTACGACCACGCCCTCGCGTACAAGTCGTCGAACGGCGTCGGCACCGACGCCAGTCGGCTGGTGATGGAGTACATCCGTCACGAGAAGTACCGGGGCCTGCAGTGGTGGTGGCTGGCGGACAGCTACGACGAGGACTTCGTCGCGTACTGCAACACCCGCGGCATGTCGGTCCTGGAATCCTTCACCGACACCATCACGGGATACCAGCTCGACGCCTCGCACCTGATGGCCACGGCCAACGGTTTCCTGGAGAACGCCGACCCCTCCGACAAGAAGGAGTCCACGGGCGGCGACATCGCCGGCTGGGGCGGGGACATCATGACCTTCTGGGCGGACTGGCGGAACTCGGTGGACGAGTACGCCTCGCCGCTCACGTTCTGCCAGGCCAAGCTGGCCATCCCCGGCACCGTCTCCAGCTTCGGCTACACGGACATGGTCGAGGACGTCGACGGGTATCTCCTGGCCAAGTACGTCGCCGGTGGCGGAAACATCGTGAACTGGATGAAGGCGCACTACAACAACGGGGGCGGCCTGACCCGCTTCCGCAGCCACTTCGACCGGCGCTGGGAGAACGCCACCAACGCGCGCGCGTGCTGCTGGGACATCCTGGCCGGCCCCTCCGACGTCACCGTCAACGCGGCCCGGCTCGCGCTGATCACGGGTGCGGGCGCCGCCCTGCCGGCGGACTACGTCCTCCTGCCGGGCAATACGGAGAAGCTCGCCCTGTTCTGTCAGGGGTTCTCCGACCGTCAGCTCACCCTCATCGGCCTGGAGAACAGCCTGGCCCCGCAGTACAAGAAGAACCTGGCCGCCTACCGCAAGCAGGCCGCACAACGGGCAGCGGCCCGATAGGACAGCGAGAACCTGCAGGGTTGACCCATGGCCGTCATTCTCATTCCGATACTCCTCCCCCTCCTGACCGGACTGTGGTTCTGGAGCCGTCCGCTGCTCTCGGGCACGTGGCGGCGCAGCCCCGCCTGGTTCACCTGGAGCGCGGTGCTCCTCCTGCTGGGCTCCGGTGTCACCTACCTCGTCGGCTCCGTCGCCGGGGCGTCGCTGGACCCGGAGGAGGCATGCCACAGAGCGGGCCAGACCTACGACCGGGAGTACCGCAGGGCGAACTTCCAGGAGTACACGCAGTGGTTCCCACTGCACGACAAGTGTCACGCGGGGTACGACCTGGTCCCGGCCTGGGTGAACCCGATCCTGATCGTGCTCCCCGCCCTGGCACTGCTCTGCCTGGCCTACGCCGTGCGCCTGATCGTCATCCAACGCCGTACCAAGAAGAAGGGCACCTCGTGAACGATCTGAGCAGACGCCGTGTGCTCGGCGCCGCCGGCAGCCTGGCCGGAGCCACCGCCCTCGGCCTCCTCGACATCGCCCCGGCCGCGGCCGCCGACCCGACGCGGACCGACCGGGCGGCAACCACCTGGCGCGGCAGCCGCTCGGCCAACGGCTGGAAGATCCTCGACGAGGCCGCGTCCCACACCATTGAGGGCAGTGGCCGGTCCGTACGCCTGGCGGGCGGCGACTCCGCGCTGCTTCTGCTCCACGTCGCCCGCCGGTTCCACTACGAGATCGACCAACTGCGCGAGGAGGACGTGACGGGCCACACCACGTCCCGCAGAGTCCGTCAGCCCCACGAGTCGAACTACCTGTCGGGGACGGCGATCGCGATCCGGTCGTACGCCTACCCGCCGGGTGTACGGGGAGGGCTGTACCCGCACGAACTCGTCGTGGTGCGGGACATCCTGGCCGAGTTGGACGGTGCCGTCGCATGGGGCGGCGACTTCGTCTCGCCACAGGAGTCGCACTTCGAAATCGGTCTGGGACCGACCCATCCGAAGGTGCGGGGGGTGGCCCGCAAGCTCCGGGCCTGGAGGGACACCCCGGGCCTGGGAGCGGGGACGATCGACGCGTTCGAGCCGGGGCGCCTGGAGGACGTCGAGGCCTTCGAACGGCGTGGCGCCTCGTAGGGTCGGTCCGCGAGGTTTCCGGCCCGGCCCGGGGGCCGGGCCGGAAGCCTGGCAAGGATAGACGGTCGCAGTAACGAGCGACCGAAGCAGTCAGGTGGATCCTCGGGGGCATGGTGTTGTGGTTGCCGGCGGCTTGTTCGCGAGATGGTCGAGGGCGCGGGCGACGGGCGAATCGCAGCGGCGTCTGATCTCCGTGGCCGTGAGGACAGGGGTACGGAATTCATGCGGCACCGGAATGCCACGGCCCTCGAAGCTCTGCCCGGTCGCATCCCGGTAGTCCTCGTTGCTGAGGTCGAGGGACCAGCCGCCGGGCAGGGTCCGCGACAGTGTGTCGGAGAAGATGCCCTGCGTCGGGCGGCCGATCAGGTGGGCTCCGGCGAGCGGTTCAGCAGCGTCATGACCGCCGTCTCGCCCGCGCTCACCGTGAGGTCGCTGACCGGCAGCGCGATCAATCCTGGTCGTCGACCGCAGGCGCGTGGGGGGCCGCGGGCCGCCCTGGCCACGGAGCTCTTCGAGCGCGCGGCGAGTGGCTCCCCGTATCACGACGACCGTCGCGCGCTGGCGTAGCGAGCAGCTAGCGGTAGGTCTGGGAGGACCCCGGTTCGCAAGGGCCTGGCCCAGGGTCCGGGGGAGCCTGCTCCGGCGCTAGCCTTTGGGTGCCCATGGGTTCTCTGAGGGCTCGGGGCCCTCCAGAGCGTGTCGGACCTTTTCCTTCAGGGTTTTCGGCGGGGCCTTCTTCTCCTCCTGTGTGTGTATGAGACGGGCAACGGTCACGCGTATGTGGCACTCACGGTGGTGTTGCTCGAGCCGGACCAGCCAGGCGCCGTCGGAGGTGAGGAAAGCGCTGCGGGCGGGGGTGTCACCCGGTCGGGCATGGCGGGCCAGGACAGCCGGCACGTAGTGCAGGGCCGCGTCCTGCGCCGTGGCGAGCGCCTGCGCCTCGGTGCCGCTGACGGGGTGTTGGGCCACGAGTGTCCAGCGGTGCAGTTTCAGGTCGACGCCGTCGGCCCGCCGAGTCACACGGGTGTCCTCCTCGATGAGGACATACCACTGATCAGTCATGACCGGAGCCTAGCCACCCTGCTGCGGTCGAGGGGTGCATCGAGAACGATGTCCACGTGCCGGGGCGGAGTCCAGGCTTCGTCCTCGCCCTTGTCGCGGCCACCGGCGCCGTCGCCGGATCGTCGCAGTCAGTTCCGGCAGTACTTCACCATGGCGACGGTCGCGGCCCTGTGCGCCAGGGGCGGCCCGACGATGCAGAGCGCCACCACGCGCAACCGCGCGCTTCAGGAAACAGCTGGCCGACGGGTGGTCGGGAAGGCAGTAGGGACCTGACCAGAGAGAACGAGGACTGGCCAGGTCCCTGTTCCTGCCCTCGTCGGAGACACTTTCCAGGTGAGTGGGCGTATCGGGTCCTCCCTGAGTCTTCGCCATCTTCGAACATGCAGGTCAAAAGCTCTGGCGTGGCGCTCGCTCGGGATACTCATGCTGATCTCGGGCAGGAGTCTGCGGTCTTGATCATCCGTCATGTCATCGGTCGAGGCTGAGCCGCTCGCGGCGGCGCGGCCCGAAGGGCACATCAGGCCCCAGCGTCATCTCCTGGTGCGGTACGTCTCGCGGCCCACGGCCGGTGACGGCGTCCGCGAGGGGCGCAGCCAAGTCTCCGTTGTATGTAGTGTGCGGAAATGACAAGAAGCGAGCGACTCGCGGACCAGTTGGACTGGTACTGGAGCAGGAACCTGCGGCCACGGCTGGAGGGTCTTACCGACGAGGAGTACTTCTGGGAGCCGGTGCGCGGCTGCTGGAGCATCCGCCCACCGGCCGCACCGATGTCGGCAGGTTCGGGGGAATGGACGATGGACTCCGCATCCCCTGACGCGGTGCCGGTGCCTGCGCCGGTGACCACGATTGCCTGGCGGCTGGCGCACATCATCGTCTCGTGCCTGGGCTATCGGGTCGGATGGTACTTCGGCGGCCAGGACCTCGAGCCCCAGGCATTCGCCTACGCGGGGACCGCTGACGAGGCGCTGAAACAGCTCGATGAGATGTATGGGAGATGGAACGCGGGGGTCCGCGAGCTCTCGGACGCTGACCTGGACAATCCGCCCACGGTGGGTTCCGAGCGGTTTCCCATGGAGAACAGGGTCCTGCACGTCAACAGGGAACTGATCCATCACGGCGCCGAGATTTCCCTGCTGCGCGACCTCTACCTGGCAGGACAGAGCCGTACCGCGCCGAATATGACTGATCATCTGTCAGCGTGAGAGCTCGAGGTTCGAGAGGACCGGGAGAGCGCGCAGAAGGTCGGTGGCGCGAGCGGGGTCGGTGCGGAGTTCGGTGAGGATGCGCCAGGTCTTCAGGTGCGCGAAGCCGTGTTCGACGGGAGCGCGTGCGGCGGCCAGGACCCGGTTGGCCTGCTTCTCGCCGGGGGTGAGCTTGCGGGCGCGGGCGGCCTTGTAGCCGGTGAGGATCACCGGGTCGTCGGTGAGGCCGAGGAAGCCGAGGTCGGCCGGGGCGCCGAGGCCGGCCGCGCGCAGGTGGGTGAGGATGTGGTCGCGGCGGCGGTGATGTCGTGGGTGCGGCCGGGGCGGGCCGCGGAGATCCAGATCATCCCTACGGTGCGATCTGGAAGCGTCCGTCAGGCAGTTCGCGCAGCCAGCCCCGCCCGGCGAGCTTGCTCAACTTGCCGCGCAGCGGCTCCAGTCGGCCCTTCGCCTCGACCTCGAGGCCAAGCTCGACGCCGACGTCCTTGACCCGGATGGGGCCACCGGCATTCCGCACGATCTTCATGAGCCGCTGGTAGTCCGGCGGCAGGACCTCCTCGCCCGCGCCCGCCTCCCGGTGCGGAACCAGCAGCACACCGCGCCCGCCCACCTGCGCCGTCGCTGCCTGCGCCGACGGTCTCTCGGCGTCCAGCTGGGCGTGCATCCGTTCCCACACGCGCATCGCCACCACGAGTTCCTCGCGCTCGGCACGGACCGCATCGAGCCGCTCGGCCAGGAGCTTCTCCTCCTCATCGAGCTCCGCCCGGCGGGCCGCAACGCGTTCGGCGACCTCTTGATCTCCGTCATCCCGCGAGCCTGCGAACCCGTACGACCCTGCGACCTGGAAACGAACAGACCGGCCCTGACCGCCGCCTGACGATCAAGAGCACGGACCGGCGCGCCCACGACCAGCTCGTGCATGCTCACAGACGATTACGCCACCCCGATGACCTGCGACTTCAAGATGGCAGGGCTTCCCTGCGTGGCCGCGTCGGGGGCGGCGGTGTCTCAGACCGGGGTGTGGCGCTGGCCGAGACCGGCACACACCGACGGCTGTGCGAACACAGGCCGCTCAGGGGAGCGCATCAGAGCGTTGAGGGTCGCCGGAGGTCGGCGATGTGCTCGCCCCACCGGGCCAGGACCGCCGAAGCCCTACTGCTCTCATCGACGTCGATCGCGCACAAGCCACGCTCACCGCGGTCGTGTGCGGTCCTGCGAATCCGCTTCCGCACCGCGGGGGATCAGACGGTGTTCAGGCGGCACCGCCCGCGCGAGGACGCGTTGCCGTCGGGTCCGTTCATGCGGCTTGGATGAGTTCGGCACGGCCGAACAAGAGGGCGTACCCGGGTGGGAGCTGGGCGAGAATGCGGTCGAGGAGGTCGGGGCCGGCGAGGTGGCCGACCATGGCGAGGACGGTTTGGGTGTCCCAGCGCGCTGTAGCGGGAGTGCCGCCGGTGAGAGCGACAAGGTCCTTGACGAATCTCCAACCGGTCAGCGGGGAGGGGTCGGGGGTCTGGACGGTGAAGATGCGGGCTGCCTGGGCGGGCAGGCGGGCGGCAAGGTCGACGCGTGCGTCCCCGGTCAGCTGTCGGCCCAGGCTGGACAACACGGCGCGGGTGACGGTCTCGGCTCGTTCGCGCGTGGGGTAGGCGCCCTCGTAACGGATCCTTTCCAGCATCTGATCGAACGTCACGCCTGCGGCGGTGACGCGGGTCGTTTCACTCAGGGAGGGCATGGGTGAGGTGCCTTTCTCGGGAGCTGGCGTCTGCGATGTCGCCGCGTGAGGTGCGACAGCCGCGTGCTGATCTGGGGGATGCTGACTCGTCAAGCTAGGTGTGCCCGCGTCCGCCGGAGAAAGTCCTGGCATCTCGGATCGCCTCCGCCCGGTGGCCCATATGCGCGGTCACCGCACCGCGGACCGCTCCCGCTCCGGAGCGGTCCGCGGTGCTGGAGAGGCGGCGGATGCGCCCTCGGATGCGTCGCCGGCACTCTGCCTGGTTGCCGCCGTCGCACGTGCCCAGGGTGCGGAGGTCCTGTTGGGGGCGCTTTCCCGTATCAGCTCTGCGGGCGGGAGCAAAGCCGGATTCAGGGGCCGATCTGCTGGTGAGTGGCGCCTCCGCCGACGGTGATCTTGCGTGGCTTGGCTCGCTCGGCGATCGGGATCCGCAGGGTCAGCACCCCTGCGTCGTAGTCGGCCCTGATGCGTTCGGTGTCCAGGGTGTCCGCGAGGACCAGCTGGCGGGAGAAGACACCCAGGGGTCGCTCGGAGAGCTCGACCTGCGCGTCCTCACCCCTCGATGTGGGGCGGCGCTCCGCCTTGACGGTGAGCATGTTGCGTTCGACGTCGATATCGATCGCATCCTTCGCCACGCCCGGCAGGTCGAGGGCGATCACGTACTCCTCCCCCTCGCGGTAGGCGTCCATCGGCATCGCCGACGGCTTGGACCATGTCCCGGAAACGCCTGTCAGCTGCTGGGCAAGTCGATCCAGTTCGCGGAACGGGTCGGTGCGCATCAACATCGCGAAACACCTCCAGTGGTCAGGCAGAAACTGCCAATGCGCTTCATCGGACACCGTTGTAGCATGTCATCTAAACGATGACAACCAAGGTGTCGTCCGAAAGGTGACGCGAGTGGAGGAGCCTTCGTGAACCGCCCCGCTCCACCAGCCCACCCACCGTCGGTCCGGTCGCGACAGTGCTGAACCGCAGCGAGGAGGTGGTGGCCGCCCTCCCACCCCCGGATCGCGCTCAGAGGCCGACAGACGCGCATGCCGAACTGACGATGACTGCGAGCGAGCCTCCCCCTGAGAAGCTTTTCTGGCACAACTTCCGTAGGGGGCAAGGCCCCGAACCGCTGGGTCTGAGCGCTTCATGGGGCAGGTGAGCGCGAGAGGTGGTCAGCTGGGTGCCTTGCTCGGCCTTCGGCGGGCAAAGTGCCGACCGGTTGATGGGTTTGCCTGAGTTCCGGACGTGAGAGCGGCCTTCGCCTGATCCTGTGCTCCGTCACAGATGCATGGGATCAACACGAAGGCCGTAGCTATGAGTCTGCTGCAACACGCTATCCCGCGGGACGCGTTTGCCGAACTGTCACGCTTCCGGACGGAGCTCTATGCCTGTCTGACCGGGCGGCGCGATGCGTTACCGCAGGCCCAGGCCGGCCGATCGGCATGAAGAACAAGCACTGTGTGCGCGAACGCACGGCCGGAAAACAGGGCCAACCGGACCTCACGGCAACCCTCACGAGCAGCAGAGCTGCATAGACGTCAAGCTAAGTGGTGGGTGGCGGGGCTTCTTCGCTGTGACGCTACTCGCCTACGGGCAGCTCTCCTCGTACTTCACCGCGGTGAACTCGACCGGTTGCCCGTTGAGGGCGGCCCCTGGGGCAGGCGACTGCTTACACACCTTCCAGTTGCTTTCCAGCAGGACCATGCGGCCCTGCACCGCGTCCGTTGTCGTGATCGACGTACTTGAGTCCAGGGCGCCGCGGGCTGCCTTGACGGACTTCCCGACCAGGTTCGGCATCTTGTCGCCGGCCGTTACGGAGGCCTTGGCATCACTGGCGGGGCAGGTCTCCTCGAGCTTCACCGCACCGAAGTCCAGCTTCGTGTCGGTGGACACCTTCTTGCCCGCCTTGACGCTCTGGAAACACACCTTCCAGTTCCGGTCCAGCGCCTGCAGGCGGTCCCGGCCGGCACTGTCGTGGGACTTCAGCAGGTAGAAACCCTCTGATTGCGCCTTGTCCTGTGCGGACTGCAGGCCCATGCCGACGAAGTTCAGGACCGCCCTGGACTCGGCGGGCTTCTCTTCTTCCTCGGACGGAGTCGCGGCAGGGGGCTCAGAAGCCGCCGGCGCTGCGGGCTTCGGATCCGTGGCGGCCGGGTCGCAGCCGACCAGGGCCACGGCGGCAACACAAGCGAGGGCGGCGGTGAGTGTGCGGGTGTTCAAGTAGTCCCCCATGACGGTTCGTGGAGGTATGACCGTAGCGCTGCGGTATGCGGCAGGGGAGCCGGATGTTCCGGAGGTGATGGAGTTGTGACGAACGGCCTTCGCACCGGTGCAGGACTCCGGCCGGGGCGGCAGCTCGCTGCCGCCGGCCTGAGCCTTGTGCCCGGCGGGGTCAGGTGTCAGACGGGTACGTGGCGGCGGCCGACACTCTGCCGCCCGCCTCGTGGTGTGGACGATCAAGGGGTGGGATCACCCGGGCGGGTTCGGGGCGGACCGTCGTAGAAGGCGCGGGTTCACTCGGCGGGGCGGGAGTGCACGCTGACGGCATAGCCGCAGCCCTGGCGATAAGGATCGCCGCTCCAGGTGGCATAGCGCTGCCGCAAGGTCAGTCCGGCCTGGGTACACCAGTGGTCGAACTCCGTAAGGGTCAGTGGCGGTTCCGGCAGCGGCAGATGCTCCGCGTCCAGTCCCATGCCCGTGACCAGCAGACCACCGGGGCGCAGTACGCCGGCCAACTGCCGGACGACGGCTGCTTCGGTGCCGGGGGCCAGCAGGGGGATGACGTTTCCGGCGGCGAGCACCAGGTCGAAGCCCGGGTGCAGGCCGAGGGCGTCCAGACGGGCCAGGTCGCCGAGGAGCCACTCCTGTGTGGGGGCGTCACGGCGGGCGACGGCGAGCATGGAGGAGTCGACGTCCACGCCGGTACAGGAGTGGCCGAGCTCCGCGAGCCGGATCGCGATCCGGCCGGTGCCGCAGCCGGCGTCGAGTATCCGGGCGGCTGGGTTCAGCAGTGCGGCGCAGAAGGCGGCCTCACCGTGGATGTCGTGGCCCGATTCCGCGAGGCGCGCGAAACGCTGAGCGTACTCCTCTCCAGCTTGCCCGCCGGTCAGTTCCGCCCAGCGGTCGGATTGCCCAGTCATGTTCAGCGTGCCTTCCGGTCAGCCTCGCCCTGATGGAGCGGGGACGGTTCCACAGACATTTTATGGCCGTAGGTCCAGACGTCACGCGCCGCCTGCCGGCGTACGCAGAGTGAGGCGATGGCACCCACGGGCCGGTCACGCGTCACGCCACGCGGGCGGGGTGGTACCGGGGAGCCGACGCGCTGTCACGTCGCTCATCGCCCAGTGCACGCGTGACTCCGAGGTGGCGGGACCGGGCATCGGTGCAGGGCAAGGGTGCCGAAGGTCCCCTCGGCCACCCACCTCTTCGGCTGGTACTACCAGCCTGCAGCAAGCGTGACTCCGGCGGGCAAGGGTGACCCTGCTGCTGTCAGCAGGCCCACCGGCGCGCTTCCTGTCGCCCCGCTGAAATTGACAGTGCCACCGGAGAACGTGGCATCGGTGTAGTCGACAGTGCCACCGGAGAACGTGGCATCGGTGTAGTCGACAGTGCCATCGGAGAACATGGACCGGACGTAGTAGACAGTGCCGTGGGAGAACGTGGCTTCGGTGAAGTCGACCATGCTGCCGGCGAATGTGGCTTCACTGAAGTCGACGATGCCGGCGGAGAACGTGGCGCGTGGGAAGTTGACCATGCCGCCGGAGAACGCGGCGCTGTCGAAGTCGACGATGCCGCCGGAGAACGCTGCGCGGGTGAAATCGACGGTTCCGCCGGAAATCGTCGAGCCGGTGAAGTCGACCGTGCCACTGAGGCACTTCGTCCTGGTGAAGGCAACCTCCCCACCGGAGATCGTCGCGCCGGTGATGTCGACCTTGCCGCCGGAGATCGTCGCGTAGGAGAACTCGACCCTGCCGCCGGAGATCGTCGCGTCGAGGAAGGCGACCTCCCCACCGGAGAACGTCGCACCGGTGAAGTAGACCTCCCCACCGGAGAACGTCGTACCGGTGAAGTAGACCTCTCCACCGGAGAACGTCGCGCCGGCGAAGTAGACCTCCCCACCGGAGAACGTCGCGCCCCTGAATTCGACTTCCCCACCGGAGAACGTCGCATCGAGGAAGAAGACCTCACCGCCTGAGAACGTCACGTCGACGAAGGTGACTGCTCCACCGAGGAAGGTGGCACCGGTGAAGGTGACCGCTCCGCCGGAGAACGTTGCCTGCGACAGATCTCCGCCGTCGAATACGGCGTTGGTGAAGTCGAAGTCGTGGCCCTGCCAGCTGTGTGGATGCTCCTGCGGCAGTCGGAGGTGGTCGCGGACAAGCCGGATGACCGTGTGCCGGGCCTCCCGCAACGCGAGGTAGCTGTGTCTGGCTTCCGCACCTGCCGCCAGGGCACTCTCAGCGGTGTAGGGCAGGCGGATGAAGGCGCACAGCACGTCGATACAGGTCTGGCGGAGCTGGCGGGTGGGGGCGTCGTCGGCGAGGCCGGCCAAGGCGTGCACTCCGCCGAGACGGACCGTGGGTGCTTCGCTGCCGAGCTGGGAGACGGCGTTGGTGAAGCGTTCGTTGTGCAGGCGGGTGGTGTCACGTAGGGCGGCGTCCTCATCGACGCGCTGGCGGCGGTACGCGACGACCAACGCGACGAGGGCGCCGGCCCCGGCCACCACGCCGAACGACAGCTTCACCAGGTCGAAGAGCGTCTTGGAATCAATCTTCTGCTGCTTCTTCAGTTCCCGGGCCCCGAGCAGGTCCCAGCCGGTCCAGAAGACAAAGCCGGCGACCAGGAGCGCACCGGCGAAGGCCAGGGGCAGGACGATGCCGACGTTCCAGAGGCGCAGGCCGCGCCGCTCAGCCTCACGGGCGGGAATTTGGGGACTCATACCCGACAGGACAGATCTCGCGCCGAGCCGGTTGCAGTCGGTGCCGGCAACACGATCAACACCCGTCCCCAGGTGCCGTCGGCAGCCTCTCCGGAAGGAGCGGCCACATGCGGCCGGCGTCATCGGCCGGGCCGGCCCCTGTCCACCGGAGGATCACCGCGTCCGTACGCTGGAGCCTGGGATCAAGGGCGAGGTGATCCTCCAGCCCGCAGGTGGTCGCCGGTCTCCCCCTGGTCGGTCCCGCCGCGACGCTGCCGGAGCGAAGGGGCGAGCACGTAGTCGTACTCGTCCCGCTGCTTCACGTCGTTGTCGGTCATCAGTCGTCACTTTCCTCCGGGCGGGCCACCGGGTTGTGGTGCGCGGACCTGACGTTCCCCCGATCGGCGGTGATATGCGCCTGAGCCCCCTGGGCACGGACACCAGGGGCCCTGGTACCAGGCTCCGACGTCCTCCTGGTTGTGCACAGCCGCCTCCTGGGCGGCGGTCGGGCCGCCCCTCCGTCGGTGCCGACGTCGCGTTCACGCACCCTGTTGTCGCGCACGGACCCGGGCTCCCCGACGGCGGCGACGACACTGCCCGGGCGCTCGTCCCCGGCATCGCCTTCCTCCTGGCCGTCGTCCCCCGGCCCGGCATCGGTCCGGTCAGCCGGAAACGGGACTTCTCCGGCGGGGCGTACCCCGCGTCCGGCACCTCGTTGCCCATGACCGATCCTTGGACGCCGGGACCGGACGGGACGCCGGCCACGCCGCAGGGAGGCGGACGGTACGAGGCGGAAGGTCTGGAGGGGCGCGGAGGGGGCAGACGGCGAACGCCGGGGTGAGTCCCGGTCCCACGCGCAGCCGAGTCACTGAAACGACGGGACACCATGCCGACCGACATACCGGAAAGACCCGCAACCATCTCCGGAAGGCACGTCTCCGCCCTGCCGCCCCCTGCCGGGGATCAGATCCCGGCGCTGCCGGCCCGGTCCGGCTCGGAGCTTCCGGGCCGCGCCCCGCAGGCCGGCGGAGGTGGGGGCCGGGCCGCGGGAGTCATCGTCTCGACGGCGGTCTGCCAGGCCGCCCTGATGGTGGGGCTCGGACTTATGGTCACCGGGCCCGCGGCCGACGTCTGGCCAGTGACGTCCGAGGACGAGATCGCCGAGACGCTGGAGGGGGCCCGCACCAGCACGCTCGACATGGTGTCCCTCGTCGTGTCCGAGGCGGGCAACACGGCCACGGTCGTCGCCGGCACCCTCGTCTCCTGCCTCGTCCTGCTTCTGGTCCCGCGGCTTCCACGGTGGCGGGACGCGCTCTTCCTGGCTGTCGCCGTCTCGCTCCAGTCCCTGGTCTTCCTGGTCATCACCGAAGCGGTGGACCGCAACCGGCCCGATGTCGAACGGCTCGACGCCTCGCCCCCCACGTCCAGTTTCACCTCCGGACACACCGGGGCGGCGACAGCCCTCTACGCCGGTCTCGCGGTCCTGGTCCTGCACCGGACGAAGGGTCCGTGGCGCAGAGCCGTGGCCGCCCTGTTGCTGCTCCTGCCCCTGCTGGTCGGCATGGCCAGGATGTACCGGGGGATGCACCACCCGACGGACGTCGCGGGGGGTCTGCTCAACGGCGGGCTGTCCTTGATGATCGTCGGCCGCGCTCTGCTGGCCGGACCGCATGTGCCCGGCGCCGCCCCCGCCGCCGCAGCTGCCCACGAGGAGCCGGCTCGCGGCGTGCCGGCCCGGCAGGCCCCCGGGCGCACCACGGTGGTCTTCAACCCCACCGTCACCGACGAGGCGGTCTGCGCCGGCCTGCGACGGATCCTCGAGGACCACGGTCACCACGGGGCGGACTTCGTGCCGACCACGGCCGACGACCCCGGGGAGGGGCAGACCGCGCACGCGGTGCGGGAAGGGACGTCGCTCGTCGTGGTCTGCGGCGGCGACGGGACGATCCGGGCGGCCGCGGAGGCGCTGGCCGGTACGGGCATACCCCTCGCGGTGGTGCCCTGCGGCACGGGCAACCTCCTCGCCCGCAACCTGGGTCTGCCGGTGAAGCCGGCGGAGGCGCTGACCGTCGCGCTGCGCGGTGCGCCGCACCGGATGGACCTCGGACGGATAGAGGGCGACGGCATGGCGACAGCGCACTTCACGGTGATGTCCGGGGCCGGGCTCGACGCTGCGATGCTGGAGAGCACCAGTGACCGCGCAAAGGCCCTGATCGGCTGGCCCGCCTACGCGATGGCCGGCCTGAGGGAGCTGCGCGGGCCCCGGATGCGCCTGACGGTCGGCATCGACGGAGCACGTCCGCTGCGACGCACCGCCCGGATGGTGCTCGTCGCCAACACCGGCAAGGTGCAAGGTGGCGCCGTCCTGGTCCCGGCAGCCCGCCCCGACGACGGCCTGCTGGACCTCATGATCCTCGACCCGCGCGGACCGGCGGGATGGCTGAGCGCCGTCGCCTCACTGCTGTGCCGCCGGCCGGAGGGCGAGACCGGCCGCGCGGGCGGGTCCCGTGCCGTGGAGTACTTCACCTTTCGCCGTGCGGACATCCGCTTCGAAGTCCCGCAGCAGCGCGAGCTGGACGGCGACCCCGTGGCCCCGGGCCGGCGCCTCACCGTCCAGGTCAGGCCCGGCGCGCTGACCGTACTCATGCCCGGGCGAGGCGAGTGAGATGGGCACAGCCACCAGGGTCCCCCAGACCCGGGACATGGTCGGCAGCGAACTCTCCGGTGACGAGGCGCTGGCCGCCCTGCGGCGCTACGGCCGCTGGCCCCTGCTGCGCGACTCGTTCGTCCGCTTCCGCTACGCCGACGGCTTCAGCCACTCCCGGGCGCTCGCCCTGCAGACCGTGCTGGCCGTGGTGCCGCTGGTCATCGCCTTCGTCGGGCTGTCGACGGCCCTGCACACGGAGGACCTGGGCAGGGTGGCGGAACTGACGATCCAACGGATCACGGCGGGGCCGAGCGCCGAGGTGGTCGACGACGCGCTGGACCGCAGCCGGCGGAACGCCGACGACGGGGCGCAGCTCGCTCTGTGGTTCGGGCTGGTCTTCTCCCTGACCAACACCACGACGGCGATGTGCCAGATAGAGCGCGGGGCCAACCGCATCTACGGGGTCGAGCGCGACCGGGTCTTCCACCTGAAGTATCTGCGCGGGCTGGTGATGTCGCTGACCGCCGGTATCCCGCTCGGCGTCGGCTTCGTAGCGATGGTGGCCGGAGGGGACCTGGTGGCGGCCGTGGTCGATGTGTACGACCTCGGCGCGGGTGCCCGGTCCGCGTGGGACCTGCTGCGCTGGCCCGCAGGGCTGGTCCTCGTGCTCATCTCGGCGAGCGCGATCTTCCGCCGCTCGCCGAGGCGCCGGCAGCCGGGCTACACCTGGCTGGCCTTCGGGGCCGCTGTCTATCTGGTGCTCTGGACCACGCTGACCTGGCTGCTCAGCCTCTATCTCGAGGTCAGCGGTTCGTTCGACACCGTCTACGGCCCGCTCACCGCCTTCATGTCCCTGCTGCTCTGGGCCTACCTCACCTCCATCGCACTCTTCCTCGGCCTCTCCTTCGCCGCCCAGCTGGAGGCGGTGCGGGCCAGGCGGCCAGGACCCGTACAACCCGACCCGGGAGCCTGATTGAGCTTCCCTCCCTCATGGACGACGGAGATTCCCACGGCTCGCGCCGTGGGGTTTCTGCTTCGTCGCCGACTGCCCGCCCGGAGGAGTGCTCCGTTGAAGTCTCACCCCAGCTCCACAGACCGACACCGCCGGCCCGGTGGCCAGAAGAAGCCGGTCGTCTACCCTGCGGACATCCGCGACTTCTTCCTCGACTCGGAGCGCGGGTGCTTCGCCCGCTTACCGAGGAAGTGCGTGAAGACCGTCCGCAGGTGCCGCAGTGTCCGCTGCAACGGCACACAGGACACCTCGCTCAGGAACGCCGGCTCATCGGTGTTCTTCCACCCCGTCAGCAGCCCCGAGGTGACGTGGTCATCGACCCGCTCACCGCGCGCCCACGCCTCGGTGCGGGCGGCGAGGGCCAGGTTGTAGGGCTTGCGCACACAACACGTCCGCGACAGCTCAGCCCTCTGCGCAACGGTCGGATAGAAGCGGAACTTGAACGCCCGCTTCACCTGGCGCCCTCATGGGCACGCACGCACACACACTCATACGACCACCCGAAGTGACCAACCCGGCGGATCGGAGCACAGCGATCCGACCCGGCGGCATATAGCGGCTCTTCGCCCTGCACCCCAGGAGTCCACTTCCCCTCCGCCGAGAAAGGCGGAGCATCCATGGAGGATCCAGATGACTGCCCGACCCATTACGCCGTCCCTGCGACGCCGCCGGGACGCCGACCGCAGATTCGGGATCCGGCTGTTCGGTTCCGCAGCCGTCGCCGCGGTCACCGCCGTCCTCTTCGGCCTCCTGCTCGTCCTGGTGGAGAGCGGGTGGCATCCGCTGCGGCGCCTGGACGCGGGCGCGGCACGGTGGCTGAACCGGACCGCCCTCGACCATCCGGCGTGGACCGGAACTCTGCGCTTCTTCTCCGACGTGGTGTGGGACCCCGTGACCCTGCGTGCGGCGGTCGCCGTGCTCACCCTGTGGCTGGTGTACCGCCGTGCCTGGCGTCTGGCCGCGTGGTCGGCCGTCACAGCGGTGGCCGGCGGACTGACGGGGCTACTGGCGAAGACCGTCGTCGAGCGGGCGAGGCCGGCCCTGCCGGACCCGGTGGCGCACGCACCCGGCTTCTCCTTCCCCTCCGGTCACGCGATGACGGCCACGACCTCGTTCGCGATCCTCCTGCTCGTCCTGCTACCGCTGGTGCGTCGCGGGCTGCGCCCGCTGTTCTGGGCCGTGGCCGCGGTCTCCGTGCTGGGCGTCGGATTCACCCGCATCGCACTGGGCGTCCACTGGTTCAGCGATGTGGTCGGCGGCTGGACGCTCGGGCTGGCCGTGGTGGCGCTGACCGGCTGGTCCTTCGAGGCGTGGCGCGCGGACGCGGGCCTCGGCCAGACCGGCGTGGCCGAGGGACTGGAACCGGAGCTGAGCGGCGACGATCCCGAAGCGACCGACTCCGGCCACTGAAGACACGAACGCATGTTCTATTAGCGGCTAAGCTGGTCCCATGTCCGTTCATCTCCAGGGTTCACTGTTCGATCAGGCCGACCGCCCACACCTGGGCCGGCTCACCGGGCTGCGCAGGACGGCCCTCGGCGACGGGGCGTGGATCGACCTGCTGCCGGGCTGGCTGAGCGGCGCCGACGAGCTCTTCGCCGCGCTCGCCGCGGAGGTGCCCTGGCGGGCGGAGCGACGGCAGATGTACGACCGGACGGTCGACGTGCCGCGACTGCTCGCGTTCTACGGAGCCGGAAACGCGCTGCCGAGCCCTGTTCTGGACGAGGCCCGCGACGCGCTGTCCTCCCACTACGGCGACGAGCTGGGGGAACCCTTCACGACAGCAGGGCTCTGCTACTACCGGGACGGGCGCGACAGCGTCGCCTGGCACGGCGACCTGACCGGACGCAGCTCCCACCAGGACACGATGGTGGCGATCCTCTCCCTCGGCGCCCCGCGTGATCTGCTCCTGCGGCCGTGCCGCGGGGGCGACACCGTGCGCAGGCCTCTGGGCCACGGCGACCTGATCGTCATGGGCGGATCGTGCCAGCGCACATGGCAGCACGCGATTCCCAAGACCGCTCACGCCCGTGGGCCACGGATCAGTGTCCAGTACCGCCCCCGCGGAGTGCGCTGACGCGAACGGGAAGAGTGCGGCCCGTCAGAATCGGCAGGGCCGTCCGCTCATGCTCGGACCTACCGGGCGGCGCCTCGTGAGCCGGCGTTCCCCGTCCGTTCCTGACGACGTCAACCCCCAGCCCCTCAGTACTCATCTCGATGCAGAGGGTGAACCCTCACCCAGGGATCGGGCAAGGCTCTCCCCCGCACCGGCCGGTGGAAGCGCAGACGTCCGGGGCAGGGGTGTCCCGTGAGCGACGAGCACCGGAGGCGTCCCCGCCGCTGCCCGGCGGGGACATGCTGGGCAGCGAGCCGCTCGACCGGGCGGCGAACCCGCTCACCGAGGTCCTCCGGGTGCGGGACGCCGGTCCACACGGCGGCCGAGGCCCGGGGGCCACCGTTCGTTCGGCCAGGCTGAGGCGGGCGAGCGGGGTGATCGGTCGCGGGTCGTCGCAGGCGTTCTGCAGAGCACGTTCATCCGCTGCCGCCTGGCCGGCCACGAGGTCGTACAAGTCGACCCGTCGCCGAGTGGGGTGTCGTGAGGCAGCCGACAGCACCGCCCAGCGCGGACTCCGCCCGTATCGCTGTGCCGCACCCCTCAGCTCCGCAGGTCGCCCAAGGCCTGTCGGGTCCGGTCGGTCAACGGGTGATCTCCGCCCAGCACCTCAGCCTGCAGCGGCAGCAACGCGGTCAGCAGCTCCGTGGCTTCCACTGCGCGCCCGGAGCGCCGCAACAGATCCGCGAGCCGCGCCCGCGTGGTCATCATCTGCGGGTGCCGCTCACCGAGCCCCGCCTCCTCCCCCGCCGCCAGGATTCCGCGCAGCAGGGTCTCCGCCTCGTTCCGCTCGCCCTCAACACGGGATCTCGCCAGCAGTTCGCCCAGCGCGGAGGCGGCGGCGAAGGTGTCCGGATGCCGGTCACCGAGCACCCGCGTCCTGTCGTCACGCACACCGCGCATCAGGGCCGTGGCGGTCGCGTAGTCGCCCTCCTGCCCCAGGACCCAGGCACGCCCGTACCGGGTGGTGATCACCTCGGGATGGTCAGCGGTCCCGTACCCGGCCAGCCGCTCTTCGCACAGTGCGTCCAGCTCCGCCAGGGCGCCCTGCGTATCACCGAGCTCGGCCTTCAGCATGGCCATGTTGTAGCGCGAGATCAGCACCGTGGGATGGTCCGTGCCGTTGATCCGCCGCTGGTCTCGGATCAACGCCTGGTGCAACGCGAGCGACCCCTCGGCGTCGCCGAGCTCCCAGCTGAGGCGAGCGATGTTCAGCCTCACGATCAGTGTGTTCGGGTGGTCGGGACCCCGATGCCGCTCCACGCAAGGGAGCAGCTCCCGATAGCAGTCGAGGGACTCCCTCAGTCGCCCGGCGTCTCCGAGGAAGCGGCAGATGTTCATTCTGCTGAAGACGACCTGTGCATGGTCCTCCCCGAACACCGCGATCCGGTCGCGCAACAACTCGTCGTGCATCGCGAGCGCGTCAAGCGGCCGGCCGAGACGGCCGTACCAATAAGCGATGTAGTGACGGCTCTCCAGCACGTCGCGGTCACGTTCACCCAGCGCGCGTCGCTGGTCCTCCAGCAGCTCCTCGTGCAGGCGGAGGCCCTCGGCCATGTCACCGCCGCGGCCTGTCCAGTACGCGATGTGGTGGCGAGTGGCGAGGGTGCGCCGGTCCTGCGGGCCCAGCAGACGCAACTGGTCAGCCAGTACGGATCGGTGCAGCGCGACCGCGCTGTGGAATTTGGCCAGCTCACCGGTGGCGTAGGCGATGCGATGCCTGCTTTCGAGGATGCCAGGGTGGTCCTCGGGAAGGACACGCCGCTGCACCCGCAGCAGCCGCTCGTACAGCTCCAAGGAGGCCCCGTACGCACCGGCCTTGCCGGTCCAGTACGCCGCCCGCTCACGCGCCCTCAGCTCGACGGCGGTCTCTGCCCCCGGATGCTCGGCCAGCCGCCCCGACCAGGCAGCCCACCGGTCCCGGTTGACGGCGGCGGAGGTCGAGGCGCGGCTCTCCAGACTCTGAATCAGCCGCTCGTAGAGCGCCTGGGCGGCCTCGTCCCCGTCCGCCGCCCTCGCAGCGTGCCACAGGTGGAACGGCTCGGCCTCCTCGGCATAGGTGTGCAGGGGGTCGTCCGCTGCGTGCTGGTCCATGGGAGCAATTATGTCCAGTGCCTCCGTAAGCGCCCGATGACCTGACGACAGGTCAAGTTCCTCCGTGACGTACTCCACAAGCGTCTGATGGTGTACACCGAGGAGCTCGTTGACGGTGGCGTGCTCCGCCCGTTCCAGCAGACCGGGCAGCAGGTCGAGGACCTGGTCGAGCTCCATGTCGCCCTCCGGGCCGCCCAGCCGCCCGGCCGCCTCGGTGAGCAGCGCGCGGGGCAGACCGGCGCCCAGTCCGGACGCGGCCAGCACGACGACGACACTGTCGATCCACTCGTCGTTGCCGTCCGGTGCGCAGGAGCGGGCCCTGTCGAGTACCTTCTCGTACACCTCGTCGTACAGGACAGGGCTGTCGCCCTCCAGCGGTCCGTAGTCCGCCAGCAGCCGGACGATCTCCCAGTTCCCCGCCGCCTGCGCCAGGATGCGCCGTTGCAGGGCGTTCTGGCCACGAGCCGCCAGATAGCCGGACAGGAGGCTCTCCTGCGCCTTCGGCGCGACCTGTGTGCGGTGCCATTCCTCCGGCATCCGCACGCCCTCCCGGGTCGTGACCACCGCGCCGAACCAAGCCGGCGCCACGTCGTCCAGGATCCTCAGAGCGGCCGAGACATCGGAGCGGCCCACAGTGTCGAGCTGGTCGAGACCGTCGATGACGACCCGTACCGGACCGGGCGGTTCCATCAGGCCGAGGGGCCCCGCCACATCGATCTCCGCGCTCGGCTTCGCCTTGTCCTCGCGCTTCAGCGTTGACTTGTACGTCTGCGCCGCATCGGCGAATCCGGGCAGATAGAGCGCCAGTTGCCTGGCCACCTTCCGCATCACACCGCGGCCGTTCGTGCTCCGGTCGGTCAGCCTGATGAGCGCGCGTACAGGTGCCGCACACTCTCCCCGCGGCAGCAGCTCCGGCCGGCACAGCGCGGCCGCCAGCGTCGTCTTCCCGGTCCCCATCGCGCCGACCACGGCCACGAAACGATGCCGGCCGACCGACGCCGCCAGATCGTCCAGCCCGCCCGGCGCCTGGAAGAGCCGCAGCCGGCCGAGGAGCTGCTGGTTGTCCTCACTGGCGGCGAGCACACTCAGAGAGGCGTCTTGCGCCACGTTCTTCGAGAGCCAGGGACCGTACAGGTCGACGGAGCCGGTCCGGCTTCCGTCGTACGAGACGGACTGCGGGTCCTGGCGCACCAGACCGGGGCCGATCAGTCGGCGCAGCGGTACGGTGTGCAGCTTGTCGAGCAGCCGCACGTGCCCCTCTCGCATCACCTTGTTGAGCGCGAGCGAGAACTGCAGCCCGTAGGCCGGGCGGCCGTCCGACGAGGCCAGGACGTCGATCTTCCGGCCCGTCTGCATCGCGAAGGGGAACCACTCCCGTGCTGCCGCGAGAGCGCCGTACCCTGCCATACAGGTGTCGATCAGGACAGTCAGTTCCTTTATGCCCCCGTGGCGCAGAAGCAGCTCGCGCAGCACGTCGGGCACCGGCAGCGCAGTAGCGGGCCCGGGAACGGCCGGAGTTGAGGTCACAGGGAAGAGGAACTCGCCCTCCCGTGCGGCATATCCATGGCCGACGAAGCCGATCAGGAGCGACGCCCCCGCGGCCGATGCGCCGGCGAACGCCTCGGTGAGGGCGGCGGTCACGCTGCTGGGCACCCTGGGCCGGCCGAGCAGCCCGTCCCCGCACGCCGGGGCGCAGTTGCCCCTGCGCGGGTCCAGGAGCAGATCCCTGAGCTCCTGGGCACAGGGCTCGAGCAGGTCCAGCCGCTGCCCAGCCGTCTCCTCCCTGGCGTCCCAGTGCGATGCCACGACCAATGCCCTGCGCTCGTCTCCCATGCGTTTCATTATCAACGCACCCGATTTCCCCAACTCGACCTTGTCGCAGACAATTTGACGAACACCCACAACACAGAGGAGACGTCATGGTGGCCGAGGTCGTACTGGTGCACGGGATCGGCCCTGAGGGACAGACGGAGGAGGAACTGAGGACGGAGTGGACCACCACCCTCGTACGCACCCTGCGCGAGCACGGCCACGGCGGGCACGCAGCCCGCCTGGAGGCAGGCGGTACAGCGGTGGCGATGGCGTACTACCGCGATCTCTTCTCACGCTACGCACCGAGGGACGATTTGGATGTTCCGTTCCCCGAGGAGATGGCCCTCGTCGCCGAGATGACGGGCGAGGACATCATGGACAACATCCGCCGGAACGCCTCCGATCCTGCGGAGCGCGACGAGGCCGCCCGCGAGCTGGACTGGCTGCGCGCGGAGGTGGGCCCCGAGCAGGGCCCGTTCGAGCCGGTGCGCCTCGTCATCTCCATGCTGGGGCGGCTCGGCCCGGTCGCCCGCTCCGGCTTCGCCACCCTCAGCCGGTACGGGATCTTCCACCTCGGCCAGGTGGCGGCGTATCTGGACGACGAGACGGTGCGTGAGCGGGCGATCGAGTCCGTCCTGTCCCAGGTGACACCGGACACCAAGGCCGTGGTAGCCCACTCGCTGGGCACGGTCGTCGCTTACGAGGCCCTGCACAGGCTCGACCAGCCACTACCGCTGCTTCTCACATTCGGCTCGCCGTTGGGGATGCGGTCGATCATCCAGAAGCGGCTGCGTCCTCTGCCGCTGCGCAGCCCGGGCCAGGTGAAGCGCTGGGTGAACGTCGCCGACCGCGACGACTTCATCGTGTCCACGCTCAAGCTGAGGAAACTCTTCCCCGAAACGGACATCGTGCTGGAGCCCACCGTGCTGGTGAAGAACTCCAACATCGATCCGCACGCGGCGACGGAGTACCTGCGGCACCGCGAGACAGTCGAACCGCTGGCGAGTGTACTGTGAGCTGCTCTCAGGGGCGTTCACACCATTTTTTGATGAGGTCTCAGATGACCTCAGGGCCCTCTCGACTTTCTGCCTTACCGGCAGGACTGCCGTTGCCGCGTGGCTTCCGCCTCGCTGGCACTCGAGCGCGCGCTGAAGCCGAGGTGTCCCTCGCGGGTGCGCTGCTGCGGGTGACGGGGACCTGCGCGCGATTTCGGCCGGGGGTGACGTGGTGCGGATGTTCAGGGCGGTGGTGCCGGTCCTCGCTGTGGTGGCGACTGCGGCGGGGTGTTCGTCGTCCGACGGCAACGAGCGGCGGCTGACCGAGCAGCGGGAGAACTACTGCACACAGCTGGGGACGTGGCAGAAGGCGCGGAACGCGGCAGGCACGGTCACGCCGGAGCCGTCAGGGTACGACGAGGTCGCGGCCGTCGCTCAGGACGCCTTCCTCGCGATGCGACCGCTCCAGGACGAGGCCGTCGGCGGAGGCCGCACGCTGGCGGAGGCGACGGTGGCAGCGATGAACAACAGTGACTCCCAGGCAGAGGGGCGTGTGGTGAAGTACTGCGGAGACGTCGGCTTCGAGACGCTGACCCGATAGCACCTGCCCGCCGAATGATCTTTCCTTGAACTGTCCGCGCAGCTCCTACCGACTGCCCAGGAGGTAGCCGGTGTGCTCGCGCCGGGTGTGCATCGCGTCGCCCGTGACGACGATTCCCGTGTCAGGTTCGGCGACGGTGTCCAGCAGCGGTAGGAAGCAGGCGAGCCGCTCACCTCACGGTGATCCCGCGGGCGCCACCCCGCTTCGTGCACATGGACTCAGCGGAATCCCGCCGGGGAATCCGGGAGGGGACACGTCTGTCCTCTCCGCGCGCCTCGTGCGTGGCCATGTCGATGAGGGCGAGGAGTGTGCCACGCTTTCGCTCCAGCCTCTTGGCTGTTCCGCGTCTCCCCCACCGTCGAAGGCTCGTGGCGGTTGCTGAGACGGCGTCGCTGGAGCCGGCAGCAGCCGGCCACGCGCGCCATCGAGCGGGGCGACGACGTGGTCGAGGTGTGGAATGCGGGCACGCGACGTGGCCCCACGTCTCAGCCGAAGGACGCCGTACGGAGGTAGGCGTACTGCCCTGAGCCCAGGCAGCCCCGTGAGGTCTTCGCGGCGCCGCTGCCCGTGCCGTAGTGGATGACGGTGGCGCCGGCCCGGGCGGCGGCATCGACCAGGTGGTAGAAGAGCAGCTCGAAGTAGAGCGGCAACCCGCGCTGGGCGGCGTAGTCGAACCCTGCGCGGTGTGCGAACCAGCGGTCGTGGTGGACCACGATCAGCGCGAAGCCGATGATCTCGCCGTCGAGGCGGGCGGTGGCCGCCAGCGCGTCCGGACCGCAGGCGCCGAGCGCGCGCTCCAGGATGGCCGCGGAGCGTGCGGGGGTCCAGGCGCTCATCCCGTACTTGCCGAGGAGCGTGGCCTCCAGCTCCGCGAAACGGGGGATGTCGGCGGGGTCCAGCGGGGCCATGGCGATCTGGACGCCGGCGTCGCGCACCGCTCGGCGTTCGGCGCCGATCCTGCGCCGGCGGTGGGCGGAGAACCCGGCGAGGTACTCCGCGAAGCCGCCCTGCGGCACCGGCAGCCAGTGGTATCCCTCGGAGTGGAAGGAGCGGTAGCCGCGGCGGGCCAGCAGGGTCCGCAGTGCGGTGTCGTGCTCGTCGACGTGGAGGAACGCGACGCTGCGCAGCCCCTCCTCCTCCGCCAGACGCTCGGCGGCGGCCAGCAGCCGATCGCCGGTGCCGTCCTGGCCGTCATGGCCGTCACGGCTCAAGAGGGTGGTGCGGCCGAGGTGCCGCCCTCCGCAGACGAGGCCGGGAAGCAGGGCGTCGGCGAGGTCCCCGGGCAGGTCCGCGGCCAGTTCCCGTGCTCCCTGCCGCCCCTCTTCCGCGCACAGCCGCAACACGGTGTCGGGGCGGCCGGCGAGCCACGGGGCGTCCGCGTCGGCGACCGCGGTGGCCAGCGCACCGGTCAGGCCCTCGGCGTCGGTGAGGGTGAGATAGCGCATGGCCGCGCCGGAGGTGTCCTCCGCCACGTCGAGCCAACGGGTCGCCAGGTAGGCGTCGTCGGGGCCGGCGAGACGGTCCCAGGACGCGCGGGGTAGGTGCGCGGCCCGCTGGACGACGCCGAGTGCGGGGGGAGGCACGGGGGGAAGGGCGGACAGGCCGCCCGGGGTGAGCTGCCCCTCCGTCAGGCGCGGTAACGGCGGTCTGGTGTCAGGGTGTTCGGCGGTCCGGATGTCCGTGTCCGGCGTCTGCATGATGGTCTCCTCCTCAGCGTCACGGCGGCCGGTGACGGTGCCGTCTGCGGGCCCGGCGGCAGGCCGGGCCCCCGGAGCCGTCGGCGGGTCCCGTCGGCCGGTCTCTTCCGGCTGTGCCGATTCCGCTGGTCGATGGCGCCGTGCTCGGGCCCTCCCCCGGCGACGCCGGGGAAAGGGGAAAGGAAAGTGAACACCGCACCGGCACACGGCGGGAGGGCCGGGATCAGGGGCGCGGAGCGGGACGAACCGCAGCGAAAGTGGTCGTGCCACCACCTGCGGAGCGGCGGCGGGGACAACGTAGGGCAGTGCCCCTCTACGGCGCAAGCGCCCGTATGCCAGTTAAGGGACGCCCCCGCCACCGTCACCGTTCGTCGGCGGAAATCAGCGGAAAACCGATAGGGAAGGTGACCTGGCGCTATGCCGGGAGATTCACGAGGTATCCCCCAACTCCCCTGCACCTCATGTCTTTTCGTGTCTCTCTGCCCGCTCTCCGCCCCCTCTCTCCCCGCTTGCGGCGCCCTCGTGCCGCCTCTAGCATCGTCGCGCTCCCCGGCGGGACCGGAGTGGTCGGGTCCCGCGGTCCGGAGACCGCCGCCCACGGGCCCCGTCGTCGGTGTGCGCCGCACCGCGGTCCCGTGCCCGTCACAGGAACCGCACCCGCAGAAAGGCCTGGTGATGGTCGGACCACCCCGTTCCACCGCCGGCGGAAGCGAGGTGGGCGCACTGCGCCTGCTGCTGACCGCCCAGGCGCTGAGCCAGCTCGGTTTCCGTCTGCTGGGACTGGCGATGCCGATCCTCGCCGCCACTACCCTGCACGCCTCCGCTTTCGAGGTCAGCGCCGTCGCGGCCTGCCAGACGGCGGCGTTCCTCGTCATCGGGCTGCCCGCGGGCGTGTGGGTGGACCGCATGCGCAAGCGGACCGTGATGATCGCCTCCGACCTCGGCCGCGCCGTGGCCCTGGGCAGCATCCCGGTGGCGTGGAGCCTGGGCACCCTCGACGTGCTCCACCTGTGCGTGGTCTCGCTCGTCACCGGGATTCTCACGGTCTTCTTCGACGTCGCCGAGCAGAGCTACCTGCCGCACATGGTCGGCAGTGACCGCCTCGTCACCGCCAACGCCCGGCTGATCGGCGTGGAGGAGGTGGCGGGCGTGGTGGGCCCCGGCGCCGGCGGTCTGCTCATCCAGCTGGTGACCGCGCCCCTTGCCATCGTCGCGACGGCATTCGGCTACGTGTGGTCCGCCCTGTGCGTCGCCCTGATCCGACGGCCGGAACCGCTTCCTCCCCGCAAGGACCGCCCCCGGCTGCTCCGGGGCATCGCCGAGGGCGTGCGGCTGGTGACGCGGGACGCGCTGTTGCGGCCCATCGTGCTGTGCTCCACGACGATGACCCTGTTCTGGAGCATGTCCTACGCGATGCTCCTGGTCCTGCTCGCCCGGGATCTCGCGGTGCCCGCGACGACGGTGGGTCTGCTGCTGACGGCGGGAAGCCTCGGAGGCGTCCTCGCCACGCTGGTGGTGCGCCGGCTCATCGAGGCGCTGGGGGACGCGACGGCGGTGAAGTACAGCGTGGCGTGCGGCGCCCCGCTCACCCTGCTCGCCGCCCTCGTCCAGCCGGGGTGGCGGCTTGCGCTGGTCAGCGTCTCGCTGTTCGGGCTGGGGGCGGCGCTCGTGGTCTACAACGTGGCCCAGGTCAGTTTCCGCCAGCGGACCGTGCCGCCCGACCGCCTGGGCCGGGTCAACGCCACCGTGCGGTTCTTCGCCTGGGGGGCACGCCCCATCGGCAGCCTCTGCGGCGGTGTGCTGGCCGAGGTGTTCGGTGCGCGGGGGGCCGTGCTCACGGGGGCGATCGGCACCTCGCTCGCCTTCCTCTGGCTCTTCCTCTCCCCGCTACGCCGGATGCGGACCCTGCCGACCGGCACACCCCCCTGCGAAACCGTGGCGGCCACCTGACCGGGGCCTGCCGTACCGCCCCACCGCACCACCGGGCCGAGCCGCGCCGCTCGGCCCCGCCCTCGTACGCCCGACGAACGGAAGCCCTACCGTGACCGACGCACTCCCCCCGAACGACGCGCCCCACGCGCCCGGCGCCCCCGCGATCGTGTGGATCACCAACCCGGACAACTACGACCCGCGACGCCATCTCCTGCTGCAGAAGGAGGGCTCCAACCGCGTGAACCTCTTCGAGAGCAACGGCCTGCCCGTGCGGGTGGTGCACTCCGGGGACCTCGTGCCGGCGTCGTCCGGCGGGAGGCCGCGCCTGTACCTGGACGAGGAGGACCTGCTCGGCGGCGGTCACGCCTTCCTGCTGTCGGACTGGACGTGGGACGCCGGCATCGGCCGCCACGTCCAGGCGATCACGCGGACCATCAGGGCGGCCGGCCGGGTGCTCCTGAACGACGGCATCCGTGACGCCGAGTCGCTGGGGTCGGACAAACTCGCGATGTGCCACGAGGTGGCGGCGCTCGGGATCCCGGTCCCGCCGACGGTCGCGGTCCCCTTCGGGCGGTACGCCCGCCGGGTGCTGCCGGTGGTCAGCCGGGAACTGGGCAACGGTCCCTATGTGATCAAGCCCCGGGCCATGGCCATGGGCTTCGGCGTGCTGAAGGCCGAGGGCACCGAGCAGTTGACCGCGGCGGTCGACCTCCTCACCCCGGCGGCGCTGGGCGCTGTGGTGCAGCCGTTCCAGGAGAACGACGGCGACGTGCGGGTGTACGTGCACCGGGGGCGGGCGATCGCCGTGATGCTGCGCCGCCCGAAGGAGGGCTCCTACCTCGCCAACGTGAGTGAGGGGGGCTCCGGCACGTCCTTCGACGGGGACGACCAGGTGCGCCGACTCAGCGAACGGCTGGCCGCGGGAGTGGACGCGGACTACCTGTGCGTGGACTGGCTCCTCACCCGCGAGGGACCGGTCTTCAACGAGTGGATGACGGTCTCGGCCGCCTACGAGGACCTGCCGGAGCCGGACCGGTCCCGGGTGGCGGCGGCGCTCGTCACCTACGTACGGGACCGGATCGCCGCCGGCGCCTGACGAACCACGTCCGGGGCGTCCCCTCCGGGAGCCGCCCCGGACGACCACAGCGCGACCTGGCGGACCACCGCAATATCCCGTCGGAGCATCAAGCACGCTGCTGCGTAACGCTGTTGACGTGTCCGCCGAACACCCCTCCTGACTCTCGGCGAAGCGCAGGGCAAGGTAATCATCGGCGAGTTCGTCAACATCATTCAGCACCCCAGGGGCGAGCCCAAGCAGCTCGCACTGCGCGAGAACCAAGTCATCGACATGCTGGACGAGTTCGTGCACTACGCGTGCGACACCCGTGAGGGTTCGTCCGGCTCGGCGATCTTCAATGATCAGTGGGAGGTCGCCGCGCTGCACCACTCCGCCATCCCGAAGACCGACACCGAGGGACGCCCGCTGAGCGTCGACGGCACGGTCTGGACGCCGGAAGCGGGCGAGGACCAGCTGGCGTGGAAGGCGAACGAGGGCGTGCGGATCAGCCGCGTGCTGCGTGCCCTGCGCGAGGTCCCGCTGACCGGCGCGGCAGCCCGGCTGCGAGACGAGGTGTTCGGCGTCGGCGCCACTCCCGCCCCGGCCGGGAACACCCTGCTCCCGCCGTCGGTCGACGGGGCGGCGGACGGGGCGGGTCACGGGCGTACGCCGGCGGAGGCACCGCACAGCTCACCGTCCCGTTGCGGATCACCTTCGGATTCGACTCCGCCTTCCCGACGGCGGAGGTGACCGCCTCTCGACCCGTTGCGGGCCCCGGCCCGACGCCGCCCGCCCCGGTCCGGTCCGGACGGACGCGGCCTCCGCGGTCGAGCGGGATGTGAACGCGGCCCTGGTCGACCTCCGGCTCGCACGTGAGAGGCCGTACTACGGACGTGACGCCGACCACGCGGCACGCGACGCGTACTACGCGGGCGTCAGTGCCGCGGGCGGCGACGCGTTGCGCCGGGCAGGGCTCCGCGGGTACGGAGGGTCCGGACGTACGGAGAGAATGAGGTCATGGCGATGTGCAAGAAGTGTGGTGCGGAGAAGCGCCGTTGGCCCCGTTCCTGCTCCCGGTGCCGTTCCCGGTCGGACCGGGCGGAAACGGTCGCGGACGCTGCCGAGTTGGCCGTGGAGACAGGACTGCTCGGGTGGATCGGGCGAGGAGCGATGGCAGTTGTGCGGCTGATACTGCGCGCGGTCGGCTGACCTGACCTGCTCGGACGTGACCGGGCGAGGGTGTCCGGTCGCTGTGGAGGAGTTGCTTGTCGGTACCGCTCCCCATCGGATTGCCCCCGACCGTCTCCAGCCCGTTCCGCCTTCGAGGCGCGGCGAGCTGCGTCACGCACCCGCAGCGGGAGTCAGCGAGGCCCCCGCGAAATGTACCGAACCGCGTAACTCGGACAGCACTCGCCTATCCACCCCACACGGCCGGAACAGGCCCCGGACACCTCCCCGTAGCGGCCGCCCGCACACCCGCCACCCGAACTATGGTGTCCCGCCACATACGCCCCTGACCTGCCCCTTCCTACGGTATGGCGACACGGAAACGTCCCCGCCAAATCGTCCGGAAGTGGTATCCATGGCCGCCCCAGCAACCGCTCCCCCGCCCCCGTCGAACCTCCGCCGCATCGTCGCGGCGAGCCTCGTCGGGACAACCGTGGAGTGGTACGACTTCTTTCTCTACGGATCGGCTGCCGCGCTGGTCTTCAACAAACTGTTCTTCCCCGGCTCCGACCCCCTCGTCGGCACGCTGCTGTCCTTCCTCACCTACGCGGTCGGATTCGCCGCACGCCCTCTGGGTGCCCTGGTGTTCGGGCACTACGGAGACCGGCTGGGGCGCAAGAAGCTGCTGGTTCTGAGCCTGTTGATGATGGGCGGTGCGACCTTCGCCATCGGGCTCCTGCCGACGCACGCCACCATCGGATCCGCCGCTCCTGTCCTGCTCACGGTCCTGCGGCTGGTGCAGGGCTTCGCCCTCGGCGGCGAGTGGGGCGGGGCCGTGCTGCTCGTGTCGGAGCACGGTGATGCCAAGCGCCGCGGATTCTGGGCGTCGTGGCCTCAGACCGGGGCGCCGGCCGGGCAGTTGCTCGCGACCGGGGTGCTCTCCGCGCTCACCGCGCTGATGTCCGAGTCGGCCTTCGAGGCGTGGGGCTGGCGGATTCCCTTCCTGCTCTCCGGTGTACTCGTGATCCTCGGACTGTGGATTCGTCTCTCCGTGGATGAATCCCCTGTGTTCAAGGCCGCCCTGGCCCAGGCCGAACTGCGCAAGTCCGCCGCCGCTCCCGCCGAGAAGATGCCACTCGTCGCCGTCCTGCGGCACCACTGGCGGGATGTGCTCATCGCGATGGGCGCGCGCATGGCCGAGAACATCAGCTACTACGTCATCACCGCGTTCATCCTCGTGTACGCGACGACTGCGGCGGATCTCAGCAAGCAGACGGCGCTCAACGCCGTACTCGTCGCGTCCGCCGTGCACTTCGCCGTGATCCCGCTGTGGGGCGCACTGTCGGACCGGGTGGGGCGCAGGCCCGTCTATCTGGTCGGCGCGATCGGTGTGGGACTGTGGATGTTCCCGTTCTTCGCGCTCATCGACAGCCGGAGCTTCGGGAGTCTGCTGCTCGCCGTCACGGTGGGGCTGATCTTCCACGGCGCGATGTACGCACCGCAGGCGGCGTTCTTCTCCGAGATGTTCGCGACGCGGATGCGCTACTCGGGCGCGTCCATCGGCGCCCAGTTCTCCTCGGTCGCCGCGGGCGCCCCGGCGCCGCTCATCGCCACCGCGCTGCTCGCCGACTTCGGCAGTTCGACGCCGATCTCGCTGTACGTCATCGCCGCGGCACTGGTCACGGTGCTGGCGATCGTCTGCGCCAAGGAGACCCGGAACCGGGACCTCTCCGACATCGATCCGGGCGAGGCGGACGGGACGGACGCGGCCGGCGGACGGGCCGGATTGCCCGCCGAGGCGCGCAAGGCCTGAGTGAGTGTCCGAGGTCCGGTCTCCGGCAGGGTGGACCTGTGGTCTGGATGCCGGGTGGGACGACGTCCGGCGGGGCGGGTCGCGGGTGCTGCCGGACGGAGCGGAACACTGCTGTCGGCGACGAGGTCGCCGACAGCAGTGGTGCGGGTCACGACGTGGCGAGCCCCGGAGCGGGCCCGGGGCCGGGGTCGCCCGGACGCCGGTGAGAGATGCGAACCGGACCCGGTCGGACGGTGAAGCGGGCCCTTCCCACGGACGATCCGCGGCCCGGACGGTCGGACCCTGCGCACCAGCCAGGACAGCCGCGCACGCGCAGCATTCCGTCGCCGCCCGCGGAAGTGCGACAAGGAAGTACGAAAAGATGGACTGCCGCGGGCGTTCACGCGGTGGGGTGCGGGATCAACCGCCGGAAAGGCGCCGGCCGTGGCGGCGAGATACGACCGGCCGGCTGTCCGCCACGAAGCGACCTCTCTGGTCGCGGCCATCAGCGAGTGGCCGTGGCCAGCACTTTCACCAGGGGCGGGCGAGGCCCGTCAGCGGTGGCCCAGCACATTGACCACCCGTCCGCTGGGATCGCGGACGAGGAATCGCCGCACGCCCCACTCCTCGTCCTGCAAGGGGTGCACGATCTCCGCACCGCTCTCCCGCATGACGGCATAGGCCGCATCCACGTCGTCCACCTCGACGCTCATGTCGGGGGTCACAGGCGCGGTCTTGTCACTGGTGATGACGCTGATCTGCACTGCCGGTGCGGACGGGGAGGCGAGCGTCGTGATCCAGCCGTGGTTCATGACCTCCTCGAAGCCCAGCAGGCCATAGAACTCCCTGCTCTCCTGCGGCCTCTCCGACTGGATGTTGGGCACGGCACGGCGAACGGTCATCAACGCCTCCAGGTGAGAACAAACGTGTCCCTATGTCTCGCCAGGAGTGCTGCGCCACGCCCACCGCGGCACGCACTGTCGCAACATGTCCTAGGAAGCCTTGCTCAGGGCAGGATCGGTACGCCAGACGACGGCCAGTTCGGCAAGCGGTACGCCCAGCACCTCGCTGAGCCGGACGATGGTGCCGAAGGCGGGGGTCGGCAGCCGGCCGGTCTCGATCTTGCGGAGGGTCTCCGGCGAGATCTCCGCCGCCAGGGCCACCTCGACGGGACTGCGTCCGGCCCGGGCGGAGCGCAACGCGGCCCCGAGGCGCCGGCCCGCCTCGATCTGTTCGGGGGCGAGCGGATAGCGAACCATGCGGACATGCTAGAGCCGCAGGTGACCGGGGGGCAACCACACCATCCCCTGGTATAAATATACCTGTCGGTCGCCCCGCAGAATCGAGGATCGCAGTGATCGAGCACAAATCTCCCGAAGACATCGCGCGCATGCACGTCACCGGGCAGTTCGTCGGCCAGGTCCTGGCCGAGCTCGCCGGCCTCGCCGCGGTGGGGGTCAACCTGCTGGACCTGGAGCATCACGCCCGCCGCCGCATCAAGGAGCGCGGCGCGGAGTCCTGCTACTGGGACTACGAGCCCTCCTTCGGCAAGGGCCCGTTCCGTAACGTGGTGTGCCTCTCGGTCAATGACGCCGTGCTGCACGGACTGCCGCACAGCTACAAGCTGCGCGACGGGGACCTGCTGACCATGGACATGGCGGTGAGCATCGATGGCTGGGCCGCGGACTCGGCCCACTCCGTCATCGTCGGCACCCCGGCCGAGGCGGACCGGCGGCTGATCGAGGCCACCGAGGTCGCTCTGGAAGCCGCGATCAAGGTCGCACAGCCGGGCAACAGGCTCGGGGACATCTCGGCGGCCATCGGCGCGGTCGCCGCCGAGTACGGCTACCCGGTCAACCTGGAGTTCGGCGGTCACGGTATCGGCCGCACGATGCACGAGGACCTGCACATCCCCAACGACGGTCGTCCTGGCCGCGGTTGGAAGCTGCGGCCCGGCCTGACGATCGCGATCGAGCCCTGGTTCGCCGCCGGCACGAACAAGATCGTCTACGACCCGGACGGCTGGACGATCCGCTCGGCCGACGGCTCGCGCACCGCTCATTCCGAGCACACGGTCGCCATCACCGAGACCGGTCCGCTCGTGCTCACCCGGCGCCCCTCGGAGCGATGAAGGGCTGGAGGACCAGCGGGACCACCGGTGACCGGACGCTGACGGGAGATTCATCGAGGATGAAGCCCAGGTGGCCCTCGACACGGCACCCGCGGTGATCGGGCGAGGTGGCCTCGCGGGTACGCACCGGACCGGCACGGACCGCGCAGCGGCCTTGTCCCGCCCGGTCGGGTCTCGGCGTCGTCAGGATCCGGCGGGCTCGAACCAGGTGGGTTCGTCCGCGACGGACTGCTTGATGCGGAACAGCGAGAACTCGCTCAGCGGCGGCAGCGCGTCGAGGGCGAACCAGCCCACCTCGAGCGACTCGTCGTCGTTCACCCGGGCCTCACCGCCCGTCGCCCGGCAGCGGAAGGTGATGTCGAGGTGCTGGGACACGTCTCCGTTGGCGTACGTCACCGGCTTCGACGCCTGGGTGAGCACCACCCTCTCCGCGACACAGCGCACCGCGGTCTCCTCGTACACCTCGCGCACAGCCGTCGCCGCGGGCTCCTCGCCGGGCTCGGGAATGCCGCCGACGACCGACCATTGACCGGTGTCGGACCGCCTGCCGAGAAGCACCCTGCCCTCGTCGTCGAAGACGATCGCGCTGACGCCCGGCAGCAGAAGCAGCTGGTGACCGGCGGTGGCACGGATCTCGCGGATGAAGTCGGGAGTAGGCATACGACGATCCTACGGAGCCGGCGCAGCGTTCTCCGGCCGCTTCCGGAGGTCCTTCCCCGCCCGGACGGACCGGACCGTCGCCCAGCCGAGGCCGGCCACCGCGAGCAGTACGAGGATGCCTTCGGGCAGGGTTCCCAGCCGGGTGGCCGGGGTCAGGGAGGACCGCAGCGGTACCTCGTCGACCAGCGCGTCGGGAGTGAACATCTCGGTCTTCTGCACGATCGTGCCGTCCGGCCGGATCACGGCGCTGACGCCGCTGGTGACGGGCACGACGACGGAACGCCCGTGCTCGACCGCCCGCACCTGGGACATCGCCAGCTGCTGGTAGGTCATCTCGCTGCGTCCGAAGGTCGCGTTGTTGCTCGGTACGGCGATCAGCTGACCGCCGTTCTTGACGGTGTCGCGCACCGCGTCGTCGAAAGCGGCCTCGTAGCAGGTCACGAGGCCGACCTTCGTGCCCGCCAGATCGAACACGCCGACCTTGGTGCCGGGCCCGAAGTCCCGCTGCACCCGGTCCACGTCCTTGCTGAAGATCCGTACGAAGGACCGCATCGGCATGTACTCGCCGAACGGCTGGATGTGCCGCTTGTCGTACGTGTCGACGGGGCCGCTGTCGGGGTCCCACTCGATCAGTGTGTTGCGGAGCGGTCCTGTGCCGGGCGCCAGGACGGCACCGATGACGGTGGGGGCGCCGATCGCCCGTACGGCCCGGTCGATCGCCTCGCGGGCGTCGGGGTTGCGGTACGGGTCGAGGTCGGAGGAGTTCTCCGGCCACAGGACGAAGTCGGGCTGGGCCACCTTGCCCGACTTCACGTCCCGGGCGAGCTGCTCCGTACGGTCGGCGTGGTTGTCCAGGACGGCCCTGCGCTGGGAGTTGAAGTCGAGTCCCAGTCGGGGCACGTTCCCCTGGATCGCGGCGACGGTGGCGGTGCCGTCCTCGGCCGAGTCGTCGACGAGCGGCAGCGCCGCGAGGGCGGCCACGACGGGCACCGCGACGGTGACGGCTGCCGCCACCACGGCGGCACGGGGCACGGTGCCGGTGGTGCGGTACCTGTGGACCTGTCGCACGGCTTCGAGGAGCCCGAAGCCGCACACCACCACGGCGAAGGAGAGCACCGGGGTGCCGCCCAGCGCGGCGAGCGGCAGGAACACGCTGTCGGCCTGACCGAAAGCGATCTTGCCCCAGGGGAAGCCGCCGAACGGCACCCGGGCCCTGACCGCCTCGTCCAGTACCCAGACCGCGGCCGCCCAGACGGGCCAGTAGACGAGCCGGGAGACCACGGCGATCCCGACGCAGCCCACGGCGATGAACAGTGCCTCGGCGCACGCGAGTGCGAGCCACGGGACCGGGCCGACCTCCTCCCCCGTCCAGTGCAGCAGCGGAAGCATGAACCCGAGCCCCGAGAGGAGGCCGAGACCGAACGCGGCGCGCAGCCCTCGGGCGGACAGGACCCAGCCCAGCAGTGCGAAGCCCGGCAGCACGAGCCACCACAGGGGCCGGGGCGGGAAGCCGGCGTAGAGCAGCGCACCGGACAGGACGGCCGCGGCCGGCCGGACGAGCCGCGGCCACAGCTTCCTGCTGCGGGGCGCGGGGGCGGGGGACGGCGGGTCAAGGGTGGTGATGGTGGCGCTCACCTGGCGGAGTCTACGGTGGAGCGCTGTGGGAGCGGCAGTCGCTCCGGCCGTTCAGGCCCCCGCCGGACCTCCCGGCTGCCCGCCGGCCGTCAGGTGCAGGCGGTCGCGGATGAAGCGTACGGCCGCTTCCGCGTTGTCCACGGTGACGGTGAAGGTCCTGCCGTCCCCCAGCCTCAGCACGAGTGCCTCGCCCCGGCGCACGACCACGGCGGTGCCCTGTTCGGGGCGCCAGCGGTAGCCCCAGCCGCCCCACTGACGCGGGGTGACCGTGGGTGCGAAGTCCGCACCGACCACATGCGTGAGCAGGATCCGGCGCCTGGGCAGTCCGATGTGGCCGCAGCGCACCTCGAGGGCGTCGCCGTCCACCCTGACGGCCACGTGGACGAAGGCGAGGGTCCCGAACAGGATGAGCAGTCCGGCGGCGACGCAGCCGATGACGGACATGAGGAGCGGGGCGATCCCCGCGCTCCAGGCGGACCCGACGGCGAGTTCGATGCCGAGCGCCAGGCATCCCGCTCCGGCGGCCGCGAGCAGCCACTGGAAGCGGTTGGTGGCCCGGCCCGTCCAGACCGCGCTCGGGGCCTGGGTCGAACCGTGCCGCGTGTTGCCGGGGTGGTCCGTCATGCCAAGCAGCGTACCCACGTTCCGCGTCCGGTGGAGGTGACCGGAGCCACCTCGGGCGGTCAGGGACAGGTCAGAGTACGGTGCTGACGGCCTTGAGCAGCAGGCCCTCGGCGTAGGCCAGAGCGGGTTCCGGCAGGCCCGCTGGGTGCCCGCCGAGGAGGACGGTGAGGGCGCCGACGGGTTCGGCCGACGGGGCGGCCGCGGCACCGATGCGGCGGAGCGCCTGCGCCGCGACGGCGTCGGCGGAGCCGTGCAGGGCGACCTGCGGGCGGCCGGGCTGCTGCACCGCGGCGCGAATGCGGCCGGCGAGCAGCTCGTAGTGGGTGCAGCCCAGGACGACGTCCTCGACATCGGGCGGAGTGAGGGCGGCGGCGGCGGCCACCGCACGCTCGATGCCCGTCTCGTCGGCGTTCTCCACGGCGTCGGCGAGTCCCGGGCAGGGCACTTCCGTCACGTCGACGGACCGGGCGAAGTCATGGATCAGCCCGCGCTGGTAGGGGCTTCCGGTGGTGGCGGGGGTGGCCCAGATGGCGAAGGGGCCGCCACCCTGGGCGGCCGGCTTGATAGCGGGCACCGTACCGATGACCGGCAGGCCCGGTTCCAGTGCGGCCCGCAGTGCGGGCAGGGCGTGGACGGACGCGGTGTTGCAGGCGACGATCAGGGCGTCGGGCCGGTGGGCGGCGGCGGCGCGTGCCACGGCGAGCGCGCGTGCGGTCACGTCCTCGGGCGTACGGGGGCCCCAGGGCATCGAGGCAGGATCGGAGGACAGCACCAGATCGGCGTCAGGCCGCAGCCGGCGTACCGCGGCAGCTGCCGCGAGCAGGCCGATTCCCGAGTCAATAAGTGCGATCTTCACCCGGTCACCATAGTCGACGGCCCTTGCGGCCTCGCCGAAGTGGGGCAGACTTCGGCGGATGAGCGCCGTTGCCTGGATCGCCGTGGGTTCGCTGACCGTGTGGGTGTGGCTGCTGCTGGGCCAGGGGTTCTTCTGGCGGACCGACCAGCGGCTCCCCCGGTGTGCGGAGCCGGCGCGCTGGCCCTCGGTGGCCGTGGTCGTACCGGCGAGGGACGAGGCCGAGGTGCTGCCGGTGAGCCTGCCGTCGCTGCTCGCCCAGGACTACCCCGGGGACGCGGAGGTCTTCCTCGTCGACGACTGCAGTCGCGACGGCACGGGGGAACTCGCGCGTGCGTTGTCCGTACGGTTCGGTGGACTGCCGCTGACGGTGGTGACGCCGGGTGAGCCGGAGCCGGGCTGGACGGGCAAACTCTGGGCGCTGCGGCACGGGATGGCGCTGGCCCGGCAGCGGAAGCCCGAGTTCCTCCTGCTGACGGACGCCGACATCGCGCACGAGCCGGACAGCCTGCGGGAGCTGGTCGCCGCGGCGGGCGACGAGGGTGCGGGCGGTTTCGACCTGGTCTCCCAGATGGCCCGGCTGCGGGTGACGAGCATGTGGGAGCGCCTGGTCGTGCCGGCGTTCGTCTACTTCTTCGGGCAGCTCTATCCCTTCCGCCGGGTGAACCGGGCGGGGTCACGGACGGCAGCCGCGGCGGGCGGCTGTGTGCTGCTGCGGACCGGAGCCGCCGAGCGGGCCGGGGTCCCGGAGTCCATCCGGCAGGCGGTGATCGACGACGTGTCGCTGGCGCGTGCGGTGCGGCGGAGCGGCGGCCGGATCTGGCTGGGGCTCGCGGAGCGGGTGGACAGTGTGCGCCCGTATCCGCGGCTCGCGGATCTGTGGCGGATGGTCTCGCGGAGTGCGTACGCGCAGCTGCGGCACAGCCCGCTGCTGCTGGTGGGGACGGTCCTGGGGCTGGGGCTGGTCTATGTGGCACCGCCCGCCACGCTCGCCGCCGGCCTGCTGACGGGAGACGCGGTGGCGACGTGGTCGGGCGGGGCGGCGTGGGCGGTGATGACGGGCACGTACATGCCCATGCTGAGGTACTACCGGCAGTCGCTGTGGCTGGCCCCGCTGCTGCCGTTCACCGCCGTCCTCTACCTCCTGATGACGGTGGACTCGGCGGTGCAGCACCACCGGGGCCGTGGTGCGGCCTGGAAGGGGCGCACGTACGCCCGCCCCGAGACCGCACCCGAGCCCTGAGTCCCGCCGGAGCCGGCCGGGGAGTCGCTTGTGGCCGGGGGCCCAGTTCACCCCCCGGCCGTAGGCGGCGTCGATGGTCCGCTGAGTGCTGACCCCGCGTCGGGGGACGAGGCAGCGGGCCTCGCGCTGCACCGTGAGGTCTTCCCCGTCGTTGGTCGTCGGTGGGGGCTCACGGTCCGCGAGATCGCCGAGCGGGCAGCGCGGTACCACCTCCCTACGGCCCGGACCGACAGCGGCCGCAGGCGATGGATTCGATACACGTCTAAGTTGACATCCGTCGATACCAGAGGCAGGCTCTGGACATAGACAGCAATCGAAGCAGCGGTCGAGCCGGCCGCCGATCTCGGAGGACATCAGCGCCATGACCACCACCACTGCGGATCTCCCGGTCGTCGTCATCGGGGCCGGACCCGTCGGACTGGCCGCCGCCGCACACCTGGTCGAGCGCGGCATCACCCCGCTGATCCTGGAGTCCGGGCCGGTCCCCGCCTCCGCCGTACGCGACTGGTCGCACGTGCGGCTGTTCTCCACCTGGGGTGAGCTCACCGACCCCGCCGCCGAGAAGCTGCTGGCTCCCACCGGCTGGACCAGGCCGGACGCGGCCGCCTACCCGTCCGGCGGTGACTGGGCCGAGCAGTACCTGGAGCCCCTGGCCGTAGCCCTCGGTGACCGTCTCCGTCTGGGAACCACCGTCACCGGTGTCTCGCGCACCGGCCGCGACCGCATCGTCGACGCCGACCGCGAGAGCCAGCCCTTCGTCGTCCACCTCACCACCGCCGACGGCAGTGAGGAACGGGTCTTCGCCCGCGCGGTCATCGACGCCTCCGGCACGTGGACCACCCCGAGTCCGGCCGGCGCCAGCGGGCTGGCCGCCCTCGGCGAGCGCGCCGCGGGCGACCGGATCACCTACCGTGTACCCGACCTCGATGACCCGGCCGTCCGTGCCCGGTACGCCGGCAGGCGCATCGCCGTCATCGGCTCCGGCGCCTCCGCCTTCACCGCGCTCGCCGTTCTCGCCGCCCTCGCGAAGGACGAGCCCGGCACCCACGCGGTGTGGATCCTCCGGCGTGGCATCAGCGGCTCCACCTTCGGCGGCGGCCAGGCCGACCAGCTCCCCGCCCGCGGCGCACTCGGCCTCGCGGCGAAGGCCGCGGTCGACCAGGGCCACGCAGACGCCGTCACCGGCTTCCGTACCGAAGCCGTCGAACGCGCTGACGACGGGCGGATCGTCCTGGTCGCCGAGGACGGACGCCGTCTGGACCCGGTGGACGAGGTGATCGTGCTGACCGGCTTCCGCCCGGACCTGTCCTTCCTCTCCGAGGTCCGTCTCGGCCTCGACGAACGGCTCCAGGCCCCGACCGAGCTGGCTCCGCTGATCGACCCCAACCAGCACTCCTGCGGCACCGTCTACCCGCACGGCCACCGCGAACTGTCCCACCCGGAGACGGGGGTCTATCTCGTCGGCATGAAGTCCTACGGCCGCGCCCCGACCTTCCTGGCCATGACCGGCTACGAGCAGGTCCGCTCCGTCGCCGCGGCCGTCGCCGGCGACCTCGAAGCCGCCGACCGCGTCGAACTCACCCTCCCGGAAACCGGGGTGTGCGGAGGGGCCGGCCTGTTCGACGCCCCGGCCGCCGAGAGCGAGGGCGGAGGCTGCTGTGCCGCACCGGAACCCGCCCTGGTGCAGCTCGGCGCCGGCGCCGTGGCCGCTGACGAGACACCGGCCGGCGGCTGCTGCGGCTCGTGACCGGCATCGGCACCCCCGCACGCGGGGCCGCGACCGGGACGGGGGGCCGGTCGCGACCCCGCGCCGTGCTGCCCGCGCTCTGTGCCACGCAGATCACCAGCTGGGGAATCGTCTACTACGCCTTCCCCGTCCTGAACCCGCAGATCACAGCCGCGACCGGCTGGTCGGCCGGGGCGACCACCGCGGCCTTCTCCGCGGCCCTGCTCGTCTCCGCCCTCGCCGGGATCCGCGTCGGCCGGATCATCGACCACCGCGGACCACGCGCCGTCATGACCGCCGGGTCCGTCCTCGGCGTCCTGAGCATCCTCGTCGTGGCCCTCGCGCCCGGCCTGGCCGTCTTCACCACCGGGTGGCTGCTCGCCGGCCTCGCCATGTCGGCCACGTTCTACCAGCCCGCCTTCGCCGCCCTCACCCGCTGGTGGGCCCCCGACCCCATACGCGCCCTCACCGTCGTCACCCTCGCGGGCGGCCTCGCCTCCACCGTCTTCGCACCCCTCACCGCCGCGCTCGCCGACCACATGTCCTGGCGCGCCACCTACGCCGTCCTCGCGCTGGTCCTCGCCGCCGTGACCATCCCCGCCCACGCACTCGCCCTGAACGCACCCTGGCCACAAGCTCCGACGGCCCCCGCCCACCTCGGCCTCGGGGCGAGGACGGTCGCCCGCAGTCGGCCGTTCCGGATGCTGGCCGCCTCCCTCACACTTTCCTCGTTCGCCGTCTCCGCCGCCGTGATCGCTCTGGTCCCGCTCCTGATCCAACGCGGCTACACCACCACCGAGGCAGCCTGGGCCCTGGGCCTCGGCGGCGCGGGACAGACCCTGGGCCGCACCCTCTACGCCCCCCTCGCCCGCCACACCTCACCCACGGCTCGAACGGTCACGCTCATCGCACTCGGCGGGGCCACCGCAGCGGCGCTCGCGCTGACGCCGGGTCCCTACGCGCTGGTGGTCGCGCTCTCCCTCACGGCCGGAACGGTCCGGGGAAACCTCACCCTGCTTCAGGCAACGGCCGTCACCGACCGGTGGGGAACCACCCACTACGGCCGCCTCTCGGGACTCCTCGCCGCACCCACGACCACCGCCTCGGCGCTCGCCCCCTTCGCCGGCGCCGCCTTGGCCCTGCCGCTGGGCGGATACCCCCACCTCTTCCTCGCGCTCGCCCTCACCTCCACGGTCGCCTCCCTCACCGCGCTCAGATCAGCGTCCACCTCACGGAAGTGAGTCCGGCGGGTGAGACCACTCTGGTTCGACATGTGTCAACATAGATATATGTCGAATGTGCGAGTGTTGCCAGTGCTGGAGCCTGACGTCGCAGCCTGCTGCCCACCCATGACCGAGCGCGCTCTGACCGCCGAGGAGGCCGTGCGGACGGCCGCGATGTTCAAGGCGCTCGGCGACCCGGTCCGGCTGCGGCTGTTCTCCCTCGTGGCCTCGCACGAGGGCGGCGAGGCATGTGTCTGCGACATCTCCGACGTCGGCGTCTCCCAGCCGACCGTCTCCCATCACCTGAAGAAGCTCAAGGAGGCGGGACTGCTCTCCTCGGAGCGGCGCGGCACCTGGGTCTACTACCGCGTCCAGCCGGCCGTCCTGGCCGCGATGGGGCAGATGCTGGCCTCCCGGGACTGACCCGCCGGTCGATGACGGACCGCCGGCAGTACGTCGCCGGACGGCACCCGTGGCGACGGACACCCACCTTCCGCCCTCGACGGGGACGAGGCGGTTCCCGCGTCAGCCGTGCGTCCTGGACACGCACTCGGCCACCACGTCACGAAGACTCCCCGTGCGATGGAGCGCCTCCCGCTGGATCCGTGCCCCCGTCCCACGCTCCAGCACCTTCCCGAGGGCGGCCTCGGCCGATGCGAGGTCGCCGCTGTCCTCCAAGGCGTCGCGGACGTGCGCGAGCAGGGCGCCCACGACTTCGGACGCGGGCTCGGGACGCATGGTCAGGGGGTGGAGCAGCCGCCCCTCCAGCCCTGAGCGGCCGGCTTGCCAGGCGGCCATACGCAGAACACCCACCCCTACCTGACCGGGCGGCTCCCCCGCGGACCAGCTGCGGGCCGCTGTCTCGACCAGCCCGCGCACGAGCGTGGCGAGCAACGCGGCGTCGGCCGGATCCAGGCACACGTCCGCCACTCGGACCTCGACGGTCGGGTACCGGTGCGAGAGCCGTGCGTCGAAGTAGATCATCCCCTCGTCGCGCAGGACCCCCGTGCCGACGAGTGCCTCGACCTGTTGGTGGTAGCGGTCCGCGGAGCCGAAGATCTCGACCGGCCCGGCCGACGGCCAGCGCCCCCAGACCCTGCTCCGGTAACTGGCGTACGCGGTGTCGCGGCCCTGCCAGAACGGTGAGTTCGCGCTCAGCGCGAGCAGCACCGGCAGCCAGGGGCGTACACGGTCCAGCACACCGACGCCCTCCTCGTCCGAGTCGACCGAGACGTGCACGTGACATCCGCAGGTCAGCTGCTCCTGTGCGGTCAGACCGAATTTCTCGGCCAGCCACCGGTACCTCTCACCGCTGCCGATCGACGGGCTGACCGGCAGGGGCGCAGTGGCAAGGGCCGCCACGGCGGCGCCGGCCTGCGCGGCACTCTTCGCCGCCTCGGCCCGCGAGCGAAGGATCTCGTCCGCGAGTTCGCGCATGTCGGTGCGCGGTTCGGTGGCGAACTCCAGTTGCTGGTCGTGGAGCTCCGGTTCGAAGACCGACTCCCCCTCCGCACGGCGTTCCGCGAGGGCCAGCACAGCCGTGGCCAGCGCACGGGGCTCACCACTCTGTTCGTCGACGAGCAGCAGCTCCTCCTCGACACCCACTGTCCGTACCATCGTGGCCTCCAAGCCTGTCCTGCCCGCCCGCAACCGTCGGGGGCCCGCCCCGTCATCCATCGGCTTCCCCGCGCTCCCGGGTTCACTCGGCAGGATGACCCGTCCGGCGCCGGACTTCGGTCCGGAGGGGGAAGACCCAGCCGGATGCACCGCGCCAGGAACCATGCCGGCGGCTCTCGCGGGGTAGGTTCGCGGGGCGAGTGGCGTCCGGCGTGCGGGCGGACGTCAACCCGCACGAGCCCCGCCGTGGCTCGGACTCGCGCGCGAGGGCGGGTGCGGTGTGGAACGGGTGGCTGTGGAGGAGAACTGATGGCTGCGTCTGCCGCGGAGCACGTGGCACCGGTGCCCGGTGTCCCGTGCTGGGTCAATCTCATGGTGGGGGACCTTTCCGCTGCCCGGGCCTTTTACACGGCGGTGCTCGGCTGGGAGTTCCGGACCGGTTCCCTGGGGGGCCGGTTCCTCGTCGCCTCGGTCGACGGTGTCCGGTGGCGGGAATCGGGGCCCGGCAGCCAGGTCTCTCGCCCGCGTCCGTGTGGACGCCTTACTTCGCGGTGCGGAACGCCGATGTCACAGCGGCCCGGATCCAGGAACGCGGGGCCACCCTCGCGGTGGGTCCGGTGGCCATGGGCGAGGGCCGAGCCGGCCTCGCCGCGGACCGGGACGGAGCCACATTCGGGTTCTGGCAAGGACCCGCTCCGGCCTGGTGGCCCGGCGAGCGCAGCGCCCGCCTCGATCTGCAGAGCAGTGACGTGTTCGACGCCGCGGTGTTCTACGGAGAGGTGCTCGACTGGGCCCGCGAGCCCGGCATCGAGGTCGTGTACCGGCACGATCACGTCGTCGTCGAGCAGGGCGGACGAGCCGTTCTGTCCCTGCGCGGCGGCGGTGTACGCACATCCCCGGAGGCGCACCTGCGACCACGCTGGCTCGTGAACTTCGGCGTCGACGACGTCGAAGGTGCCGTGGTCGCCGCGACCGCGGCAGGTGGCAGCCGGCCGCGGCCGTCCGCGACCTCCTGGTCGCCGAAGGGGTTCTCACGGACCCTGCAGGACCCGGACGGCGGACTGTTCACACTCACCAGCCGAGAATCGTGACCGGCCTGTCACCGCAGCGGGCGCGCACACACGGCGTCCGGATGCACATGGGCCCACGGCAGGCGACTCTGGAGACATGGCGACACCACCGATCACCGTCCACGCGCCGACGCCGTCCGGCGGTCGTCTCGTGACCGTCCACGTCAACAGGCGTGACGAAAGGCTGGGCCTGGCGCACAGCGATCACGACCTCATCGTGTTCCTGGCCGATGCCGGGCTGACCGATCCGGAGCGGATCCTCGACAACCCCGCCGTGGTCCAGTGGCAGGGGGCCGGAGCGCATCGGTACGAGACCGGCTGACTCCGCTCCGGGAAGCCCGGCGGTCGCCCTCGGCCAACTCCTGGACCGAACGGGTGAGCCGTGGTGGCGAGGTGGTCGGCCGCCCCGCTCGCCATGCGATCAGGACCCTCTGGCGGACGGCCGGGGCGGTTCGGCTGCGGCCAGGGACCGGTGGGTCATTGTGCGCCGCGGCGCTTGGTGTTGCTGTGCCGGCGCAGTGATTCCGCTCTGTGTGTGATGTCCGCGATCTGTGCCGCGAGTTCGGGGTGTCCGGGCCGCATGTGGTCCTGTGCGGCGCTCAGCGGGGCGACCAGCAACGCCGCGTCGTTCTGGGCCAGTGCGTGGGTGAGCCGAGCGAGAGGGCCCTGCGCCGGGGCGGGAAGGTCGGTCAGCGCGGTGATCTGGCCCGCGAGCCGGCGCAGGCCCGCAGCGTTTTCGCGGGCCCATGCGGCGACGCTGCGGTGGGCGGCCCGGTCATCCCGTGTCGCCTGTACACGCTGCTCGCCCGTACTTCCCGTCGGGCCCGGGCGAAGGCGCAGATACCGGCGCTCCGCCGCCTGGCGGCTCGTGACCCCCAGAGGCTCTGCGAGGTCGGCCCAGTTCACCCCACTGGCACGGGCCTCCTCGATGAGGCCGGACTCCCAGGCGGCAAGCTGCTGCCTGATCTCGCGAAGCAGGATCAGTGCGGCCAGCGCCTCCCCTCCGTTCGGGGCCGGCGGGGCGGCGGCGGGCTGCGGGCGCGGATCGTGCGACCGGGCGCCCGCCACCGCCGCGTCTATCGCCTTCAGGGCACCCAGGGCCGCCAGAGCCGTGGGCGGGGCCACCGGCCGGGACTCGGATCGTGCTGAATCCTGCATACGCCGGACCCCCTTTCCCTCCTTGTCACCGATCAGGTGACATGGCATTTGTCATCGCTTCGTTGACATGCTACAACGGAATGCAGGAAAAGGCGCATGACGCGATGACGCAGTGGAGGTGTTTCCCGATGCTTATGCGCACCGACCCCTTCCGTGAACTCGACCGGCTCGCCCAGCAGATCACCGGGACCTGGTCCAAGCCGTCGGCCATGCCGATGGACGCCTACCGCGACCACGACGAATACGTTGTGGCGTTCGATCTGCCAGGCGTCTCCAGCGACGCGATCGACATCGACGTCGAACGGAACATGCTGACGGTCAGGGCGGAACGCCGGCCGCCGCAGAGGACCGAGGACGTGCAGATGGAGCTCTCCGAGCGGCCGCTGGGCGTCTTCTCCCGGCAGATCGTCCTGACCGACAGTCTGGACACGGAGAACATCCGGGCCGACTACGAGACAGGCGTGCTGACTCTGCGCATCCCGATCGCGCAGCGCGCGAAGCCGCGCAAGATCAGCATCGGAAGCGGACAGTCCGCCCGTACCGAGATCGAGAGCTGAGCCGGGCACGCACGGGCCCGTACAACCGGCGGAGGACGGACCATGCCCCCTCCCACCGTCCGCCCTCCGCCTTCCTCCGTACGAGGGAGGCCGAACGGTGACACACATGAGCTGGCCGGCATTTCTGGACGCCGTCCGGGAGCGCGGCAGTTACCGCTCGCCGCACGAGGCGGAACGAGCGGCACGCACGGTTCTCGCGCTGCTGGGTGCTCACCTGGTGGGCGAAGAGCGTGTCGAACTGGCCGCGAAGCTACCGGATACGTTCGCTCTCATCCTGCTGAACCCTCTCCAGGCGGCCGAACCGCTCTCTCCCGAAAGATTCGTCCGTGCCACGGCGGCGTGGATCGAGGGAGCGACCGAGCAGACCGCCCTGTGGGACGTCGGCGCGGTCCTGAGCGTGGCGGCCGATGCCGCGGGCCAGGACCTCACGGAGCGGCTGCTGCTCCAGCTGCCTCCCGGGTACGACCTGCTCTTCGGGCACCCCGGCCCGTCCCGGCCGCCCACCGACAACGACGACGACACGTGACAGCGCTGTCCTCGCACACGGTCCGGGCGTTGGGTGCGGGCAGCCATCGGACGGCGGCGGCGAGGACCCGCAGCGCGGCGCAATGGCGGCAGCCGCGTCAGTGCTCCGTGCGTGTGCATAACCACCGCGACCCATAGAAAGGGCTGTTCGGAATCTCGACATCGCCGGCTGTCAGGAGTACTTCGTCGAGAACATCTCCGTGCACAACTGCGGCGCCCCGCGCTACGCGATCAAGACGGCTCGGCGAAATCCGGCGTTCCCACGTCGGTCCCGGCTCGGAGAAGGTGGCGTGATGGGTGCCGCTTGACCTCCTCCGGCCCTCTGCCATATTCGCGCGACAGAACGTCAGGAGCGCTTGGGACGGCCGAAGTCCTGGCGTACACCTCTGAACCGTCCGGTGAACGATGGCGCGGCAGGCCCGCGTTCCGCCCCGCCTCGGCACCACTCCACCGGTACGCACCACCGGCCGACGCCACCGCCGGTTCCCGCGCCGCCTCCGCGACGCACCGAGCCGCCGGCAGGCCAGGTACTCACCTGGCGTCCAGTCGTCAGTGGCGACCGGCAGGCCGCGGTCGCCCGGCCGATTCCGGGATGGCCGAAAGACTCCAGGCACTCCGCTTCGGAGGCCCGGGGCCGGGCGAGCGCCGGGCCGATGTCGCCCTTTGTAGTCCACCCGCCACTTCTTGTCAGCCACATCCTCCGACAGAAAGGCCCCCACTGTTTACGGGGGCTTTAACGACGCCTTGGCAGGTCGGGTAGACAAAAGCAGCGTAAATCGGATGGCCCCGGGATTGGGGCTCCCCAATCAGCACATCGTGGGCTTACCTTATGTCTCATGACCTCCCCTCGCTCCACCTACGGAGGCGGCTACTACGCCGCGCCGTCGTTCCCCGACACCCCGATCTACGACTCCCTGGTCGCCGAGCGGGGTACCCCTCAGATCGCACCGATCCGAGTTCCGGCCGCCTACGACACCGGCAGCAGCTACCTGCCTGCCCTGCCGTCCGCGCTTCCGGCCCTGCCCGCGGCCCCGTCGCAGCACAACGGGTCCTACGGCTACCCGCAGCAGGCGCCGCAGCCGCAGTACCAGAACGCCCGTGTGCAGCAGGCGCCGATGATGCAGCCCGCGCATCTGCAGCACGCACCGGCCCCGTACATCCCGCAGCAGCCCGCCGCGCCCCGTGGCTACCAGCAGCCGCAGCCTCAGCAGCAGCGGCCCGGTACGGGTTACGAAGCGATGCGCCCGGCCTCCCCGAGGCCGGCGCCCGCGCCGTCCCCGTACGAGGACCCGTACAACCGCCCGTACCAGGGCCGGGGGTACTGAGCGGGGCGAGAGGGTCGGCTGTCAGTGGTGGCTGGCAGGATGGACGCATGGTCTCTCCCGTACTCAGCGCCATCCGCGTCCACCCGGTCAAGTCACTGACCGCGTGCGCGACCGAGGAGGCCGTCGTCGAGCCGTGGGGACTCGCCGGCGACCGCCGCTGGATGCTGATCGACAGCGCGGACAGGGTCGTCACACAGCGTCAGTTGCCTCGCCTGGCACAGCTGTCCGCAGCGCTGCTGCCGGGTGGCGGGCTGGTGTTGTCGGGGCCCGGAGGTGCGCCGCTGACCGTGGATGTGCCCGATCCGGCCACCACGGTCCCCGCGGAGCTCTTCGCGGACAAGGTCGAGGTGGTGGAGGCAGCAGGGGCCGCGCACGCCTGGTTCGGTGCGCACCTCGGTGCGGAGGTCCGGCTCGTCCATCTCGACGAGCCGTCGCACCGAAGGCCCATCGACCCCGCCTGGGCCCGCCCCGGCGAGACCGTCTCGTTCGCCGACGGATTCCCGCTGCTGCTCACCGCGCGCGCCTCGCTGGATGCGCTCAACTCACTGGTGGCGCAGGGCGACCACGCGGACGAGGGCCCGCTGCCGATGAGCCGTTTCCGGCCGAACGTGGTCGTGGACGGCACCGCGCCCTGGGCCGAGGACGGCTGGCGGCGGATCGCGATCGGGGAGGTCGCCTTCCGCGTGGCGAAGCCGTGCGGACGCTGCGTCGTCACCACCACCGACCAGGTGACGGCGGAGCGGGGCAAGGAGCCGTTGCGGACGCTCGCCCGCCATCGCCGGACGGGTAGGAGTCTGCGCTTCGGCCAGAATCTGATCCCTGACGGGACCGGTGCGATCCGGGTGGGGGACCCCGTCCGAATCCTCGGCTGACTCCGGGGCACCAAGCTGCCCGGGGCCGCACGGGACAGGGAATGGCGTCGGCGTACTGAGGTCGCTTCTACGCCGCTCCGGTAGGCAGGCGGGGCCGTATCGGGCCATGACGGATACGGAAGGGGGTGCGTGAGGTGCGAGCGGTCCTGGGAATCCGGCGGTGGCGGCACAATCCCCTGTGCCGGCCCACCGACCGTCACGAGGCCTGGGTGGCTCTTGTCGCGCTGCTGTCGATGGTGCTCGCGGCCCCGGCGCTCGGTCTGCTGTGCGGAGCGCTCACCGACGACGCCCTCCAGCGGGCGGTGCGGGCCCAGCACACGCAGCGCCGTCCGACCGCGGCCGTCGTGGTCCGTGAGCCCCTGGGTTCGTCACGCTTCGCACAGGACCCCGAGAGCGCCGTCGCGGAGGGCACCGCGCGCACCTCGGTGGTGGCCCGCTGGACGGCCCCGGACGGCACGGTCCGTGCGGGGCGGGTGGTCACGGCGTCCCGGACCACCACCCCGGGCGCCCGGATCCGGATCTGGACGGACGACGCGGGCCGTGCGGCGCAGCGCCCCATGGACGCGTCCACCGCTCGCACACACGCGGTGCTGGCCGGAATCGGAGTGACGCTGCTCGCGGCCGGTCTGATGGAAACCGCCCGCAGGCTGGTCGTACGGCACATGATGCAACGCCGGTACATCCGGCTCGACATGGCCTGGGCCGAAACGGGACCCGACTGGGGCAGAACGGGTACGGGCAGCTGACGCCGGAGTGCGCAGCGGCCGGGCCGGTGCGCTGGATGTGGCTTCTGAAGAGGGCTCCTGGGCGGCCGACGCGTCAGCTCCCGCCCGTCGCGCGCGCTACGGTGGACCGGCCCGCCCGACTCCTCGGCAGGTGGACCCGGAGCTGCCCGCACGGACGGCACCGGCTTGCGGGCAGGCACGAGGCAGCGCACACGGCACGAGGTGGGGGCACAGCAGCACCATGGCACAGGGCACGGTCCAGGTGACGCACACCGGCACATCGCGATGGCGGCGCCGCACGGGCGAATACGCTTCCCTCACCGCAGCCCTGGAGGTTGCGGCCGATGGTGACATCCTCACCATCGCCCCCGGTACCTACCGGGAGAATCTCGTCGTCCACCGCGCGGTGACCCTGCGCGGTCCCGAGGGCTCCGTCGGATCCGTCCGGATCGCGCCGGTCGACGGCGTCCCCCTGACCGTCCGCGCGTCCGCCGTGATCCAGGATCTCCATGTGGAGGGCCAGGACTCGGCCGCCCCCGCCCTGCTCGTCGAGGAGGGCGCACCCGAGCTGTCGGATCTGCGCATCGTGACGAGGTCGGCCGCCGGAATAGAGGTGCGGGGCGCGGCCAGGCCCACCGTGCGCCGCTGCACCGTCGACAACCCGTCCGGGGTCGGCATCGCCGTACTCGACGGTGCCGGGGGGGTGTTCGAGGAGTGCGAGGTCGTCTCGGCCGGGCAGGCCGGCATATCGGTGCGCGACGGCGCGCATCCGAGACTGGAGCGCTGCCGCGTGCACCACGCGTCGGGCGCGGGCCTGAGCGTGACCGGGGAGGGCAGCGGCCTGGAGGCGGTGGGCTGCGAGGTCTACGAGATCAAGGGCAGCGGGGTGCAGATAACGGCCCGGGGCACCGCTCACCTCACCGACTGCACCGTGCACCGCACGTCCGCGGACGGGGTCACGCTGGACACCGACGCGGTCCTCACGCTCGCCGACTGCGACATCCACGACATCCCGGAGAACGCGGTCGATCTGCGGTCCCGGTCGGTGCTGACCCTGACCCGTTCCACCGTCCGCCGGTTCGGCCGCAACGGCCTGTCGGTCTGGGACCCGGGCACCCGTGTCGATGCCAACCAGTGCGAGATCCACGACAGCACGGGGGACTACCCGGCGGTCTGGGTCAGTGACGGGGCGACGGTGATACTCGACTCGTGCCGCGTCCACGACGTGCCCGACGCCCTCTTCGTCCTCGACCGCGGCTCGCGCGCCGATGTCGTGGACAGCGATCTGTCCCAGATCCGCAACACGGCGGTCTCGGTGAGCGACGGAGCCACCGCCCAGCTCGACGACTGCCGGATCCGTGAAGCGTCCACCGGGGCGTGGTTCCGTGACCACGGCAGCGGCGGCACCCTGAACAACTGCACCATCGACGCCGCGCAGACCGGTGTCATCGTCACCAAGGGCGCCGACCCGACGATCGAGCGCTGCACGGTCACCTCGCCCGCCGAGGCGGGTTTCTACGTCTCCGCCGAGGGCCGCGGCACCTTCCACAGCTGCCGGGTCACGGGGAGCGAGGGGTACGGCTTCCATGTGATGGACGGCTGCCGTTCCACGCTCACCCACTGCCGTACCGAGCGGTGCGCGCGCGGTGGTTACGAGTTCGCCGACGGCGGTGCCTCACACGGCGAGGGGCGCACCGGCGGTCCGGTCGTGGAGGACTGCACCAGCGACGAGAGCGGGCTGCGCAGCGCCGCTCCCCCGGCCCCCGCGGTCCTGACGGCGACCCAGTCCACGCCCGGGCTGCTCAGTGCGATGCCGGTGCAGCGGGCGGCCGAGCCCGCCGCCCCGCCGGTCCCGGCCGCGCCCGTACGGGATTCGGATGCCGTGCTCGGCGAACTGGACACGCTGGTGGGCCTGGACAGCGTCAAGCGCGAGGTGCGGGCCCTGACCGACATGATCGAGGTGGGCCGCCGCCGCCGGCTGGCCGGTCTCAAAGCCGCGTCGGTGCGCCGGCATCTGGTCTTCACCGGCTCCCCCGGCACGGGCAAGACGACGGTGGCCCGGCTGTACGGCGAGATCCTGGCCTCGCTCGGTGTGCTGGAGCACGGACATCTCGTGGAGGTGTCCCGGGTCGACCTGGTCGGCGAGCACATCGGCTCCACCGCCATCCGGACCCAGGAGGCCTTCGACCGGGCGCGCGGCGGGGTCCTGTTCGTGGACGAGGCGTACGCGCTGTCGCCGGAGGACTCCGGCCGCGACTTCGGGCGGGAGGCCATCGACACGCTGGTGAAGCTGATGGAGGACCACCGGGACGCGGTGGTGGTGATCGTGGCCGGCTACACCCACGAGATGGAGCGCTTCCTCACGGTCAATCCGGGTGTGGCGTCCCGTTTCTCACGGACGATCACCTTCAGTGACTACGTGCCGGAGGAGCTGCTGCGGATCGTGGAGCAGCAGGCCGAGGAGCACGAGTACAGCCTGGCCGACGGGTCCGGGGAAGCGCTGCTCACGTACTTCACAGCGCTTCCCAAGGGTCCGGCCTTCGGTAACGGCCGGACGGCCCGTCAGACCTTCGAGTCGATGGTCGAGCGGCACGCGGGCCGGGTCGCCCAGCTCGCCGAGCCGAGCACGGAGGACCTGACCCTGCTCTATCCGGAGGACCTGCCCGAGCTTCCCTGAGTCCCCGCGCCGGCCTGCTGGGGCAGGGCGGGTCCGAGCCGTTCCAGGAGCGCGGCCCGCTGCACGGCGAAGTCCGGGTCGGCCTGGTAGTCCGAGTGCCCCAGGATCGGTTCGGGCAGCGGGTGTTCAGGGGTGCGGCCGTAGACCAGCGGGTCCCTCAGCGGGCCCCGGTCGACCTCCGGTCCCCCGCCCTCGTCGATGCCGACCGGGCCGCCGATCGGGTCCGTGGCGCGCCACAGGTTGCGCCAGCAGTGGACGGACCGGTGCAGCCCGTCCAGCGGGACGGGGCCGAAGTAGGCCGGGAACCAGCGCCCGTAGAGCCGCTCGATCGGCGAACCGTAGGTGAGCAGCGCCACCCGCCGCCGCGCCGCGTCGGGCAGCTGCCAGACGGCGGCAGCGGCGAGCACGCTGCCCTGGGAGTGTCCCGAGATGACGAGCCGGCCACGGGTGCGGGCCGTCCAGGCGGACATCCGGGAGGACAGGTCGGGTACGGCCCGCTCGGCGTAGCAGGGCGGTGCGAAGGGGTGGGCGGCGCGCGGCCAGAACGTGCCGACGTCCCAGAGGATGCCGATGGTGCGCCGGGCGGAGACGTCCCGGTAGGCGCGGCGTCCCCAGGTGACGAAGAGTATGAAGCCGAAGCCGATCATCCATGAGCCGGTCGCCTGGGCTGCCTCGGCGATGGATTCGACGAGCGGGCTGGTGCCCTCCATGGCCAGGCCCGGAACCTCGCCGCTGATCCAGGCCCCTGTCACCGCTCCGGCACCGAGCAGGAGTGTGGCGCCGGAGACCAGCCCGACGATCCGGGGCGCGGAGTCCGTGAGCGCGGCCGTGGCCCTCGTGCGGGCGATCCGCCGGGTGCGGCCGGGGTCGGGGTGTGTCTGTTCGTACTCGGCCTCGACCTCGGGTCCCATCCGGCGGGCGCGCCGGGCGGTACGGACGACCAGCCAGGTGACGGGGACGAGCAGGAGCAGCAGGAGGACCGGGATGACGGAGGCCTGCCAGCTGAGGACCACGGGCGGGCCCTCGATCGCGGAGCCGCTGCCCATGCCCGGGGTGCCGGGACCGTCGAGCCAGTCGGCGACGCGCTGGGCGACTCCTCCGGTCATCACACCGCCGAGGGCGCAGGCGAGCATCGCGACGGCGGGGCCGCCGAGGCCGTGGAGGGTGGTGCGCGGCTCGCGGGTGCGCCGGTACAGGCTCAGTGCCACCGCGGCGAGTACGACGACGAGGATGCCCTGGCCGAGTGTGAGGAGACGGAAGGCGGCCTCTCCGGGGAGGGCGCCGGAGGAGGCCCAGCCGGGACGCGACCAGGCGGCGTACACCGCGCCGGCGACCAGGAGGGCGAGCGCGGCCCGGGGCAGGTAGGTGATGATGGCACGATCGAGCCGGTTGTCGAGCCGTCGCTCGCTGCGGCCCCGGCGGCAGACCACGGCGACGACGACGAGGCCGCACAGGACGAGGGATGCCTCGAACAGCCAGCCGAGCACCGCGGGTACGGGACCGTCGCCCCCCCGGTCGTGCCGGGCGGCGGCGCCCCCGACGGCGGCGGCGACAGTGAGGAACCCGGCGGCGGTGTGCGCGGCGCGCAGCCGGGCGACCAGCCTGCGGCCGTACCAGAAGCCCGGCCTGCCGAGAGCGGGGCGGACGACGGGGGCGCCGGACGGAGTGGGCCGCCTCTCGTCGTCCTCGCCGGGTTCGTCCCAGGTCAGCGGGCGCTGCGATTCGTAGGCGCTCCAGGTGCGGTTGGACAGGTACCAGAGCAGTCCGACGAGGGCGGTGGGCACGAGCGCGGCGACGGCGAGCCGACGTCCGGGCTGGGACCACCAGCCGCCCTGCTCCGTGGCGAGGAAGCCCAGCCAGGACCGCCGCGCGGAGCATTCGGCGACACCCGCGCACTGCCAGGCCACCAGGTCGAGGGCCACCTCGCAGACGGCGGCGGTCAGCAGCACGGTGAGGCTGAGGGCGAGGAGCCGCACGACCGCTCCGTACAGCCGGACCGCGCCGGTGCGCCCCGGGGCGGTGGGCCGCATCCAGTGGGCGAGGTTGACCACCATGAAGGGAAGCAGCAGGAGCCACAGGGCGCGGGAGCCGTTGCCGGAGGTGAGGTTGGACCAGCAGTAGGCCTCGGCGACGGGCCCGTCCCGGTGGCGCTCCGGGTGCTCCTCGGCCGCGACGTCCTCGGTACGCCGGTGGATGGCGGCCGTGTCGTCACCGGTGATCCTGGTCGTGCGGGGGTCACCGAGCATCTCCTGGGGGGTGGTTCCGCCGACGCCGTGGACGAGCAGTTCCAGCGCCGCCCCGGAGCTCTGCGGGGCCTGGGGTGCAGGGGGCAATGGGGTGACTCGCTCTCTGGTCCGTCCGGCGTCTCGGCCGGTGGAGGAAGGGGACGGGGCGCCGCTCGGGCTTCCGGGCTGATGCGCAGTCACCACCATCCCGGACAGGGGGCGTCCTCCGCACCGATCTCACCGAATCTCCCCAGTGACACGGCCCGTGGGTGTGCGTGGCAGGATGAGGGAGTCCCGCAGGCCCCTGCCGGACCGTGTGGACAGGTGAACAGAGGAAAGGGCCGGCCGGCGTTGAGCGAGAACCAGAACCTGCTCGCGGAGCAGCGGCGCGCGCTCATTCTCGACGAGGTGCGCAAGCGCGGCGGGATCCGGGTCAACGAGCTGACCCGCAAGCTGAGCGTCTCCGACATGACCATCCGCCGGGACCTGGACGCGCTGGCCCGTCAGGGTGTCATCGAGAAGGTGCACGGCGGGGCCGTCCCGGTGGTCGAGGCGAGCACGCACGAACCGGGGTTCGAGGCGAAGTCGACGCTGGAGCTCAGCGCCAAGGAGGACATCGCGCGGGCGGCGGCGGCGATGGCGGTGCCCGGCAGCGCGATCGCGCTCTCCGGCGGTACGACCACGTTCGCGCTGGCCAGGCATCTGCTGGAGGTACCGGCGCTGACCGTGGTGACGAATTCGGTGCGGGTCGCCGATGTCTTCCACGACGCGCAGCGACCCACGGCGGGGGGCGGCTCGCGGGCCGGGGCTGCCACGGTGGTGCTGACCGGAGGGGTCCGTACGCCTTCGGACTCGCTCGTGGGTCCGGTCGCGGACCGGGCCATCGACTCGCTCCACTTCGATGTGCTGTTCCTCGGGGTGCACGGCATCTCCGTCGAGGCCGGTCTCTCGACCCCGAACCTCGCGGAGGCCGAGACGAACCGCCGCCTGGTCCGGGCTGCGCGGCGGGTCGTGGTGGTCGCCGACCACACCAAGTGGGGCACGGTGGGGCTGAGTTCCTTCGCGACGCTCGACGAGGTGGACAGCTTCGTCACGGACGCGGGCCTGCCGGACGGTGCCCGCCGGGAGATCGAGGAGTATCTGCCGGACCTGGTCGTGGCGGGCGGATCACCGGACACGTAGGGCCCGGGGCGTTCCGCTCCGCACCTCTCGGAGCGGTGGACGTCCTAGGATCGGGGTGTGGCCGTCTTCCGGATCGAGCGTTTCACTTCCCTCCCCGCCGCCGAGACCTGGCGCCGGGTGACCGACTGGGAGCGGCATGGCGGGACTGTCCCGTTCACCTCGGTCACCGTCCCGACAGGTCCGCACACCCGCACCGGGACGGTCTTCGTCGCCCGTACGGGTCTCGGACCGTTCGGTTTCGACGATCCGATGGAGGTCGTGCGGTGGACCCCTCCGGCGGCCGGCCGGGCAGGGCTGTGCACGTTGGAGAAGCGCGGCTCCGTGGTGCGGGGCCGGGCCTCGATCGATGTCCGTCCGACCGGCGCGGGGTCTCATGTGATCTGGGTCGAGGAGCTGCGCGTACGGCTGCTGCCCGGCTGGGCCGATCCGCTGCTCGCGACCGCGGGGCGGCGGGTCTTCGGCCGTGTGCTCGACACCCTGCTCGACGAGTAGCTCACGACCGCCGCGCGGACGACCCGCATGCGGACCCCCGGGGGTGCCTGGACCGGGGCGGACGGGCTCAGGCGGACCAGGTGCCGGTGGCCAGGAATCGGTGGATCGTATCCGTGTACGGCTGGATGTCCAGGCCCTGCTCGCCCAGCCAGCTGTCCGAGTAGTACTTGTCGAGGTAGCGGTCGCCCGGGTCGCAGATCAGCGTGACCACGCTGCCGGTGCTGCCCCGCTCCACCATTTCGGCCACGAGCTTGAACGCGCTCCACAGCCCGGTGCCCGTCGAGCCGCCCGCCTTGCGGCCGAGGGCGCGCTCCAGCACGCGGACGGCGGCGACGGTGGCCGCGTCCGGCACCTTCATCATCCGGTCGATGGCGCCGGGCACGAAGCTCGGCTCCATGCGGGGCCGGCCGATGCCTTCGATGCGTGAGCCGCAGTCGCTGGTGGCCAGCGGGTCGTGCCGGGTCCAGCCGTCGAAGAAACAGGAGTTCTCCGGGTCCGGTACGCAGATCCGTGTGTCGTGCTGCATGTAGCGGACGTAGCGGCCGATGGTGGCGGAGGTGCCGCCCGTGCCGGCCGTGGCGACGATCCAGGCGGGTTCCGGGTACCTCTCCAGCCTCAGCTGCTGGTAGATGGATTCCGCGATGTTGTTGTTGCCCCGCCAGTCGGTGGCGCGCTCGGCGTAGGTGAACTGGTCCATGTAGTGGCCGCCGGTCTCGGCCGCGAGGGCCGCGGACTCCTCGTACAGCCTGCGGGAGTCGTCCACGAAGTGGCACTGCCCGCCGTGGAACTCGATCAGCCGGCACTTCTCGGGACTGGTGGTACGGGGCATCACCGCGATGAACGGCACGCCGATCAGCTTCGCGAAGTACGCCTCCGAGACGGCCGTCGAGCCGCTGGACGCCTCGATGACAGGCTTGCCCCGGCGGATCCAGCCGTTGCACAGCGCGTAGAGGAAGAGCGAGCGCGCCAGCCGGTGTTTGAGGCTGCCTGTGGGATGTGTCGACTCGTCCTTGAGGTAGAGGTCGATGCCCCACTGCTCGGGCAGGGGGAAGCGCAGGAGATGGGTGTCCGCGGATCGGTTCGCGTCCGCCTGGACCTTGCGCACCGCCTCCTTGAGCCAGGCCCGGTAGTCCGGATCGCTGCGGTCGATGTCCGCCGTCTCCACGACCCCACCGTCACGTCGGTGCTCACTGGCGTCCATCAGGGATCTCCTTCTCGCGGCGGCGGCATTCCGGAGCCACCACGATATTCCCCCCACCTGCACAAACGATCGCTTTGGTGATCCATAGCCCTGCCTTTGCACAGGGGCCGACGGGCGTGCGACCGGCGCGGCGGATCAGTGGATTCCCCTCCGATGTGGTCTGGTGCAACCGCCCCCGCCCAGGGCAGACTTCTCAGCAGAAGCAGGGACAAGGGGGGTGAAGTCGTCATGTCCGAGGCAGAGTTCAGCGCGACGGATGTCAGGATCGAGCGGTGGGCCCGTTCTCTGACCAGGGCCGGCCGAGTGATCGTCAAGGACGGCCGGCTGGCGCTGCTGACCAGTGACGGCCGGGAGATCGACAGCGCCCCGGTGACCACGGTGCGCGCGGGCAAGCGGTGGTTCCTGGCGGCCGACTCCGCGGTCGCACGGATCAACGGGGTGCGCTACCGCCTGACGATGGGGCAGCGCAGCCGCAGGCCGGGTGGGGCCGCCCCGGTCCGCAGGTTCCTGGAGGTGCTGCGCGTCGCGGGGAGCCGGCGGACCTGACGGAACGCTTCCGTGCGGGCACCGCGAGTTGCGGAGCGCAACCCCCTGGGTCACGCTGGTCTCACGTCACTGATGGTGCACCGGCGGTGACAGCGCGAGCCGCTCCGCCGGGGCCGATCAGGGCGGACCACGCGTCACCAGACCAGAAACAGCAGTCAGCCATCTGCTGGATCCGTCCCTTCGTCTTCTTCCGGACCTATTTCGGGGAGTCGCAGCCGTGATCAGCGAGCCAAGCAGGCACTGCGCGGTGGAGCTCCAGGCCCTGCCGTCGCGGATCGGTCAGGTCCGCAGAATCATTTCGGCGCAATTGCGCTACTGGCATCTCGATCCTCTGATCGACCAGGCAGCGCTCGGCGTCACCGAACTGCTGACCAATGTCCACCGGCATGCACAGCCGGACAAATCGTGCACCGTCGAGATCGAGCTGCTGCTCGACCGTCTGACGGTCTCCGTCCACGACCACGACCCCCGGCTGCCGACCGTGTGCGATGCCGATCCCTCCGCCACTTCGGGGCGCGGAATGGCGCTGATCGCCGCTGTCAGCGAGAGCTGGGGCGTACGACCGAGCGACGACGCGGGAAAGGTCGTCTGGTTCACCCTCCCCGCTCCTTCCTTCGCCACCACTCCGCGTCCTCTCCCGGTGTACGGATCGACGACCGACGGTCCGTTCGGCTCCGGGCCCGGGATCCTCATGGAGCCTGCGGCGGTGGAGACGCGCGCCCGGTCGGCGGTCGTCGGCTGACAGGGGCGGCGCGCCGCAGCCGTCAAGCGGAGCGCGGGGAACGCGTCGACCACTCACGGCCGGCGCGCTCCCTCACGACCGGGTTGCGCACGCGCCGGCCCGACCGCAGGCCCTCCTTCGGTACCTTCCGGTAGGCGCGGTGGCCGCATGAGCGCTCCGGGCCGCCTGCCGGACCGCGACCGGCTGACGGCGGGCAGACAGTGGTGACGACGTGACGTCGTCCGTACGGCAGGGCACGGGTCAGCCGAGGGCGGCCAGCGGATCGTCGAGCACGGGCTGCCAGGCCAGTTCGGCAGCGCCCACCAGGCTGTTGTGATCCAGGGTGCAGGACAGGATCGGCACGCTGCCGCTGCGGCCCCACAGGCTGCGGTCGGCCACCACCGCCCGGAGCCGTTCGGGGTCGGCCTCCAGGAGGTCGCGGTGCAGGCCGCCGAGGATGATGCGGTCCGGGTTGAGGATGTTGACCAGTCCGGCCAGGCCCAGTCCTAGGCGGTCGATCAGCTCCTGGGCGGCGGCCCGCACACAGGGGTCGTCGTACTCCGCGCGCAGCAGGTCGCCCGACTGCTTGAGGAGTGACTCCTCGGGGCCCGGCTGCCGGTGCGCCGCGGTCAGGAAGGCGAGGGGGTCCGTCTCGACGTCCAGGCAGCCGCGTCCGCCACAGTGGCAGGGGCGGCCCTCGGGGTTGACCGTGAGGTGCCCCACCTCCAGGGCGAGGCCCGAACTCCCGCTGTGCAGGCGGCCGTCCAGGACGAGGGCGCCGCCGACACCCCGGTGGCCGGTGGCCACACACAACAGGTGCTGGGCACCGCGCCCCGCCCCGTGCCGATGCTCGGCGAGAGCGGCGAGATTGACGTCGTTCCCGGTGAACGCCGGCCCGGAGATGCCCGCCTCGCGTACACAGGCGGTGAAGATCTCCCGGACGGGGGCGCCCGCCGGCCAGGCGAGGTGCATCGGATTGAGTGCGGTGCCCTCGGGTTCGGCGACCGCGGAGGGGACGGCCAGCCCGGCGCCGACGCAGCGCAGTCCGCTGTCCCGGAGCAGTTGGGCACCGGCTTCGACGACCTCGCCGAGGACCTGCGCGGGGTCGGCCATCACGGCGACGCAGCCGGGTGCGGTGGCCACGATCCTGCCCCCGAGCCCGACCAGCGCGGCGCGGAAGCCGTCGGCGTGCACCTGGGCGGCGAGGGCGACCGGCCCGCTGTCCCTGACGGACAGCCGGTGCGAGGGGCGGCCCTGCGAACCGGCCGCGGAGCCGGGGCTGGAGTCGACCCTGATGAGCCCGAGCGCTTCGAGCTCAGCAGCCACCGCGCCGGCGGTGGCCCGCGTGACGCCGAGTTCGGAGGTCAGCACGGCACGCGTGGGCGCGCGGCCGGTGTGGACCAGCTCCAGGGCGGGCCCGAGCGCGCTGCGGCCCCTCTCCAACTTTGTCCGCGTGGTGGTCGACTTGCCGTTCATGGGGGCGAGTCTCCCATGGTCCGCGGCCGCCGCCGACGCTCCGGGGCCCCGCACCGTTCACCGGCACGTCATCGAGGCAGCCGTCTTGCGCACGCCGTTCGCACACCCCTATGCTGAATTTGTGCCGCAACTAAACAAACTGCGGACGGCCCTGACGGGGGGACCTGGCGGAGACACCGCCCCACCCTCGCCGGCCCGCCTCCGTACCGCGCTGACCGTGTTCTTCGCCCTGGACGGGTTCCTGTTCGCCGGCTGGGTGGTCCGCATTCCGGCGATCAAGCACCAGACCGGGGCTACCGCCTCCACTCTGGGGCTCGCCCTGCTGGGCGTCTCCGCGGGTGCGGTGATCACGATGATGCTCACCGGGCGGCTCTGCCGGCGCTACGGAAGCCATGCCGTCACCGTCGTCTGCGGCGTCCTGCTGCCGCTGAGCATCACCCTTCCCGCGCAGACGCATTCGGCACCCGCGCTCGGGCTCGTCCTGCTGCTGTTCGGCGCCGCGTACGGCGGCATGAACGTGGCGGCGAACAGCGCGGCCGTCGATCTGGTCACCGCACTGCGCCGCCCCGTGATGCCGAGTTTCCACGCCGCGTTCAGCCTGGGCGGCATGGTGGGAGCCGGACTCGGCGGGCTCGTCGCGGGCGGCCTCTCCCCGTCGGCCCACCTCCTCGCGCTGGCCGGTATCGGACTGGCCGTCACCGCGGTCGCCGGTCCCGTGCTCCTGCGCCACCGCTCGGCACCCGGTACCTCCGCCGCGGTGCCGAGGCCCTCGGGTCCGAAGCATCCGCACCGGATGGCTGGTCGCGCCCGCCGGATCGTGATCCTGTTCGGCGTCATCGCCCTCTGCACGGCGTACGGCGAGGGTGCGCTCGCCGAGTGGGGCGCGCTTCACCTCACGCAGGACCTGCACGCCGCCCCCGGTCTCGCGGCCGCGGGCTACTCCCTCTTCGCCCTGACCATGGCCATCGGCAGGCTCACGGGCACCACGCTCCTCGAACGGTTCGGGCAGACCCGCACGCTCGTTGCGGGCGGGGCCACGGCCGCGACGGGCATGCTGTTCGGCGCGCTCGCACCGACCGTCTGGCTCACCCTGCTCGGCTTCGCCGTGGCCGGTCTGGGGCTGGCCAACATCTTCCCGGTCGCCGTCGGCCGGGCCGGCGCGCTGGCCGGCCCGAGCGGAGTGGCCGCCGCGTCGACACTCGGCTACGGCGGAATGCTGCTGGGACCGCCGGTGATCGGCTTCATGGCCGACTGGTTCTCCCTGCCGGTGGCCCTCACCACCGTGGCACTGCTCGCCGCGACCGCGGCGGTACTGGGGTACGGAGCCCGGAACGCGGCGCACACCTGAACGATTGAGTAGCCGTACTCAGGCACGGGCCGCTCCCCCGGAGCACGATGGGAGCATCAACGACCCACGGGGAGCGGGACATGAGTCACCAGGTGATGAACAAGCGGCTGCGCACGGCGGCACGGCTGACCTTCGGCAACACGGCTTCGCGGATCTACCTCGGCCTGGTCCTGGCCGCCACGGTGTTCGTCGCCGTGGACACATTGTTCGTGGCCCACGAGGACGCGTCGTTCGCCGGGGTCTGGGTGTTCTTCCTCGCGGCACCGACCGTGTTCCTCTTCCTCGTCGGCGGCTCCATGGCCGGTGCGGAGGCGGGCGGACCGGCCTGGTTCGTCTATCTCGCGCTGATCGTGTCCGTACTGGCGCAGGCCTGCGCACTGGGCTGGTTCACCCGCATGGTGCGCCGCACGGGCCGTGAGCACTCCGCCCACCCGCAGGGCGCCTGACCCACCCGGTACGATCACGGCCGTGGAGATCTCGGAGCACGTCACTTCGCTGTCCGCGGAGGGCCTGTCACTCGCGGCAGCGGCCCGGGACGCGGGGACCGACGCACCGGTCCCGACCTGTCCGGGCTGGCGGGTGCGCGACCTCCTCAGGCACACCGGCATGGTGCATCGCTGGGCAGCGGCGTTCGTGACCGAGGGCCATCGCACGTACCACCCCGACGGCGGCGAGCCCGATCTGGACGGGGACGACCTGTTCGACTGGTTCGGCGAAGGTCACGGTCTGCTGGTCGAGGCGCTGCGGGCGGCACCGGCCGACCTGGAGTGCTGGAGCTTCTTTCCCGCGCCTTCCTCGCTGGCCTTCTGGGCCCGTCGGCAGGCTCACGAGACCAGGATCCACCGGGTGGACGCCGAGTCGGCGCGTGGGGGACCGCCGGCGCCGGTGGCCCCGGCGCACGCCGTGGACGGCATCGACGAACTGCTGACCGGATTCCACGCCCGCCCCAGGAGCAGGGTGCGCACCGACGTGGCGCGCACCCTGCGGGTGCGGGCCGTGGACACGGAGGCGGTGTGGGACGTACGGCTGTCGACCGACCCGCCGCGGACGGTGCGCGACGGCGGCACCCTGGGGACACCGGCCGACTGCGTACTGAGCGGCACGGCCGAAGAGCTCTTCCTGGTCCTGTGGAATCGCCGGCCGCTCTCCTCCGTCGCGCTGAGGGGGGACCGCGAGATCGCCGAGTTGTGGTGCGACCACTCAGGGATCACCTGGTCGTGAAGGGGAGGCGTGTCGGGGACCAGGCAGGGTCGCTCAGCCCCGCGGTCCGTTCAGCATCCTGGAGAGCACCGCTCGCTGCAGCGGCTTGGCCTCCGCGTGCCGGGCCCGGCCGCCGTCCGTCAGCTCGACCCGGACGCCGCGGCGGTCCTCACCGCACATCCCGCGGCGGACGAGGCCGTCCCTCTCCAGCCGTGCGACGAGCCGCGACAGCGCGCTCTGGCTGAGGTGGACCCGGCACGCGAGCTCCTGCACGCGATAAGCTGCGCCGCCGTCCTCGGCCGCACCCTCGGCGAGGATGTCCAGCACCTCGAAGTCACTGGCCCCCAGGCCGTGCCCGCGCAGCGCGCGATCGAGCTCGCACAGGGTCCTGGCGTGCAGCGCGAGAATGGCACGCCACTCGTCGACGAGTGCCTGCTCGGACCGTCTGGCTGCCATGTCCGCACGCTAGCAGAGCCGAGGACCGTCGTTGCGGCCGCATGAGACGCCCACGCATGGAGCCATATTCCCTGCCGCCCGCCGGTTCGGCCCCGGCCTGGACGTCGGCGACGGAGACGCCGTGCGCCAGGACGTCGTGCGGCTCGCACCCCTGCGCGGCCGCTCCTCGTCGGCCCGCTCCCGGGACGGGGGTACGAGCGGCACGGTGGTGGTGTCCTGCGTCAGGACGGTCCGCCCCTCGCGCCCCCGGCATCCGCTGCCCGGCCGTCCAGGAGGCCGACCGAGCGGGCGAGTTCGTGGGAGGCCCGCCGGAAGAAAAGGTCCCGCTCCTCGACGAGGCGGGTGAACTGGCCGAAGATCTCGAAGGAGATCAGCCCGAAGAGCTGTGCCCACGCCGCGACGAGCGCCGCCGCGACGGCGGGCGGGAGATCGGGGGCGAGGCCGGCCGCCATGCGTTCGGCCTCGGGGCGCAGTTCGGGGGCCAGCGGCGCGACGGCCAGGCCCTCGCTGAGGTAGGCCTCGCGTACCAGCCCGATGAGAACGATGCCCACGCGGGAGGCGGGGCCGATGGTGTCCTGCGGTGCAGTGTAGCCGGGGACGGGCGAGCCGTAGATCAGCGCGTACTCGTGGGGGTGGGCGAGCGCCCAGTCCCGCACGGCGCCCGCGACCGCGGTCCAGCGGGCGGGGTAGGGGCCGGTGGATCCACCGGGGGTCGCGCGGGCGGCCTCCGCGGTCGCGCCGACCGCGTCGTAGGCGTCGACGATGAGGGCCGTGAGCAGGTCGTCGCGGCTGGGGAAGTACCGGTAGAGCGCGGAGGAGACCATGCCGAGTGCGCGCGCCACGGCGCGGAGGGAGAGCTTCGCGGCGCCGTCCGCCGCGAGCTGTTTCCTGGCCTCGTCCTTGATGGCGGCGGTGACTTCGATGCGGGCGCGTTCCCTGGCTCCCCTGATGGCGCTCATGAGGGCAGTCTGCCACGAGAGCGGAGCACCGACCAATAACGAGAGCGGTGCTCTTGCTTTTGATCACCTACCACGTGCACACTGCTCTCAAGCGAGAGCACCGCTCTCTCAACGGGAGGAGATCCCCATGTCGCAGCGGCCGTATTACCGCCGGAGCAGCGCCTTCACCGTCCGCATGAACAGTGCCGTCGGCTGGCTCGCCCGCCACGGTTTCAGCCTTCTCGGCACGGCGGAGATGTCGGTACGGGGCCGCAAGAGCGGACAGATGCAGCGGATCCCGGTGAACCCCCACACCTACGAGGGCAGGCAGTACCTCGTCTCCGCCCGCGGCCACTCGCAGTGGGTGCGCAACATGCGGGTGGCGGGCGGCGGAGAGCTGCGGGTGGGCAGGAAGCTCCGCACGTTCACGGCGCAGGAGATCGCGGACGACGAGCAGAAGATGCTGATCGTCCGCGCGTACCTGGAGCGCTGGGGCTGGGAGGTCAACCAGTACTTCCAGGGCGTCACCGCCAAGTCCACCGACGCGGAGCTGCTGGCCGCCTGCCCCGACCACCCGGTCTTCCGGATCACCGTCGAGGGCTGACCCCGATCAGGAGCCCCGCGGCCGAAGCGGCCCAGCTGCCCGGACGGCCGCGATGCCCTCAGCGGTTCCAGCGGCCTCGGAGTCCCGGAAGCCCCGGCGGCCCGAACCGGCCCGGCGAAGCCACCCGGCCCGAGCGGTCCCGCCGTACCTACCGGTCCATCGCCGACAGCGCCCGCTGCGCCAGCGGATGCGTACGGACCAGCTCGGCCAGGGAGGTCGTCCCCCGGGTGACCCCGGCGAACGCGCTCCAGGCCGGGCGGAAGCCCGTCAGCACCGCGTGCAGGATCCCGGGGCGCCGCTCGAACAGCTTGAGCATGCGCCGGCCGACGCCCATCTCGACCCCCAGCCCCGCCTTGATGGCGAACGCGTAGTTGAGCGCCTGCCGCCGGGCGTCGACCGCGTCGTGCGACTCCGCGATCCGCACAGCCCACTCGCCGGCGAGCCGACCGGACCGCAAGGCGAAGGAGATGCCTTCCCTGGTCCACGGCTCCAGCAGTCCGGCCGCGTCGCCGCAGACCACCACGCGGCCGCGGGAGAGCGGCGAGTCCTCGCTCCGGCAGCGCGTCAGATGACCGGAGGAGATCGTCGGCTCGAACCCGGCGAGGCCCAGCCGGCCGATGAAGTCCTCCAGATACCGCTTGGTCCCCGCACCGTCGCCGCGCGCCGCGATCACCCCGACGGTCAGCGTGTCGCCCTTGGGGAAGACCCAGCCGTAACTCCCGGGCATCGGGCCCCAGTCGATGAGCACCCGCCCGGCCCAGTCCTCGGCCACCGTCGCCGGCACCGGGATCTCGGCCTCCAGCCCGAGGTCCACCTGGTCGAGCTTCACCCCGACATGGGCTCCTATGCGGCCCGCGCTGCCGTCCGCGCCGACGACGGCCCGTGCCAGGACCGTCTCGCCGTCGGCCAGCACCACCGCGACCGTGCGCCGGTCCGGCACGGCGGGTCCGTGCTGCTCGACCCGCGCCACCGCCACACCGGTGCGCAGTTCGGCACCCGCTTTCTGTGCCTCCTCGACCAGACCGGCGTCGAACTCCGGACGGTTGATCAGCCCGAAGAGCATGCGCTTGGACCTGCGCGTACGGGACAGCTTCCCGTTGAGCGAGAAGGTGACGGAGTGGATCCGGTCCTTCAGTGGCAGTTCGAAACCGGGGGGCAGGGAGTCCCGCGAGAACCCGATGATGCCGCCGCCGCAAGTCTTGTAGCGGGGAATCTCGGCTTTCTCCAACAAAAGCACCCGGCGGCCCGCGACGGCTGCCGCGTACGCCGCGGAAGCTCCCGCCGGACCCGCGCCGACCACGACGACGTCCCATACCGACGACGACTCTTCCGGCTCACGTCCGGCGTCTGCGTTCTCGCTGCTCACGATGTGCTTCTGCTCCCGATCCCGACCAGTGGCCCCAGTTGCTCACGGCATCCTACGGCGCGTTGCGGCCGAGCCCCTCTGTGGGAGGATCAGCCATGATTTCGCCATACATGCAACGCCGCACCCACGGCGTCGCCCACGGTTGCGTACACACCGCGCCATAGACCTAACGTCGCACCCACGAGGAGCGTGCCCATGACCGCCCGTCCGATTTCCGAGACCGTCGCCTCGCTGATGCCCCGTGCGAAGGCGGAGCTGACCGAGCTGGTGGCGTTCCGGTCGGTGGCGGACCCCGCGCAGTTCCCGAAGAGCGAGTGCGAGGCGGCGGCCGACTGGGTCGCCGACGCACTGCGCGCCGAGGACTTCCAGGACGTCGCCCTGCTCGACACCCCCGACGGAACCCGGTCGGTGTACGGCTTCCTGCCCGGCCCGGCCGGTGCACCGACCGTACTGCTCTACGCGCACTACGACGTGCAGCCGCCGCTGGACGAGTCCGCCTGGCTCTCCCCGCCGTTCGAACTGACCGAGCGCGACGGCCGCTGGTTCGGCCGGGGCGCGGCGGACTGCAAGGGCGGCTTCATCATGCACCTGCTCGCGCTGCGCGCCCTCAAGGCGAACGGCGGCGTCCCCGTCTCCGTCAAGGTGATCGCGGAGGGCTCCGAGGAGCAGGGGACGGGCGGTCTGGAGCAGTACGCCGAGGCGCACCCGGAGCTGCTCGCCGCCGACACGATCGTCATCGGGGACACCGGTAACTTCCGGGTGGGCCTGCCCACCGTCACCGCGACGCTCCGGGGCATGACCATGCTGCGGGTGCAGTTGGACACCCTCGAAGGCAACCTGCACTCCGGGCAGTTCGGTGGTGCGGCCCCGGACGCGCTGGCCGCGATGATCCAGTTGCTCGCGTCGCTGCGGGCCGAGGACGGCACGACGACGGTCGACGGGCTCACGACGGACACCGAGTGGGACGGACTGCAGTACCCGGAGGGCGAGTTCCGCAGGGACGCCAAGGTGCTGGACGGTGTGGAGCTGATCGGTACCGGCACAGTGGCCGACCGCATCTGGGCGCGGCCCGCGGTGACGGTCATCGGGATCGACTGCCCGCCGGTGGTCGGTGCCACCCCGTCGCTGCAGGCGCGTGCCCGGGCGCAGATCAGCCTCCGGGTGCCGCCGGGCCATGACGCCGCCGAGGCCACGAAGCTGCTGACCGCCCATCTCCGGTCGCACGCCCCGTGGGGCGCCCGGGTGTCGGTCGAACAGGTCGGCCAGGGTCAGCCGTTCCGCGCCGACATCACCAGCCCGGCGTACACCTCGATGGCGGAGGCCATGCGGGTCGCCTACCCGGGCGAGGAGATGCAGTCGTCCGGCATGGGCGGCTCGATCCCGCTCTGCAACACCCTGGCCGGGCTGTACCCGGCGGCGGAGATCCTGCTGATCGGGCTGAGCGAGCCCGAGGCGCAGATCCACGCGGTGAACGAGAGCGTGTCCCCCCAGGAACTCGAACGCCTGTCTGTCGCAGAGGCGCTGTTCCTGCAGAACTACGCGGAGTCCAAGAAGGTCTGAGGCCTCCCGCCGCTACGCGCGTGCGGGCGACGCCCCGAACAGAATCCCGGGCGACGTCCGCCCGCGCGTGCGTTCGCGGGATGGAACTCGTCGGCGTGCTCCCCCGGCTGCACGTGTTCCGCTCACCCGGTCTCCCAGGCGCACCTCTGGCGCGACGGCGCGGACCTGATCCTGGTCGACGCCGGGACGTGCGCGCCGCGCCCGCGATCGTGGACGCGCCGACGGTGCCCCGGCACCGCCCACCCGCGTCGACCGCGAGCGGGCGGACTGCGACGAGCTCTCGTTCGGCGGTGCCCGGGTGATCCGCTCCCCCGGTCGCACCCCTGCATCCAACTGCCCTGTCACGGTGCTCAGTTCACCGGGCGCCGCGTGGCCGGGGCGGACCAGGTGACGCCGGGCCTCCTGCACACGCACCGCGGCCGGGGCGGCGTTCCGGCGGCCTGCCGCCCCGGCCCCCGCCGTCGGCTGCTTCGGTCACGGCGATCCGCTCACCGTGGACACGGCCGTGCCGCCCGTGACCGCCACGGGGCGCCGGCCGGCGGGCGCTCCCTCACCCCACCGGCACCCCGGCCTCCAGGTTCAGGACGGTGGCCCGCTCGCGGGCGCGCAGGGCCCAGCGCAGCCGCTCGAAGCGGGTGGGCGGCAGCATGCCGGCCGCCTCCTCCTCGGTGACGAACCGCCAGCCGCGCAGCTCCGAGCCGGGAAGCAGCAGGTGTGCGGCGTCCTCGCCGGACAGGAGTCCGCCGTCGAAGAGGAAGCGCAGGCCTCCGTACGCGGGCGGGTCCGGCGCCTCCCAGTCGACGACCAGGAGCTTCGGGACCGTGCGGAGGCGGAGCCCCAGCTCCTCGGCGACCTCCCGGATCCCGGCCTCGGCCGGCGCCTCTCCCGGCTCCACCACCCCGCCGGGGAACTCCCAGCCGGGTTTGTAGGTCGGGTCGACGAGCAGCACCCGGTCCTGCTCGTCGAAGAGCAGGACCCCCGAAGCGACGGTCTCCGCACGCGGTTGCGGGGTCTGGACTATCCCGCATTCCTTGGCCTCTCCGCTGCGGACCGCCTCGGCGATCCGCCCGGCCGTCTCACGCGGGGTGAGGGCGGTGGTGTCGATCGTGAAGGCGTCCGCGGTGATCCACTCGAGCGCCGCCCGGTAGGGCTCGATGTGTGCGTACGCCCACTGTTCGGAGCGCTCGTGGTGGTCGGGATCGCCCGTGAACTCCTCCCGGTCGGCTATCCGTCTCCGCAGGATCGTTTCCTCAGGTGAGAGCAGTACATGGCACACCGGAATGCGCCGAGAGGCGAGTCCGCCGAAGATCTCGTCGCGGTACTCCTGCCTCAAAAGTGTCATCGGCACCACGAGCACCCCGGGAAGTTCGGCGAGCAGCGCGGCCGCCGTGTCGACCACCAGGCGCCGCCAGATCGGCAGGTCCTGGAAGTCGGTCACTTCGGCGAGCTTCTTCTGGGGCAGTAGGTGGCGCAGTGCCCCGCCGATCAGTTCGGGGTCGTAGAAGGTGCTGTTCGGGATCAGGTCGATCAGTTCGCACGCAGCACTGGTCTTGCCCGCACCGAACGCACCGTTGATCCAGACGATCACGGGTCCCCCTCTTCCGTAGCCCCCTGTGGCTTGCCCGCAACACCCTGCTGCGGAAACCCCGCCGGGGCGAAGCTTGTTGCGGAGAAGCGACCGCCGGGGGCGCAAGGGGCGTCCCACTGTACGAGCCCGGGCAAGGACGCGGCCGTTACGGGGGCGCCGGATGCCGTTGAGCGGACAGCGCAGGAACGGCGTGGGGCACAGGACGCGTTCCTCGTGGTCATTCCGCGGACGGGGACAGCCGACACGCCACCGGTCCGCCCGGGAGCAGCCGAGAGCCGCCGGGAGCCGCCGTCCGCCGGGTGGAGGGCCGGGGCACCGCCGGTCACCACGGAGCGGCCACGGCCCTTGCGTGCGCCCCGTCGTGGCGGACCGCCGAGGCGGCGGCGGCCGCGCCCACCAGGCCGGCGTCCGCGCCCATCACGGCCGGGGCCACCGTGAGGCCCTGGACGAAGGAGAGCGTGGCGTAGTCGCGCAGGAATCTGCGCAGCGGTGCGAAGAGCGTCTCGCCCGCCCCGGCCACTCCCCCGCCGATCACCGCGATGTCGATCTCGGTCAGCGTGGCGGTGGCTGCGACGGCGGCGGCGAGCGCCTGGGCGGCCCGCTCGTACGAGGCGACCGCGGCCGGGTCGCCGGCCCGTGCGGCGGCGGCCACCGCGGCGGCGGTGGCGTCACCGTCCGGGCCGGGCAGCCATCCGTTCTCCAGGGCGCGCCGGGCGATGTTCGGCCCGCTGGCGAGGCGCTCGACGCAGCCGCGTGCGCCGCACGGGCACAGGTCGCCGTCCAGGTCGACACTGATGTGGCCGATGTGGCCCGCGTTGCCGGTGGGCCCCCGGTGCAGCTTTCCGCCGAGCACGAGGCCGCCGCCGACACCCGTGGAGACGACCAGGCACAGGGCGTTGTCGTGGCCGCGGGCAGCCCCGAGCCAGTGCTCGGCCGCCGTCATCGCGACACCGTCGCCGACCAGCACGACCGGCAGTCCGCCCGTCGCCGCGCCGACCCGCTCCACCAGCGGGAAGTCCCGCCAGCCCGGAACGTTGACCGGGCTGACCGTGCCCGCCGACGCGTCCACGGGACCCGCGCTGCCGATACCGACCGCGTTCACCCCGTGCCACAGGGGCGACGCCTTGAGCTCCTCCAGGACGGCGCCGACCGCCGCCATGACCGTTTCGGCGTCCTCACGTGCGGGCGTCGGCCGCTGGGCCCGCACCAGCAGGGATCCGCCGCCGTCCACCAGCGCGCCGGCGATCTTGGTGCCTCCGATGTCGAGCGCGGCAACGAGGTCGGTATGCATCGGTGTGGACTCTCCGGAGGGGTGAGGGGCAGGACCTGCGAGTTCCGTGGGTGGTCCGCACAGTCTCCATTCTGTTGACAACGTTGTCCAGGGCCTATGCTCGACGCCACAGCCTCCGGGCCCCTCCCAGCACCGCCCCGGGAGGCCGGAACCGCCCGCACCCGACGACAGGACAGCGCACCGTGGCCGAGACCGCCCGTCATCCCGAGTCCCGCTACGGCAACAGGCCGACCATGAAGGATGTGGCAGCCCGTGCCGGAGTGGGACTCAAGACGGTCTCCCGGGTGGTGAACAGCGAACCCGGTGTCACCCCTGACACCGAGCGACGCGTCCAGGAGGCGATCGAGGCCCTCGGATTCCGCCGCAACGACAGCGCGCGCGTTCTGCGCAAGGGCCGTACCGCCTCCATCGGCCTCGTGCTCGAGGACCTCGCGGACCCCTTCTACGGCCCGCTGAGCCGCGCCGTGGAAGAGGTGGCCCGCGCCCACGGCGCCCTGCTCATCAACGGCTCCAGCGCCGAGGACCCGGACCGCGAGCAGGAGCTCGTCCTCGCGCTCTGCGCCCGTCGTGTGGACGGCCTCATCGTGATCCCGGCGGGTGACGACCACCGCTACCTGGAGCCCGAGATGAAGGCGGGTATCGCCACCGTGTTCGTCGACCGGCCGGCCGGTCGGGTCGACGCCGACATGGTCCTCTCGGACAGCTTCGGCGGTGCGCGCGAGGGAGTGGCCCACCTGATCGCGCACGGCCACCGCAGGATCGGCTTCATCGGTGACCAGCCCCGCATCCACACGGCCAAGGAACGACTGCGCGGCTACCACGCGGCCCTGACCGACGCGGATATCACGGTCGAGGACTCCTGGGTCTCCCTCGGCTCGACCGATCCGGCCCGGGTCAGGGCCGCCGCCGAGACCATGCTCACCGGCCCCGAGCCGGTCACCGCGCTCTTCGCGGGCAACAACCGTGTGACGGTCACGGTCGTCCGGGTCCTCGCGGAGTGCGACCGCCGGATCGCGCTCGTCGGCTTCGACGACATCGAACTGGCCGACCTGCTGGGCATCACCGTGATCTCCCAGGACGCCGCGGCGGTCGGCCGGACCGCCGCGGAGCACCTCTTCCGGCGTCTGGACGGCGCCGACCACGCCCCGGCGAGGGTGGAGCTGCCGACACGGCTCATCCCCCGCGGCTCGGGCGAACTGCCGCCCGTCTGAGCCGCCTACGGAGCCGTCACGGTCGCCCCGCCGCGGCGGGGCGAGGCGAAGGTGTCCAGGTCCGCGCGGGAGAGGCCGGTGAGCTCGGCGACCTCCGCGGTGTCCAGGGCGCCGCAGTCGATGCCCCGCAGCAGGTAGCCGCTGAGGGCCTTCGCGGTGGCCGGCTCGTCCATGACGTCGCCCCCGGCCTGGGCCACGTACGCGGCGAGCCGGGACGCGGCCTGGCGCAGGCCCTCGCGGTAGAAGGTGTAGACGGCCGCGTAGCGGGTGGGCAGGTGCCCCGGGTGCATGTCCCAGCCCTGGTAGTAGGCACGGGCCAGGGCGCGGCGGGTGAGGCCGTAGTGGAGGCGCCAGGCGTCGTGGACCTGCTCGGTGGGGCCGACGGGCAGCACGTTGGTGGAGCCGTCGCAGACGCGTACGCCGGTGCCCGCGGCGGCCACCTGCATGACGGCCTTGGCGTGGTCGGCGGCGGGGTGGTCACTGGACTGGTAGGCGGGGCTGACGCCGACGCAGGCGCTGTAGTCGAAGGTCCCGTAGTGCAGGCCGGTCACGCGGCCGCGGGCGGCGTCGATCATGCGGGCCACGGCCGCGGTGCCGTCGGCGGCGAGGATGGACTGGCTGGTCTCGATCTGGATCTCGAACCCGAGGCGCCCGGCCGGCAGCCCGTGCGTCTGCTCGAATGCCTCCAGCAGGCGGACGAAGGCCGCGACCTGCTCGGGGTACGTCACCTTCGGCAACGTGAGGACGAGCCCGTCGGGGAGGCCCCCGGCCCGCATCAGGCCGGTGAGGAAGATGTCCGTGGTGCGCATGCCCCGGTCGCGCACGGCCGCTTCCATGCACTTCATGCGGATGCCCGTGTACGGGGCCGCGGTCCCGCCCCCCTGCGCCTCGGACACCAGCCGGGCCGCGCGGGCCGCCGCCTCGTCCTCCTCGGCGTCCGGACGCGGCCCGTAGCCGTCCTCGAAGTCGATGCGCAGGTCTTCCACGGGCTCGCGCTCCAGCTTGGCCCGTACACGGTCGTGGACGGGCTCCGCGAGCTCCTGCGGGATGCCCAGGACCCCGGCGAGGGCTGCGGCGTCGGGGGCGTGCTCGTCGAGGGCCGCCAGCGCGCGGTCGCCCCAGGAGCGGACGGTCGTAGCGGCGAAGGCGTCGGCGGGGACGTAGACGGTGTGGACGGGCTGGCGCGTGCCGGGGTCTCCCGGGTAGCGGCGGGCGAGTTCCGCGTCCACCTCCGCGAGGGAGGCGCCGATCTCCGCACCGACCGCGCCGGCGAGGCTCGTCGCCACCTTCTCCTGCTGTCCCATGACCGCGCCCTCCGCCTGCGACACTTCCGCTTCCCGGAACCCTTAATCCGCATAGTGAAGTTATTGGCCGTCGCTGCTCACGTCAATGGTGAGCGGAAACGGCCCGGGGCCGCGCGGCGAGAACACCACGCGGCCCCGGGCCGTCGCACGGGTACGGCTTCCGCCGGATCAGCCCTTGCGGGCCTTGACCTCGTCAGTCAGCTGCGGGACGACGTCGAACAGGTCGCCGACGACGCCGTAGTCGACCAGATCGAAGATCGGGGCCTCGGCGTCCTTGTTGATGGCGACGATCGTCTTCGAGGTCTGCATGCCGGCCCGGTGCTGGATCGCGCCGGAGATGCCCGAGGCGATGTACAGCTGCGGGGAGACCGACTTGCCGGTCTGGCCGACCTGGTTGGTGTGCGGGTACCAGCCGGCGTCGACGGCGGCGCGGGAGGCGCCGACGGCGGCACCGAGCGAGTCGGCGAGCGCCTCGATGATCGCGAAGTTGTCCGCACCGTTGACGCCACGTCCGCCGGAGACGACGATCGCGGCCTCGGTCAGCTCCGGACGGCCGGTCGACTCACGCGGGGTGCGGGAGAGGACCTTGGTGCCGGTGGCCTGGTCGGAGAAGGAGACCGCGAGGGCCTCCACGGCGCCGGCGGCCGGAGCGGCCTCGACGGCGGCCGAGTTCGGCTTGACCGTGATGACCGGAGTGCCCTTGGACACACGGGACTTGGTGGTGTACGAGGCGGCGAACGCGGACTGCGTCGCGACCGGCCCCTCGTCACCGGCCTCCAGGTCGACGGCGTCGGTGATGATGCCGGAGCCGATGCGGACCGCGAGGCGGGCCGCGATCTCCTTGGCCTCGGCGGAGGAGGGCAGCAGCACGGCGGCCGGGGACACGGCGTCGTACGCGGCCTGGAGCGCGTCCACCTTCGGTACGACGAGGTAGTCGGCGAACTCCGGCGCGTCGGCGGTCAGGACCTTCACCGCTCCGTGCTCGGCGAGCACGGCCGCGGTGTCGGCGGCCCCGTTGCCGAGGGCGACGGCGACGGGCTCGCCGATGCGGCGGGCGAGCGTCAGCAGCTCCAGGGTGGGCTTGCGGACGGCACCGTCCACGTGGTCGACATAGACGAGAACTTCAGCCATGGGACTTCAATCTCCTGCGTGCGAGGGAGTGCGGGGCGGTGAGGGAACAGCCGGGGGCTCAGATGAACTTCTGGCCCGCAAGGAACTCGGCCAGCTGCTTGCCGCCCTCGCCCTCGTCCTTGACGATCGTGCCCGCCGTACGGGCCGGACGCTCGGCCGCGGAGTCGACCGCGGTCCAGGAGCCCCCGAGGCCGACCTCGTCCGCCTCGATGTCCAGGTCCTCGAGGTCCAGGGACTCGACCGGCTTCTTCTTGGCCGCCATGATGCCCTTGAAGGACGGGTAACGGGCCTCGCCCGACTGGTCGGTCACGGACACGACGGCCGGGAGGGACGCCTGGAGCTGCTCGCTCGCGGTGTCGCCGTCACGGCGGCCCTTGACGGTGCCGTCCTCGACCGAGACCTCGGAGAGCAGCGTGACCTGCGGGACGGAGAGGCGCTCCGCGAGCAGGGCCGGAAGCACACCCATGGTGCCGTCCGTCGACGCCATGCCGCAGATGACCAGGTCGTAGCCGGTCTTCTCGATGGCCTTGGCGAGCACCAGCGAGGTACCGATGACATCGGTGCCGTGCAGGTCGTCGTCCTCGACGTGAACGGCCTTGTCGGCGCCCATCGACAGCGCCTTGCGCAGCGCGTCCTTGGCGTCCTCGGGGCCCACCGTCAGCACGGTGATCTCCGCGTCGTCCGCCTCGTCGGCGATCTGCAGTGCCTGCTCGACCGCGTACTCGTCGAGCTCCGACAGCAGACCGTCGACGTCCTCACGGTCCAGGGTCAGGTCATCGGCGAAATGCCGGTCGCCGGTGGCGTCGGGCACGTACTTCACACAGACAACGATCCTCAAGCTCACGCCGGCTCTCCTACTGCATCGTCATTTCTGGGCTGCCTTGTTGCACGCAGCATAGGCGCCTGTGGGGCGGATCCGGTCGGGGCGACCGATGCTCCGAGGGCAATATTACTCGCCAGTACACCCAGTGCATTCCCCGTAAGCAAGCGCTTGGAACTGTGACGTTGCCAACGCGCTCCGCGCAGGTGCCGCCTGCGTGCCCTCAGTCTCGCAGAGCCGTGAAACGACCCTGGTGGTAGACCAGCGGGCGGCCGCCACCCGCCGGGTCCCCGAGCACCGTCCGGGCGATCACGATGCGATGGTCCCCGGCCGGGATCCGGGCCACCACCCGGCACACCAGCCAGGCAACCACACCGCCGAGCAGGGGCACGCCCTCGGGTCCGCTGCGCCAGTCGGTGGACGGGCCGAACCGGTCGGCGCCCCTGCGCGCGAAGGTGGCGGCCAGTTCCCGCTGGTCCTCGCCGAGTATGTGCACCCCGATGTGCTCGGCCTCGGCCACGACGGGCCAGCTGGAGGACGAGGTGCCCACACCGAAGGAGATGAGGGGCGGATCGGCGGCGACGGAGTTGAGGGAGGTCGCGGTGAAGCCGACCGGTCGCTCACCGGCCGCGGTGATCACGGCCACACCGGCGGCGTGCTGCCGGAAGACGGAGCGGAGAAGTTCGGGCGAAGCCGTCAGGGGGGTGCCGAGACCGGGCGATGCCGTCATGGAAGCGTCCTTCTGCGAGGGGGCGTACGGGGCCGAGGGTTCTTCAGGCACCCGGACAGCACGCACCGGCGTGGCGCGCGAGGTCCGCGGGGACCCGGCCGAAGAGAAGGAGTTCTGGCGGCATGGCGTCAGGGTGACGATGCGCGGTACGCGCGGTCAAGCGCGTCCCGGTATATGGGAGATGCGTCACGGTCCGTCACATCGCCTGTCCCAGCGCGGCGACGACGTCCGCGGTACGCGGCTGCCCCACGGCCCTGCGGACGATCCGGCCGCCCGCGTCCAGGACCAGGACGGTCGGTGTGCGGCTGATGCGGAGTCTGCGCACGAGCGCGAGATGCGCCTCCGCGTCGATCTCCACATGGGCGACGCCCTCGACCATTCCGGCCACCTCCAAGAGCGTGCGCCGGGTGGCACGACAGGGCTGGCAGAACGCACTCGAGAACTGCACGAGAGTGGCCCGATCCCCCAGCTCAGCGCCGAGTTGGGCGCGGTCCAGCGTATCGGCAGCCGTCTGCCCGTTCATCCGCGGCCTCCTTCTCAGAGCTCTGCCCAAGGAGTCAGCACCGGGCCGCGGCATTACATTCCCGGAGGATTCACGTGACGAGAATCTCGCGCCCAGGGCCCTTCGGGACTGGCCACGGCGTCGCGCATGGGGCACGATCGCCACAATGCCGGATACCTACGGCTGCGTAACTTACGCCGGGAGAACCCTCCCCAGGCGCTGAAGAAGGGTCTTCATCCAGATGGCAGAACTCGTCTATCGGCCGGTCATCGGCGCCGCTCGCACGCTGTTCAAGGCGCTCGACCTGAAGATCGACACACAGGGTTCGGAGCACATCCCGAAGACCGGTGGCGCGGTACTGGTCAGCAACCACATCAGCTATCTGGACTTCATCTTCACGGGACTCGGTGCGCTGCCCCAGAGGCGGCTCGTCCGCTTCATGGCGAAGGAATCGGTCTTCCGGCACAAGGTCTCCGGGCCGCTGATGCGCGGCATGAAGCACATCCCCGTCGACCGCAAGCAGGGCGAGGACGCCTACGCGCACGCGCTGGCGTCGCTGCGGTCCGGCGAGATCGTCGGGGTGTTCTCCGAGGGGACCATCTCCGAGTCCTTCACCCTGAAGAGCTTCAAGTCGGGTGCCGCCCGGCTGGCCCAGGAAGCCGGCGTACCGCTGATCCCCATGGCGCTGTGGGGCACCCAGCGCATCTGGACCAAGGGGCACCGGCGCAATTTCCGTCGCAGCCACATCCCGATCACCATCCGGGTCGGCGAGCCCATGCAGGCGCCCTCCGACCAGTACGCGGGCGCGATCACCCGTCGGCTGCGGGAACGCGTGCAGGAGCTCCTCGAGGCGGCGCAGCGCGCCTATCCGGTGCGCCCCAAGGACGCGAGCGACACCTGGTGGATTCCGGCCCATCTCGGCGGCACGGCTCCTACGCCCGACGAGGTACGCGAGCGAGGCTGACGAAGGGGCGCGCAGCAGGCGTCACGCCGGGGCGTGGAGGGTGATCCGCGCTCCCGGGCTCATCTTCTCCAGCGACTCGGCGAGCTCGGTGGCCGCGGCCTCGAGCTCGCCGGCCGCCAGGGGGGCGAGGCCCTCCAGCAGGAAGACCGCGTTCACCGATTCCTCGGTGAGGCGCGTGCGGGCGCCCTGGCGCCAGTTCCAGCGGCGGCAGGTGACGGCCTCGTCGTCGCACCAGACGACTTCGCCGGGCTCCGGGTGTTCCACGACGTCCGCACCGCCCGCGACCGTGGGGAACGGCTCCTGACCGGTGGCGCGTACGAGCCGCATGGCGCCCCTGATGCGGTCCGTGTCCTCGCCGCCGACGGGGATCAGGTGGGCGACGCTGATGGCGTTGTAGACGTCGACCAGGCGGTTGACGCGGGGCAGCCCGGCGTCGGTGAGCGCGCGCCTGGCGAGGGCTTCGGCCGAATTGCGGGTTCGGGACGGCTTGGCGCCGAACGCCGCGTACGTCTCGCGCCAGGCCGCGACGTGCGGATCCTCGTGCGGGGCCCGGCCGCCGAGCCGCTCGACGAGCCTGCGGGTCGCCTCGTCCAGGAGGGCCGAACTGTCCTCGTCGCTCGGCGCGTTCACCAGGCCGTGCGCCTCGACGGCGAAGTGGCTGAAGCCCGGGGCGAGGTGGCGGACCTCGTCGGAAACGGTGATCGTCAGGGTCATTGTCTGCCTTACGTCGACGCGGTACGGATTCGGGGAGAGACCGCTCCCGGCGCGGGCGTCAGAGCGCGGTGGGAAGGTTCGACCACGACTCGGCGCGGCCCCGGGCGCTCCGCAGCACACGGAGACCCACCGGGTGCGGTACTGCGTAGAGTACCGGAAAGTCCACTCCAATAAACTTCCTTCGTGGCACCCGGGCCGGCCGCTCCACTCCGGCCGAGAGTCGGCGCCGACGCCGGAACCATCACCGCGGGAATCCTGCGGCGCCCGGCGGTCCACCCCCGGAAGCCTCACCGAGACCGGCCCGTGGACGGCCGGAGCGGCGCCGTAGTCGTCGGTGAGCCGCCGGCGGCAGAGGCCGGCAGGGATGTCCGCGGTCCGCAGCAGGGCCGCCAGGGCGTGCGCCTCGGCGGATCGGATGCCCTGTACGGGCGGCGAGCCCACCGGGCGGCGCGCGGATCCCCGGGGACCCGCGGGGACGGCGTCACGCACGAACGGGCAGGAGGCGGGGGCGCATGGGTATGCATCGGCCGACTCCGCGCCGAGCGGCTCGGCCCTCTCGCGCACGAGCGGGTGGGCATGGTCGATGACCTTGTCAGCGGCGAGGTGGGAGGAATTTCCGGGGCATGCCGAAGCGGCTCCCCACCCGCCGAGCACGGCGAAGCGGCCGACCGGCATCAATGCCTTCCGGTCGACCGCACAGGTACGCTACGAGCGCGCCATCTCTTCCTTGAGCGCCTGGACGAACGCGTCGACGTCTTCCTCGCGGGTGTCGAAGGCGCACATCCAGCGGACGTCCCCGGCCTTCTCGTCCCAGAAGTAGAACCGGAAGCGCTGCTGCAGCCGCTCGGTCACCGCGTGCGGGAGCCGCGCGAAGACGGCATTGGCCTGGACCGGGTGAAGGATCTCGACGCCGTCCACCGCGCGGACGCCCGCAGCGAGCCGCTGCGCCATCTCGTTGGCATGACGGGCGTTGCGCAGCCAGAGATCGCGCGCGAGCAGCGCCTCCAGCTGGACCGAGACGAAGCGCATCTTGGAGGCCAGCTGCATGGACAGCTTGCGCAGATGCTTCATCGCACGGACGGAGTCCGGGTCGAGGACGACGACAGCCTCGCCGAAGAGCGCGCCGTTCTTGGTTCCGCCGAAGCTGAGCACGTCGACACCGACCGTGTTGGTGAACGTACGCATCGGCACGTCCAGGGACGCGGCGGCGTTGGCTATCCGGGCACCATCCAGGTGCACCTTCATGCCCCGCTCGTGGGAGTGCTCGCAGATGGCCCTGATCTCTTCGGGCGTGTACACGGTGCCGAGCTCGGTGTTCTGCGTGATCGACACGACCTGCGGCATCGCCCGGTGCTCGTCGTCCCAGCCGAAGGCCTGCCGGTCGATCAGTTCCGGCGTGAGCTTGCCGTCCGGGGTGGGGACGGTGAGCAGCTTCAGCCCGCCCATCCGCTCCGGTGCGCCGCCCTCGTCCACATTGATGTGGGCGGACTCGGCGCAGATCACCGCACCCCAGCGGTCGGTGAGCGCCTGGAGGGCGACCACATTGGCGCCGGTGCCGTTGAACACCGGGAACGCCTCGGCGGTCGGGCCGAAGTGGCTGTGCATGACCCGCTGGAGGTGTTCGGTGTAGTCGTCCTCGCCGTAGGAGACCTGATGGCCGCCGTTGGCGAGGGCGAGGGCCGCGAGGACCTCCGGATGCGCGCCCGCGTAGTTGTCACTGGCGAAACCGCGTACCTGCGGATCGTGATGACGTCGCGCGTCGGTCCTTACGGTTGCGGGGTCAGCCACAGGCGCTTTCCGTTCACTTCTCCGGCGGGCACGTCCCAGACGCCGGCGATGGCCTCGGCCAGCTCCTTGACGTCGGTGAAACCCGCGAACTTCGCATGGGGGCGCTCGGCGCGCATCGCGTCGTGCACCAGTGCCTTCACGACCAGGATCGCAGCAGCAGCCGTCGGCCCTTCGTCGCCCCCCGCCTTACGGAAGGCATCACCGAGGGCGAGCGTCCATGCCTCGGCCGCCGCCTTGGACGCCGCGTAGGCGGCGTTGCCGGCGGTGGGGCTGCTGGCTCCGGCGGCACTGACCAGAACGTACCGGCCGCGGTCGCTGCGCTGGAGGACGTCATGGAAGGCGAGCGAGGTGGACTGGACGGTGCGGACCAGCAGCTTCTCCAGGAAGTCCCAGTCCGCCAGGCTGGTGTCCGCGAAGCCGGCACTGCCGCGCCAGCCCCCGACCAGGTGCACCAGGCCGTCGACCCGGCCGAACTCCTTCTCCGTCCTGGCCGCCCAGTCCTTGGTCGCCTCCAGATCGAGCAGATCCACGGTCTCGCCGGTGACGGTCGCCCCGCCGTGGGCGTAGCGTGCCGCGTCGACCGCCTCGGCGAGCCGCTCGGGGTGTGCGTCGGCGGCGACCACGGTCGCACCCGCCTCCGCGAGCCTGATCAGGGTGGCCCGGCCCGCGGCTCCCGCCGCTCCCGCCACCGCGATCACCGCACCGTCGAGCACACCGCTCCCGTCACCCTTGGCTGTTGCGTTCATGGCCACCGCCTCCTCAGAACGTGCGCTCACGCGGCTGCCCGCCCGGCATCCGTCGCGGTGATCCCCTTGGTGGAGGCGATCACGTGCTTCAGCTTCTTGGAGAGCGCCTCATAGAACATGCTCAGGGGAAACTCGTCCGGGAGCACGTCGTCGACGAGCTTACGCGGCGGCTGTGTCACGTCCAGGGCGTCCGGACCCTTGGCCCAGCGGGAACCGGGGTGCGGTGCGAGATAGCTCGCGACCAGGTCGTACGCCGCGAACCAGTGGACCAGCTTGGGTCGGTCGATGCCGTCGCGGTAGAGCTTCTCGATCTCGGCGCAGAGCTGGTTGGTGACCTGCGGGGCGCGGGCCCAGTCGATCTTCAGCGTGTTGTCGGTCCAGCGGACCACGTCGTGCTTGTGGAGGTAGGCGAAGAGGAGCTGGCCGCCGAGCCCGTCGTAGTTGCGGACGCGCTCGCCGGTGACGGGGAAGCGGAACATCCGGTCGAACAGCACGGCGAACTGCACGTCACGGCCCTGGCCGAAGCCGTCGGCCTCCAGCTTCACGGCCTCCTTGAAGGCGGTGAGGTCACAGCGCAGCTCCTCGAGCCCGTACATCCAGAACGGCTGGCGCTGCTTGATCATGAAGGGGTCGAACGGCAGGTCACCGTGGCTGTGGGTGCGGTCGTGGACCATGTCCCAGAGGACGAACGCCTGCTCGCAGCGCTTCTGGTCGCCGATCATCTCGCGGATGTCCTCGGGCAGCTCCAGGCCCAGGAGGTCGACGGACGCCTTGGTGACCCGGCGGAAGCGGGCGGCTTCACGGTCGCAGAAGATGCCGCCCCAGCTGAAGCGCTCGGGGGCTTCGCGCACGGCGATCGTCTCGGGGAAGAGCACCGCGGAATTGGTGTCGTAGCCCGAGGTGAAGTCCTCGAACGTGATGCCGCAGAACAGCGGGTTGTCGTAGCGCGTGGCCTCGAGGTCGGCCAGCCACTCGGGCCACACCATCCGCAGCACGACCGCTTCGAGATTGCGGTCCGGGTTGCCGTTCTGCGTGTACATCGCGAAGACGACCAGATGCTGGAGGCCGTCGATGCGGTCCCTGGCCGGCTGGAAGGCGAGGAGGGAGTCGAGGAAGTCCGGGACCCCGAAGCCGTCCGCGGCCCAGCGGCGGAGGTCCGCGACGAGCGCGCGGTGGTATGCGGCGTCGTGCGGGAGCAGCGGGGAGAGCTGCTCGACCGCGGTGGCGACTCGCTCGATGGTGGCCTCGGCCGTCCCGGCCGAGGGCGCGCCCTCGGCGCCGAAGTCGATGGAGCCGTCCTTCGCCTGCCAGGGGCGGAACTCCTCGACGGCACTCTTGAGCGCGTTCCAGGCGGGGTGCTCGACGACCCGCTGGGCAGCGGCTGTCGCGCCGGGTGCGGTGGCGTGCTCAAGAATTTCCGTCATAACTCTTCCTTCACGGGAGAACCTCGCGTCAAGCAACCGTATCCATGCGGGGTTCCTTCGGACAAGTGGGATCCAGAAAATTATCCTGCCACCCCTCATTGTCACCGCTATTTTTCCTGCCACACCCCCATGTGACAAGTTCTTCCGTCGGGCAGGCGGGACATGCACCGCCCTCCACGCGAGAACTGGTTCCCTGTGGGCAGGAGCGGCACACGGTACGGACGACGGACGGAAGCGGGATCGCCTTGACTTTTCTCACCATCGGCCATCGCGGGGTTATGGGTGTCGAGCCCGAGAACACACTGCGCTCGTTCGTACGGGCCGAGCAGGCAGGCATGGACGCCATCGAGCTCGATCTCCATCTGAGCGAGGACGGCGCGCTCGTCGTCATGCACGACGCCGCCGTGGACCGCACGACGGACGGCAAGGGGCTGATCGCCGAGAAGACGCTGGCCGAGCTCCGCGAGCTCGACGCCGGGCGGGGCGAGCGCGTGCCCGTCTTCGAGGAGGTGCTCGACGCGGTCGTCTCACCGGTGCAGGCCGAGATCAAGGACGTGGCCGCGGCGCGTGCGCTGGCCGAGGTGATGTTGCGGCGCGATCTCGCCGGCCGGGTCGAGGTGTCCTCGTTCCACGACGAGGCGGTCGCCGAGATCGCGCGGCTGGTTCCAGGGGTGCGGACCGCACTGATCGCCGGCCGCTGGGGCGGCGACGTGGTGGAACGGGCCAAGGCCGTGGGCGCGGCGACACTGGCCCTGAACATCCGCCGCCTCACCCTGGAGGTGGTCGAGCATGCCCATGAGGAGGGTCTGAAGGTGATCGGCTGGGTGGTGAACACCCAGGACCACCTGCGTCTGGTGCGGGCCCTGGGCCTGGACGGTGCGACGACCGACTACCCGGAGATCCTTCGCGCGGGCCGTTTCACCGCCTGAGCCCGTCGCGGGCCTCTGTCTACAGCTCCTTGACCAGGAGCTCGAACACGAGGCCCTCGCACTGCGGGATTCCGAAGCGCTCGTCGTCGTACGGGAAGGGAGTCGTCGTTCCCGTGCGGCGGTAGCCCCGGCGCTCGTACCAGGCGATCAGTTCCTTTCGGACCGAGATCACCGTCATGTGCATCTCCTTCACGCCCCAGCTCTCGCGCACGGTACGCTCCGCCTCGGCGATGATCTCCTTGCCGAGGCCGGCGCCCTGCAGTCCGGGAGTGACCGCGAACATGCCGAAGTAGGCGGCCTCTCCCCGGTGTTCGAGCTGGCAGCAGGCGACCGGCTCGCCGTCCCGCTCCGCGACGAGGAGCCGTCCCCCGGGGGCCGTGAGCACCTCGCGCACCCCGTCCGCGTCCGTACGCCGGCCGTGGAGGATGTCCGCCTCGGTGGTCCATCCCGCTCGGCTCGCGTCGCCTCGGTAGGCGGACTCGACGAGCCCCACGAGGACCGGCACGTCCTGCTCGGTCGCGTCACGGAAGGTCAGCCTTGCCTGATCGGGGGACGGTGCGATGCCCATGCGAGGTACTCCGTTTGTCTGCTGCCGACGATGCCGTCCGAGACTAACCCGGCCGTAACCGCCCCCCGCAGGCCGGGCGCGCTCCCCTCGCACCTCGATGCGCCCCGGTAGGACCGTCCCGAGCTGGGCATCGACTAGACGACAACCGGCGTCATTCACCGCGGGGGGAGGTGCACCGTGCATGGACCGGCACTGTCCGGCTGGCTGCTGATGCTGCTGTGCGGGGTCACGGGTGCGTACTGCCTGCTGCGTGCGCGCAGTGGTGCGCAGGGGGAGCGCGGGGCGGCACACGCGGAGGCGGTGATGGGGTTCGGGATGGCCGCGATGGCGGTTCCCGCGGCCCTGTTCACGCCGCCGGACCGGATGTGGGCGGTCTACGCGGTGGTGTTCGGGGGTGCGACGGTGCGCGCGCTCGTCGGTGTTCGGCACGGTGGGCACCATCTGCATCATCTGGTCGGTTCGCTGGCGATGGTCTACATGGCGGTGGCCATGGCGCCGGGCGCGGGCCAGGGCGTGCACGGCGGGCACACGGCCCACGCGGGGGCGGCCGGCGGCATACCCCTGCTGACGGGAGTGCTGCTGGCCTACTACGCGCTCTACGTGCTGCGCTCGGCGGGACGCCTGATACCGGCGGACACCGCCGCGGGCGGCTCGGGCGTCCGTGGCGGCGGTGGGTCCGGCAAGGAGGACCTGGCCTGGGGCGCGCGGCCCGAGCTGGCGATGGCGTGCAGGCTGACCATGGGACTGGCCATGTTCGCGATGCTGCTCACCCTGTGAGACGGAGGGCCCGCTCGCCGTGTCCTGCGTCACTTGGGGCACGCGGCCATACCCGTGGGTACCGCCGCGCTCATAGGCTGGGACCATGGTGGTCTCCCTCACGCTGCTGATGCTCGGTGCACTGGCTGCCGTCGTGGCCCCGAGCCTGATGGCCCGGGCCCAGTGGCCGGAGCGTGAGCCGGTCGTGGCGCTGTGGGTCTGGCAGTGCGTGGTTGCGGCGGTGCTGCTGTCGTTCGGGCTGTCGATGACCTTCAGCGCGGCAGCGGCCTGGCAGGCGGTCCGCGGACATGTCTTCGCGCCCGCCCCGCACGCGGTGGTGGAGGCGTACGCACTGGGCGCGTACGGACCCTGGTCGGCGGTCATCGCGGTGCTGCTCGCGCTCGGCGGCCTGTGGACCGCCGCCATGCTCGTACGGGAGATCCGCCGGGCCCAGGTGCGCCGCAGGCGGCGGCGCACGGAACTGCTGGTCCGCTCCCCGCTCATGCCGGGCGAGGAGCCCGGCAGCGGCCGTCTCGTGGTGCTGGAGGGCGAACGGCCGGGCGTCTGGTGGCTGCCCGGGGCGGCGCCCCAACTGGTGATCACCACCGCGGCACTGGGTCGGCTGAAAGGCCGTCAGCTCGATGCTGTGCTGGCCCATGAACAGGGGCACGCGCGGGCGCGCCACGACTGGCTCCTGCACTGCTCGGACGCGCTCGCGACCGGATTCCCGCAGATTCCGGTGTTCGCCGCGTTCCGCGACGAGATGCACCGGCTGGTCGAACTGGCCGCGGACGACGTGGCCTCCCGGCGCTTCGGACGCCTCACGATCGCGCTCGCCCTGGTCGAACTCAACGAGGACCGAGGGGTGTTCGGCCCCTGCCCGGCTCCGGACGCCCAAGTGCCGCTCCGGGTGAACCGGTTGCTGGCCCCGGGTGATCGGCTCACCGCGGGCCGCCGGCTGCGGCTGACAGCGGCCGCGGCCCTGGTGCCGGTCGTGCCGCTGCTGGTGGCGTTCGTGCCGGGTCTCAGCGCCCTGGGTTAGCGCGATACGCGGACCGTCCGCGAGGATCGACCCCATGCACTCCCCCTCACTCCCCCCACGCACCCGGCACTCCCTACTGGGTACGGGCCTCGTCTGCGGGTCCCTGTCCGCCGTTCTGGTCGTCATGGTCGCGGTGCGCTGGACGCCCCTGATCTCCCTGGACACCACGGTGGCCGAGGCGCTGCACCGCAGAGCGGTGACCGAGCCCGGGCTGGTCCAGGTCAACCGGGTGCTGACGGACTGGGTGTGGGACCCGTGGACGATGCGCATCCTGATCGCCGTGGCAGTCATCGCGCTGTGGCGCCACGCCGCGCGCCTGCTCGCCGTGTGGGTGGCACTGGTCAGCGCGCTCGCCGCCCTCGTACAGCAGGGCCTGAAGGCCGCGGTGGGCCGGGAGCGTCCGCAGTGGCCCGACCCGGTGGACTCGGCGCACTACGCGGCCTTTCCGTCGGGCCACGCGATGACCGCGATGGTGAGCTGCGGTCTCCTGCTGTGGCTGCTGCGCCTGTACGGCGCGAGGTCCCCCTGGTGGTGGGCCGGACTGGCCCTGGCCGTGGTCTCCGTGGTGGGCGTGGCCGTCACGCGGGTCTACCTCGGCGTGCACTGGCCGACCGATGTTCTGGGCGGGCTGCTGCTGGGCGCGGCCGTGGTCGCGTTCGCCGTCGTCGGATACGGCGCGACCGCCGGGTACGCGGCGCGCCGGGCGGCCGGCGGCGCGGGTGCCCCCTTGTAGGGCTGCTCCCGGAGCGGCGACCATCGGCCCATGCAGATCAAGGGCGTGCTTTTCGACTTCTCCGGGACCCTCTTCCGCATCGAGCCCGTCAGCTCCTGGCTGCGCGCCGTGCTCGACGCACGGGGCGCCGTGGTGGAACAGGCCGACTTCCAACGGTATGTACGGCAGCTGACCGTCGCCGGAGCACTGCCCGGCGGTCCGGGCCCCCTGCAGATCCCGCCACGGCTGGCCTCCGCCTGGGCCACTCGCGACCGGACCGCCGAGCAGCACCGGGCGGCGTACACCGGTCTGGCCCGCGAGGTGGCCCTGCCCGACCCGGAGCTGTACGACGCGCTGTACGAGCGTCACATGAGCCCCGAGGCCTGGCAGCCGTACCCCGATGCGGCCGAGGTGCTGCGGGGACTGCGCGACCACGGGATCGCGGTCGGTGTCGTGAGCAACATCGGCTGGGACCTGCGGCCCGTCTTCCGGGCACACGGCCTGGACGAGCTGGTCGACGCGTACGTCCTGTCCTACGAGCACGGCATCCAGAAGCCCGATCCGCGCCTGTTCGGGGCCGCCTGCGCTCTGCTGGGGCTCGATCCGTCGCACGCCGTCATGGTCGGCGACGACCGCCGCGCCGACGGGGGCGCCACCGCGCTGGGCTGCGAGGTGCGTCTTGTGGACCACCTGCCCGTGGCGGAGCGCCCGGACGGGCTCAGGGCGCTCGGTCTGGTGTCTCTCGCCCGGCAGGGGGCATGCGAGGGGTCGTGAAGGATTCCGGGAGACGGTGTGAGGGATATCCCTGTCCCTCGATGGGGCGTATGGCTCGACCGGGGCCTAGCCTTGTACCCATGTCCCCGTATCCGAACACATCCGTGTCCGTGCGTCCTGCCTCCGTGGTGAACGAAGCGATTCGTGACCTGTGGCAGCGCTCGGGCGGGATGCTGTCCCCGGACGACGAACGGGAGTACCAGCGTCTGCTGGTGGAGTGGGCCGCCGCGGCCGGTACGAGCGTGCGCCCGGCCGCCTGAGCGGGTACGGATGTCCGGCCACCGCGCTCGCTCGCCGGGCCCCCGCTGATTCCGGCGATCCCCCGCGTCGCCGGAATCAGGGGTACAGCATCTCCCCGCGCGGCTCACCGGTCAATGAATTAAGCGTGTCCCGCCAGGTGGAGCCACCCGGCGGGACACAGCGCTCCCGTACGCGAGGAACGGGGAAGGAGCGGGTGGGTCAGCGGTCGAAGTAGTCCGGCTGGGTCTGCACGTTGAGCTCGTTCAGCCGCACCTTCTTCGCCGGGTCCGTCCGCCGGTCGTCGAGCTTCAGGACGTCGAGGCCCTTGGCGATGTCGTTGGAGTAGATGTAGCCGTTGTAGTAGTAGGCCGACCACGGGCCGGCCGTGGTGACCGCCGCCGTGGAGACCGGACCACGCTCGAAGTACGCGATCTCCTCCGGCTCGGAGGAGTTGGTGAAGTCCCACACGGAGACCCCGCCCTGGTACCAGGCCTGGACCATCAGGTCGCGGCCCTTGACCGGGATGATCGAGCCGTTGTGCGCGACACAGACCTCGGTGTCGGCCTGCGGGCGGTCGATCTTGAAGTAGCTGCGGAAGACCAGCTTGCGGTGGTCGCCCCTGCCGGTGATGTCGTAGATGCCGTCGGCTCCCCGGTTCGGGCCGATCTCGTCGTTGCAGGTGGCCGCTCCGCCGCCGCCGAGCTCATCGGTGAAGACGACCTTGCCGGCCCCCTGGTTGAAGGTCGCGGAGTGCCAGAACGCGAAGTTCACGTTGTCCTGGACCCGGTCGATGATCTTCGGGTTCTCCGGGTCCTTGATGGAGAACAGCAGACCGTCGCCCATGCACGCCCCTGCTGCCAGGTCCTTCGAGGGCAGCACCGTGATGTCGTGGCAGCCGGTGGTCCTGGAGACGCCCGGGTTGGTCGGCGCACCCGGGTTGCCGCCGTCCGGGAAGAGCACCGGGAAGTTCACGATCCGGGACTTCTCGGGAGCGCTGCGCGGCACCTTGATGACGGAGATCCCGTCGTGCGGCGGCTGGCAGTCCGGGAACGTCTCGTTCGGCGAGTACGAGGAGACGTACACGTACACGCTCTTGCGCTCGGGAATGATCGTGTGGGTGTGAGAACCGCACGCGGTCTCGACCGCGGCGACGTACTTCGGGTTGCGCTTGTCGCTGATGTCGAAGACCTTCATGCCCTCCCAGGAGGACTTCTCCGTGGCGGGCTGCGTGGTGCTGGCACAGGAGTTGTCACTGCGCGAGGAGTCGGTGGACAGGAAGAGCAGGTCCCCCGAGACCGAGATGTCGTTCTGCGAGCCGGGGCACAGAACCTGTGCGACGGTCATCGGCTTCTTCGGGTTGCTGACGTCGAAGATCCGGAAGCCGTCGTAGTTGCCCGCGTAGGCGTAGTTCCCCTGGAAGGCCAGGTCCGTGTTGAGCCCCGCGAGCGCGTCCTTGGGGACGTTGGCGAGGTGCTCGATGTTGTCGCTGTGGACGATCTCGTCCACGCCGGGTATCTCACCGCTCTTGATGGCGGCCTCGGCTTCGGCCTGCTGACTCACGGAGATGCCGCTGCGGGTCGCGGCGGTGTCACCGGGGTCGGGGGTCGCGGCCGCGGGTCCGGCCGTCAGCAGAGTGGCGAAGAGCCCGGCCGCGGCTGCCGCCACACCCAGACGTCTGCGCCGCACGCTGGTGGTGTGCAACGAGGTCACTGCGTCCTCCCTTGTGTCCGTCCGTAGAGGAACGGTTCGTGGACCCCGGCAGTATCGTCCCTCGCATGTACACACCAACAGATGGCAACAGAGACGTAATAAAAGTTTTTGATCACCGCCCTCCGGAAGGTGTTAGGACGGTCTGCAACACACCCATGTGGCACAGGAGGTCACCGTGCTGATCCACCGTCGGAACACGCGCAGACGCGCAGTCGCTCTCACGGCGGCGCTGGCGGCTGCCGTACTCGCCCTGAGCGCCTGCGATTCGGGCAGCGGGGGCGACGGGACCACCGAGGCGGCGGACAGGGGCCTCACGGTGGTGGCACCGGGAAAGCCGGGTGAGCCCGCCGGAACGATGTCGGCCGAGGAAGCCGTGAAGGCCGCCGCCGGGGACGACACCCCCAACTCCGCGGACTTCCGCTACGCCAAGATGATGATCGAGCACCACCGACAGGCCCTGGTCCTGACGGCTCTCGTCCCCGACCGGGCGTCCTCCTCCTCTGTCAAGCGGCTCGCGGAGCGCATCTCGGCGGGCCAGAAGCCGGAGATCGCCGCCATGGAGGGGTGGCTGACGAACAACCGCGGCGACGGACGCGAGGAGACGCACGACCACGCCGCGATGCCCGGGATGGCGACCGACGCCCAGCTGAAGCAGTTGCGCGCGGCGCGGGGCAAGGCGTTCGACACGCTGTTCCTGAAGCTGATGATCACCCACCACCAGGGTGCGGTCACCATGGCGACGGAGGCCCTCGCGGACGGCAACAACGTGCTGGTGGAGGAGATGGCCAATGACGTCGTCGCCCAGCAGACCGTCGAGGTCGACCGGATGCGCGGGCTGATGCCCTGACGGCCGCGGGAACCGGGCCGCGCCGCACCTGCCCGGTTCCGTACGGCGGTGCCATGCTGGAGGCATCCTGCGGGAAGAGGTGCGCCGTGCTCCGTGTCGCCGTCGTCGGTTCGGGTCCCAGCGGGGTCTATACGGCCCAGGCCCTGTTGCAGCAGTCGCGGGTGCCGGATGTGCGGGTGCACGTGCTGGACAGGCTGCCCACGCCCTACGGCCTGGTCCGCTACGGCGTGGCGCCCGACCACGAGAAGATCAAGTCGCTGCAGAGCAGTCTCCGGGCGGTCCTGGAGGACGACCGGATCACCTTCGTGGGGCATGTGGAGGTGGGCGGCCCGGGCGGGCTGTCACCCGCCCGGCTGAAGGAGCTCTACCATGCGGTGGTCTACTGCGTCGGCGCGGCGGCGGACCGGCCGCTCTGCGTCCCCGGGGAGGATCTGCCGGGCAGCTTCTCGGCCACCGAGTTCGTCTCCTGGTACAGCGCACACCCGGACGCGGCCGCCGACGGCTTCGCGCTCCGGGCCGGCTCGGCCGTGGTGGTCGGGGTCGGTAACGTGGCGGTCGACGTCGCCCGGATCCTCGCGCGCGGCGCGGACGGGCTGCGTTCCACCGACGTGCCGCGCGCCGCGCTGGACGCGCTCGGGGCGAGCCGGGTGCGCGAGGTGCACATCGTCGGCAGGCGCGGCCCCTCGCAGGCCAGGTTCACCACGAAGGAGCTGCGCGAGCTGGGTGCGCTGCCGGGGGCCCGGACCGTCGTGGACGGCGCGGACCTGGCCCTGGACCCGGCCTGCGCGGCCCCTGCGGGCGGGCCGGATACGCCGCCGCTGCCTGCCGTGATCCGGCGCAATCTGGAGGTGCTGCGCGGCTGGTCGCAGAACCCGCCGCCCGCCGCACACGACGGGGAGCGCCGCATCCGGCTGCGGTTCTTCCTGCGTCCGGTCGAGCTGCTGGAGCGGGGTGGCCAGGTCGCCGGGGTCCGGTTCGCGCGAACGGCTCCGGACGGCGCCGGGGGCGTGCGGGACACCGGCGCGTACGAGGACATCGAGGCCCGGCTCGTCCTGCGGGCCGTGGGGTACCGGGGGACGCCACTGCCGGGGCTTCCCTTCGATGCCGCGCGCGGCACCGTGCCGCATCTCGGCGGCCGGGTGCTCAGGGACGGCGTGGCGTCCCCCGGGGAGTACGTCGCCGGGTGGATCAAGCGCGGCCCGACCGGAGTGATCGGCTCGAACAGGTCGTGCGCCAAGGAGACGGTCGCCTCGCTGGTCGAGGACGCTCCGCTGCTCGTGCGCAGGGACGTGGCCGCCGATCCGCTGGGTGCCCTGCGGGCATCGGGCCTGCGTCCGGTGGAGTGGGACGGCTGGCTGTCGATCGAGCGCGCGGAGGAGGAGCTGGGGCGCTCGCTGGGCCGGGGACGCGTGAAGATCCCGGACTGGTCCGGCCTGCTCGACGCGGCCCGGGGCGAGGGCTCCTGACCGGTGGCGGGGAGGTGTCAGTCCTCGCCCAGTCGCTTCGCCTGGAGGTCCGCAGCACCGAGGATGCTGCTCAGCATTCCGGGGAAGAGGACGTCCAGATCCTCTGTCCGCAGAGCGCTCAGCTTGGCGGTGCCCCGGTAGGTCTGCTGGATGACGCCGCTCTCGCGCAGTACCCGGAAGTGATGTGTGGTGGTCGACTTGGACACCGGGAGCTCGAAGCGTGAGCAGGCCAGCTCGTCCGCCGCGCTCGCCAGCCGGCGCACGATCCGCAGCCGTATCGGGTCGGAGAGCGCGTGGAGCACTCCCTCCACGCGGATCTCCTCGCGCGAAGGATGGCTGAGCGCACGGGCGTTCGTCGTCACGGTGGCTCCACTTCGTCCGGGAGTGCCCATTGTACGAGATCTGCCGTAATTCAAGGACGGGTGGCGACCACCAGACGGGCACACGGGCTGCCGTCCGGCCGGCGGCCGAGGTCCTCCAGGGGCAGCAGCCGCACCTCGAATCCGGTGCCTACGAGATCGTCCACCACCCCGGGCAGCGGGAACGTGCGGTAGTACATGATGAATCGCGGATGCCACACGGCGTTGCGCACCCGCATGGCCGCGTCGAAGCCGAACAGTGACCAGTAGGCCCGGGACCCCACCGCGGGCGGCGCGCCGACCGGGAAGACGAACCTGCCGCCCGGCCTCAGCGAGGCGTACACCTGGGTGAACAGCCCGGGCCGTTCCCGCGGCAGGAAGTGACCGAACGCCCCGAGGCTCAGGGCCAGGTCGAAGGCCGACGCGAAGGGCAGCGCCCGGGCGTCGGCCCGCACCCAGCCCACCGCCGGACCGGCGGCGGACGCGGACCGCACTCCCTGTCCGGCCCGCGCCACGGTGAGCATTCCCGCGCTGAAGTCGACTCCGGTGACCTGCTCGCCGCACAGCCCGCGCAGGACGCCCACGCCGGCTCCGGTACCGCAGCAGACGTCGAGCCCCCGCGCGAACGGACCGAGCGGCCGCACGGTCCGCCCGACGGCGTCGAGCACCCGGTCCGGCGTCCGGTAGGGCGTCCGGTCGAACTTCGGGGCGAGCAGGTCGTACCCGCGCATCGTCGAGGAGAGCGCCTGGACGGCCAGTTCGCGGAGAGTGGGGCCCTGTGGAGTGAACATCGCGGCACAGCGTACCGACAGACCCGGCGTCAGACCGCCCAGGCGTACTGCTCGGGCACCGCGGTCCCGCCGCCGAGCGCCCGCGACGCACTGCGGGCGAAGTAGGGGTCGCGGAGCAGCTCCCGGCCGAGCAGCACCGCGTCCGCGCTGCCGTCCGAGAGGATCTTCTCGGCCTGCACCGGGTCGGTGATCAGCCCGACCGCGGCCACCGGAAGGCCCGTCTCGCTGCGCACCCGCTCGGCGAACGGCACCTGGTAGCCCGGGCCCACAGGGATCCGCGCCCCCGGGGCGAGCCCGCCGGTCGAGACGTCCAGCAGGTCGACGCCGTGCGCCCGCAGTTCGTGTGCGAGGCGGACGGTGTCGTCGGCGGTCCAGCCCTCGCGCCCGTCGTCCGCGTTCTCGGTCAGCCAGTCGGTGGCGGAGATGCGGAAGAACATCGGGAGCTCCTCGGGCCACACGGCCCGTACCGCGTCCACGACCTCCAGGGCGAAGCGTGTGCGGTTCTCGAAGGAGCCGCCGTACTCGTCGGTACGGTGGTTGGTGTGCGGGGAGAGGAACTGGCCGATCAGGTAGCCGTGCGCGCCGTGGACCTCGGCGACGCGGAATCCGGCCGCGAGTGCCCGGCGGGCCGCGTCGGCGAACTGCGCGACGACCCGCTGGATCTCCTCGGCGGTCAGCTCGTCGGGCACCGGGTGGCCCTCGTCGTACGCGACGGGGCTCGGGGCGACCGGCTGCCAGCCCTCGCCGCCCGGGGTTCCGGCGTCGACGGGGCCACCACCGCGCCAGGGGCGGTCGGTCGAGGCCTTGCGTCCGGCGTGGGCGAGCTGGATGCCGGGCACGCTGCCCTGGCGGGTCAGGAAGCCGGTGATACGGCGGAACGCCTCGACCTGCCGGTCGTTCCAGAGGCCGAGGTCGGCGGGGCTGATCCGGCCCTCCGGGCTGACGGCGGTGGCCTCCAGCAGGATCAGACCCGCGCCGCCCGCCGCGCGGGCGGCGTAGTGGGTGAAGTGCCAGTCGTTCGCGGTGCCCGTGTCGGGACCGGACACCTCCGCGCTGTACTGGCACATGGGCGCCATCCAGACGCGGTTGGGCACGGTCAGCGACCGCAGGACGTAGGGCTCGAAGAGTGCACTCACAGGGGACTCCGCTTCTTCGGGAGGGGCGGGCAGGCGGGGGCGGGCGGCCCGGACGCGGCGGACCACCGACTCGTACGAGCTTCACCGTACTACGAGATCCGCCGTAGTACGAGATTGGCCGTACAAGCCGTCGCCGGAGGCCGGGAAATCGTCCACCGTCCTCTCCCCCTCACCGTGCCGGCCGCAGCCGTCGCCTGAGCCTGATGTCGGTCTCGGCCGCGTAGACCTGGCTCCAGCTGCGTCCGCCGCCCGAGGTCCACGTCACCTGCACGTGCGCCCCGTCCGGCCGGACGGCCTCCACCGTCATGAGCCGGTCGCCGTCCCTGACGTCACCGCGGAGCAGGTCGCGGGCCTTGACGGTGACGGGCTCCCCCGACCGCGCGTTCTCCGCCTCAGCGGCAGCCCCGACGAGCTCCGCGGCCAGGGCCCTGGCCGCAGCCGGGGAGCAGGCCCAGGAGACGCGCCCCTCCGGGCCCTCGATCAGGATCGCGACCTCGACGGCGCCCTCGGCCGGGCCCGGGGTCACCGCCAGCGTCGCACCGCGCCCCTCGGTGTCCTCGATCTCGATGCTCATCGTGTCGCCTCCTCGTCCCGCCCCGGTCAGTTCGGCCGGAGATGCTCCGGCGGGCCGGGGTAGCCGGGCTCGGGGCCGCCGGTGTCCACCACGAGGTTCTGCAGCACCACCGTCGGGTCGACCATCCAGAATTGGAGCACATCCGCGCGGGCACGGCCGATGTGGTGTGCGGTGCTGGTGCGGTTGACGTGGTCCGAGGTGCCGCGGCCCACCGGGGGGTCACCACGCCGCCGGCTGCGGAGGCGTTGGTCACGGTGGAGGCGAGGACGGTGCGGCGGCGGACACCAGGAGCGTCGGGCGGCCTTCGAAAGTTTCGGAAGGGCCCCCGCACACCCCGGCAGGGTGTACGGGGGCGGCGGTCCGCCCCCGCCCGTCAGATCGCCGCGGGCACCGGTTCCGTCGAGGTGGCGCAGACCAGACGGCGCCGGTGGTCGACGGTGCGTTCCGGGCCGGTCAGGCGCAGCCGTACCGTGTGCCGGACGTCGGCGGAGCCACTGGAGGCGGCGAAGCGCAGCTCCAGGTCACCGGGCTCGACGATCCGGTGCCCGCCGACCCCGGTGAACGAGACCAGGTCCGCGTGGAAGGCGAAGCGGACCCGCCGGGACTCCCCCGCGGCGAGCGGCACCCGGACGTAGCCGATCAGCCGTGAGTCCGGGCGGGTGGTCTGGGCGACCGGGTCGTGGACGTAGAGCTGCACCACCTCGGCGCCCTCCCGGTCGCCGGTGTTGGTCACCGTGATCTCCAGGTCGGTGGCGCCGTCGGTGGGGAGCTCGGACGGGACCCCGGCTCCGGGCTCCCAGGCGAACGAGGTGTACGAGAGCCCGTGGCCGAAGGGGTAGAGCGGGGTCGGGTCCAGGTTGCTGACCCCGTTGGCCCGGCCCAGCGGCGGCTGCAGATACGTCCACGGCTGCCCGCCCGGACCGTCGGGTACGCCGATGGGCAGCCGCCCGGATGGGTTGACGCGCCCCGAGAGCACGCCCGCCAGCGCCGGACCGCCCTCCTCCCCGGGGAAGAACGCCTGCACACAGCCGGCCAGCCGGCCGGCCCGGCCGCCGAGCGCGTAGGTACGTCCCGTCAGCAGCACCAGGACGACGGGGGTGCCCGTCGCCAGGAGCGCGTCGAGCAGCTCGTCCTGGAGGCCGGGCAGCGCGAGGTCGGCCGCGTCGCAGCCCTCGCCCGAGGTGCCGCGGCCGAACAGCCCGGCCCGGTCGCCGAGCACGGCCACACAGACATCGGCGGCCGCGGCCAGTCCGGCGGCCTCCCGGATCCCGGAGGCGTCCGTGCCGTCCACGTCGCAGCCCCGGGCGAAGTCGATGCCCGCGCCGGGGAACTCCTCGCGCAGCGACTCCAGCACCGTCGGGACGGTGATCCCCATCGGCACCTCGGGGTGCGACACACCGACGTGGCTGGGGAAGGAATAACAGCCGAGCATGGCCAGCGGGTCGTCGGCGCGGGGTCCGACGACCGCGATCCGTCCGGTGCCGGCCAGGGGCAACGCGTCCCCGGGGTTGGCGAGCAGAACGCAGGACCGCTCGGCCAGGAGCCGGGCCAGGGTCCGGTTCCGGGGTGGATCGAGGTCCACGGTGCCGCGGGCCGCCTCCGGTTCCACCCCGTCGGGCACACCGGGCAGCGGGGGCCCGTGCGGATCGAGCAGGCCGAGCTCGCACTTCTGCAGCAGGACGCGGTGCAGGGCACGGTCCACCAGCTCCTCGGCCACGGCTCCGCCGCGTACGGCGGCGACCAGTGCGTCGCCGTAGCTGCGCACGGTGGGCAGTTCCACGTCGACCCCGGCGGTGAGGGCGAGGCGGGCGGCGTCCGCGCGGTCCGCGGCGACCTTGTGCAGGGTCTCCAGGAAGCCGATGCCGAAGTAGTCCGCGACCACCGTCCCGGTGAATCCCCAGGTGTTCCTGAGGAGTCCGGTCAGCAGGGCCGGGTCGGCGGCGGCCGGGACCCCGTCGATCTCGGCGTACGAGTGCATCACCGAACGGGCCCCGCCGTCGCGGACGGCCATCTCGAACGGCGGCAGGATCACATCGGCCATCTCCCGGGCGCCGGCCCGGACCGGGGAGAGGTTCCGCGCACCGGCCGACGCGGAGTAGCCCGCGAAGTGCTTGAGCGTGGCGACGATCCCGGCGGACTCCAGGCCCCGGACATAGGCCGTACCGATGGTGGCGACCAGATAGGGGTCCTCGCCGATGGTCTCCTCGACACGGCCCCAGCGCAGGTCCCGGACCACGTCCAGGACGGGGGCGAGTCCCTGGTGGACGCCGACCGACCGCATGTCGCTGCCGATCCGGTGCGCCATCTCGGCGACCAGCTCCGGATCCCAGGCCGCGCCCCAGGCGAGCGGTACGGGGTAGGCGGTGGCGCCCCACGCGGTGAAGCCGGCCAGGCACTCCTCGTGGGCGAGGGCCGGGATCCCGAACCTGCCCGCCTCGACGATCCTGGCCTGGGCCCGGGCGAGCGCGACGGCGCCGACGCCCGGATCCACCGGGGCGGTGCCGAACGGCCGGGTGAGCTGGCCGAGCCCGCGGGTGGTGAGCTCCGCGAAGTCGACGGAGTCGACCATGTCGTTCTGGTGCGGCGCGACTCCGTCGCCGTCCGCGTCGGCACCCACCCAGACGCCGTAGAGCTGGGCGGCCTTCTCCTCCAGGGTCATCCGGGCCGCCAGATCGGCCACCCGCTCCTCGGGGGTGAGCGAAGGGTCGCGCCACGGGCCGTCCACGGCGGGTGCGGGATCGGCCTGTCGGGCGTGCGGGACGGGGGTCATTGCCATGACGGCGGGGGTTCCTCTCATGAGTACGGTGGTCCGGGGCGGCAGGGCGTGTCCTACTTGCCGCCCACCCCCATCAGTCCGTTGACCAGCGCCCGCCGGGCCACGAGGTAGACGGCGAAGATGGGTACGACGGAGAGGACGATCGCTGCCAGCACGGCGGGGATGTTCACTCCGAACTGGGTCATGAAGGTGAACAGCCCCAGTGTCAGGACGCGGTTCTCCTCCGACTGCGTGAGGATCAGCGGGAAGAGGAAGCCGTTCCACGCCTGCAGCGCGGAGAAGATGGCCACCGTGCTGATCCCGGCCTTGGACAGCGGCACCGCCAGCTGCCAGAGCATCCGGAATGGGGAGGCCCCGTCGAGGGACATCGCCTCGTACATCTCCTCGGAGACGTCGCGCATGGTGCCGCTGAGCACCAGGACCGCGACCGGCATCGAGAAGGCGGCGGTGGGCAGGATGATCGCGTACAGGGTGTCGTACAGGCCCATCCTGCCGATCAGCAGGTACAGCGGCACGATCACCGCCTGCGCCGGAATGGCCACGCCGAGCAGGAAGGTCCGGAAGGCGAGCGACGAGAGGCGGCTGCGGGTGCGCACCGCCACGTACGCCACCGGGACGCAGAGCACCAGCACGAGCGCGACCGTGGCCACCGCCACGATCGCGGTGTTGGCGAGCAGCGTGAGGAACCCGCTGTTCAGCACGGTGTCGTAGTTGTCGAACGTCGGGTCCGTCGGAAGGGCCAGCGGGTCGCCGTCCAGTGCCTCGTCCTGGCGCATCAGCGATGCGGAGACCAGCGTGTAGAGCGGCACCAGGACGAGGACGAGCCAGACCAGGGAGCCCAGGCCGGCCAGCGGGTTGCCCAGCCTCCTGCGTCGGCGTGACGGACCCGGGCGGGGCGGGACCACGGGCGATGTGTGCCGCGGTGCGGCGGGGCGGGTGTCGGTCGACATCTCGTCACATACCTTCCCGGGTGGACCGCATGGATCCGAAGCCGCTGAAGCGGACCAGGATCAGCGACAGGCTGGTGGCCACGACGACGAGCGCGGTGGCGATGGCGGCCGCGTAGCCGAGGTCGTAGCTCTGGAAGCCGGTCCTGTACATCAGATAGGGCAGGATCGTCGTGTCCGTGCCGGGACCGCCCTTGGTCATGATGAGCACGGTGTCGAAGTACGTCAGCGATCCGACGATCATCAGGACCGACGAGGTCGTCATCGTGTGGCGCAGCTGCGGCAGGGTGATGTGGAAGAACTGCCGCACCATGCCCGCCCCGTCGATCGAGGCCGCCTGGTAGAGGACCTCCGGAATCTGCCGTGCGCCGCCCTGGTAGATCAGCGTGTGGAAGGGCATGAACTGCCAGCCGCCGACGAAGGCCACCACGAGGAGGGCGCCGGTGGACGACCCCATGACATTGGGGTCGATGCCGATCCAGGGGCCGATCTCCTTGATCACACCGAAGTTGGGGTCGAGGAGGGCGTGGAAGAGCATGGCGATCGCGGTCGTGGAGAGCAGCAGTGGGATGAAGAAGATCGCCGACAGCACGGCCCGGCTGCGCTGGCGGCCGGCCGCCCAGACGCCCAGCAGCAGGGCGACCGGGGTCTGGAAGGCCCAGCTGATCGTGGTGAGCAGGAGGCTCAGCCAGGCGGCCTGGCCGAATTCGGAGTCCTTGAACAGCCGGGTCCAGTTGTCCAGTCCTGTCAGGGTCGGGGAGTCGAGCCCGTCCCAATCGCAGAAGGAGAGGTAGACGGCGATCGCCAGGGGGACGATCGCGAAGACGGCGAAGAAGAGGATGCCCGGCACGGCCCAGCCGACCGGAGGGCGGCCGACGTTGCCGACGGCCGCCCTCCCGTCTCCGTGCCTCTTCGCGGGAGTGTGGAGGGGCATCGTTACTCGGCGGCCTTCATCGCTTCGACGAACTTCTCGGGAGTCGTCGTGCCGGCGAACAGCTTGCTGATCTCGGTGAGCAGCGGGGTGGCGTACCGGGCCTCCAGCGCCTGGTCCCACGAGAGGGTGAAGCTCGGGGCCTTCTGGACCAGCTGGTACTGGTCGTTCGCGAACTCGGGGTTGGGCGAGGTGCTCAGCATCGAGGCCGCATCGGAGGTGGTGGGGATGTCTCCGTTGTCGACGAGGGCCTGCGCGTAGGTCTTCGACGCCATCGTCCTCAGGAACGCGATGGCGGTGTCCTTGTGCTTGGTACGGGCGTTGACGGACCAGTAGTTGGTGGGGTTGCCCACCACGTTCGCCGGGTCGCCCACCCCGCCCGCCACCGTCGGGAACGCGGTCCAGCCGAGGTCGTTCCTCGCGAACTCGGGTGCCTTGCCCAGCTGGGTCGAGTACTCCCAGGAGCCCATGAGGTGCATGGCCGCCTTGCCCTTGTTGAGCAGCGTCGGGGCTCCGCCGTTGCCGTAGTCGACCGAGTGGAAGTTCTTGCCGAAGGCCCCGTCGTCGATCAGTTCCCTGACGGTCTGCGCCGTCCTGAGCACCGCGGGGTCGCCCCAGCCGTCGGTGTCGCCGTTCTGGATCCTCTGGAAGACCTCGGGTCCGCCGATCCGGTCCAGCAGGTACTCCATCCACATCAGCTCGGGCCACTTGTCCGAGCCGCCCAGGGCGAAGGGGGTGATGCCCGCGGCCTTGAAGGTGGTGATGGCCTTCTGGAGGTCCTCCCACGTCCTGGGGACCTGGAGCTTGTGCTCGGCGAACAGGGTCTTGTTGTAGAAGAGCATCACGGGCTGCATGCCGCGCATCGGCACCCCGTATATCTTCCCGTCGAGGCTGCCCGCGGTCATGACCGACGGCAGGAAGCCGTCCTTGAGCGTGGCGTCCTTCTTGACGGTCGAGGTGAGGTCGACCAGGTCCTTCGAGTCGACGTACGGCTTGATGGAACCGCCGCCCCAGTTGAAGAAGACGTCCGGGGCACTGGGGGAGCCCATGGAGCTGCGCAGCTTGTTCACGTAGTCGGTGCCGGGTACCGACACCAGTTTCACCTTGACGTCGGAGGTCTTGTTGAAGGAGTCGACCGCCGCTTGCTGAACCTTGACCGCGTCATCGCCGTAGACGTAGGCGGTGATGGTGCCGCCGTCCGCGCCGCCGCCCCCCGACCCGCAGCCGGCCAGCAGACCGGCCATGGCCATCGCCGCACCGGCTGCGACCCATCTCGTCGTACGTGTGCCTGAAGTGAAAATGCCCGACCGCATGACCGCACCTCTGTCGAATGTTTCGTCTTGCCCTTCGAATGTTGCCGGAACCGTACGGTCGCGTTTCGGGCCCGTCAAGAGGGTCGGAGCAAGGATTTCCGTACCCTGCCCGGCCGCCTGTACGGGGCGGCAGGGAGCTACGATTCGTGCATGAGCCCTGCAAAGGTCCGGCCCCAACAGGAGAAGGCGCCCGTCGACGAGCCGTCGGAGAGCACCGCCACGCTGGCAGAGATCGCCCGAGCGGCCGGAGTTTCGGCTCCGACAGTTTCGAAGGTGCTGAACGGGCGGGCGGATGTCGCCCCCGGCACGCGGTCGAGGGTGGAGGAGCTGCTGCTGTTGCACGGCTACCGCCGCAGGCGCGGCGCCACCCAGCAGTCCCAGCTCATCGACCTGGTCTTCCACGAGCTGGACAGCGCCTGGGCGATGGAGGTCGTCAGGGGTGTCGAGAACGTCGCCCGGGAGGAGGGACTCAGCCTGGTCCTCTCGGAGAGCGCCGGGCGTCTCACCCCGGGCCAGACGTGGGTGGACGGCGTCCTGGCGCGCCGCCCGGCCGGAGTCATCCTGGTGCTGTCGGACCTCGACGCCGCCCAGCGCGCCCAGCTGAACAGCCGCTCCATCCCGTTCGTCGTGGTGGACCCGGCGGGCGATCCCGGTGACGACATCCCCTCGGTCGGGGCGGCCAACTGGCAGGGCGGCCTGGCCGCCACCCGCCATCTGACGGGCCTGGGGCACCGGAGGATCGGCGTCATCGGCGGGCCGGCCCGCATGATGTGCAGCCGCGCCCGGCTCGACGGCTACCGGGCCGCGCTGGAGACCTCGGGGCTGCCGATGGACTCCGAGCTCGTCCGCGAGGGCGAGTTCAACCACGAGGACGGCTACACGGCGGCGCTGGAGCTGCTGCGCCTGCCGGAGCCGCCCACGGCGATCTTCGCGGGCAACGACCTGCAGGCGCTCGGTGTGTACGAGGCGGCGCGCGAGCTGGGACTGCGGATCCCGGAGGACCTCAGCGTGGTCGGCTTCGACGACCTGCCGCTCACCCGCTGGATCGGCCCGCCGCTCACCACGGTGCGCCAGCCGCTCATCGAGATGGCCGAGACCGCCGCCCGCCTCGTACTCGACCTCGGCCGGGGCCGGCAGCCCGCGACCACCCGGGTCGACCTGGCGACCAGCCTGGTGGTCCGCAGCAGCACGGCCCCGCCGGCCGTCTGACGGAGCGCCGGTGGCGGCCCGGGCGCTCCGCACGGGACGCCTGCCGCCGGAGCCGGACACACGGGCCGGCGAGAACGGTTTCGTGGCGCTGCGCCGGTGCCCGCCCGTCCCGTTCCGTTCCGTTCCGTCTGCACGAAGGGCCGCGGCGGAGCCCTGGGGCACCCCGTGCGCCGCCCCACCGCCCCGCATCCCTCGGCGGCCCCTGCCCGGGTCGATGCCCCGGTCCGCCCCTGCCTCCGTCCCGCGGTCCGACCGGCGCGGACGCGGATCTGCGCGCCGCTGTCAGTGGCCGGGTGCACACTGGCCCGTATCCGGCACAACGGCGTTTCGGGAGGTCGTGTCATGACCGAGGTACTGCTCACCGTGGGCACCCGCAAAGGACTCTTCATCGGCCGCAGGCGGGGCGGCACATGGGAGTTCACGGACCCGCATTTCAACGCCCAGGCGATCTATTCGATCGCGATCGACACGCGCGGCGGGTCACCCCGGCTGCTGGTCGGGGGCGACAGCGCGCACTGGGGGCCCTCCGTCTTCCACTCCGACGATCTGGGCGCGACCTGGGTCGAGCCGCAGCAGCCCGCGGTGAAGTTCCCCCAGTTCACCGAGGCATCGCTGGAGCGGGTCTGGCAGCTGCAGCCCGCCGGGCCCGAGGCCCCGGGCGTGGTCTACGCGGGGACCGAACCCGCTGCCCTGTTCCGGTCGGAGGACGGCGGTGAGTCCTTCGAGCTGGTCCGTCCGCTGTGGGAGCACCCGACCAGGTCCCGGTGGGTGCCCGGCGGCGGCGGCGAAGGGCTGCACACCATCCTGACCGACCCCAGGGACGCCCGGGCCGTGACGGTCGCCGTGTCCACCGCCGGAGTGTTCCGCACCAAGGACGGCGGTGAGCGGTGGGCCCCTTCCAACAAGGGGGTGTCCGCGGTCTTCCTGCCTGATCCCGATCCCGAGTTCGGCCAGTGCGTGCACAAGGTCACGCGGGACGCGGCCGATCCCGACCGGCTCTATCTCCAGAACCACTGGGGGGTGTTCCGCAGCGACGACTCCGGGGACACCTGGAAGGACATCGGCGCGGGACTGCCCTCGGACTTCGGATTCGCCGCCGCCGCACACCCCCACCGCGCGGACACCTTCTACGTGTTCCCGATCAACGCCGACGCCGACCGCGTCCCCGCCGACCGCCGCTGCCGGGTGTTCCGTACGCGGGACGCGGGAGAGACCTGGGAGCCCTTGACCCGGGGCCTGCCGGACGGCGACCACTACGGCACGGTCCTGCGCGACGCGCTCTGCACGGACGACGCCGACCCGGCGGGCATCTACTTCGGCAACCGCAACGGCGAGGTGTACGCGAGCGCGGACGACGGGGACAGCTGGCAGCAGCTCGCCTCGCACCTGCCCGACGTGCTGTGCGTGCGGGCGGTGGCGCTCGGCTGACCGACGTGCCGCGGCGGGGGCGTGAGGTCACCGCGCAGGTGCCGGGACCCGGTCCGGGTCACGGTCGTGCGCGGTGGCTCCGGCGGCTCGTGCCCCGGTCGGCACGCGGTGCACCGGCACGGTCGACAGGTGCGGGAGCTCGTGCGGGGCCGAGCCGGGCCGTGCCCCGCGGATCGGGCTCTCGCCCCGGTCGCCCACAGCCACGGCTCTCGCCCGTGCCGGGCGGCGGCCTCGATCGGTGCCGCGCCGGACTCAGGCCGATGACCTCGACGCAGGCCGGCAGGCCGACCTGCCGGGCCGCCGTGACCCCACGGTGCTCTGCACCCGGCCCGGCGGACGGCCTCGTGGTGGGCCGGACACTCCTCGCCGGTGGGGCCCGTCGGTGGCGCCCGAACCCGACGTCTACGGCAGACGCCAGTCCACCGGTTGTTCTCCCCCGCGCACCAGGAACTCGTTGGTGCGGCTGAAAGGCCTCGATCCGAAGAAGCCGCGATCGGCCGACATGGGCGAGGGATGGGCGGACTCGACCGCGGGCAGGTCGCCGAGCAGCGGTCGCACGTTGCGTGCGTCGCGCCCCCACAACACGGACACCAGCGGCTTGCCCCGGGCGGCCAGCGCACGGATGGCCTGCTCGGTCACCTCTTCCCAGCCCTTGCCGCGGTGGGCGCCGGGCTTGCCGGGCGCCGTGGTCAGCGCCCGGTTGAGGAGAAGGACGCCCTGCTCGGTCCAGGGCGTGAGGTCTCCGTTGGAAGGCCTCGGAAGGCCGAGATCGCTGTGCAGTTCCCGGAAGATGTTCTCCAGGCTGCCGGGCAGCCGCCGTACGTCGGGCGCCACCGCGAAGCTCAGCCCGATGGCCATGCCCGGTGTGGGGTAGGGGTCCTGACCGACTATCAGGACCCGCACATCGTCGAACGGCTGTTGAAAGGCGCGGAGGACGTGCTGCCCGGCCGGCAGATAGGTGCGGCCGGCCGCGATCTCGGCGCGGAGGAAGTCCCCCATCGCCGCGATGCGTCCGGACACGGGAGCCAGTGCCTCGGCCCAGCCCGGCTCAACTAGTTCACTCAACGGTCGCGCTGCCACAGCGCGTCACTCTACCGGCCCACACGCGCCCCGGCGATCATGAGGGTCCCCCCGGGGCCCGGGCCGGGGATAGGGTGCCGGTCGTCGCCACACTCCCCATTCCTCCCGGAGCGGCTCATGAGGTCACGCAGGAACACGTGCGGGAGCGGGCCGCGTCCGGACCGCCTCCCCGGCATCGCGCGGCGCCCCTCCCCCGGGCAGCCGTCGTGACCGCCGAGGCGCGGGGCGCGTTCGTCCTCGGAGTGGACTCGGGAGGGTCCGGGTTGCGGGTGGCGCTCGGCTCGGCCGACGGGCGGCGTCCGGTGTCCACGGCCGTGTGCGCGGAACCAGTGCGTACGGGGGCGGAGGGCATCGACGCCGGACATCTGCTGGAGCAGGTGGTCCCCGTGGCAGTACGGCTGCTGGCGGAAGCGGGGCCCGGCGCGGCGATCACCGCCGCGACGGTCGGGGCCGCCGGGATGGCGACGCTCGGCGGGCAGCTGCGCGCGCGGCTGCCCGCCGCGCTCGCGGACGCGCTGGGTGTACGGCGGGTGGCGCTGGCCGCCGACGCCGTGACCGCGTACGCCGGAGCGCTCGGGCAGCGGCCCGGGGCGGTTGTCGCGGGCGGCACCGGCATGATCGCGCTCGGCACCGACCTCACGACGTGGCGCAGGGCCGACGGCTGGGGCCACCTGCTGGGCGACAGCGGCGGCGGCGCCTGGATCGGCCGGGCGGGGCTCGACGCGGCGATGCGTGCCCACGACGGCCGGCGCGGAGGCTCCACGGCGCTGCTGGCCCGGCTCCAGGCGGTCTTCGGACCCGCCCCTGACCTTCCGGGCCTGCTCTATCCGCGTACGGACCGCCCCGCGCTCCTCGCCTCCTTCGCCCCCGAGGTCGCCGGCTGCGCCGCCGACGACGAGGTCGCGGCGGGAATTCTGCGGGAGGCCGCCGCCCACATCGCCGAAGCGGCAGCGGCGGCGTGCCCCCGTCCTGCGGACTCCGGCGGCGGGCCGTGCGAGGTCGCCCTGACCGGTGGCCTCTTCAGGATGGGTGACCCGCTTCTCGGGCCGCTGCGCGAGGAGCTGGCGCGGCAGGTTCCCCGCGCGCGCGTGGTCCCGGCGGCAGGTGATCCGCTGCACGGCTCGCTGGAGATCGCCCGCGCGCTCGCCCGGTCGGGGCTGCGACTGCCGGCCCACCCGACACTCCTGTTCGTACCGGGAGTAACGTAGAGGATTCGAGCGGACATCCGCCCGGTCAGAGCGGGGCAGTTGGCCGGTATGCCGCTCAACAGACATAAGCGGACAGATAACGCCCGACCGCCCCCTCCCCGAACAGAGGGGTACCCAAAACCAGTAGCATGCGGCGCCATGAGCACCCCCACTGGGCCCGCTTCCGGCCTGCCTGTACGAATGCCGCGACCTCGCCAGTCCGGACGGCACCGCCGCCCGGAGCCCGTGGTCGCACCTGAGGGCGCCGCCGCGCTCGTTCTCGCCGTTCCCGGTACCCCTTCCTCGGCCACGCGCAGCCTGGCCGAGGAAGTGATCAGCATCGCCCGCTCCGAGCTTCCCGGTCTCAACGCGCGGATCGGCTACATCGACGGTGACGACGCCGAGTACCCCACGCTTGTCTCCGCCCTGACCCATGCCGCCGCCGAGCGCAGCGCGCGCTACGAGCAGGCCACCGCCGCGGGCCGTGAGGTCCCCGCGCCCGAGGGCCCGTCCGCAGTCGTGGTGCCGCTGCTCGCGGGGCCGGACAGCGCCATCATCCGGCGCATACGGCAGGCGGTCATGGACAGCGGTACGCAGGCCGAGCTGACCGATGTGCTCGGTCCGCACCCGCTGCTCGCCGAGGCCCTGCACGTGCGGCTCTCGGAGGCCGGGCTGGCGCGTGCCGACCGCGCCAGACTGTTCACCGTCGCGACCGCGGCCGACGGCATCGTGCTGGCCACGGTGGGCGGCGAAGAGGCCGTGCGGGCCGCCGGGATCACCGGCATGCTGCTGGCCGCACGCCTTGCCGTGCCGGTGATGGCCGCCGCCCTGGACGTGGAGGGTTCGGTCGCCTCCATCGCCGAGCAGCTGCAGAAGTCCGGTTCCGCGCAGCTCGCGCTCGCGCCGTACCTGGTGGGCCCGGAGATCGACGCCGGGCTGCTGGACGCCGCCGCGAAGGAGGCGGGCTGCGCGACCGCCGAACCGCTCGGCGCGTACCCGGCGATCGGCAAGCTCGTGCTGTCGCTGTACGCGACGACGCTCGGGATCACCCCGGCGACGCCGCAGGGAGTCCAGGCGCACTGATCCCTGCCCGGGCAGCACCCGGTGGGGCGGCACCGGTCCCCCGCCCGAGCGGTGCCGGATCGGGCGGCACGGACCGACGCTCCGGTCCGTGCCGTCAGGCGAAGACCAGGCAGGAGGCCGCCGGAGCGTCGATGGAGCCCGCATGGGCCGGGATTCCCGTTTCCGCGTCGACGGCGAACCAGCTGACGTTGCCGCTGTGCTCGTTGGCGACGTACAGCCACTGCCCGGTGGGGTCCAGTGTGAGGTCGCGGGGCCAGCGGCCGCCGCAGCCCACGGCCGCTGCCAGGACCGGCTTCTCGGCCGTCGTGTCGAGGGTGAGCACGCAGATGCTGTCGTGTCCGCGGTTGGCGGTCCACAGGAACCGTCCGTCGCGGGAGACCGCCACCTCGGACGGGTAGGTACGCGCCCCGTGCCCGGCGTCCGCACCGTCGGGCAGCACCGGTGCCTCGCCCACCGGGTCGAGGAGGCCGCCGGCCGCGTTCCAGCGGCACACGGTGAGGGTCGGTTCCAGCTCGTTCAGGACGTAGACGTGGTCACCGGACGGGTGAAAGGCCAGGTGGCGTGGCCCGGTGCCGGGACGCAGGGCGGTCTCGGCGTGCAGCCGCAGGGCCCCGGTGCGCTCGTCGAGGGCGCAGACGCGTACGGAGTCCGTGCCGAGGTCCACGCTCAGCACCCATCTCCCCGACGGGTCGGCGAGCACCTGGTGCGCGTGCGGCGACGCCTGGCGGCCGGCGTCGGGACCGCTGCCCTCGTGCCGCAGAACGGAGGCGACCGGGCCGAGTCCGCCGTCGGCCTCCACGGACAGTGCGGTGACGCTGCCCGAGCCGTAGTTGGCGGTGAGCAGGTGCCCGGCGGCCAGGGCCAGGTGGGTGGGGCTGTCCCCGGCCACCGGCCGCACCTCGCCGATCAGCCGCGGCGGGCCTTCGCCGATAGCGAGCGCGGCGGCACCCCCGTCGGGGGTCTCGCTGACCGCGTACAGCACCTTGGCGCCCGACCCGGGGGCGGTGCCGACCGCGAGGAAGGACGGGTCGGGGACCGCGGCCGTGGCCGCGAGGACGGTCAGGGCCCCGGTGTCCCGGTCTACGGCGACGGCGGTGATCCCACGTCCGCCCGCCGAGGTGAACGACCCTATGAATGCCCGGCCGGCACTGCTGACGCCCATCGCGCTACCCCTCTTCACGTCTGTCGCGATCTCCCGGCCGACGGTAGCAGGCACCCCTCTCTGGTCCAGACCAATACCGCCGATGCGGGGCGGTCGAGGTCAGGCGCCGATCAGCGGCGCGCGGGGTGAACTGTGCAGGGGCGCGGCGAGCTCGGCGAGTGCCCGCTCCAGGCTGTGCAGATGGGCGAGCGCGGGTTCGGCGACACCGGAGGGCGGGAGGGAACCGGCGACGGCAGCCGCCTCGCGGCGCTTGCGCACCGGCGCGGTGAGGGCCTCCACGGAGGCTTCGACGCGCCAGCAGGCGGCGGCCAGCCGGGCGTCGTGGGAGGCCTCGGGGTCAGCCGCGACGGATGCCAGACCCCGCACCTCGCGCGCGCACACGTCGAGCAGCGCGAGCACCTGCCCGGCCCGCGCCTTGCGGGCGCGCAGCGGACTCAGCGGATGGACGAGCGGGCCGAGCGACAGCCGCACCCGCCCCAGGAGCGCTTCCAGCTCGGCGACACGGGGGGCCGGGTCGGCGGTCGGCGAGCCCGCGAGCCGCGCTGCGGCTTCCGCGGTGCAGGCGTGCACGCAGCGCAGGGCCCGCTGGATCCAGGCGTCGGTCGTGGCGTGTGTGGTGACCGGCAGCACGAGGAGCACCGCGACCGTCGCACCGAGCGCCCCGACACCGGTCTCCACGAGGCGCAGAGCGAGCAGTGCGGGGTCGAGCACGCCGAGCAGTCCGTAGAGCGCCCCCGCCATGACCGTCACCGAGAACATCATCCAGGTGTACGAGACCGCGGCGGCGTAGAAGATCCCGAAGACGCCGGCCGCCACCAGGACGGCGGTGGGCACGGCGGCCCCGTGCAGGGGCACGACGGCGACCAGGCCGACCGGCACACCGATCAGCGTGCCCAGCACCCGGCGGAATCCCCGCACCAGCGTCTCGCCGCGCGACGTGGTGTTCACGAATACCCACCAGGTGGCCCCCACCGCCCAGTACCAGCGCTCGTCGGAGAGGAGCTGGCCCGCCAGGAGCGCGAGGGCTCCGCCCGCGGTCGCCTGGACCGCCTGGCGGGTGGTCGCGCGGGCGAGACCGCGGCCGGCCACGGGGGTGAGCACCGTGGCCGCGGGCAGGCGTCGCTCGTAGCACCAGAGACCGAAGCGGACGACCGAGGAGGCGAGCAGCGAGAGCCCGACGGCCGAATACAGCTCGGGCAGTTGTCCGGGGAGTGTGTGGAGGAACTGGGTGGTGAAGAAGGCCATGAAGGCGAACACGCCGAGCGAGTGGCCGCGCGGCCCCCAGCGCCGGGCGTAGACGCCCGCGGCCATGACCGCGAGGAAGGCCACGTCGCGGGCCACCGGCTGGGCGTGCAGTCCCGCCGCGATGGCGAGCACGGGCAGCCCGACCACGGGCAGCAGCGCCGTGGTGATCAGCTGCCCGCGCACGGTGGTGTCGGTCACCGTGAACAGGGCCAGCAGCGCCGCGAGGCCGCCGGTGATGGCCCCGACGAGCGAGTGGCCGGTGAGACCGCAGACGGTGACCGCCAGCCCGATGCCGAGGACGGCCCGGACCGCGCTGCGCAGCCGGAGCCTTCCCGGATCCGGCGCGACGAACATCCTCTTCAGCACCACACGGTCCCCCTTCTCGCACCCCGGCCCCTGCACCGGCATGAAAAAGGCGCCACGGGGATCCGCAGCGCCATCGACGGGTCCATCAGAGCATCCCGGGACCCCATGGCTCAAATCGACGCGAATCGACTGGGCCATTGGCCCAGTCGACAACGGGTTCGCTGCGCCATGAGTAAGCCAACGGACCCGCGGGAACGGAGCGGACGGGCAGCAGCTGCCGCGAACCGGGCCGATGGTGCCGGACGGCGGTCCCGGGCTGCGCCATGGGTACAGTCGGCCGACTGATCACAGAGCCGGAAGGGAACAGCCGGAGATGGCCGTGGACGCTCTCGACACCCGCATCCTGCGCCTGCTCATCGAGCAGCCGCGCACCAGCGTCCGCGAGTACGCGCGCGTTCTGGGCGTGGCGCGCGGCACCCTCCAGGCCCGCCTGGACCGCCTGGAACGGGACGGCGTGATCACCGGCACAGGTCCGGCCCTCTCCCCGGCGGCCCTCGGCCACCCGGTACTCGCCTTCGTGCACCTGGAGGTCACCCAGGGGCATCTGGACGAGGTGGGGGACGCCCTCGCGGCCGTCCCGGAGATCATCGAGGCGTTCTCGACCACCGGGGGCGGGGACCTCCTGACCCGCGTCGTCGCCCGCGACAACGGGCACCTGGAAGACGTGATCCAACAGCTGATCCAGCTCCCCGGCGTGGTCAGGACGCGGACCGAGGTCGCCCTGCGCGAGCGGGTGGCGCACCGGGTACTGCCCCTGGTCGAAGCGGTGGGGCGGACGGCGGGCGGCTCCGGCTGACCAACGGCCGGCATGAGCCCGTCCCGGCCCCGCCGGCCGGGAAGGAACGCCCTGCGCCCGGTGCTCGCCGGCAGCTCCACGGCCGGAGCTGCGCGTCCGGGTGGAGCGGCCGGATGAGGAGGGTGTCTGGGTGGCGGTGGTCCCGGACTCCTCCCGGGGCCGCGAACCAGGCGACCCTCGCGGTCACCGGACGCGCGTACCTCCGCTCAGCCTGTCCGCCGAGAAGGTGCCGTGCGAGGAAACCGGAGCCCTACGCGTTCCTGGCGGCAGCCCGCGACCTGTCGCCGGACCGGCGGCCGTCGCGGTGCTGGAGGATGCCGCACCCGGTGTCCGGGCGGCACAGGTGGCGGAGATGCGCTGCTGCACGGTCCCGTACGACGCGGGCCGTTCGGTCACTCCAGGTTCCGAAGTGCCTGCGGGCGAAGCGGTGTTCAGGACGGTGGAGCTGCCCTTCCCCACCGGCCGGGTTGAGTTCACGGCCGCTGCCGTGCTGGAGTGGGTCGTCACAGGGTGAGCGCGAGCCGTCCGGGCAGTCGGATTGGCCTGATTCGGCGGGACGGTGGCCGGCCGGGCTCACGGAGGTCCGGCGGACGGATATCCTGATCATGCCGCGCGCCTACGCACCGTACCGAGCCGATCAGCCCGATGAGGTCGCCGCCGTGGCAGTCGGAGCGGGCCACAGTTCGAGATTGGTGTGCACAGGTGCTGGTAGCTGGACGGTACCGGTTGATATCCCCCATCGGCCGTGGCGGAATGGGTGAGGTGTGGCGCGCCACGGACGAAGTGCTGGGCCGGGCAGTGGCGGTGAAGTTGCTGCTGGGCGACCAGGCCGACGCCTCGTCGACGGCGCGGTTCCGCCTGGAGGCGCAGACCGCGGCACGTCTGAGTCACCCTCACCTGGTGGCCGTGTTCGACTTCGGCTCGTGGGAGGACCGCTTCTTCCTGGTGATGGAGCTGGTAGAGGGCCGTAGCCTCGGGGATCTCCTGGAGGCTCAGGAGAAGATCCATCCCGAGCAGGTGGCCCTGATCGCCGGCCAGGCGGCCGCAGGCCTGGCCGCGGCACACCGTCAGGGCATCGTCCACCGTGACATCAAGCCCGGCAACCTGATGCTGGACGCCGACGGGTCCGTGAAGATCGGGGACTTCGGAATCGCCCAGTTCGTCGACGATCCCTCGACAGCGCTGACCACGGCCGGACACATCGTCGGTACGAGCCTGTACCTGGCTCCGGAGCGGGCACTGGGCCGCACGGCCGACTCCGCGTCGGACATGTACTCGCTCGGCTGCGTCGTCTACCAGCTCCTGGTCGGTCAGCCGCCGTTCCGCTCGGACACGGCGACGGCCACGCTCTACCAGCACGTGGACACTCCCCCGGTGCCGGTGAGACAGCGGGGAGCCGATGTCTCCCCCGCCTTCGACTCGTACCTGATGGGCCTGCTCGCGAAGAAGCCGGAGGACCGGCCGAGCGCGCAGCAGGTCTCCGACTGGTTCCGCACCGACGCCTGGCGCGGGCGCACGGAGCCGCTGCCCCGGCACGCTCCCGCCGCCCCGGCCTCCACCGCCCCGGCCGTCCGGACCCCGTCGGGGGCCGCCGGACCGGCCGCCGGAGGCATGTCGACGTACCGGCTGCCCCAGGCCACCGGCCGCAGACGGGCCGCCCCGGCACCCCGGACGAGCCGGTCGGCGACCACCCGCCGGATGAGCACGAGTGAGGCGATCCGCCGCCGGCCCCGCGTGGCGAGCGCCATCGCCGGGGCGGTCGCGTTCGTGGCGGCCGTGTATCTGGGAACGGTCCTGTTCGCGCCTGACTCCGGTGCGGCGGACGTGCAGGACCCGGACTCCACCCCGACGGCCGTGCACGAATCTCCCGAGTCCACGGGTCCCGCCGGGGACGCCGACCCGGCCGGGGACGCACCCCGGCAGGACGGTCAGCAGAACGGCGACAGCGACGACGAGGACGACTGAGTCCGGCAGGTCACCAGCGTGCGTGGACCTCAGCGCGGATGCGGCGGTCGTACAGGTCGCCGACCGCGTCCAGTGTGCTCTGCGGCAACGGCGGGAGCGCGGCAGCCGCCGCGTTGGCCCTGGCCTGTTCCACGGACCGCGCGCCGGGGATGACGCTCGTGACACCGGGCTGCTGAATGATCCAGCGCAGCGCGGTCTGCGCCGGGGTGGCGCCCTCGGGGACGAGCCCGGCGAACTCCGCGGCGGCGGCCACGCCGGTCGCGTAGTCGACACCGGAGAAGGTCTCGCCCTGGTCGAACGCCTCGCCGTGACGGTTGTACGTGCGGTGGTCGTCGGGGGCGAAGACGGTGCCCGCGGTGTATTTCCCGGACAGCAGCCCGGACGCGAGCGGAACCCGCGCGATGATGCCCACCCCGGCCGCCGCGGCCGCCGGGAGCACCTCGTCCAGCGGCTTCAGCCGGAACGGGTTGAGGATGATCTGGACACTGGCGACACCGGGCCTGGCGATGGCCGTGAGCGCCTCCGCGCACGTCTCGACGCTCACCGCGTAGGCGGCGATCCGCTGTTTGGCGACGAGCGTGTCCAGGGCGTCGTAGACGGCGTCCGAGGAGTAGACGCTCGTCGGCGGGCAGTGCAGCTGGACGAGATCGAGCGTGCCGACGCCGAGGTTGGCGCGCGAGCGGTCGTTCCAGGCGCGAAAGTTGTCCAGGACGTAGTTCTCGGGTACCTGCTCGGCGCGCCTGCCCATCTTGGTGGCGACGAGGATGTCCGCGTCCGGCCGGTCCTTGAGATAGCGGCCGATGAGCTGTTCACTGCGGCCGTCCCCGTAGACGTCCGCGGTGTCGAAGAAGGTGACTCCCGATTCGACGGCGGCGTCCAGGACGTCGAAGGCGTCGGCCTCCCGCACCTCGCCCCAGTCTCCGCCCAGCTGCCAAGTGCCCTGTCCCACGACCGATACGTCACGGCCGGTCCTGCCGAGTGTGCGCTGCTCCATGCGGATCATGCTACGTCGGCATGTGGGGCCTGCGGCGGGTACGTTCCCCGCCCGCAGGTCGTGCGGCGGACGGGCACCGGGGTCACAGCGGGGCCGGGGCAGTCGTGGGGGGGGTACCACGTGGTCGACCACCGGTCGCTGCGGGAAGGTGGTGTCGCCGTCCGGGTCACCGGGCCGGTATCCGCCTGCGACGGCGGCCACGCGGTGGGATCGCGGTGGTTCGCGTGGCCGCTGTCGTGCGCGCCAGGGCCGGCGGCGGCACAGTGGAGGTACGGGGTCGGACCGTGCGGGTCCCACCGGCCTCCCGCCGGAAGGGCGCACAGGGTCCGGCCGCATCCCGGCGGAAGGACTCGGCCGTGACCAGCGACGGCGGACGGCGTTTCGTGGTGCAGATCCATGACGCCCGGCGGATGCACTTCGACTTCCGGCTGGAGGTGGACGGCGTACTCAAGTCCTGGGCCGTCCCCCGCGGCCCGTCGGACAATCCTCGGGACAGGCGCATGGCCGTGCCGACGGAGGACCATCCGCTGGAGTACCGCGAGTTCGAAGGCGTCATTCCGCCGGGCGAGCAGGGCAGTGGCACCGTCATCGTCTGGGACCAGGGGACCTACCGGCCGCTCAGCCACGACTCCGGGGGCGCGGCCGTGCCCTTCGCCGAGTCCCTGGAGCGCGGGCACGCGACCTTCTGGCTCCACGGGGCCAAGCTGCACGGCGAATTCACCCTCACCCGCTTCCGCGTGGGCGAGGAGGGTGACACACAGGCGCCCGAGGCATGGCTGCTGCTCAAGGCCGATGACCGGCAGGCCGTCCACGACCGGCCGGGCACCCCCGATCCGTACCACGCCCGCTCGGCCCGCACCGGCCGCACGCTGCACCAGGTCGCCGCGGCGGAAGGACGGGGCCCGCGCACCGGCTGACGCGGTACCGGCCTGCCCGTCCCCGCACGGATGCCGGTCACCGTGATCGCTCGACGACCGCGGTACCCACCGGGTCGGGGCGCTCCTCCCCCGTCGATGACCTGACGCGGAGCGGGAAGGTCCGGGAAGCACGTGTCACGCGCCAGCACCTCGCCGTACCCGGATGCCAGGCGCACTTCCCGGACGTGTGGGGGGAGTGAACGAGCACCGGTCCGTCGTCAGGCGCGCTTGGCGGCTGCCAGGTGGGCGAACACCACCACGTTGTCCTTGTAGTCCTTCTCCTTCTTGTCGTACTCGCCGCCGCAGGTGATCAGCCGCAGTTGTGCCGTGCCGTTGTCGGCGTAGACGCGCTCGTTCGGGAAGTTCGCCTTGCTGAAGGTCTCGACCGAATCCACCTTGAAGACGGTGACGATGCCGTCCTCACGGGTGATGCTCACCTTGTTGCCGGCCTTGAGCGTGCTGAGCAGCAGGAACACGGCGGGGCCCGTCTTGGTGTCCACGTGACCGGCGACGACCGAGGTACCGCGCTCTCCGGGGGTGGCTCCGTCCTTGAACCAGCCGGCCAGATTCATGTCGTTCGCGGGCGGCGCGTTCAGTTGCCCCGAAGGGCCGATGGCCAGCGGCGTGAAGGGGGCGTCGACCGCAATCTTCTTGATCCTGATCCGCTCGGGTTCGGACCGGGGCAGCCCGCGGTCGATGGAGAGCGCGGAGGCCGACGGCGAGGGCGAGGGCGACGACGACGGCAGGGCTGGAGCGGTGACGGCGGGCGCCGGGGCGGACGCCACGGCGGCGACGGGCGGCGGGACGCCTGCCGAGGCGTCGAGCGAGTTGTAGACGAGGAGGAAGCCCAGCCCGACCGCGGCGGCGGGCCACAGCAGGGAACGGCCGAGGGCAGGGGAGGCGGGTTCTGAGTCGGACGGCTGCTGGGCGGCCATGCGCGTGGTTCCTTTCGTGTACGGGACGGGCCCGAGGTGGGGAGACCGGGAAAATCGGCATGGCCACCGCCCGGAGAGGGCGGCGGCCACGACAGGATCGGTTCAGCGGTGGGTGCGCCCGTCAGGCTGCTGCGGCACCCGAGGCGTTGCGACGGCGCAGCCGGTACGCGGCGGCACCGAGGCCACCGAGCATCAGCACCGATCCGGCGGCCAGTCCGCTGCCGGACAGGGCCATCGCACCGCCACCGGTGTGCACGCCACCCTCCGGCTTCTTGTGCTGCCAGGACTCCGACTTCTCGCTGTCCGTCGTGCTGCCGGACCCGTTCTCCTTGTCCTTCTGCCAGTCGTCCGCCGTGACGCCGGCCAGCGCACCGCCACCGGTGTGCACGCCACCCTCCGGCTTCTCGTGCTTCCACGACTCCGGCTTCTCACGGTCCGCGTTGTCACCCGTCGCGGACCCGTTCTCCTTGTCCTTCTGCCAGTCGTCCGCCGTGACGCCGGCCAGCGCACCGCCACCGGTGTGCACGCCACCCTCCGGCTTCTCGTGCT
>NZ_JBEZYP010000003.1:392355-410903 GCF_040638585.1 Streptomyces sp. NPDC025273
TTCCACGACTCCGGCTTCTCACGGTCGTCGTTGTTGCTGCTGCTGTTCGAGGAGGATCCGCTGTCCTTGTCCCAGCCGTCGGCCGAGGTCACGGCATATGCGGCTGGGGCGGAGACCGCGAGGACCGCCGTGACGGCGGTCGATGCGAACAGGGTGCGGGCAGAGCGCATGGATACACAGTCCTTTCGCCACCCCTGCGACGGCCGGCTGGTTGTCGGCTCATCGGATCACAGGTGCGACGTGATCCACCGTCAGCCGAAATGCCGCTTCCCACCACTGGAGAGCGCCGCATTCGAGCGACACCATGGGCTCATCGTGTGACTGCGGGCCGAATGTCACCCGTTGGACGGCACGCCACGCCGAGGGGATGTTTGCGCGGCGATCCGGTGCGGGTCCTCGCGGGGCGTTCCGCTTCCGTGCCGCTCACCCGGCCACCGATGATGGGCGTCGGCGCGTCGTGGTGAACATGCGTCAGGTGGGACTTCCACGACCACGGGGCTCCGCACGGCCGACCGAGGTGTTCGGCCGAAGCAGTGTGGCCCGCGGCGGGGAACCGGCCGGGGCCGGCCTCTCGCTCTCTCAGCCGGCTGCCACGGCGCGGCGGACGCTTTCGCGGAGCAGCGCGCGACGCTGTTCGTGCACCTCGGAGGGCTCGTCGGCGGTTGCCGCGTAGACGTTGCTGACCGGCGACCAGGCCATGGACATGGCGATGACCATGGCCATCACGTCGAACGGGTCGCCCTGGCGCACCAGGCCGGCGGCCTGAGCTTCGGCGATGGCGCGCAGCTTCGGGTCGTCGAGGCGGTCGGGGTCGTCCACCAGGTGCCCGGTCGGGCGACGCTCCAGGCGCGCCCACGTGGCCAGCCGGATGAGGTCGGGGCGGCGGAGGTACTCGTCGTAGAGGCGTACGGCCCAGTCCGCGAGGTCGGTGGCGTCGATCGGGGCGACATTCATGATCCGCTCGAGGGAGCCGAAGAAGATGGCGTCGAAGAGCCCCTCCTTGTTGCCGAAGTAGGCATAGAGCTGCGCCTTGTTGCTGCGCGCGTCGGCCACGATCCGCTCGATGCGTGCACCGGCGATCCCGTGCTCGGCGAACTCCTGCGTCGCCACGTCGAGGATGCGCCGGTACGTCGCCGCTCCGCGCGAGGTCAGGGGCTGGTCTGCCATGCCCCCACGCTACCAAACAGAACAGTTGGTTTGCCTCCAGGACAGGATCCGCCTACCGTGAACAGACAGAACAGTCTGTTTAAGGAGATGCGCTGTGCGGACAACCACCGGCTGGCAGTCTGACGGCCCGACGGCGCCACTGCGGCGCACGCCGCTGACGCGGCGCGACCTGCGCCCCGACGACCTCGCGGTCCGGGTCGACTACTGCGGCGTCTGCCACACCGACCTGCATGCCGTCCACAGCCACGACGGCGGGGCGGGCGGCCCTCTGGTGCCGGGGCACGAGTTCACGGGCGTGGTCACCGAGACCGGGCGCATGGTCACCCGCTTCTCGGTCGGTGACCCCGTCGCGGTCGGCAACATCGTCGATTCGTGCGGCGAGTGCCCCATGTGCGAGGCCGGCCAGGAGAATTTCTGCCGGGCCTTCCCGACCCTGACCTACGGAGGCGTCGACCGGCACGACGGCTCAACCACCCTGGGGGGCTATTCCCGCGAGTACGTCGTCCGCGACCGGTTCGCCTACGCGCTTCCGGCCGGGCTGGATCCGGCCGCGGCCGCCCCTCTGCTCTGCGCCGGGATCACGGTCTGGGAACCCCTGCGCTCCCTGGGCGTGGGGCCGCACAGCCGCGTCGCCGTGGCGGGACTGGGCGGCCTGGGCCATCTGGCGGTCAAGATGGCCGTGGCGCTCGGCGCCGAAACCTCCGTCATCAGCCGCTCGCCGGACAAGGCCGACGATGCCCGCCGTCTCGGCGCCCACACCTTGATCGTCTCCACGGACCCGGAGCAGATGGCCGACGCCCGCGACCGGTTCGACGTCCTCATCGACACCGTTTCCGCCCCGCACGACCTCGGCCCGTACCTGCGCCTGGTCGCCATGGACGGCACGCTCAGCCAACTCGGCCACCTCGGGCCCGTCACCGTGGAGACCATGGACCTGCTCGTGGGGCGCAAGAAGCTCAGCTCCGCGGGCAGCGGCGGCAGGCCCGCGACCGCCAGCATGCTGGACTTCTGCGCCGAGCACGCCATCACCGCCGACATCGAGCTGCTCCCCTCGGCGCGGGTGAACGAGGCTCTCGACCGCCTCCGGCGGAACGACGTCCGCTACCGCTTCGTGCTCGACATGTCCGACCTGGGGTGAGCCCGCGAGCCCGTCCACCGCGCGAGCACCCGTGACCGAGCCACTGGAGCCGATCCGCCATTTCCTGAACCAATGGCGCGTCAGATCGCTCGTCCGTCGCCGAGGAGGTCGAGTCCGTCGGGTGATACGGGCAGAAGACGAGGTGGTGTGCCGGCCGTCGTCGCCGGACTCGTCCTGTCACTCCTCGCCTTCGTCCCCTCGCCGTCCGCGAGCGCGGCGCCCTTGCTCCTGTCCCAGGGCAAGGTCGACGAGATCTTCAGGAAGCAGGAGTCGGCCCAGTTCGGCACCGGCAGGTACGCGCTGATGTTCAAGCCGGGCACGTACCACAACATCAACGCCCATCGGCTTCTGAACCTCGATCGCCGGGCTCGGCCTCAAGCCGGACGACACCACCTTCAAAGGTGACGTGACCGTCGACGCCGGCTGGTTCAACGGCAACGCCACCCAGAACTTCTGGCGTTCGGCCGAGAACCTGGCCCTCAACCCGGCCAACGGCACCAACCGCTGGGCCGTCTCCCAGGCCGCCCCGTTCCGCCGCATGCACGTCAAGGGCGGCCTCGACCTCGCCCCCGACGGCTACGGCTGGGCCAGCGGCGGCTACATCGCCGACAGCAAGATCGACGGCCAGGTGTCCCCCTATTCCCAGCAGCAGTGGTACACCCGCGACAGCTCGATCGGCAGCTGGGGCAACGGGGTCTGGAACATGACGTTCTCCGGCGTCGAGGGCGCCCCCGCCCAGAGCTTCCCCGAACCCCCCTACACCACCCTGGAGACCACTCCGGTCTCCCGCGAGAAGCCCTTCCTCCACCTCGACGGCGAGGACTACAAGGTCTTCGTCCCCCCGCCAAGCGCACCAACGCGCGGGGTGTCTCGTGGAACGGCACCCCGCAGGGCGAGTCGATCCCGCTGAGCCGGTTCTACGTGGTGAAGCCGGGCGCGACGGCGCAGACCATCAGCGCGGCGGTACGCCAGGGGCTGCACCTGCTCTTCACCCCTGGCGTCTACCACGTGGACGAGGCCATCGAGATCAACCGCGCCGGCACGGTCGCCCTCGGTCTGGGCCTGGCCACGATCATCCCGGACAACGGGGTGACCGCGATCAAGGTCGGTGACGTCGACGGTGTGAAGCTGGCCGGACTCCTGGTCGACGCCGGTACGCAGAACTCCTCGGTGCTCGTCCAGGTGGGTCCCGAGGGCGCGTCGGCCGACCACTCGGCGAACCCGACCTCGCTCCAGGACGTGTTCGTCCGGGTCGGCGGAGCGGGTGCCGGCAAGACGACCACCGGCATGGTGATCAACGGCGACGACACGATCATCGACCACACCTGGCTCTGGCGTGCCGACCACGGCGAGGGCGTCGGCTGGGAGACCAACCGGTCCGACTACGGCCTCCGGGTGAACGGTGACGACGTCCTGGCCACCGGCCTGTTCGTCGAGCACTTCAACAAGTACGACGTGCGGTGGTACGGCGAGAACGGGAAGACGAGCTTCTTCCAGAACGAGAAGGCGTACGACGCCCCCGACCAGGCCGCCATCCAGAACGGTGACATCAAGGGCTACGCGGCGTACAAGGTCGAGGACTCGGTCACCACCCACGAGGGCTGGGGCATGGGCAGCTACTGCTACTTCAACGTGGACCCCACGATCCGCCAGCAGCACGGATTCCAGGCACCGGTGAAGCCCGGCGTGAAGTTCCACGACCTGCTCGTGGTGTCGCTGGGCGGCCAGGGCCAGTACGAGCACGTCATCAACAACACCGGATCCCCCACCTCCGGTACGTCGACCGTCCCGTCCCAGGTGGTGTCCTTCCCCGAGTCGGGGTGAGGTGGGCTCAGCCTCGCTGACCGTACGGCGCGGGGCCCCGCAGTCAGTCGCTGCCGGGCCCCGCGTCACGCCCGAAGAGCATCTCCAGGTGGGCGCGCAGTTCGGGGCCGGCCGCCGGGGCGGCCCGCAGTCCGAGACAGCCGTCCGGCCGTACGAGGATCGCCTCGCCGCCCCGCGCGCCGTATGCCGAGCGGAACTCGTCGAGGCCGTCGTGCACGGCGGGCAGTCGCAGGCCGGGCGCCCGCACCTCCGGAGCGAGTACGGCGCAGGCGTTCAGCAGGCCGGGGGCCGCGCGTGCGGCAGCGGCCCACACCTCGTCGAACCGGTCAGTCTGTTCCTCGTGGTCCGCGTACAGCAGCAGCGTGTGGTCCCGCCCCCGCAGCACGGTGAACAGCCGTACGGGGAAGGTCGCCAGGGCGTAGGTGAGGCCACCGCAGTCGGGGGCACGGTCGCCGGGGGCGGGTCCGTCGTGCGAGGATCCGTCCGGCGCGACGAGGGGGCTGCCTCGGTAGCCGACCAGGAGTTGGGCCTCCCGGCGCATCATGGTGTCCGGGTCGTCGGCGTCGGACCCGATGCCGCCGCGCGCGTGACGGACCGTCCGCCGGACCACTTCCTCGCCGATCGGCCGGCGCTCGGCGTCGTAACTCGCCAGCAGCCCTTCGCCCGCCCGGCCGCGCACGGCTGCGGCCAGTTTCCACGCCAGGTTGCAGGCGTCCTGGATGCCGGTGTTCATGCCCTGCGCGCCCGTGGGCGGATGGATGTGCGCGGCGTCCCCGGCGACGAACACCCGTCCCTCCCCATAGCGGTCCACCAGGCGGTGGCTGATGCGGAAGACGGACGACCAGCGCAGTGAGGTGGCGGTCGTGGGCCGGGGTGAGAGCCGGTCGAGCACGGCCTGGATGTGCTCGATCCCGGGCTGCGGGCCCCGGTCACCGCTCAGCCCGTGGGCCACCTCGCCCTGTCCGGTGCGTTGTGGGGCCAGGGAGAGTTCGGGTGGGGTCAGCATGGACATCCGGTAGCGGCCGTGGCCCGGCAGCGGGATGCACACCAGCAGATCGTCCGTGCGCCCGTCGACGACGTGCGAGGACCGGATCCCGTACCCGGCCGGCAGATCCCAGTCGACCTCGACGTCACCCAGCATGTACTCCTCGGGGAGGGCGGCACCTTCGAAGGAGAGCCCGAGGCCCTTGCGTACGACACTGTGGGCGCCGTCGCAGCCCACCAGATAGCGGGCCCGCAGCGCCTCCGTACCGCCGGCGGACAGCGAGAGCACGGCGTCGACCCCCTCGGCGTCCTGCTCGAAGGAGACGAGCTCCGTACCGCGTTCGATGTGGCCTCCCCACCGCTCCAGGAGCTCTTCGAGGAGCCGTTCCGTCTCGTACTGCGGGAGGGCGGCGAAGCCGTAGGGCACGTCCGGGGGCAGGGTGAGATCGATCCTCGCCTGTTCCGCACCGTTGACGTAGAGCAGTTGTCCCCTCATCGGGACGGCCGTCTCCAGTGCCTCGCGCACCATCCCCATCCGGTCCCAGATCTCCAGGGTCCGGGGCTGGACACCCACCGCCCTGGCGTACGGCAGACGGGCCGGGAGCCGGTCGACGACCCGGCACGCGAGGCCACGGCGTCTCAGCTCGGACGCGGCCGTCAGGCCGACCGGACCCGCTCCTACGACCAGCACGTCGGCATCGACCACGGGTGCCTCCCAGGCGGAGTGCGTCCACTCCAATGCAGCACACAGGGGGCGTCGTGTCCATTTCGGGTGAACCCCGCGGCTCCGGCGCGGGAGGGGGCTGCCTCCCGCGCCGGTCCGCGTGCGTCAGCCGACGGTGCAGGCCTCACCGCCCAGGGTGAACGCCGTCGGCTCGGTGTTGGCGCCCGTCCAGCTGCCCGAGAAGCCGAAGCCCGCCGAGGAACCGGACGCCACCTTGCCGTTCCAGCCCACGTTCGTGGCCGTCACCTTCGCCCCGTCCTGCTGGGAGGTGGCGTTCCACATCTGCGTGACCTCCTGCCCGTCGGGGAACGACCAGCCGAGCTGCCAGCCGTCATAGGCCGTGGCCCCGGTGTTGGTGACCGTCACATCGGCCTGGAAGCCGCCGGACCACTGGTTGGTGACCGTGTACGTCACCGAGCAGTCGGCATCGGCCGGGGGCTCCTCCGGGTCCGGGCCGGGGTCCGTTCCTCCCCCTCCGGTGTCCGAGGACTCGCCCACCTGGATGCCGCGGCCGTTCGTGGAGACGTACACGCGGCCGTAGACCCGCGGGTCCCCGGTGATCGCGGCGCCCGTCCAGCCCCACTGGTGCGCGTCGTCGTTGATCCGCGTCCAGTTCGCCCCGGCGTCCGTGGACCGGAATATGCCGCGCACCCCACCGATCTTCGCGCTGACGAAGACGGTCTGGTACGAGGCGCCCGCCGCCGCCTTGCCGAAGCCCACGCTGTCCGCCTGCTCCACGCCGGAGAACTTCGTGAAGCTCGTGCCGGAATCGGTGGAGCGCCACAGTCCGTACGTCCCGGCCGTGGCACCGCCCGCGAGCCAGATGTCGCCCTCGGTCCCGGGCAGCGCCCTGAAGCGGACGTTGCCCTCGGCGGGCAGGTTGTCCGCCCTGGCGGTGAAGGTGGCGCCTCCGTCGGCCGACACGTAGAAGGTACCGGCCTTGAAGCCGTAGAACTTCTTCGGGTTCTTCCGGTCGGCCTCGACCGTCGCCCCGGCCGGAATGCCGGCGGACGGGGTCCAGGAGTTGCCGTATCCGGTCGTGCGATGGACAGCCGCGCCGTCCGGGCTCCAGACGAATGCGCTGCCGTCGGCAGCCGCGGCGACCGTGCCGCCGCCGGTGACGCCGGCGGGCTCGGATGCCTGGAACCAGTTGGCCCCGTTGTCGGTCGAGAAGCCGATGTGCGGGGCGGCGTCGGCATTGCCGACCCGCACGACCGTGCCGGGGGACGACTCCGCGAAGTCGAGGCTGGTGGTCGAGTCGAGGTTCGGCGAGGTGAACATCATCGCGGGCACCGCGTCGAGATCCGTGTGCCGGAAGCCTCCGATGTCACCGAGCGCGCTCAGCAACGGGGCTCCGGACGGCGGGCTCGCCAGGTCGTTGACGGCCGTCTCCTCGAGCCCCTCCACCATCGGAGTGATCTTGAACTGGCCGCCGGAGTCCCAGGACGTGAGGTTCTCGGTGCCGTAGACCGTGGCGCCCGTCCCGTACATCATCCGGTCCGAGTCGAAGGGGTCGATCTCCAGCGCCTCCGTCATCCAGCCCAGCTTGGGCGTGGTCTCGGGCGGGGACGGATCGGCGCCCCAGGAGAGCCAGGGGACGGAGGAGACGTCCTGGGTGTACCGGTTCGAACGGCTGGGGTAGCTGGTGTAGTCCCAGGCCCGCGTCCAGGTCGCGCCGCTGTCCGTGGAGCGGAAGATCTGGGTGTCGGGCCACCAGGAGCTGTACGCGGTGGCCATGAGGGTGCCGGCCTTCTGGCGGTCGACGGAGAGTCCGCTGAACCCGTAGTACGTGTCGGCCTCCGCGACCGGACTGACGTCCGTCCACTCACCGGTACCGGTGGCGTAGCGCCAGATGCGGCCTTTGCCGCCGTCGTACGGGCCGCCCGTGTCGCTCAGCGTCAGATAGAGGTGGCCGGTCGACGAGTCGAGTACGCCCTTGTGCGCGAGATACCCGGTCGGCTGGCCGGCGATCCTGGACCAGGTGCCGCCGCCGTCCGTGGAGCGGTAGACGGTGTTCTGCTTGTCGGCGACCCCGACGTAGATGTCCTGGGTCGTGCTGCCCGCGCTGCCGGAGCGCTCGTCGAACGTCACCCACACGATGCCCTGGTTGTCGCTGGCGTATCCGCTGGTGTCGGACGGGTCCTGCGCGTAGTTGCCGGGATTGGGGAAAGCGGTCACCTCCGACCAGGTGACCCCGGAGTCGGTGGACCTCCACAGCCCCTTGCCGCTGGGCGCGCCCAGATAGAGGACGGAGTTCTTGTTCGGGTCGACGGCGAGCCGCTCCCCCATCCCGCGCCCCGGCATGTTGCCGCCGAGCTTGAAGGGGAGCGGGGCGGCCTTCCAGGACCCGCCCCGGTCCGAAGAGCGCAGGACCGCCCCGTTCGTCGGGTCCCAGCTGTTGGTGTACGTGCCCACGGCGGCGTACACGTTGTCGGGCTCGGCCGGGTCGGAGGCGAGGCTCACCACGCCGGACCAGCCCCATCTGTCCCAGTCGATCCAGTCCAGCAGCGGTGTCCACCGCTTGCCCGACTGATCCCAGCGGTAGGCGCCGCCGATGTCGGTGCGTGCGTAGGCGAGGTTCTTCTCGGACCGGTTGAAGACGATGCCCGGTACGAAGCCGCCGCCGTCGATGCGTGCGTTCTTCCAGGTGTAGGTGTCCGCGGCGATCGACACATCGGATGCTTCGGTCGCGGGAGGCGGCTCGTCGGAGCGTGCCGCGGCCGGACTGCCGGTGATCGACAACCCGGCGGTCAGGGCGAGTGCTGCCAGTAGGGCGGCGAAGGGTCTGGCGCTCAAGCGCACGGAAGCGTCCTCTCCGAGCTGGACCGCCGCGGTGCGACGGTACGGGACGACAAGAGATGGGAGCGCTCCCATAAGGTATCTCGATGGTAGCGTCGCCCGCCGCGCGAGTGAAGGGTGGTGCAGCCGGTTCATCGGATGAATCCGGCAGCGTCGCCCGCACGTCCTCTACCGTGCACACCGTCCGTCCACCGTGGTCGGGCGACCGGCCCCACTGCCCGCCGGGCTCACGGAACGGGCACAGCTCCCCCGTACATCCGCGGCGTGGGAATCGGCGCCATCCGCCCGATGTTCTCCGGCGGCGGAGCGATATCCGACGGGCAGGGGCAGCGGCAGCGGCAGCGGCAGCGGCAGCGGCAGCGGCAAATGATCGCCCAGGCTCTCGTCCGGCGTCCCCGCATCCTGCTGTTCGACCAGGCGAGCAGCGCGCACGACAACGAGACCCGGCGCGCCGTGACCGAGAGCGCCGGGTCCCTTCGGGCCGCCGGGGTCGTGGTCGCGCACCGGCTGTCCACGGTCCTGCACGCGAACCGCTCGATCGTCAGGTCGTGGGGCCCGTCGTGCAGCCGCGGCCGCCCGCGGAGCCGCTCGCGGACACGGGCGGGCGGCTCCACGCGCTGGTGCGGCGTCAGATGGGTCAGGCCATCCGTCCGCCGGGCCTGGGGACGTCCACCGCGTCGCGGATGCTGCCGCGCGCGGCAGCGGCTACGGCTTCGGCGGTGATGCCGAACTCCTCGTAGAGCCGCCGGTAGTCGGCGGACGCTCCGTAGTGCTCCAGGCTGACGATCCGGCCCGCGTCGCCGACCACCTCGCGCCAGCCCTGGCCGACGGCGGCCTCCACCGCGACGCGGGCGCGCACCTCGGGCGGCAGCACCACGTCCTGATAGGACAACGGCTGCTCGGCGAACCATTCGCGGCAGGGCATCGAGACCACGCGTACGGCCAGCCCCTCGTCGGCCAGCAGTTTGCGGGCTTCGAGGGCGATCTGGACCTCGGACCCCGTCGCCACCAGGATGACGTCGGGGGCGCTTCCGGCGGCCTCCACGAGGACGTAGGCGCCGCGGGCCGCGCCCTCGGCCGGGGCGTGGACGCCGTCGGCGCGGTCGATCACCGGGAGGTTCTGCCGGGTGAGCACGAGACCGGCGGGCCGGTCGGTGTGCTCCAGGATCACCCGCCAGCAGACCGCGGTCTCGTTGGCGTCGCCGGGGCGTACGACGTCGAGGCCGGGAATCGCGCGCAGGGCGGCGAGGTGTTCGACGGGCTGGTGGGTGGGGCCGTCCTCACCCAGCCCGATCGAGTCATGGGTCCACACGTAGGTGACGGGGAGCTTCATCAGCGCGGCGAGACGGACGGCGGGCCGCATGTAGTCGCTGAACGTGAGGAACGTACCGCCGTAGGGGCGGGTCAGGCTCTGCAGGCCGACGCCGTTGAGCACCGCGCCCATGGCGTGCTCACGGATGCCGAAGTGAAGCGTGCGCCCGTAGGGGCCGCCGCCGAACTCCGAGGTCTGCCGGTCGGACGGGACGAAGGAGGGCTCCCCCTCCATGGTGGTGTTGTTGCTGCCCGCGAGGTCCGCCGAGCCGCCCCACAGTTCGGGCAGCACCGGTGCGAGGGCGGTGAGCACCTCGCCGGAGGCCTTCCGGGTGGCCATGCCCTTCGGATCGGCCGGGAACACCGGCAGGACGTCGGTCCAGTGGCCGGGCAGCTCCTGCCGCCGCAGGCGGTCCAGCAGTGCCGCCCGCCCGGGGTTCGCGGTCCGCCAGGCCTCGTAGGTCTGCTGCCAGCGCTCCCGGGCCGCCCTGCCCCGCTCACCGACCGCTCGGGTGTGGGCGAGGACCTCGTCCTCGATCGGGAAGAACGACTCGGGGTCGAAGCCGAGGAGCCGCTTGGTGCCGGCGACCTCGTCGTCCCCCAGGGCCGCACCGTGCGCCTTGCCGGTGTTCCGCTTCGTCGGGGCGGGCCACCCGATGATCGTGCGCAGCATGATCAACGACGGCCGGGTCCGGTCCGCCTTCGCGGCCTCGACCGCGGCGAGCAGGGCGTCGACGTCCTCGACGTAGTCACCCGTGCGGGTCCAGTCCACCGTCTGCACGTGCCAGCCGTACGCGGCGTAGCGGGCCGGGACGTCCTCGCTGAAGGAGATGTCGGTGTCGTCCTCGATGGAGATGTGGTTGGAGTCGTAGAACACCACGAGGTTGCCCAGCTGCTGATGGCCGGCGAGCGAGGAGGCCTCCGACGCGACGCCTTCCATCATGTCGCCGTCGGACACCATCACGTACACGTGGTGGTCGAAGGGGCTGGCGCCCGGGGCGGCGTCGGGGTCGAGCAGCCCCCTCTCCCGGCGGGCCGCCATGGCCATCCCGACCGCGGCGCCCATCCCCTGGCCCAGCGGACCGGTGGTGATCTCGACACCCCGGGTGTGCCGGTACTCCGGATGCCCGGGGGTCGCCGAACCCCAGGTCCGCAGCGCCTCCAGATCCTCCATCTCCAGGCCGTAGCCCGCGAGATAGAGCTGGATGTACAGGGTGAGGCTGGTGTGTCCGCAGGAGAGTACGAAACGGTCCCTGCCCAGCCACCGGTCGTCGCCCGGATCGTGCCGCATGACCTGCTGGAAGAGCAGATAGGCGAGCGGGGCCAGGCTCATCGCCGTACCGGGATGCCCGTTGCCCGTCTTCTGCACGGCGTCGGCGGCCAGCACGCGTACGGTGTCCACCGCCCGCACGTCCAGCGCGCTCCATCCGGCCCGGTCCGCCACCGGCAGTGCGAGGGCGGGGTCGCGCGGCGGGGTGCCGCCGGAAGGGGCTCGCTCGGGCGCCATGGTGGTGTCTCCCTCGGGATGTCGCTTGCCGTCCGTACGGTCCCGGGCCCTGCGGCCCGTCCCCCTAGGCATCCTCGGCTCCCTGGCCGCCCTTCGCATCCCGGAACGGGGCCCGCGGCGAAGCCCTCCGCCCCGCGCCTCGGCCGGCTGCGCCGCGGGACGGTCCCGCCGCTCGCCGTCGTCCGGGCGGAGGTCCTCGGGAGCGGTGTATCTCGGCCGGTCGCCCGGCGGGCGGCTGGTGGCCGTGAAGGTGATCCGCGACGAGATCAGTGATCACCCCGAGGCACTGACCCGGTTCCGGCGTGAGGCCGCCAGCGACGACAGGGGGGCTGGACCGTGGTGCTCTACCACGTCGAGGGCGGGCCCTCGACGTACACCTCCGTGGTGTGCAACGGCTTCCACGCCTGATCCGCGGGGCCGGGCGCGGCGTACGCCGCGCCCGGATTCAGTCGGCGGCGCGGAAGCTGCGCAGGCGCAGGCTGTTGCCCACGACGAAGACGGAGGAGAAGGCCATGGCCGCTCCGGCGATCATCGGATTGAGCAGGCCGGCGGCGGCGAGCGGCAGGGCCGCCACGTTGTAGGCGAAGGCCCAGAAGAGGTTCGAGCGGATCGTGCCGAGCGTCTTGCGGGAGAGCCTGATCGCGTCGGCGGCGGCCCGCAGGTCTCCGCGGACGAGGGTCAGGTCGCCGGCCTCGATGGCGGCGTCGGTGCCGGTGCCCATCGCGAGCCCGAGGTCCGCCTGGGCGAGCGCGGCCGCGTCGTTGACTCCGTCACCGACCATGGCGACGCTACGGCCCTCCGCCTGGAGCCTCTTGACGACGGCCACCTTGTCCTCGGGCATGACCTCGGCGATGACCTCGTCGATCCCGACCTCGGCGGCGACGGAGTCCGCGACGGCCTTGTTGTCGCCGGTCAGGAGGATCGGGGTCAGACCCAGTGCGCGCAGCCGCCGGATCGCCTCGGCGCTGGTGTCCTTGACCACGTCGGCCACCTCCAGGACCGCACGCGCCTCGCCGTCCCAGGCGACGAGGACGGCGGTCCTCCCCGCCTTCTCGGCGTCGTCCCTGGCGCGCCGGAGCGGCCCGGGCAGTTCCATGGCCCACTCGGTGAGCAGCTTCTCCCTGCCGACGAGGACGGCGTGGCCGTCGACGACGCCCTGGACACCGAGGCCGGGGACGCCGGCGAAGTCCTCGGGTGTGGGCAGGGCGCCGGCCTTCGCGGCCGCACCGGTGGCGACGGCCCGGGCGATCGGGTGTTCGGAGGAGTGCTCCAGGGCACCGGCGAGACGCAGGACCTCCATCTCGTCCGTGTTCCCGACGGTGTGCACGCCGACCAGGGTCATCCGGCCGGTCGTGACGGTGCCGGTCTTGTCCAGGACGATGGTGTCCACCCTGCGGGTGGTCTCCAGCACCTCGGGTCCCTTGATGAGGATGCCGAGCTGGGCGCCGCGGCCGGTGCCCACCATCAGGGCGGTCGGGGTGGCCAGGCCGAGCGCGCAGGGGCAGGCGATGATCAGTACGGCGACGGCGGCGGTGAACGCGGCCGTGAGACCGGCGCCGTTGCCGAGCCAGAAGCCGAGTGTGGCGAGCGCGAGCCCGATGACGACCGGCACGAACACGGCGGAGATCCTGTCGGCCAGGCGCTGAGCGGCGGCCTTGCCGTTCTGTGCGTCCTCGACGAGCTCGGCCATGCGGGCGAGCTGGGTGTCGGCACCGATCCGGGTGGCCTCGACGACGAGCCGGCCCCCGGCGTTCAGCGTCGCACCGGTGACCGGGTCGCCGACGGCCACCTCCACGGGTACGGACTCGCCGGTGAGCATCGACGTGTCGACGGCGGAGGCCCCCTCGACGACGGTGCCGTCGGTGGCGATCTTCTCTCCGGGGCGGACGAAGAAGCGGTCACCCACCCGCAACTCGACGGTGGGCACGGTGACTTCCAGTCCGTCGCGCAGGAGGGTCACCTCCTTGGCGCCGAGCTCCAGCAGCGCTCTGAGCGCGGCACCCGCCTTGCGCTTCGAGCGGGCCTCGAAGTAGCGGCCGGCCAGGATGAAGGCCGTGACGCCCGCGGCGGCCTCCAGGTAGATGTTCCCCGAGCCGTCGCTGCGCGCGATGGTGAACTCGAAGGGGTGCGTCATGCCCGGTGTGCCGGCCGTTCCGAAGAAGAGCGCCCACAGCGACCACAGGAACGCGGCGCCGGTCCCGACCGAGATCAGGGTGTCCATGGTGGCCGCACCGTGCCGGGCGTTGGTGACGGCGGCGCGATGGAAGGGCCAGGCCGCGTACGTGACGACGGGTGCGGCGAGGGTGAGCGAGAGCCACTGCCAGTATTCGATCTGCAGGGCCGGGACCATCGCCATCGCGATGACGGGGACGGCGAGAACGACCGCGGTGACCAGCCGCTGGCGCAGCGGACGCAGTTCGTCGTCGGCCCGCTCGTCGTCGCTCGGGCCGGCCGCCGGCCCCTCCCCGTCGAGTCGGGGCGGGGAGGGTTGCCGGGCGGAGTATCCGGTCGCCTCCACGGTGGCGATCAGGTCCTCGACCGCGATGTCGTCGGCGTAGGTGACCTTCGCCTTTTCGGTGGCGTAGTTGACGGTCGCCTCGACCCCGTTCATGCGGTTGAGCTTCTTCTCGATGCGGGCCGCGCACGAGGCGCAGGTCATGCCGCCGATGGCTAGCTCGACCTGGGCGGCGCCCTGAGTCCTGGTGGTCATTTCCTGCTCCTCGTCGGGACGGGTGGGGCCGGGGCCCGTGCGTTCGGGCCCCGGCGGCTGCCGGGGGCGGTGCGCGCCGCTCAGGCGCGGCCGGTCAGCTCGTAGCCGGCGTCGTGGACCGCCGCCGCGACCGCGGCGTCGTCCGGTGTTCCGGCGGTGGTGACGGTGACCAGGCCGCCGGCCATGTCGACGTCGACGGACAGGACCTCGTGCAGCGCTCCGACGGACTGCGTGACGGCGGTCCGGCAGTGCCCGCAGGTCATGCCCGCCACCCGGTAGACGGTGGCGGTAACACCTCCGTCGGCGTTCGCGGTGCTGCCGGTGCCGGTCGCGCGGATGCCTCCGGACGTGGACAAGGACATGGGAACCCCCTTCGAATTCATACCCCCATGGGGTATCTTCTTGATCTCAGGTATACCCCCCACCCGTATTTTTTGCAAGAGATCCAGGAAAGTCCTCAGATACCCCACGGGGGTATATTCTCATGACGGTGGGGCCCGCCACGGGACCCTCTCGGACCAGGAGGAGCAGCCATGAACACCGCCGGGAAGATCACGTCCTTCACCGCAGCACTCACGGTGTCCTTCGGCGCCGCGTACGGCCTCGGCAACACGGTGGGCCCCGTGGGAGGCACCGGACCCGCACCCCGCGCCGACCACACGGACCGTGCGGAGCAGGAAGGAGCGGGGGACGGCGGCGACCACGCGGAATCAGCGGCCGGAGGGCTCCAGGTGTCCGAGGACGGCTACACCCTCGATCTCCTGACCCCGCGCCTGAAGGCGGCGCAGGAGGGCGAACTGCGCTTCGCCGTGCGCGACGCCTTTGGCCGGCCCGTCACCTCGTACCAACGTGAGCACGGCAAGGAGCTGCACCTGATCCTGGCCTCACGCGACCTGGCCACCTACCGGCATCTGCACCCCACCCGGGCCGCCGACGGCACCTGGAGCACGCCCGTCTCCCTGCCGGCCGCCGGTGACTATCGGGTCTTCGCGGACTTCGCACCCGGCGCGAAGAACGCCCCGGACCTCACCCTGGGTGCCGACCTCGCCGTGGCGGGCACCTACAAGCCCGCCGAACTCCCCAAGCCGTCCCGCACCGCCACGGTCGACGGATACACCGTGACCTTGAACGGGAACCTCCGGCCCGGCGTCGCGGAGGACCTCACCTTCGACGTACGCAAGGGCGGCAAGCCGGTCACCGACCTCGATCCCTACCTCGGCGCCTACGGACATCTCGTCGCCCTGCGGGCCGGCGACCTCGCCTATCTGCACGTCCACCCCGACGGGGCGCCCGGTGACGGCCGCACCGAGCCGGGTCCGGCCGTCACCTTCACCGCGAACGCGCCCAGCTCGGCGACGTACCGCCTCTTCCTGGACTTCGAGCACGACGGCACCGTCCGCACCGCGGCCTTCACCGTCCGCGCAGGGGCACCGGCGACCTCTCCGGAGCCGGACGGGCCTGCGTCCGGGCACGAGGACGGCGCCCACGGGCACTGAGGAACGGCACCGGGGGAACACCGTGCCCGTACGGACGGCTCCGGGCCGGCCGGGTCCACGGCCGGCCCGGAAGCCTGCGGTCAGACGCGGTGGCAGCGGATCCAGGCAGCCTGGCCTCCGTCGACGAGCAGATCGGTGCCGGTGACGTAGCTGGCCTCGGGCCCGCCGAGGAAGGCGACGGCGTCGGCGATCTCCGCCGGTGTCCCGGTGCGGCCGGCACCGCAGTCCTGAAGCATCCGGAGCATAGGGGCGCCGGAGGGTGACTCCGCCTCGGCCTTCGACATGGCGGTGGAGATGACCCCCGGGCTGATGCTGTTGATCCTGGCACCGCGCAGGTTCCAGGCCGGTGCGGCGGCCCGCACCCGCAGGTGGTTGCCGCGCTCGGACAGGATGTAGGCGGCCGTCGCCTCCTCCCCGACGGCCGTGACGGAGGCGAGCCCGAGCAGGTCCTCGACCGGCGCGGACGCCGGCAGGGCCTCGTCCTCCCGGCTCAGCGAGGCGTAGTGACCGGCCATGCTGGAGACGCACACCGGTGAGGTCCCGCGGGTCGCCGCCTGCTCGAAGGCCTCGATCACATGGGCGGCGCCCAGCAGGTTCACGGCCAGGATCGCCCGGGCGGACGCGGTCGCCGGGGAGAAGCCCGCCGTGTGGCCTGGACGCCGTCGTCGAGGATCAGGCCTGCGTTCATCGGTGGCCGCGCAGGTGTGCGCGCAGCAGGTTGGGGTCGGCGGCCGTGGTGTAGGCGGCGCTGAGCACGTACACGTCCTTGCCGCGCAGCGCGACGGAGGTGGGGTTCTGCAGACCGTCGGCGGTGTCCAGGACGGTGGTGCTCGTGCCGTCGGGGCGGATGCGAACGACCGTGTTGGGCGCGTTGAGTGCGGCGAGGACCTCGTTGCCGCGGCCGGTGAAGGCGAAGTCGTCGATGCCTGCCATGCCCGAGGCCTTGACCTGCGGCGCTCCCGCACGGTTCCCGGAGCGGATCGGGATGCGCAGGAGGGTGCCCCGGTCGAGGTTGGTCACCCACAGGGCGCCACCGCGTACCTTCGCGCCGTTGGCTCCGAGGAAACCGGCCGGGGCGAGTTCGGAAGCGGTGGACCACGCGGTGGGTGTGCCGCCGGTGGTGGGAACGGTCCATACGGTGCCGAGCACCGAGTCGGTGATGTAGAGCGTCCTGCCGTGCGCGTCCAGTGCCAGTCCGTTGGGCAGGCCGTCGGCGGGCAGTGCGGCGATGCGCTGCGGGTCCTGCCCGGGACGCAGCCGCCACAGTCCCGTCAGGTCGGCGGTGCCCGTCGCGTACAGCACGTACACGGTGCCGTCCGGGGTGCGGGCGATGCCGGTGGTCAGGGGGAACCCGAGGACCGGGGTGTGGACTCCGCCGTCGGCCGGTGCGGGCAGCGTCGCCAGGATGCGTGTGCCGCCCCCCGGGCTGACCAGGGCCACCTGGCGGCCGGCGGCGAAGGTGACGGCCGCCGTGCCGTCGGGCAGCAGGGTGATGTTCTCCGGCATCTGGCCCGCGGCCAGGTCGAAGTGGGTGGCGACGCGTACGTCCGTCAGGGGCTCCCCGCCGTGTGCCGCGCCGGCCGGGGCGGTCGACGCGAGGGTGGCCGCGGCCAGCAGAACGGCGGACATGGTGATCTTGATGCTTCGCTGGGACATGGTTCCTTCACTGGTTTCGGGCAGGCGGAAGCCGCGGTGCGGCGCCGTGGCCGAGTGGGTTCTCCGGAGGAGCCGACGGGGGTACGCGCCGCCGGCAGGAGGACGGGGTCAGATGGTGCGGGCCCGGCTGCCGCGGCGCGGCTCGGCCGGTTCACGGGGTGCGGTGGCCTGGGTGAGCAGGGTGAGGGCGGTCGCGGAGGGGGATCCGGGGGCGGCCGTGGCCACGACCAGGGCCGGGCCGTTTCCTTGCGGGCTCTGGAGCGTCTGCTGGGTGACGGTCAGTGTCCCGACCAGGGGGTGGCGCATCTCGTAGTCGGCGACGTCGCAGACCGCGACCCGGTGGTCGGCCCACATCGTGGCGAACTCCGCGCTGCGCATGGTCAGTTCACCGACCAGTGCGGCCAGCAGTGGATCGTCCGGATGACGGCCGGCCGTCATCCGGAGGTTGCCCACCACGGCCCTGGCCTTGGCGGGCCAGTCGGCGTAGAGGTCTCGGGTGTGTGCGTCGAGGAACACGAGCCTGGCCATGTTGGGCCGTCGTCCGGGGTCGTCGGGGGTGTCCGGGGCGAGATGGCCGGCGAACAGCGCGTGGCCCTGCCCGTTCCAGGCCAGGACGTCGCCGCGGCGGCCCAGTGCGACGGCGGGCGTGTCCCCGATCGCTGCCAGCAGGGCGCTGGTTGCCGGGGTGACGCGCTCGGTACGCGGCCGGTCCGCGGCTCTGCCCCGTCTCGGTGCACGGGCCAGGGCGTGCAGATGCACCCGCTCGGGTTCGTCCAGCCGCAGGGCGTTCGCGAGGGCGTCGAGCACCTCGGGCGAGGCGTTGCGCGACTGACCCTGCTCCAGGCGTGTGTAGTAGGGCGCGCTGATGCCCGCGAGCATCGCGAGCTCCTCCCGTCGCAGCCCCGGCACCCTGCGCCGCTCACCGTAGGTCGGCAATCCGACGTCCTCGGGCCGAAGTCGGCCCCGGCGCGCCTGGAGGAAGTCGGCGAGTCGCCCGTGCTTGTTCATGCGACCGAGTATGCGCGGCGTCCGCGATCCGCGCCTGACCCCGCTGGGGGCAGGCATCCGCATCCCCCGTCGCGGAAACACCGGGACGACGGTCCGCGACCGGCCGTCCTGGTCCCGTGCGCACTCCGAGGTGGTTCAGTCCCAGCGGTCCTGGTTGATGAAGCTGCTGTAGGCCCGCCAGGAGTTGGGTCCCATCGCCCCGTCGATCGGGCCGGTGTAGCCGT
>NZ_JBEZYP010000004.1:0-392374 GCF_040638585.1 Streptomyces sp. NPDC025273
GTCCTACGAACCCTTCGCCGCCCCACTCGACCTCCTCGACATCCCCCGCTGACCAGCGCAAACGTCAGAGAAATTCGACCTTGCAAGAGCCCTGGTCGCGGCCCGGCGGTGCGGCACGCCGCCGTGTCCGGTGCGGGGAATGGCCGATTCGAACTCACCTGCGAGTGAGGGTGGCTGTCGCGCGGGGCTCCTGCCTGCGTTGCGTCGCGCTCGTTCGAGAGTTTCAGGCAGGGGTGAGGGCTTCGGCCGCGATCCGGCCGAGAAGCGGAGCATGGTGCTCATCAGAGGCTCTGAATGCTCAAGGTCTTGACGGGGGGCACCCCAAAACGCTCAGCTTAGGGTTCACATGTTAGAGAAAACGGCAGGAGTGAGAGAGTCGATGGAGACTCCGGGGTCGCAGACATCTCTGCACAGGGCCAACCTTGAGCGGGTCGTACGTGCCGTGAGGATGGCGGGGTCACTGACCCAGGCCGAGATCGCCAGAAGCACCGGCCTCTCCGCAGCCACCGTCTCCAACATCGTCCGCGAGCTGAAGGAGGGCGGCACGGTCGAGGTGACCCCCACCTCGGCGGGCGGGCGCCGCGCCCGCAGTGTCTCCCTGAGTGGGGACGCGGGCATTGTCATAGGGGTTGATTTCGGGCATACCCACCTTCGGGTGGCCATCGGGAACCTGGCCCATCAGGTGCTGGCCGAGGAATCCGAGCCGCTGGATGTCGACGCCTCGTCGGCACAGGGCTTCGGTCGGGCGGAACAGCTGGTCAACCGCCTGATCGAGACCACCGGGATAAGCCCCGGGAAGGTCATCGGCGTGGGTCTGGGTGTGCCGGGACCGATCGATGTCGAGTCCGGGACCCTGGGCTCCACCTCGATCCTGCCGGGCTGGACGGGTATCAACCCCAGCCAGGAGCTCTCCGGGCGTCTCGGCGTGCCCGTGTACGTGGACAACGACGCCAACCTCGGAGCGCTCGGCGAGCTCGTGTGGGGCAGTGGCCGCGGGGTCAGGGACCTCGCCTACATCAAGGTCGCCAGCGGCGTGGGTGCCGGACTGGTGATCGACGGGAACATCTACCGCGGGCCGGGTGGTACGGCCGGCGAGATCGGGCACATCACGCTCGACGAGTCGGGCCCCGTGTGCCGCTGCGGCAACCGCGGCTGCCTGGAGACCTTCACCGCCGCCCGGTACGTCCTGCCTCTGCTGCAGCCCAGTCACGGGTCCGATCTCACGATGGAGCGGGTGGTCCAGCTGGCCCGCGAGGGCGATCCGGGCTGCCGCAGGGTCGTCGGGGACGTGGGCCGGCACATCGGCAGCGGGGTGGCCAACCTCTGCAATCTGCTCAACCCCAGCCGGGTGGTCCTCGGCGGATCCCTCGCGGAGGCGGGGGAGTTGGTGCTCGGTCCCATCCGTGACTCGGTCTCCCGGTACGCCATTCCCAGCGCCGCGCGGCAGCTCTCCGTGCTGCCCGGTGCGCTCGGCGGCCGGGCGGAGGTGCTGGGCGCACTGGCCCTCGTTCTCAGTGAGATGGGGGATTCAACCCTTTTGGAAAGCACGCTCCCTGCCGCGACGCCTGTCTTCACTTAGATAACGAATGGCACCGTTGTCATCTCGTTAAGGATTTACTCCTTGACGCTGGCGTCGTGGCCGAGTTGACTTCCAGCCACCTCGGCCGCAACGTCGCGGCCTCGTCAGGGAGGTTCGAAAGATGAACACGCGTATGCGTCGTGCCGCCGTTGCCGTTGCCGCCACCACGATGGCCGTCTCGCTCGCTGCTTGTGGCAGCGCCAAGGAGTCGGGCGACAAGACCGCCAAGGAGTCGGGCAAGAAGGGTGACGACGTCAAGATCGGTCTCCTTCTGCCCGAGAACGTCACGGCCCGTTACGAGAAGTTCGACAAGCCGATCATCGAGAAGAAGGTCAGCGAGCTGACCGGCGGCAAGGCGGAGGTCGTCTACGCCAACGCCCGCCAGGACGCCACGCTGCAGGCGCAGCAGGTCGACACCATGATCACGGGCAAGGTCGACGCGCTGATCGTGGACGCGGTCGACGCCAAGGCGATCGAGAACAGCGTGAAGAAGGCCAAGGACGCGGGCATCCCCGTCGTCGCCTTCGACCGCCTCGCCGAGGGCCCGATCGACGCCTACACCTCCTTCGACAACGAAGAGGTCGGCCGCGTGCAGGGCACGGCCCTGCTGGAAGCCCTGGGCGACGCCGCCAAGCCCACCATCGTGATGATGAACGGCTCGATCACCGACCCGAACGCCGCGCTCTTCAAGAAGGGCGCCAAGTCCGTCCTCGACGGCAAGGTGACGTACGGCAAGGAGTACGACACCAAGGAGTGGAAGCCGGAGAACGCCAACGCCAACATGGAGGGCGCGATCACGGCCCTCGGCAAGGACAAGATCGCCGGCGTCTACTCCGCCAACGACGGCATGGCGGGCGGCATCATCCAGGCCCTCAAGTCGGCCGGTCTCTCCAAGCTCCCGCCGGTCACCGGCCAGGACGCCGAACTCGCCGGTGTCCAGCGCATCGTCACCGGTGAGCAGTTCATGAGCGTCTACAAGCCGTACCCGCAGGAGGGCATCGTCGCCGCGGAGATGGCCGTCGCGCTCGCCAAGGGCGAGAAGCTCGACTCCATCGCCACGTCCAAGGTCGACAACGGCGGCACGAAGGGCATTCCCACCGTGCTCGTCCCGGTCGTCTCGCTGACCAAGGAAAACATCAACGACACCGTCATCAAGGACGGCATCTACACGATCGACGAGATCTGCTCGGCCAAGTACAAGGCCGCCTGCACCGCCGCGGGCCTGAAGTAGGCCCCCGACCGTCCGGCCGGGCCCCACGGCCTGCCGGGCGGACCCGAAGCCTGTCCGGCGCCCCGCCCACCAACTGTCCCGCTACCGGACGGGGCGCCGGACGGAACGCTTCGGACGCTCTTCCTCAATACTTCTGCTCGACCACCGCGCCTTCCCCCAGGCGCGGCATCCCCGCCGGGTCAGGCGGCGAAGGAGATGGTTCACGTGTCCGCTACGCCCGTGTTGGCGTTGCGAGGGGTCTCCAAGCGATTCGGTGCCGTCCAGGCGCTCACCGATGTAGAGCTTGAGGTCCACGCCGGTGAGGTGGTCGCCCTGGTGGGTGACAACGGCGCCGGTAAATCAACGCTGGTCAAGACGATCGCCGGGGTCCACCCCATCGATGACGGAGTCATCGAGTGGGATGGCCGGCAGGTCCAGATCAGCAAGCCGCACGATGCCCAGAACCTGGGGATCGCGACCGTCTACCAGGACCTCGCGCTCTGCGACAACATCGACGTCGTCGGCAACCTCTACCTCGGCCGGGAGCTCCGCAAGTTCGGAATCCTCGACGAGGTAGAGATGGAGCGGCGTTCCCGCGAGCTCCTGAGCACACTGTCGATCCGCATTCCCAGCGTCCGCATCCCGATCGCGTCGCTCTCCGGCGGTCAGCGCCAGACCGTCGCCATCGCCCGCTCGATGCTGGGCGAGCCCAAGCTGGTCATCCTCGACGAGCCCACCGCCGCACTCGGCGTCGAGCAGACCGCGCAGGTCCTCGACCTCGTCGAGCGGCTGCGCGAGCGGGGCCACGCGGTCATCCTCATCAGCCACAACATGGCCGACGTGAAGGCTGTCGCGGACAAGGTCGCCGTGCTCCGGCTGGGCCGGAACAACGGGGTCTTCGACGTGAAGACCACCTCGCAGGAAGAGATCATCTCCGCCATCACGGGCGCCACGGAGAACGCCGTGACCCGTCGTGCGGCGCGCAACGCGGAGGCCCAGAAGTGACTACCGACAAGACGTCCACCGCAGTGGTCAACCCGGAGGCGGCCAAGGGCGCCGACACCGCGGTCGACCCCCGGCTCCTCGTGCGCGAGCAGGGCCTCGGCGGCTACCTCACCGAGTTCAAGCGCAAGATGCGCGGTGGTGACCTCGGCTCGATCCCCGTGGTCATCGGCCTCATCATCATCTGCGTGGTCTTCCAGAGCCTGAACTCCGAGTTCCTCTCGGCGAAGAACGTCAGCGATATCGCCGTGACGATGGTGGCCACCGGCATGATGGCCGTCGGCATCATCTTCGTGCTGCTGCTCGGCGAGATCGACCTCTCGGTCGGTTCCGTCAGCGGTGTCTCGGGCGCCGTCGTCGCCGTGCTCAGCGTCACGCACGGCATGAACGAGTGGCTCGCCATACTCGTCGCCATCGTCAGCGGCGCGGTCATCGGGGCCATCCACGGCTTCTTCTTCGCACGGATCGGTGCCCCGGCGTTCGCCGTCACCCTCGCGGGCCTGCTGTTCTGGCTGGGCTTCATGCTCCAGCTGCTCGGTGACACGGGCACGATCAACCTGGACAGCGACGGCGTCGTCGGCAAGCTGACCACGTACTACTTCTCGGACGTCGCCGCCGCCTACGGCCTCGCCGCGGTCGCGGTGATCGGCTACTTCCTCTCCGCCTTCCTGGACACCCGCCGCCGTGAGGCCGCGGGCGTCCCGTCGCGGCCGCTCGTCGACATCGTGGTCCGCACCGTCGTCCTCGCGGTGTTCGCCTTCGGCGCGGCGTTCATGTTCAACCAGTACCGCGGCCTCCCGCTGGCCCTGGTCCTCTTCCTGATCGTGCTGGTCGGTACGGACTTCGTCCTGCGCCGCACCTCCTACGGGCGGAAGATCTTCGCGCTCGGCGGCAGCGTCGAGGCGTCCCGCCGCGCGGGCATCAACGTCACGGCGATCCGCGTCTCGGTCTTCGCCATCGCCGGGACCTTCGCGGCCATCGGCGGCCTGTTCTGGGCCTCCAAGATCGCGGCGGCCAACCAGGGCTCCGGCGCCGGTGACCTCCTGATGAACGTCATCGCCGCGGCCGTCATCGGCGGCACCAGCCTCTTCGGGGGCCGGGGACGCACCTGGAACGCGCTGCTCGGTGTCATGGTGATCGTCTCGATCCAGTACGGCCTCGCACTGGAAGGCATCGCCACCCCGATCAACTACATGATCACCGGCGCTGTTCTTCTCGTCACGGTCGTCATCGACTCCATCACCCGCAAGACGCAGAAGACCGCCGGCCGCGCCTGACCGTCGTACCTGCACACCTGTGCCCGGCATCCTCCGATGCCGGGCACAGGTGTGTCCGTCGCGCCGCGGCGCCGGGCGGTGCAATGCGCCGCCCGATGACCGCGGCCGCCGGCGGAACACTAGACTCATCGGATCGACACGCTCGACCAGCTCACACGCAAGGAGGCACGGGTGGATCTGCTGACCCGCATCAGGGGACCGCGCGACCTGGACCGGCTCAGCCTTGAGCAGCTGGACCAGCTCGCCGAGGAGATCCGTACCTTCCTCGTCGACGCCGTGTCCAAGACCGGCGGCCACCTCGGCCCGAACCTGGGCGTGGTCGAGCTGACCATCGCCCTGCACCGGGTGTTCGAGTCCCCGCAGGACAAGGTCCTCTTCGACACCGGCCACCAGAGCTATGTGCACAAGCTGCTCACGGGCCGGCAGGACTTCTCGAAGCTCAAGAGCAAGGGCGGCCTCTCCGGATACCCGTCCCGCGCCGAGTCCGAGCACGACGTCATCGAGAACTCGCACGCCTCGACGGTGCTCGGCTGGGCCGACGGCCTCGCCAAGGCCAACGAGGTGCTGAGGAAGGACGACCACGTCGTCGCCGTCATCGGTGACGGCGCGCTCACCGGCGGTATGGCCTGGGAGGCGCTGAACAACATCGCCGCCGCCAAGGACCGCCCCCTCGTCATCGTCGTCAACGACAACGAGCGCTCCTACGCCCCGACCATCGGCGGCCTCGCCAACCACCTCGCCACCCTGCGCACGACCGACGGGTACGAGCGGTTCCTGGCCCGCGGCAAGGACCTCCTGGAGCGCACGCCCGTCGTCGGCAGGCCGCTGTACGAGACCCTGCACGGCGCGAAGAAGGGCCTCAAGGACTTCATCGCCCCGCAGGGCATGTTCGAGGACCTCGGCCTGAAGTACGTCGGTCCGATCGACGGCCACGACATCGAAGCCCTGGAATCCGCGCTGACGCGTGCCAAACGCTTCGGCGGCCCGGTCATCGTGCACTGCCTCACCGAGAAGGGCCGCGGCTACACCCCCGCCCTCCAGGACGAGGCGGACCGCTTCCACGCGGTCGGCAAGATCCACCCGGACACGGGGCTGCCCATCTCCACCTCCGGTCTGGACTGGACCTCGGTCTTCGGCGAGGAGATGGTCAAGCTCGGCCACGAGCGCGAGGACATCGTCGCCATCACGGCGGCCATGCTGCAGCCCGTCGGCCTCGGCAAGTTCGAGGAGGCCTTCCCGGACCGGATCTACGACGTCGGGATCGCCGAGCAGCACGGCGCGGTCTCCGCCGCGGGCCTCGCCACCGGCGGACTGCACCCCGTCTTCGCCGTCTACGCCACCTTCCTCAACCGCGCCTTCGACCAGGTCCTGATGGACGTGGCGCTGCACAGGTGCGGGGTGACCTTCGTCCTCGATCGGGCCGGAGTCACCGGCACGGACGGCGCCTCGCACAACGGCATGTGGGACATGTCGATCCTGCAGTGCGTCCCGACGCTGCGCATCGCCGCCCCGCGCGACGCCGACCAGGTCCGCGCCCAGCTGCGCGAGGCCGTCGACGTCGACGACGCCCCGACCGTCGTCCGCTTCTCCAAGGGCGCGGTCGGCCCGGCGGTCAAGGCCGTCGGCACCGTCGGCGGCATGGACGTCCTGCGGGACGCGGGCACGGACGCGCCCGACGTCCTCCTGGTCTCCGTCGGCGCGCTCGCCCCGATGTGCCTGGAGATCGCCGCGCTGCTGGACGCCCAGGGCATCTCCACGACGGTGGTCGACCCGCGCTGGGTCAAGCCCGTCGACGAGGCACTCGCCCCGCTCGCCGCACAACACCGCGTCGTCGTCACCGTCGAGGACAACAGCAGGGCCGGCGGCGTCGGCTCCGCCGTCGCCCAGGCACTGCGCGACGCCGGGGTCGACGTACCGCTGCGCGACTTCGGCATCCCGCCGGTCTTCCTCGACCACGCCTCCCGCAACGAGGTCATGGCCGAGATCGGGCTGACGGCGCCGGACATCGCCCGTCAGGTCACCGGTCTGGTCGCCAAGGTGGACGGCGGCTACGGGAGCCGCACGGTGGAGTCAGTCCGCGACTGATCCGAGGACCGTGGCGTCCTGCGCGCACCGCGCCCCTCCGTCCCCGGGCGGAGGGGCGCGGTGCTGTGCGCCCCCGGTGCCGTTACTCCGTTCGGCCGCCCGGACTTCCCTCTCCCGGGCCCCATCGGGTGAATCGCGCCCTTCCACCGCCCCTCGGCCGCGCGTCGTCTCGATCATGACCGTGATTCGGGTAACGCGAGGACGCGGCGACGGACATCACGGAGGCACACCGGTGAACACACTGTTTCGGACGAAGACGGTCGAACAGTCGATCAGGGATACGGAGGAGCCGGAGCACGCGCTGAAGAAATCCCTCTCCGCACTGGACCTCACGGTCTTCGGGGTGGGTGTCATCATCGGCACCGGCATCTTCGTCCTCACGGGCAAGGTCGCCAAGGAGACGGCGGGCCCCGCCACCGCCCTCGCCTTCGTGGCCGCCGGTATCGTCTGCGCCCTCGCGGCCCTCTGCTACGCCGAATTCGCCTCCACCGTCCCCGTGGCGGGATCGGCGTACACCTTCTCGTACGCGTCCCTGGGTGAGCTGGTGGCCTGGATCATCGGCTGGGACCTGGTGCTCGAATTCGCGCTGGGCACGGCGGTGGTGGCCGTCGGCTGGTCCGGCTACGTCCGCTCGCTCATGGACAACGTGGGCTGGACGATGCCCGAGGTGCTCTCCGGCCCGGACGTGGCCAGCGGGTTCGGCTTCGACGTCCTGGCGTTCGCCCTGGTGCTGATCCTCACCGTCATCCTGGTGCTCGGGATGAAGCTCTCCGCACGGGTGACCGCGGTCGTGGTCGCCATCAAGCTGGTCGTCGTCGGGATCGTCATCGTCGCGGGAGCGTTCTTCATCGAGGCGTCCAACTACTCGCCGTTCATCCCCGAGGCCGAGCCCCAGCCGGCCGGTTCGGGCCTGGACGCCCCACTGGTGCAGCTGATCTTCGGCTACGAACCGACGAACTTCGGCATCATGGGCATCTTCACCGCCGCCTCCGTCGTCTTCTTCGCCTTCATCGGCTTCGACGTCGTGGCCACCGCGGCGGAGGAGACGAAGGTCCCGCAGCGGGACATGCCGCGCGGCATCCTGGCCTCGCTCTTCATCTGCACCCTGCTCTACGTCGCCGTGTCGATCGTGGTCACCGGCATGCAGCACTACTCGGAACTCTCGGTCAGCGCCCCGCTGGCCGACGCCTTCAAGGCGGTCGGGCACCCCTTCTACGCGGGGGTCATCAGCTTCGGCGCCGCGGTCGGCCTCACCACGGTCTGCATGATCCTGCTCCTGGGGCAGACCCGGGTGTTCTTCGCGATGAGCCGCGACGGCCTGCTCCCGCGGTTCTTCTCGGTCACGCACCCGCGCTTCGGGACCCCGTACCGGCCGACCGTTTTGCTCGGCGTGATCATCGCGATCGTGGCCGGCTTCACGAGCATCAACGAGCTGGCCACCCTGGTGAACATCGGCACGCTCTTCGCCTTCGTCGTCGTCGCCCTCGGCGTCATCGTCCTGCGCCGCACCCGCCCCGACCTGCACCGCGCCTTCCGCACCCCGTGGGTGCCGCTGCTCCCGATCGTCTCGGTGGCGGCCTCGGTCTGGCTGATGCTCAACCTGCCGGCGGAGACGTGGCTCCGCTTCGGGATCTGGATGGTGCTCGGCGTGATCATCTACTTCGCGTACGGACGCGGCCACAGCCGGATGGGGAAGACGCCCGGTCAGTGACGGAACCGGTCGTAGCGCTCCGGGGCCCGTGCACCGGGCCCCCGGAACGCCTCGACCCGCCGACGCACCCCTCGCTCAGCGGCACCGCACCCCTCGCGCCCCCAGCCGCCCCACCGCACCGGCGGCGTCGAAGACAGGGGCCCGTTCGCTCCGGCGTCCCGTCAGGGTGACACGGCCTCAGCCGCCGCTCGCGGGGGACTTCTTCGCGGACTCCGGGATCGAGGCGCCCGTGCGGATCGCCTTCCACAGGTCACCGGCCTGCGGCTCCACGGCCACCACGCGGTTCGGGTCCTGCTCGTCGTACGCCACCGGGAGCATGACCGTCTCCATGGTGGAGGGGTCGAGGCCGTTCATCGAGCGGGCGAACTCGGTGAGGGAGGCCAGCGAGGCCAGCCCCTCGTCGGTGGTGAGCGCCTTGGTGGCCGAGCCGGCGATCCGGTAGGCCGTCGCCGGACTGCCCAGCAGGTCCTGGGACTTGATCTCCGTCAGCAGCGCGAACAGGAACTGCTGCTGCAGCCCGATCCGGCCCAGGTCGCTGCCGTCACCGACACCGTGCCGGGTGCGGACGTAGGCGAGGGCCTCGGCGCCGTCGAGCTCGTGCGGACCGGCGCTCAGGTCGAGCCCCGACGCCCTGTCGTGGATCGGCTCCTCGACCTCGACGGTGACACCGCCCACGGCGTCGACCAGATCCTTGAACCCAGCGAAGTCGATCTCCATGTAGTGGTCGATGCGGACCCCGGACATCCTCTCCACGGTCTTGACCACACAGGCCGGTCCCACCATGGAGTACACGGAGTTGAACATCGTGCGCTCCGCGGACGCGACCCCGGTCCCGTCGGCCTTCGTGCACTCCGGCCTCGTCACCAGGGTGTCGCGCGGAATGGACACGGCGACGGCCTCGGTCCGGCCCTCGGGTATGTGCACCACCAACGCGGTGTCGGAGCGCGCCCCGCCGACGTCGCCGCCGCCCCCCAGCTCCTTGTTCTCCGCCCCCGCGCGCGAGTCGGAGCCGAGGACGAGGAGGTTCTGGCCCGCGGTGGGCAGCTTCTCGGGACGGTCCTCACCGAGCGCCTTGTCGATGTCGACGCCCTTGATGTTGCCGTCGAGGCTGCTGTACATCCAGTACGCGGTGCCGCCGGCGGTGAGCAGGAGGACCAGCAGCACCCCGAGCGTGATCCTGAGGCCGCGGTGGCGCCTGCGGTCCTTCTTCCGTTCCCGGTTCGGGGGCTCCGCCCGCCCTGAGGCGTGGCGGCCCGGGGGCGTGGCATCGTGGCTCATCGTGATCCAGTCCCTTGGCTCATGGCCCGAAGGGCCGGCGGCAGGTCCGGGACTCGGGTGGGGCCGGTCCACGCACGTGGGGGGCTAGGTCTGCACTATAGATTTGTCGTCGAATATCGCGCAGTTGTTCGCGCAATCCTCGGTGTGATCTCCCGGAGCGCCTCTCGGGGACGGGGAGGCGTTCGGTCCTCGGGACGGGATCCGGCACTCCGTCACCGCCGTGTCGCGTCCGGGCGGTCCGGGCACGACGAAGGGGTACGCCCCGGTGTCCGGGCCGTACCCCTTCGCACGTCAGGCAGGTGTCACGCCGGAACGCTCGCCACACCCTGCGCCAGGAACTTCCTGCCCCTGACCCGCTCGGAGACGCCCTCGCGGTCCAGGTACGGGGTGATGCCGCCCAGGTGGAAGGGCCAGCCCGCGCCGGTGATCAGGCAGAGGTCGATGTCCTGGGCCTCGGCGACGACGCCCTCGTCCAGCATCAGGCCGATCTCCTGCGCCACCGCGTCCAGGACGCGGTCGCGGACCTGCTCCTCGGTCAGGACGGTGTCGCCCTGCTCGAGGAGGGCGGCGACCTCCGGGTCCAGCTCCGGCTTACCGGAGTCGTAGACGTAGAAGCCGCGCTTGCCGGCCTTGACCACCGCGGCCAGGTTCTCGGAGACCGTGAAGCGGTCCGGGAACGCGCGGTTCAGGGTCTCGGAGACGTGCAGGCCGATCGCCGGGCCGACCAGCTCCAGGAGCACCAGCGGGGACATCGGCAGGCCGAGGGGCTCGATGGCCTTCTCCGCCGACTCCACCGGGGTGCCCTCGTCGATGATGTTCTGGATCTCGCCCATGAAGCGGGTGAGGATGCGGTTGACGACGAACGCCGGGGCGTCCTTCACCAGGACCGCGGTCTTCTTCAGCTTGCGGGCGACACCGAAGGCCGTGGCCAGCGAGGCGTCGTCGGTCTGCTCGCCGCGGACGATCTCCAGGAGCGGGAGGACCGCGACCGGGTTGAAGAAGTGGAAGCCGACGACCCGCTCGGGGTTCTTCAGCTTCGACGCCATCTCGGTCACCGAGAGGGAGGAGGTGTTCGTGGCGAGGATCGCGTGCGCCGGGGCGACCGCCTCGACCTCCGCGAACACCTGCTGCTTGACGCCGATCTCCTCGAAGACGGCCTCGATGATGAAGTCGGCGTCGGAGAAGCCCTCCGCCTTGTCCAGCACACCGGAGACCAGGGCCTTCAGGCGGTTGGCCTTGTCCTGGTTGATCCGGCCCTTGCCGAGCAGCTTGTCGATCTCGGCCTGGACGTAGCCCACACCCTTGTCGACGCGCGCCTGGTCGATGTCCGTGAGGACGACCGGCACCTCGAGACGGCGCAGGAACAGCAGCGCGAGCTGGCTGGCCATCAGGCCCGCGCCCACCACGCCGACCTTGGTGACCGGACGGGCCAGGGACTTGTCCGGGGCACCGGCCGGGCGCTTGGCGCGCTTCTGGACCAGGTTGAAGGAGTAGATCCCCGAGCGCAGCTCGCCGCCCATGATCAGGTCCGCGAGGGCCTGGTCCTCGGCGTCGAAGCCGGCGCTCAGGTCGCCGTCCTTGGCCGCGGCGATGATCTCCAGCGCGCGGTACGCGGCCGGGGCCGCGCCGTGCACCTTGGAGTCGGCGATGGCCCGGCCCCGTGCGACGGCCTGGTCCCAGGCGTCACCGCGGTCGACCTCGGGACGCTCCACCGTGACCGTGCCGTTGAGCACGGACGCGGTCCAGAGCAGCGACTGCTCCAGGAAGTCCGCACCCTCGAAGATCGCGTCCGCGATCCCGAGCTCGAAGACCTGCTTGCCCTTGAGCTGGCGGTTCTGGTTCAGCGAGTTCTCGATGATCACCGAGACGGCGCGGTCGGCGCCGATCAGGTTGGGAAGCAGCGCACAGCCGCCCCAGCCGGGGACCAGGCCGAGGAAGACCTCGGGCAGCGAGAACGCGGGGATCGCGGTGGAGACGGTGCGGTACGAGCAGTGCAGACCGATCTCGACACCGCCGCCCATGGACGCGCCGTTGTAGTACGCGAAGGTGGGGACCGCGAGGCCGGACAGCCGGCGGAAGACGTCGTGGCCGCCCTTGCCGATGGCCAGCGCGTCCTCGTGCTTCTTCAGCAGCTCGACGCCCTTGAGGTCGGCGCCGACCGCGAAGATGAACGGCTTGCCGGTGATGCCCACACCGGTGATCGCGCCTTCGGCGGCCTCCTTCTCGACCTGGTCGAGGGCGGCGTTCAGGTTCGCCAGCGACTGCGGGCCGATGGTGGTCGGCTTGGTGTGGTCGAAGCCGTTGTCCAGCGTGATGAGGGCCAGCCTGCCCGCGCCCGACGGGAGGTCGAGGTGGCGTACGTGCGCCTGCGTGACGACCTCGCCGGGGAACAGCTCGGCCGCACCCTTCAGAAGCTCGGTGGTGGTGGTGCTCACTTGCTGCCTCCGGCTGCGTTGTCGAAGTGCGGGTTCTCCCAGACGACCGTGGCGCCCATGCCGAAGCCGACGCACATCGTCGTCAGGCCGTAGCGGACCTCCGGCTGCTCCTCGAACTGACGGGCCAGCTGAGTCATCAGACGGACGCCGGAGGAGGCCAGCGGGTGGCCGTAGGCGATCGCGCCGCCGTACTGGTTGACGCGCGCGTCGTCGTCGGCGATGCCGTAGTGCTCCAGGAACGCGAGCACCTGCACCGCGAACGCCTCGTTGATCTCGAAGAGACCGATGTCGTCGATGGAGAGACCGGCCTTGGCCAGGGCCTTCTCCGTCGCCGGGATCGGGCCGTAGCCCATGACCTCCGGCTCGACACCCGCGAAGGCGTACGAGACGAGGCGCATCCTGACCGGGAGGCCCATCTCGCGGGCGACGTCCTCGGCGGCGAGCAGCGAGGCGGTGGCGCCGTCGTTCAGCCCGGCGGCGTTACCGGCCGTGACGCGTCCGTGGGCGCGGAACGGGGTCTTCAGGCCGGCCAGGGACTCCATCGTGGTGCCCGGGCGCATCGGCTCGTCGGCGGTGACCAGGCCCCAGCCCGTCTCGCCTGCCTCGGCGTTGGTGCGGCGCACGGCGACCGGCACCAGGTCCTGCTGGATCTTGCCGTCGGCGTACGCCTTGGCGGCCTTCTCCTGCGAGCGGACCGCGTACTCGTCGGCGCGCTGTTTGGTGATCGTGGGGTACCTGTCGTGCAGGTTCTCCGCGGTCATGCCCATGAACAGGGCGGACTCGTCGACCATCTTCTCCGAGACGAGGCGCGGGTTCGGGTCCACGCTCTCGCCCATCGGGTGGCGGCCCATGTGCTCGACACCACCGGCGACGACGACGTCGTACGCGCCGAAGGCGATGGAACCGGCCGTCGCCGTGACGGCGGTCAGGGCGCCCGCGCACATGCGGTCGATGGAGTAGCCGGGGACCGACTGCGGCAGACCGGCCAGGATTCCGGCGGTGCGGCCGAGCGTGAGGCCCTGGTCGCCGATCTGCGTGGTCGCGGCGATGGCGACCTCGTCGATCTTCGCGGGATCCAGGTCCGGGTTGCGGCGCAGCAGCTCCCGGATGGCCTTCACGACGAGATCGTCGGCGCGGGTCTCGTGGTAGATGCCCTTCGGGCCCGCTTTGCCGAACGGGGTGCGGACGCCGTCGACGAAGACGACGTCCCGGATGGTACGAGGCACGGTGGCTCTCCTCCAGGGTGCGGGATGGCACTGCTGCGGGGCGCGCCCAGGAGCGCGCCGCCCCCCACATGCTACTTGCGGGTAACCACACTGCCCACCCCCTACGGGCGGAGCGGCGAAGGTCACATGTCACACACTGCCCGTGCGGCGCCCTCGTGCACCGTGTCCGTGGCGATCGGGTGCGAGGAACGGACACCTCGACGCGCGGGACCGCGGTCCCACGCGACCGGGCCGGCCGAGCGTGGTCAGGCCGCACGGGGCGGGGGAGGGGACAGAGCGTCCGGCGCAGTCGTGCGCGGCGGGACGTGCCGCTCCCTCGCCGGCGAGGATCCGGCCCGCCACCGCACGGGTGAGCGCGTCGCCCGTACCGTCGCGCAGAGCCCGGTGGTGACGCAGAGCGATCACTTCCTCGATCGTCGGAACCAGTAGCTCCAGCCGTCCGCGCAGCGCCCCGAGGGCCCGGTCGCTCCCGTGCCGACGGAGCGTGGACGCCCGCCCGCGGCCAGCGGCAGCGCGAGCAACCTGGCGTGATTTCGCTCCTCGCCGACGAACAATCGGACCGTTGACGCGTACGCGAAGTCCCCCACGGCGTCCGTCCCGGCGATCAGACCGGCGCCGTCCGCGTCCTCGCGACCTGGAAACGCTGCACGCCGCGCCGGACCGGCGCGGGCAGCCGGGCGCCCGGCTGCACTGCGGATCCCCCTGTCCGGCCCGGCGTTCCGTTCGTACTCGAGCGCACGTATCCAGTCGTCGGACCCATCTGCCGTCATCCGCTCGCCCGGGGCGTACGCACGTGGTCAGGCGCTCGCGTCCAGAGCCCGCAGGAGCAGCGGGCCGACCTGCTCGATCTGCCAGCGGCGGGCGCCGTATCCGGCGAGCGCGGTCTCGACCCCGTCCGGCGTCGGACTCCGGGGCGGCTCCCAGCAGAGCCGGCGCACGGTGTCCGGGGTGATCAGATTCTCCTGCGGCATGTGCAGCCGCTCCGCGAGCTCCGACACCGCGGCGCGAGCCGCTGACAGGCGGGCCGCGGCGGCCGGGTCCTTGTCCGCCCAGGAGCGGGGCGGAGGCGGTCCGGCGGGCTGCTGGCCGGGCTGCGGGAGCTCCGATTCGGGCAGTTCCTTGGCCCGGTCCACCGCCGCCTGCCACTGCTCCAGCTGACGGCGCCCCATGCGGTGGCCGAAGCCCGGCAGGGCCGTGAGGGCCTGAACGTTCACCGGTAGGGCGAGGGCGGCCTCGATGATCGCGGCGTCTCCGAGCACCTTGCCGGGCGAGACGTCCCGGCGCTGCGCGACCTGGTCGCGGGCGGTCCACAGCTCCCGTACGACCGCGATCTGGCGGCGGCGGCGCACCTTGTGCATGCCGGAGGTGCGGCGCCAGGGGTCCTTGCGCGGCGGGGCGGGCGGGGCCGAGGCGATCGCGTCGAACTCCTCCAGGGCCCACTCCAGCTTGCCCTGCCGGTCGAGCTCCTCCTCCAGGGCGTTGCGCAGGTCGACCAGCAGCTCGACGTCGAGCGCCGCGTAGCGCAGCCAGGGGTCGGGCAGCGGGCGGGTGGACCAGTCGACCGCGGAGTGGCCCTTCTCCAGCGCGTAGCCGAGGACGTTCTCCACGATGGCGCCGAGACCGACCCGCGGAAATCCCGCCAGCCGTCCGGCGAGCTCCGTGTCGAAGAGCGAGGTCGGGATCATGCCTATGTCGCGCAGACAGGGCAGGTCCTGGGTGGCGGCGTGCAGGATCCACTCACTGCCGGTGAGGACCTCGCCCAGGCCCGAGAGATCCGGGCAGCCGACCGGGTCGATCAGCGCACTGCCCGAGCCCTCGCGGCGCAGCTGCACGAGGTAGGCGCGCTGCCCGTAGCGGTAGCCGGAGGCGCGCTCGGCGTCCACGGCGACGGGGCCGGTGCCCGCGGCGAAGGCCGCGATCACCTCGGCCAGCGCGTCGTCGCTCGCCACCACCGGGGGAATGCCCTCGCGCGGTTCGAGCAAGGGGATCGGCGCCGGGGCGACGTCGTCCGGGGGAGCGCCCCCGGTGGTTCGCAGTGAGGTGTCTGCTGCGGTCTCTTGGGCGTCGGTCACATGCCAAGGGTATCTGTGTATGCGCGGCACCCGTCGACGGAACGTTCCGCCGACGGGTGCCGATGCACGTAAACCGGCCGGGTACGCATCGGTGCGCGTGCCGGCGGGGGAGTGGCGGTCAGTGGATGATGCCCGTCCGCAGGGCCACGGCGACCATTCCGGCGCGGTCTCCGGTGCCGAGCTTGCGGGCGATGCGGGCGAGGTGGCTCTTGACGGTGAGTGCGGACAGGCCCATCGAGACGCCGATGGCCTTGTTGGACTGGCCTTCGGCGACCAGGCGGAGCACCTCCACCTCACGGCCGGAGAGTTCGCGGTAGCCGCCCGGGTGGCTCGGGGAACCGGGGGGCCTGCGGTGCATGCGGGCTGCGTTGGCGCCGATCGGTGCGACGCCGGGTCGGGAGGGATGGCCGATGTTGGTGCGGGTGCCGGTGACGACGTAGCCCTTCACGCCGCCCGCGAGGGCGTTGCGAACCGCGCCGATGTCATCGGCGGCGGAGAGGGCGAGGCCGTTCGGCCAGCCGGCGGCTCGGGTCTCGGACAGCAGGGTCAGCCCGGAACCGTCGGGCAGGTGGACGTCGGCAACGCAGATGTCGCGCGGGTTGCCGACGCGGGGGCGGGCCTCCGCGATGGACGACGCCTCGATGACGTCACGAACTCCGAGTGCCCACAGATGGCGGGTGACGGTGGAACGGACGCGCGGGTCGGCCACGACGACCATGGCCGTCGGCTTGTTCGGGCGGTAGGCGACCAGGCTTGCGGGCTGCTCGAGGAGAACGGACACCAGGCCTCCTGGGGAGTGGCGGTACGGGCCGGCTCGGGGATGAAGCCGGGGCGAACCGTGCTTGAAGGGTCATTGACCTCTTCGGCAGCAGATGCGTCCTCCTTTAGAGGAAGATCACGATTTAGTGAGTAACAATTCGGGCAAATAGGACATGCGATCGATTGTACGAAAAGAGAGCCGGTGCTTGTGCGACCGGCTCCCTCCAGAAGGTGACGCAGTGTCAGGGCCGCTGGGGGCCGCGACGCTGGGGCAGCGTCACCACCGCCGCGTCGGTCGCGCCCGACGGCGGCAGGCCGGCCAGCTGGCAGAGCAGGTCGCCCCACGCCGCCAGGTGCGCCGCCGTGTCCGGCACGCCGCCGCGCCCCTCGCGAGGCGTCCAGGAGGCCCGGATCTCGATCTGCGTCGCCGAGCGCCGCTCGGCCAGCGCTCCGAAATAGTGCGATCCGGCGCGCGTGACCGTGCCGCCCGCTTCCCCGTACGACAGGCCCCGCGCGTCCAGCGCACCCGTCAGCCAGGACCAGCACACCTCGGGCAGCAGCGGGTCGGCCGCCATCTCCGGTTCCAGTTCGGCCCGCACGAGCGTCACCAGGCGGAAGGTGCCCTGCCAGGCGTCGTGCCCGGACGGATCGTGCAGGAGCACGAGGCGGCCGTCGGCGAGATCGTCCTCGCCGTCCACGACGGCGGCCTCCAGGGCGTACGCGTGCGGTGCGAGGCGCTGGGGGGGCCGTGTCGGCTCGACCTCCAGTTCGGGGCGCAGCCGGGCGGAGCGCAGCGCGTCGACCGCCGACCGGAAGGCGGACGGGACTGACTCGTCCTCACCGCTCCCCTCGGTATCAGCGCCATCGGAATGATCGGAGAATTGTCCCTGAGCCGGAGCCATGCCGGGAAGAGTAGGCGGAACCGGGTCCTCGCGCAGGGAGGGACACCCACGCGAGGTCCGGCTCGTTCCGCATGCGTGCGAAGATTCTGTGTGTGAGTGCCAACGACAGCCCCTCGGGCCTGCAGACGACATCCGCCACCCATGAGTCGGCCTTCCTCAAGGCGTGCCGGCGTGAGCCCGTTCCGCACACCCCGGTGTGGTTCATGCGCCAGGCGGGGCGCTCACTCCCCGAGTACCTGAAGGTCCGCGAAGGCATCGCGATGCTCGATTCCTGCATGATGCCGGAGCTCGTCACCGAGATCACGCTGCAGCCGGTGCGCCGCCACAAGGTCGACGCCGCGATCTACTTCAGCGACATCGTCGTACCCCTCAAGGCCGTCGGCATCGACCTCGACATCAAGCCCGGCGTCGGCCCGGTGATCGCCGAGCCGATCCGCACCCGCGCCGACCTGGCCCGGCTGCGGGACCTCACGCCCGAGGACGTCCCGTACGTCACCGAGGCCATGGGCATGCTCACCGCCGAGCTGGGCTCCACGCCGCTGATCGGATTCGCCGGTGCGCCCTTCACCCTCGCCAGCTACCTGGTCGAGGGCGGCCCGTCCCGCAACCACGAGCGCACCAAGGCCATGATGTACGGCGACCCGGAGCTCTGGGCGGACCTGCTCGACCGGCTCGCGGCGATCACCGGGGCGTTCCTGAAGGTCCAGATCGAGGCGGGCGCCTCGGCGGTCCAGCTCTTCGACTCCTGGGTGGGTGCCCTGGCCCCCGCCGACTACCGCCGCTCCGTGATGCCGGCCTCCGCGAAGGTGTTCGACGCCGTCGCGTCGTACGGCGTCCCGCGCATCCACTTCGGCGTCGGCACGGGCGAGCTGCTCGGCCTCATGGGTGAGGCCGGCGCGGACGTCGTCGGCGTCGACTGGCGGGTCCCGATGGACGAGGGTGCCCGCCGGGTCGGCCCCGGCAAGGCGCTCCAGGGCAACCTCGACCCGGCGGTGCTGTTCGCACCGACGGAGGCGGTGGAGGCCAAGGCCCGCGAGGTGCTCGACGCCGCCGCCGGTCTCGAGGGCCACATCTTCAACCTGGGCCACGGGGTCATGCCGACGACCGACCCGGACGCGCTGACCCGGCTCGTGGAGTACGTCCACGAGCAGACGGCCGGCTGAGTCAGGCGCCGTGCCGCTCCGGGTCCCGGAGCGGTCGACGTGGCGGGCGAAGGCGCGGGCGGACGCCTCTCGGGCCGTCCGCCGTCAGGCCGTGCCCGCCTTCCGTACCGCTGTCACCGCCTTGCGGGCCGCCACCAGGACCGGGTCCCAGACCGGGGAGAACGGCGGGGCGTAGCCGAGGTCGAGCGCGGTCATGGCCTCCACCGTCATTCCCGCGGTGAGCGCGACCGCCGCGATGTCCACGCGCTTGGCAGCCCCGTCGCGGCCCACGATCTGCACGCCGAGGAGCCGGCCGGTGCGGTACTCGGCGAGCATCTTCACCGTCATCGGCTGCGCTCCCGGGTAGTAGCCCGCCCGCCCCGTCGACTCGATCGTCGCCGTGACGTACCGCAGGCCGACCGCCCGCGCGTCCTTCTCGCGCAGCCCGGTCCTGGCGATCTCCAGGTCGCAGACCTTGCTCACCGCCGTACCGACCACGCCCGGGAAGGTTCCGTAGCCGCCGCCGACGTTGGCCCCGATGATCTGGCCGTGCTTGTTGGCGTGGGTGCCCAGCGCGATGTGGCGGGTGCGGCCCGCCACGAGGTCCAGCACCTCCACGCAGTCGCCGCCCGCCCAGATGTCCTCGTGGCCCACGACCCGCAGGGAGAGATCGGTCAGCAGACCGCCGTGCGGGCCGAGCGGCAGACCGGCCGCGCGGGCCAGGGTGGTCTCCGGCTCGACGCCGATGCCGAGCACCACCACGTCCGCCGGGTAGCTCGCGTCGTCCGTGGCGACCGCGGTGACGCGGCCGTCCGCGCCGGTGAGGATGCGGGTGACGGCGGCGTCGTTCACCGTGGTGATGCCCAGCCCGTCCATCGCGTCGTGGACGAGGCGCCCCATGTCCGGGTCGAGCGTCGCCATGGGCTGCGCGCCGCGGTTGAGCACCGTCACCTCGAATCCGCGCGTCAGCATCGCCTCGGCCATCTCGACGCCGATGTAGCCCGCCCCGACGACGACCGCCCGGCGCCCGGGGGCCCGGTCCAGCGAGTCCAGGAGCGCCTGGCCGTCGTCCAGTGTCTGCACCCCGTGCACCCCGGGGGCGTCCATCCCGGGCAACTCCGGGCGGACCGGACGGGCTCCCGTCGCGATCACCAGCTTGTCGAAGCCCGTCCAGTACGTCTCCCCGCCGTCCCGGTCCAGAGCACGCACCCGCTGCCCGGCGACATCGATCTCCGTCACCTCGGTGCGGGTACGCAGATCGATGGAACGGGCCCGGTGCTCCTCGGGTGTCCGGGCGACGAGGTCGTCGCGCTTCTCGACGTCGCCGCTCACCCAGTACGGGATGCCGCAGGCGGAGTACGAGGTGAAGTGGCCGCGTTCGAAGGCGACGATCTCCAGCTCGTCCGGCCCCTTGAGCCTGCGGGCCTGCGACGCGGCGGACATGCCCGCCGCGTCGCCCCCGATGACCACCAGTCGTTCCGTCGCCATGCCGGGTCCCTTCGCCGAGGTGTCAGGGAGCCCACGCTACGGCGCTCAGGGGGCGGGCGGGGCCTCGGGGGCCGGTGCCGGATCCGGGGACGCCGCGGGCCGTGCCGGCCGGTGACGTCGCGGCAGACGGCCGCGCAGCAGCCGCCACAGGCCCGCCAGGACGGCCGCCGCGACCAGGAACGGAGCCGTGGCGCCGATCGCCACCGCGATCCACCGGAGCATCGTCACGAAGGCGTCCCAGCCGCCGGCCAGCGCGTCGAGGAAACCCGGGTCCTCGTCCGCGGGATCCTCTCCGTCCTCGTACGGCTCGCTGAGTTCGAGCGTGATCGTCGCCAGCGAGGTGCGGTCCTTCAGAGACGCCTGCTGGGCGAGCAGCGACTCCAGGTCGGCCTGACGCCTGCTCAGCTCTCCTTCGAGCGTGACCACGTCGGTGAGCTTCCCGGCCTTGTCCATCAGCGCCCGGACCCGGATCACGCTCGCCCGCTGGGTGGCGATCCGGCTCTCCACGTCGACGACCTGACCGGTGACGTCCTTCGCGTTCGACGTACGGGACTGCAGCTTCCCGGTCCCCGCGAGCTCGCGCAGCACCGCGTCGTACCGGTCCTGGGGCACGCGCAGCACGAGATGCGACCTCTCGTGGGTGTCGTCGACCCGCTCCGTGGTCTCCTCCGCGACGAGACCGCCGGCCCCCTGGGCCGCCCCGCGGGCGGTGGCGACCGCCTTCGGCACGCTCTTCACCTCGACGGCGAGGGTCGCCGTGCGGATGACGTGGACCGCGACCGCGGCCCCCGGCTTCGGTGCGGCCTGGGCTCCGGACGCGGACGTCCCGCCGGACCGCTTGCCGTCCGATCCCGCGTCGCCGCCTCCCGGGCCGGAGCCCAACTCACGCTGGTCGGAGGCCGCGGCACTCTTGTCGCTCGCCGAGTCGTCCCCCGCACCGCACGCGCCGGTGCCCAGGAGGACGACGAGCAGTGCGGCGGCCAGGGCCGCGCGCGAGCGGTGCGCGGAACGCAGGGGCGTGCGGGTGGGTGGACGACTGTCCACGTGGCGGTCGATCGGCATGACGAGTCCCCCAGGGCCGTTGTTGATGGTGCCGGTTCGACGTACGGGACCCCTGCGCGGGTTGCCCTTCAGCGGTTTCGAAGCGGTCACGTTCGGGACTCGGTAAGGGTTTGAGAGAGTGGACCCATGCAGTCTTCTCTTCAGCACGACACCACGCGTACGGGCCACGTCGTCGTCATCGGAGGTGGCATCGCCGGACTCGCCGCCGCCCACCGGCTGCTCTCCGCCGGTCTCCGGGTCACCGTCCTGGAAGCCACCGAGCGGCTCGGCGGCAAGCTGATGACCGGCGAGATCGCGGGCACCGGGGTCGACCTCGGTGCCGAGTCGATGCTCGCCCGCCGTCCCGAGGCGGTCGAGCTGGCCACCGCCGTCGGCCTCGGCGACCGGCTGCAGCCGCCCGCCACCGCCACCGCGTCGGTGTGGACCCGCGACGCCCTGCGCCCCATGCCCCAGGGCCACGTGATGGGCGTTCCCGGCGACCCGGCGGCGCTCAGCGGTGTGCTGTCCCCCGAGGGACTGGCCAGGATCGCCCAGGAACGCGACCTCACCCCGACCGCCGTCGGTGACGACGTCGCGGTCGGCGCGTACGTCGCCGACCGCCTCGGCCGCGAGGTGGTCGACCGGCTCGTGGAGCCGCTGCTCGGCGGGGTGTACGCGGGCGACGCCTACCGGATCTCGATGCGCGCCGCGGTACCGCAGCTCTTCGAGGCCGTGAAGGAGGGCGGCTCGCTCCTCGACGGCGTCCTGCGCATCCAGGAGAGGGCCGCCGCCCGTCAGCAGACCGGACCGGTCTTCCAGGGCATCGACGGCGGCATCGGCACCCTGCCGGGCGCCGTGGCCGACGCCGTACGCGCCGGCGGGGCGGAGGTCCTCCTCGCCACCCCCGTGCTCGGGCTGACCCGGACCGCACGGGGCTGGGACGTGCGCACCGACACCCGGGTGATCAACGCCGACGGCATCGTCCTGGCCACCCCGGCCTGGTCGGCGTCCACGCTGCTGGCCGCCGAGAGCCCGGCCGCCTCCGTCGAGCTGGCCGCCGTCGAGTACGCCTCGATGGCCCTGGTCACCATGGCCTTCCGGCGTTCCGACATCGCGGGGACCCCGGCGCTGCAGGGACGTTCGGGCTTCCTCGTCCCGCCCGTCGACGGGCGCACGATCAAGGCGTCGACCTTCTCGAGCCACAAGTGGCGGTGGGTCGCCGAGGCGGCCCCCGACCTCTTCGTGCTGCGCACCTCCGTCGGGCGTTACGGCGAGGAGGAGCACCTGCACCGCGAGGACTCCGAGCTCGTCGACGTGTCGCTGCGCGACCTCCGCGCCGCGACCGGGCTGACGGCCCGGCCGGTCGACGCGGAGGTGACCCGCTGGATCGGCGGGCTGCCGCAGTACCCCGTGGGGCATCTGACCCGGGTCGCCCGGATCCGGGACGAGGTCGCCAAGCTGCCGGGACTGCGGGTGTGCGGAGCTGTGTACGACGGGGTCGGCATCCCCGCCTGCATCGCGAGCGCCCGGCGGGCCGCGGACGAGATCGCCCGGGACCTCACGGGCGGCCGCGCCGACCGGGACACGGGGGAGATCGCGGAGGGGAGCACGGGGAAGATCGCGGGAGAGATCATCGCCACGTCGACCCGGGTTCAGGGCACCCGGAGCGAGGCGGGACAATAGCCGTATGAGTGCGCCAGAAAAGCTTCCGAACGCAGGCAAGAAGGCCAAGGACCTCAACGAGGTCATCCGCTACACCCTGTGGTCCGTCTTCAAGCTGCGAGATGTGCTTCCCGCCGACCGCGCCGGTCACGCCGACGAGGTCCAGGAACTCTTCGACCAGCTCGAGGCCAAGGACGTCACGGTCCGCGGCACCTACGACGTGTCCGGCCTGCGGGCCGACGCCGATCTGATGATCTGGTGGCACGCCGAGACCTCCGACGCTCTCCAGGAGGCGTACAACCTCTTCCGGCGCACCACGCTGGGGCGCGCTCTGGAGCCGGTCTGGTCGAACATGGCGCTGCACCGCCCCGCCGAGTTCAACAAGTCGCACGTGCCGGCCTTCCTGGCCGACGAGGAGCCGCGCGACTACGTCAGCGTGTACCCCTTCGTGCGCAGCTACGACTGGTACCTGCTCCCGGACGAGGACCGGCGCCGCATGCTCGCGGACCACGGCAAGATGGCCCGCGGCTTCCCCGACGTGCGCGCCAACACCGTGCCCTCCTTCTCGCTCGGCGACTACGAGTGGGTCCTCGCGTTCGAGGCCGACGAGCTGTACCGCATCGTGGACCTCATGCGTCACCTGCGGGCCTCCGAGGCACGGCTGCACGTCCGTGAAGAGGTCCCGTTCTACACGGGGCGCAGGAAGTCGATCGCAGACTTGGTGGCCGGTCTCGCATAGCCAGCGTTTCCGGTCACCCCGACCCGGAAGATCAGTTGACGGGCTACGGCGCCAGCGCCGCCGCCCGTCGTTCCAGCGACACCGGGTCCGGCTCCGGGCACATCGGTCCCGTACCGGTGAACTGCGCCGGCCTGCGGGGGAGTCAGCCATTTCTCCCCGCAGGCCGCCGCGCCCCACCGCGTACGGCCGATGTGCCCCGGGCCGAACAGGCACCGCGCAAGGGCCGCTCCCGCCGGGGGGCGGCCCTTCTGCCGTCCCCGGCCGCTCGGTGTCAGGAGCTGCTGCCGCAGCTGGAACCCCCACAGCTCGAACCACTGCTGCTGCCACAGCTCGACCCGCTGCCGCCGCCGCAGCTCGACCCGCCGCCCGATCCTCCACCGCAGCCCGATCCGGAACCGCAGGAGGAACCGCCCCCGTGGCCGCCACCGCCGCCGGAACTGCCGCAACTCCCGCTGCCGGGGCCCGCACCGGCGCACCACATCACCGGCAGGAGCGCGGTGCTCGCCGCGTACGAGTCCGTCGACGGGGAGTGCGTCGCGGAGGACGACGAGGGGCGCCGGACCGACGGATGCCGGGCGGCGGCCAGCAACTGCCCCTGGAGTACGGGGTCGGTGAGTGCGCGCAGCCCCACGGTGGCCACCAGGTGGGCCGGGTCCGTCACATGGGCCTGGGTGGCCCGGTATCCGTCGGCGGCCAGGCGCCCGGCCCGGGTGACCCGGGCCTTGGCCGAGGCGGCGGCGAGGAAGCCGATGACGCTGCCGGCCACGAGTGCGGGCAGCACCTTGACGATGAACGGGAACGGCGTGTCCGTGTGTCCGTCGTGCAGGGTGTACTGGACGAAGGTCAGCATCAGGCTGACGGGAACGGCCACCGTGCACAGCGTCCCCTGGAGGAGTGCCCACCGGCGGCGGGTGCGGCTCCCGCCCGGCGCGACCATCAGCCCGCGGGCCGCGAGACCGTCACCGATCTCCTGCACCGCCGGATGCCGCATCACGGCCTGCCGGAGCGTGTGCAGGGCCCCGCTCGGGGCGGCGGCCAGCTCCTGGAGCACGGCACGCTCCACCGCGTCACGGGCCTCCGCCCGCTGTACGGCGACGATGCCGGGACCGCCGATGACCAGGCGCCCGTCCGCGTGCAGGGCGGTGAGCGCGGTGTCCACGACCCTGGCGGGGCCGCCGTGGAGGAAGGCGGCCTCGGACCGATCGTGCGCGTAACCGCCGGAGTCGGCTCCGCGACGGCCGGCGTCGCGGGTCGCGACGATCAGGAGCGTCGAGGAGACGACCACGGCGAGGGTCAGCAGAAGGGCGAGGACGTTCATCGGGGGCACCTTCCCATGAGGGCGGCACGGGCCGCCCGGGCCAGCCTGGCCCTTCGGCGCGGCGGACGCGGCGCCGCCCGGTCCTGCCACCAGTGGGTCAGCCGGATACGGGACGCCTCGTCCGCCGGGCGGCCCGCGATGAGCAGCCGCTCGGCGAAGTCCAGGGCGTCGCGGCGGTATCCGGCGGACATCGGCCGGGTCCTGGCGTACGCGAGGAACGCCTCGCGGTAGCCGTCGCCGAGGATCTCCGGGAGCTCCGGTGCCACCTTGGCGACGACCTCGGCCCGCTTGGCGGCCAGGGCGCGGCTCTGCACCCCGAGCCGCCGGTGGTCGAAACCCGCCGGGGCGGGCGTACCGGCGACCAGCGACGAGAGCAGCGCGCTCTGGGCCGCGCCGACCCGCTCACGGGCACCGGCGGTCCGTCCGGCCGGCTCCGGGGGCCGGGCGGGCCGCTGCCGCGCGGGCGCCGGAACGCCGGCCGCAGCGGCCCACGTGGCGCGGATGGCGGTCAGCTCGCCGGCCAGCTCAGCGGCCGACGGGAAGTCGTCGTCGCGCTCCAGCAGGACACCCGGCGGATCGACCCGCGAACGGAGCTCGGCCAGCACGTCCAGGACGGGGCGTGTCACGGGATGGGCGTGCGTGTCGTGCCAGACCCCGTCCTTCTCGACGCCGCCCGCCACATGGACGTACGCGATGGCCTCGACCGGCAGTTCGTCGAGGGCCTGCGCGGGGTCCTCGCCCCGGTTGACGTGATTGGTGTGCAGATTGGCGACGTCGATCAGCAGTCGCACTCCCGTGCGCTCGACCAGCTCGGCGAGGAACTGCCCTTCGGTCAGCTCCTCGTCCGGCCAGGAGATCAGCGCGGCGATGTTCTCCAGGGCCAGCGGCACGGGCAGTGAGTCCTGCGCGATCCGGACGTTCTCGCAGAGCACCTCCAGCGCGTCCCAGGTCCGCGGCACGGGCAGCAGATGGCCCGCCTCCAGCCCCGGCGACGCGGTGAGCGGCCCCCCGGCCCGCACGAACGCGATGTGCTCCGTGACCAGTGGTGCGTCCAGCAGTACGGCCCGTGCGGCCAGGTCCGCGAGGCGGCCCGCGTCCGGGCGGTCGGCCCCGCCGAGGCCCAGCGAGACGCCGTGCGGGACGACGGTGACGCCGCGCTCCCTGAGGCGCACGAGCGAGGCCGGAAGGTGATCGGCGCAGAGGTTCTCCGCGACCGCCTCGACCCAGTCGATCCCGGGCAGCGCTTCGACGGTGTCCTCGATCTCGGGCCGCCAGCCGATGCCGGTTCCCAGCTTCATCCCGTCCCCCTCGTCCGGATCCATCGCCCCGTGCAGGGGTCATGGCCCCGCCGGGCGGTGGTGAATCCGAGAAGGGGGACGTTCAGAGGTGGATCCGAGGTTCCCGGGGATCCGCACGGCTGTGCCCAGGTCCGCGGCAACGGCTGAGTCGTGGGCGGCTTCGGGCGCGAGGTGAACGAGACGCGGCGGTGTTCAGCGGCGCAGTGCCGGATGGTCCGCGACCACCGTGCAGGATCCCGGCGCGATCTCGGTGAACCCGGCGTCCCGCACCACCGGCAGCCCGCTCACGGTGAGCTCTTGCCAGCGGTCCGCGTCGGGCGTGGCGACGGACAGCGGGAAGCCGGCCTCCCGCCAGGCCTTGCGCTCCGTGTCCGACAGCTCCCACCAGGCCAGCTGCGCACCGTGCCCGGCCTGTGCCATGGCCTTGCCCGCCGACATGCCGACCGCCGGATTCATCCACAGCACCGGATCGGCCGGACCGGGTGCGGCCGGCGGCGCGGGGTCGTCCAGATCCGTGCCCGACACCTGCAGCTTGGCCAGCTCCTTGGGCCAGCCGTCCAGGGGAACCGGCGGGAACACCCGTACCTCCGCGTGCTCACCCGTGACCGTGATCCCGGGCAGCGCGGACGCCCTGCGCCACTCCGAGCCCCGCGCCCGCCGCACCACCTTGCGGATCCGGGCGTCCTGCCAGTCCCGCATCACCTGGGCCCACTCGCCCTCACCGAGCGAACGTTCGTCGGAGAGCATCGTGAGCACCGCCCGGGCGGCGGTCCGCAGCGCGTCGGTACGCGCCGGCGGGTCCGCCTTCTCGATGTGCACCACGAGCGGCAGCACGAACTGCGGTGCCTCGTCGCGGGTGGTCGGCTCCGTACGGAACGGGCTGTCCGCGGGGTCTGCGGGAACGGGCTCCGGGACGGACCGGGGAAGGGGCTCGGGAAGATCGTCGCTGCTCACGGAGTCCAGTCTGCCAGGCCCGCGGAGACCGGTCCTTGCTGGAACGAAGGGCTCCGGGTGAGGATGCCGGACATGAAGAGCGACCTCTTTTCCAGCGAGCACATGGCCGAGCAGGCCACCACCCCCGGCATGTCCCTCCAGAACGCCAAGTCCATCAAGTACGCCGTCAACGGTGAGATGCACGCGCGTCAGGGATCGATGATCGCTTTCCGCGGAAATCTGCAGTTCGAGCGCAAGGGCCAGGGCATCGGCGGCATGCTCAAGCGCGCGGTCACCGGCGAGGGCCTGCCGCTCATGGCGGTCCGCGGTCAGGGCGAGGCGTGGTTCGCCCACGAGGCGGCCAGCTGCTTCATCGTGGAGATGGAGCAGGGAGACGTCCTGACCGTCAACGGCCGCAACGTCCTGTGTTTCGACGCGAGCCTCGCGTACGAGATCAAGACGGTCAAGGGCGCCGGAATGACCGGCGGCGGTCTCTTCAACAGCGTCTTCAGCGGCTACGGCAAGCTCGGCCTCATATGCGACGGCCAGCCCATCGTGATCCCCGTCACGGCCCAGCAGCCGGTGTACGTCGACACGGACGCGGTCGTCGGCTGGAGCGCCCAGCTCTCCACCACGCTGCACCGCTCACAGAGCTTCGGCTCCATGGTGCGCGGTGGCTCCGGCGAGGCCGTCCAGCTGATGCTGCAGGGCGAGGGATTCGTGATCGTCCGGCCCAGCGAGCTCAAGCCGGAGAAGGCGTCGGCCAACTGATCCCGCCCGGGTGGGTACGCTCGTACGCATGGACGATGCGTACTGCGTGACGCCCGTGCCGGCCCCCGCACCCGCACCCGCGGACGCGGGACCGCCGTACGCCGCATGCGTACTGTGCCGGAAGCCGACCGAGTACCCGGAGTCGGCGAAGGGCAGCACTCTCTGTCCGGTCTGCGCGTGGCAGGAGGCGGGGCGCACGGCCTGCTCCGGCTGACCCGGGGCGGGCCGGGCGCGACGGGCCTCAGCCGCGCATCAACTCGGAGACCTTGACGAAGCGGTAGCCCCGCTCGCGCAGCTCCGGGATCACCCTCCGCAGCGCCCTGTCGGTGACGGGTGCCGCGCTGCGCGTGCAGTGCATGACCACCAGCGAACCGGGCCTCACCCCGGCCAGCACCTGTTCGGCCACCGCGTCCGCGTCCGTGGCGAACGCGTCCCCGCTGACGACGTCCCACTGCACCGCCGTCACCCCCGTCGGCGCCAGGGCCTTCAGCGACGCGTCGTCGTAGCAGCCGCCGGGGAAGCGGAAGTACGGCACCACATGACGTGCCCCCGTCCCCCGGATCGCGGTGAAGGCCCGCTCCACATCGCCGCGCATATCGGCCTTCGCGAGGACCGGCAGCCCGTAACAGGGCGAGGAGAAGGCGTGGTGGCTGAACGAGTGGTTGGCGATCTCGAACAGCGGATCGTTGCCGATCGAGCGGGCCTGGGACGGGTACTCCTGCGCCCACCGCCCGGTCATGAAGACCGTCGAAGGCACCTTCAGCCGGCGCAGCAGCTCGATCAGACCCGGGTTGTCGAAGTGCTCACCCGCCGCGGCACGTGCTCCCTGATCCGCGGTCATGTCCGCGTCGAAGGTGAGTGCCACGACCTTGTCGGCCCCGGTGGCCCGGCGCTCGAAGACCGGGGTCAGGCCCTCCGGTCCGGGAGCCGTCGTGGGCGGTCCCTCCGCCGCCTTCGCCGTGGCTCCCGGGCTCGGACCCGCCGGGGGAGCGAGGGTCGCGGTGCGCGGGGCCTCCGGACTGCCGCAGGCGGTGAGGACCGCTCCCAGAACCGTCAGCAGTGTCGTCGTACGAACAGATGTGATCACCGGAAAACGCTAGCTGATGGGTCATCAGAATCTGTGCACGGCACTCCGGCCGCGCCGGCGCCCCCGGGCACACGGCACACGGCACACGGCACGCGGAACCGCCGCGGGGCCGGGCAGTCACCGCTGCCCGGCCCCGCGGCCTCTTCCCGGACGCTCAGCGCCAGGGTCCCGTCACCGCGAACGTCGTCCCGGGCGCGTAGCAGTTCACGAACATCGTCCCGCCGTCCGGCGAGAACGTGACCCCCGCGAATTCGCCCCACTCGGGGTCGTCGGCGGTCCCGATGTTCTGCCGCCCCCGCGCCATCGGATAGACCTCTCCGTGGCGCGTCACCCCGAGCACGTGCTGCGCGCCGCCGCCGTCCTCGCAGACCATCAGCCCGCCGTCGGCGGCGAGACAGATGTTGTCGGGGGACTCGCCGGGCAGCTGGATGTCCGTGTCCGGGCCGAAGACGACCACCAGCGTCAGCCGGCGCCGCTTCGGCTCGTAGCGCCAGACCTGGCCGAAGTGGTCGGCCGCGGACCCCTGCGAGCTGTGCGCGAAGCTGGAGACGAAGTAGACGGACGAGCCGCCCCAGTAACAGCCCTCCAGCTTCTGGGCGTGCGTGATGCCCTTCGGGCCGAAGTCCTGCAGCCGGATCGGCGTTCCGGCGGCCTGCGGGTCGGGGACCGGGACCCACTCGACCCGGTCGAAGCTCGCACCGGTCTCCTGGACCGCGGACAGGTCGGGCACCCCGGGGACCCGCATGGCTTCGAGCGCGCCCCCCGCCCGCAGCGAGCCCGTGCCGCCGAGCGGCTTCTCGGGGAGGAAGCGGTAGAAGAGCCCGAACGGCCGCTCGAACGCGTCCTCGGTCTCGTAGACGATCCCGCTCCTCGGGTCGACAGCGATCGCCTCGTGCTGGAAGCGGCCCATCGCGGTCAGGGGCACGGCCCCGGTGCGGCGCGGATCGGCACCGTCCACCTCGAAGACGAAGCCGTGGTCCTTCGTGTAGCCGTTGGTGCCGGCCTTGTCCTCGGTCTCCTCGCAGGTCAGCCAGGTGTTCCACGGAGTGGGACCACCCGCGCAGTTGACGGCCGTACCGGCGATGGCCACCCGCTCGCCGAGCACGTTGTTCCGGCTGTCGAGCTCCAGGGCCGTACAGCCGCCCTTGCCCATCGGGTCGTACGTGAGGCCCTCGACGGCCGGGACACCGATCCTGCCCGTGACCCGGTTCTCGTGGTTGCGCACCAGATGGACCCGGCCTCGGCGGCCGGCGAAGGCTGCCATGCCGTCGTGATTGCCGGGAACCCGCCCCTCGCCGGAGCGGAGCGGGTCGCCCTCGCGGGAGAGGACCCGATAGCGGAAACCTTTCGGCAGGTCGAGCAGGCCGTCCGGGTCCGGCAGGAGGGGGCCGTAGCCGCTGTGGCCCCGTGCGGCGGCTGTGCCCGCGAAGAGTTCGGTGAAGGCTCCGGCGAAGGCGACCGAGGCGGCGGTGGCGCCGCTTCGGGCCAGGACCTGGCGTCGTGTCGCGAGTCGTCGTGGTGCGGATGACATGAGGCAACTCCCTGTTGGCGGACAGGTGTAGTGACCCGCATGTGTGTACCACGCGACGTGTCACGCGGGAACCATGCGGGCCACCGTGCCTCGATGTGCCCCTGGGGCGGAAGAGGCCTCAGGGGCGTCGAGAGGTCAGGCCAGCGACGCGGTGAGCGTGATGGTCGTACCCGTGAGCGCCTGGCTGACCGGGCAGTTCGCCTTGGCGTCCTCGGCCGCCTTCACGAAGCCCGCCTCGTCCAGACCGGGCACCTCGCCCTCCACCGTGAGGTGGATGCCGGTGATGCCGGTGCCGGGCTGGAAGGTGACCTCGGCCTGGGTGTTCAGCTTGGTGGGCGGGGTGCCCGCCGTGGCCAGGCCGTTGGAGAGGGCCATCGAGAAGCAGCTGGAGTGCGCGGCCGCGATGAGCTCCTCCGGGCTGGTCCTGCCGTTCGCCTTCTCCGCGCGGGACGGCCAGGAGACCGGGAACTCCCCGACCCCGGAGGAGTCGAGGGTGACGACGCCCTTGCCCTCGAGCAGGTTGCCTTCCCAGACCGTGTGCGCCTGACGCGTGGTAGCCATGCTGGATCCCTTCGAACGGTGTGCGCGGTTGAACGGGACGTACGAGGCACCCGGGGGCACCTCGCACGCGGTACGCACCCGAACCTACTGCGCCACCAGTCCCTTTGCGTCACGCGCCAGTGCCGTCAGCCGGGAGATCGCCCGGAAGTACTTCTTCCGGTACCCGCCGTTCAGCATCTCTTCGCTGAACAGCCGGTCGAACGGAAGACCGGATGCGAGCACCGGGACCTCGCGGTCGTAGAGCCGGTCCGCGAGCACCACCAGTCGCAGGGCCGTCGACTGGTCCGGGACCGGCCGCACATCCGTGAGGCAGACCGCCGTGATCCCGTCGGTCAGCGCGCCGTAGCGGCTCGGGTGGACCCGCGCGAGATGGTCGAGCAGCGAGGGGAAGTCGTCCAGGGAGGCCCCGGGGGTGGCGTACGCGGCCCGGGTGACCTCCTCGTCGGAGTACGGCGGCGGGGCCTCGGGCAGCCCGCGGTGCCGGTAGTCCTCGCCGTCGATCCGCAGCGGCCGGAAGTGGGCGGAGAGTCCCTGGATCTCGCGCAGGAAATCGGCTGCGGCGAAACGGCCCTCGCCGAGCTTGCCGGGCAGGGTGTTCGAGGTGGCGGCCAGCGCTACGCCCGCCTCCACGAGCCTGCTGAGCAGGGACGACACCAGAACCGTGTCACCCGGGTCATCCAGTTCGAATTCGTCGATGCACAGGAGCCGGTGGCCGCTCAGGGTCTGCACGGTCTGCTGGAAGCCCAGCGCGCCGACCAGATTGGTCAGCTCGACGAACGTGCCGAAGGCCTTCAGCGAGGGAGCGGCCGGGGTGGCGTGCCACAGGGAGGCCAGCAGATGGGTCTTGCCGACGCCGTAACCGCCGTCGAGGTAGACACCCCGCGGGCCGGCGGGCGTGGCGGTCTTCCTGCCGAACAGCCCACCCGTCGCCCGCCACCACCCCCCGGCGGACGCGCCTCGTGCCCGCCCCTTCCTGCCCGCGCCGGTGGCATGCGCCCCGCCGAGCCCGCCGGCGAAAGCGCTGAGCACCTCGACGGCCTCGGTCTGGCTCGGCTGACCGGGGTCGGGTTCGTACGTATCGAAGCGCACCGAGTCGAAGCGCGGCGGCGGCACCATCTCCGCGACCAGGCGGTCGGCGGGGACGCGCGGCTCGAGGGCGCACAGGGACTTCGGGGCCGTTTCGGCTATGGGGCTCTGCCCCGGCACGGCGGTGGAGGACGACACAACTCTCCACCTTAAGGGCCGTGCCAGACTGCGGGGCATGCGACGCCTGCTCCCTGTGACGGACCTGACACCCCCGGCCGCCGGTACCACCGCGGCCACCGATCGCGAGTGGACCCTCGACGAACTGGCCGACGCCTACGCGTACCCCGGCGTCGACCGCCCCTGGCTGCGCGCCAACATGGTGTCCACCCTGGACGGCGCGGCCCATCACGACGGCCGCTCCCAGGGCATTTCCTCCGCGGCCGACATGCGGATCTTCGGCACCCTGCGAGGACTGGCCGACGTGGTCGTCGTCGGTGCCGGGACGGCGCGCAAGGAGGGCTACCGGCCCGCCAGGGCCCGGGACGCCTTCGCCGCGCGGCGCGCGGCGGCCGGGCAGGGGCCCGCCCCCGTCATCGCCGTCGTGAGCGCGAGCCTGGACCTGGACTTCTCCCTGCCGCTCTTCGTCTCGCCCCTGGTCCCGACCCTGGTGGTCACCGGGGCCGCGGCACCCGCCGACCGGGTTCGCGCGGCCCGGGAGGCGGGCGCCGAGGTGCTGACCGCGGGGGACGGCGCGGCCGTCGACCCGGCGCGAGCGGTGGCGGAGCTGGCCGCACGCGGGCACCGCCGGCTGCTCACGGAGGGCGGGCCGCGGCTGCTCGGCCAGTTCGTGGCGGCCGGGGCGCTGGACGAGCTCTGTCTGACCCTGTCGCCGATGCTCGTCGCCGGGGACGCCCAGCGGATCTCGGGCGGCCCGCCGGTGACCGTGCCGGAACGTTTCTCTCTTGTGTCGCTGCTGGAGGAGGCAGGATTCCTCTTCAGTCGGTACGGGAAGATCTGACACTGAGCGGAATTTATCGTTCCGGTTAACTCCGGGTGGGCACACTTAGTCCTGCAACCCCGTGCAATTGCGGGGCAGGATGGTTTCAGCAGCGGCCGTCCAGGGCCGATGAGATGAAACGGAAGGGCGCCTGCCGTGTTCACAAGCGTTTTGATGATCGAGAAGCCGCTCACCCCCGAGGACGTGGAATTCGTCACGACCCTCCACGGCGAGGAGCGGATCTCGTTCGTCGTACTGATGCAGCCACGCGGTGATCAGGCCGACGTCCTGCTCCGGGCGATCGACGACGTGGCGCTCGGCGAACTGAGAGAAGCGGTCCGCGAGGGCGAGGAACCGGAGGGCAAGGCGGCGCAGGAGCCCGCGGCGGTCGCCCTGGAGTACTCGCTCCAGGAGCTGCGCGGGGCCGGGGCGGAAGCCGTCGGGCAGGTGATCGAGGACCACCCGTTGGACAAACTGAAGTCCGTGGTCGAGGACTCGGGGGCCGACGAGGTCATCGTGCTGACCGCCCCGCACTACGTGGAGGAGTTCTTCCACCGCGACTGGGCTTCCCGGGCCCGGCACAAGGTCGGCGTACCGGTGCTCAAGCTCTTCGCGCACAGCGAATAGGCTGGGGCCGGACCGCACCCACCTCGCACCCTCGGAGACGCACGCATGGCACCCGGTATTCCTGCCGCCCTGGAACGGCCGCACTTCATCGGCATCGGCGGCGCCGGAATGTCGGGCATCGCCAAGATCCTCGCCCAGCGGGGAGCGAAGGTGGCGGGCAGCGACGCCAAGGAGTCCGCCACCGCCGAGGCCCTGCGCGCGCTGGGGGCGACCGTCCACATCGGGCACGCCGCCGGTCATCTGGCGGACGACGCGTCCTGCGTGGTCGTCTCCAGCGCCATCCGCGCGGACAACCCCGAACTGGCCCGCGCCGCGGAGCTGTCCATCCCGGTCGTGCACCGCTCCGACGCGCTCGCCGCCCTCATGGAGGGCCTGCGCGCCATCGCGGTCGCCGGGACGCACGGCAAGACCACGACCACGTCGATGCTCGCCGTCGCCCTTTCGGAGCTGGCCCTCGACCCCTCGTACGCCATCGGCGGCGACCTGGAGGGCCCGGGCACGAACGCCGCGCACGGCGGCGGCGACATCTTCGTGGCCGAGGCCGACGAGAGCGACCGCAGCTTCCAGAAGTACGACCCCCAGGTCGCCATCGTCCTCAACGTCGAGCTGGACCACCACGCGAACTACGCCTCGATGGAGGAGATCTACGACTCCTTCGAGACGTTCGTCGGCAAGGTCGTCCCGGGCGGCACGCTCGTCGTCTCAGCCGACCAGCCCGGCGCGGTGGAGCTGACCCGCCGGGTCCGCGACATCGCGTCCCTCGACGTCGTCACCTACGGCGAGTCCGAGAACGCCGACGTACGCGTCCACAAGGTCACCCCGCGCGGCCTGACCAGCGAGGTCACGGTCGTCCTCAACGGCAAGTACCTCACCTTCACGGTCTCCGTGCCCGGCAGCCACTACGCGCACAACGCGGTCGCCGCCCTCGCCGCCGGTGTCGCCCTCGGCATCCCGGCGCACAACCTGGCCTCCGCACTCGGCAAGTACACCGGCGTCAAGCGCCGCCTCCAGCTCAAGGGCGAGGCGGCCGGCGTCCAGGTCATCGACTCGTACGCGCACCACCCCACGGAGATGACGGCCGACCTCGCGGCCATGCGCGGCGCGGCCACCGACGCCCGACTCCTGGTGGTCTTCCAGCCCCACCTCTTCTCCCGCACCCAGGAGCTCGGCACAGAGATGGGACAGGCGCTCGCCCTCGCCGACGCCTCCGTCGTCCTGGACATCTACCCGGCCCGCGAGGACCCGGTCCCGGGCATCACCAGCACCCTGATCATCGACGCCGCGAAGGCGGCCGGAGCCGACGTCACGGCCGTCCACGACAAGGCGGCGGTCCCCGCCGTCGTCGCGGGAATGGCGAAGCCGGGCGATCTGGTTCTCACCATGGGAGCGGGCGACGTCACCGACCTCGGCCCGCAGATCCTGGACCACCTGTCGAGCTGAGGGAGCCACCGTGTCGTACGACGTCGAGAAGCCGGACGAGCAATGGCGGGCGGAGCTGAGCCCCGCCGAGTACGCGGTGCTGCGCAAGGCGGGCACCGAGCCCGCGTTCGTGGGTGAGTACACCGACACCAGGACCGCGGGTGTCTACTCCTGCCGGGCCTGTGGTGCGGAGCTGTTCCGCTCCGACACCAAATTCGAGTCGCACTGCGGCTGGCCGTCCTTCTACGACCCGAAGGACACCGAAGCCGTCGAGCTGATCCAGGACACCAGCCTCGGCATGACCCGTACCGAGGTGCGGTGCTCCCGCTGCGGCTCGCACCTGGGCCACGTCTTCGAGGGCGAGGGCTACCCCACGCCCACGGACCAGCGGTACTGCATCAACTCGATCTCGCTGACGCTGGCGCCGGACGAGAGCTGAGCCGGCCACCGGGTCCCGGGCAGGAGGCCGCCCGGCAGGAGGTCCGCTCCTGACGGGCGGCCGGCAGGGCGAGGCCGGCCCCGCCGGTGCCCTTCAGGCCGGGGACACCGGCGCTCTCACGCCTTCACGAGTTCCACCGGCTCCCGCTGCGCCGGGATCTCGCGCCGCAGTCGTTCGCCCTCGATGTCGAGGTCCGGCAGGACCCGGTCGACCGGGCGGGGCAGCCACCACGCGGCGCGCCCCAGCAGATGCATCACCGCCGGCACGAGGGCCATGCGGACGATGAAGGCGTCGATGAGCACGCCGATGGCCAGGGCGAACCCGATGGACTTGATGATCGGGTCCGGCATGAACACGAATCCGCCGAAGACCGCGGTCATGATCACTGCCGCGGCCGTGACCACACGCGCGTTGTGGCCGACACCGCTGATGACGGACTCGCGGGCATCGGCGCCGTGGACGAAGTCCTCCCGCATCCGCGAGACGAGGAAGACCTCGTAGTCCATGGCCAGCCCGAAGAGGATGCCGATCAGGAGGATGGGCAGGAAGCTGACCAGCGGTCCGGGTGTGTCGAGGCCCACCAGCTCCGCCAGATGGCCTTCCTGGAAGATCGTTACGGTGATTCCGAAGGTGGCACCGATGGTCAGCAGGAAGCCCAGTGCCGCCTTGACGGGTACCAGGATCGACCGGAAGACGAGCATCAGCAGCAGGACGGAGAGCCCGACCACCAGCAGGAGATAGACCGGCAGCGCGGCGGCGAGCTTCTCGGAGACGTCGATACCGACCGCGGTGGCACCGGTCAGCGAGACGGCGGCGCCCTCGACGTCCGCGACCCGGTCACGGATCTCGTTGACGGTGTCCTCGGTCGTGGCGGCGGTGGGACCGGTTTCGGGGATGACGGCCAGGAGGGCGGTGGTGCCCTTCTCGTTCGTCTGCGGGGCGGCGACGGCCAGCACCCCGCCGGTGTCCGTGATGAGCGCGGCGGTCTCCTCGGCCGCCGCAGCGGTCGCCCGCGGGGTGCCGGCGGACACCACGGCGACCAGCCGGCCGTTGAAGCCCTCGCCGAACCCCTCGGTGGTCAGGTCGTAGGCCTCCCGGTTCGGTGACCCGACCGCCTCGGTGCCCGCGTCGGGCAGTGCCAGACGCATGTCCTGCACGGGGAGGGCGAGAGCGCCGAGGCCGACGACGCCGAGCACGAGGACGGGGACGCGCAGCCGTGCCACGATCCGGCCCCAGCGGAAGCCGAAGCCGGCCTCGGCCTCGACGGGAGGGGAGGCGGGCGTAGGGACCTGTGCCCGGCGCTTCCGGGGCAGGACGCGGGTGCCGGCGAAGCCGAGGACGGCCGGTAGCAGAGTGAGGGACACCAGCACCGCGAGAGCGACCGTGGCGGCGGCGGCCAGGCCCATGACCGTGAGGAAGGGCACGCCCGCGACCGCGAGCCCGGCCAGTGCGATGACGACGGTGGCGCCCGCGAAGACGACGGCCGAACCGGCGGTCCCGGCAGCCCGGCCCGCTGCTTCCTCCCCGTCCATGCCTTCCGCGAGGTAGTGGCGATAACGGGAGGTGATGAACAGGGCGTAGTCGATGCCGACGGCCAGGCCCAGCATGAGCGCCAGGATGGGCGCGGTGCTGGTCAGCTCCACGGTGCTGCTGAGGGCGAAGAGCCCGGCCATACCGGCGGCCACGCCGACCAGGGCGTTCAGCAGGGTCATGCCCGCCGCCACCAGCGAACCGAAGGTGAGGACCAGGACGAGGGCGGCGACGGCCACACCGATGATCTCGGTCGAGCCGATCTCCGGGACGCCCCGCATGATCTCGCCGCCGTGTTCGACGCGCAGATCCGCGACGGACGCGCCCGCCTTCGTGAACGCCTCCCGCTGCGTGTCGGTGATCCCGTCGACACCTGACTCGAACTGCACCTGGATCAGGGCGTACCGGCCGTCCTGCGATACGGCCCTGGCCGCGAAGGGGTCGACGGCCGCGAGGACACCGGGGACCTCGGCGGCCTCCTCGGTCACGGGGGCCACAGCCGAGGGCGTGAGCGTCCCGCCCTCGGGCGCGGCGACGACTATGGTCCCCGTCGCGCCGCCCGCCTGCGGGAATTCCCGGGAGAGCAAGTCCAGGGCCTTCTGGGACTCGGTGCCCGGGATCGAGAACTTGCTGGTGGTGGGCCCGCTGAAGGCTGCCGCGCCCCCGCCGAGCAGGGCGAGCAGCAGGAGCCAGAGGGCGAGGACACGCCCTCGGCGGCGGAAGGACAGCCGGCCGAGCCGGTACAGCAGGATTGCCATGCGATAGAGGCGTCTTTCTCTTCGGTCTGGACGACTACTGTCAGCCGGTCGGATGCCCGAGGGTTCTCAGCGCTCCCTGGACCAGTTCGGCACGCATCGTGCCGGGGTCGACGTCCACGTCGGCGGCGACCGTGACGGCCACGCCGCCGATCACCATCTGAGCCATGACACGCGCACGTGGTTCCGCCGAACGGCCGCCCAGCGCATCCGCGAGCTGGTCGACCGCCCGGGGGATGACGGCCAGTACCGGATGGCCGAGCATGTCGGGCAGTTCGGCGAAGATGATCTTTACTTCCAGGTGGTAGCGCATCGCGAGGCCGACGTAGCCCGTGACGGCCGCTTCGACGGCCTGATCGCCGTTCAGCGCCGCCAGCTCCTCGCTCATGGCGGAGAGACTCTCGGCCGGCGGAGTCAGCAGCTCGGTGAGGATCGCGTCCTTGCCGGTGAAGTGGTACAGCAGGGACGCCTTGGAGCAGTGCGCCTCGACTGCGATGTCGTGCAGCGAGGTCCCCTTGAAACCGTGCTCGGAGAAGAGAAGCAGTGCGGAATCGAGAATCTGACGGCGCATCGCGGACGGCGGACGTGGCATGGACCCCACCGTAGCTGACCGATCGGTCAGAGCTGACCGATCGGTCAGGGGTTCTTCGTGACGCCCGTCACTCCGGCTCCTCGCCGTCGCGGCCGGCCGCACTGGTCGGCCGCGGGGCTCGGGCGGTGTGGCCGGCCGAGCGGCTGCCGATCAGGACATGGTGTCCGCGCCGCTGAAACGTGGCGTCTCCGCTCCCACGAGCATGAGGTCGGCGATTCCCGCGCGCGGTGCCGTGGGCGGGATCATCCGTGGCTCGAACTCCCCGGTGCGCAAGGGGTACTTGTTGTCCTGCCAGGAGTTGTTCGTCAGCGGCCGTGACCCACAGGTGTCGCGGGCCCGGGCGGGTGTACGACCGACCGGTCCGAGCAGCACTCCACCGGCTCTTCGCGGATGAATCAGGTGGAGCGTCGGTTCGGCTTTCCGGCCGTGATGTCCGGCGCGGTGATCGCGCAGGGATTCAGTTGATGACCTGCGGCCGGCCGAACCGGCCTGGCCGTACGCGACCGCGGCAACGGCTCCACCACGGGACACGATTCATCAGGGCGATGTGCGACGAGTCGCCACGACGTACTGTCGGGCGTCAGGCTCTGCGGACGCCCTGGTCCTGGTCGCTCTCCTGGGTCGCCTCGGCCCGCAGCAGCGGGTGTACGACCCCGGGGAACACCCGGGCGCGCACGACCTCCTCCGCCGACCCGCCCTGGACCACGGTTTCGGCAACGCCCCACGGCCGTCCGCCCAGACGGACGGTCAGGGTGTACGAGGACGAGCAGCCCAGGCACTCGTAGCGGTCCGCCCAGACCTCCACGTCCGTGACGCTGCCCGGGTACCGCTTCACGTGCCGGTGCCAGGCGTGGCAGTGGTCGCACCTCTCGCCCGGCTCACAGGTGCCGCCGCACGGACAGGGCACGTCCAGCGACCCGGCGGGCTGCCAGCGCTGGATGAGCATGGCATCGCGGGTGGCGCCCATGTCCTTCATCGCCTTCAGATTGCGCGCGGCGACGTTGTACGACTCTCCGGTCGCGGCCATCCGGTCCCGGATGACGTCCTTGCGCCCGCGGTTCGTCGTCATGTGTTCCTCCTGGGTGTACGCAGCCCGCCAGGAGGCCCACGAAATCGTCCTCCCTACGGTACCTGCCGCTCTCCGGTCCCGGGTCCGGCCGCCGCCCTGTCGACGCGGTGTCGCCCGCTGCTGATAGGGCACGTGCGGGCTGCGGGTATCCCATATGGCCCGAGTGTGACATCCGTCCGAGATTCGAACCGAATGGCTATTCTTCGTGATCCTGACGCACGGCGGCGCGCCGCCACCGAGTTGATTCGGCTTGTTTCTCCCATGGGCTCCGATTTTTCTGTGAAGCGATGGTGAATTGAATCTTCATACGCTGATGGGGAAATCCTCTGACCATGTCGAATCATTTATTGCCGATCCGGCCAGGCGGTATCACCGGATGACCGAATCACTACCTTGACCGGTTCTCGTGGGGCGATACACACTCGCCAGAGGCACTCATGCATCAGGAGCCACGAGCGCGGATGCGGATGGCCCTGCGAGACCAGATATCGCACGGGGTGAACGACGGGGGATACACGCGGGGGAATCGTGTGTGCGGATTCGACGTACGCACGCAACTCGCCCTCACCTCTCCTCTCATCTCTTGGTGCGCGAAGGGAATGGAGGGGGAATGCCGACGCACATGGGCTATCCCGGTGTGTACATCGAAGAACTTCCCAGCGGCGTCCGTACGATCGCCTCGGTCACCACCTCGGTGACCGCGTTCGTGGGGCACACGCGCCGGGGTCCGCTCAACCGACCGGTACGGATCACCAGCTTCGCCGACTTCGAGCGCCGCTTCGGCGGACTCACCTCGCAGAGCGCCCTCAGCTACGCGGTGCACCAGTTCTTCGGCAACGGCGGCACGCTCGCGGTGATCGTCCGGGTGGCCAAGGCCGGCACGGGTGAGGACGCCTGCGTCACCCTCCGCTCCACGGAGGGGCACAGCGAGTGCCCGGTACTGGAGGTGCACGCGAAGGAGCCCGGAGTGTGGGGCTCGGGCCTGCGGGTGGCCGTGGACCACGACACCCCCGCACCGGACAGGACGTTCAACCTCCAGATCCTCGACGCCCGTGGCGGAGGCCGGGAGTCGTTCACCGGCCTGTCCATGGACTCCGGCCACGGCCGCTTCGTCGAGACGGTCGTCAACGCGGGTTCCTCCCTCGTCAGGGTGAAGGCCCTCGACGAGGACCGGCCGGACCCGTCCGGCACGGTCTCCAAACCGTTCGCGGCGGAGCTGCCCGGCCTGGAAGTCGAGCTCAAGGTCAAGATCGGCGGTGTGGAGCGTGAGTTCACGCTCTTCGAGCCCGACCGTGACGGCGAGCCGCCGAGCAGCGTCACCGAGCTGGCCCTCCTGCTCGAGCGCAAGCTGCGCGCGCTGCCCGACGCCCCCGGGAAGCACGCCTTCGCCGGGTCCGAGGTCACCGCGTTCGGCAGGCGGCTCCAGGTCGTCGCCGGGTCCGTCGATCCGGACGACGTGGTCCGCTTCGTCGGCGAGTGCGCCAACGACCTGGGTCTGGAGGCCTCGGTCAACCCGCCCGTCTTCCCGCTGGAGGGCGGCAAGGACGGCGACGCCCCCGGCCCGCGCGACCTCATCGGCAGCGAGGGGAGCAAAACCGGCCTCCAGGCGCTGCGTGACGTGGACGACGTCAATCTGCTGGCGCTGCCGGAGCTGTCGGCGTACGAGTCCACCGAGGACATGGTCACCGTCCTCTCGGCGGCCGAGCAGCTCTGCCAGGAGCGGCGGATCTTCCTGCTCGTCGACTCGCCCTCGACCTGGGGCAGCGTCGACGCCGTGCGGGCCGGGATCGGCGCGTTCGAACCCGTACGCAGCAACCACGCGGGGCTGTACTTCCCGCACCTCCAGCTGACCGACCCGCTGACCGGACGGCTGCGTTCCTTCCCGCCGTCGGGTGCCGTGGCCGGGGTGATCGCCCGCATCGACGGCGAGCGCGGGGTGTGGAAGGCGCCGGCCGGGACCGAGGCACGCCTCGCCGGTGTCCGGTCGCTGACGGTCAAGCTGAGCGACCGGGAGAACGGACTGCTCAACCAGCTGGGTGTGAACTGCCTGCGCACCTTCCCCGTCGTGGGGCCGCTGGTCTGGGGCGCCCGCACGCTCGAGGGCGCGGACGCGCTCGACAGCGAGTGGACGTACGTGCCGGTGCGGCGGCTCGCGCTGCACGTCGAGGAGAGCCTCTACCGCGGACTGCAGTGGGTCGTCTTCGAACCCAACGACGCACAGCTGTGGCAGCAGATCCGGCTCAAGGCGTCGGCCTACCTCAACGACCTCTTCAGGCAAGGCGCGTTCAAGGGCGGCACACCGCGCGAGGCGTACTTCGTGAAGTGCGACAAGGACACCACCACCGACGCCGACATCGAGCGCGGAGTGGTCAACGTCGTGATCGGAATCGCTCCGGTCAAGCCCGCGGAGTTCGTGATCGTCAAGATCCAGCAGTTCGCCGGGCAGTTCGATCTCTCGTAGCCGATCTTTCCTGGCCAAGGAAAAGGAACACGAAGGAATCCGATGGCTGAGTTCCAGATCAACGCCCATCGCTTCGACCCCTACAAGAATTTCAAGTTCCTGGTCCTCTGGGACGGTCGAACGGTCGCGGGCATCAGCAAGATCAGTCCTCTCAAGCGCACCACCGAGGTGGTGAAACACCGACACGGTGGTGATCCCAGTTCACCCCGCAAGTCACCCGGCCGCTCCGAGTTCGAGGGCGTCACGCTCGAACGCGGTGTCACTCATGATCCCGAATTCGACCGCTGGGCCAACAAGGTCTGGCAGGTGGGCGCCGGGCTGGGCTCGGAGGTCTCGCTCCGGGACTTCCGCAAGGACATCATCATCCAGGTGCTCAACGAAGCCGGACAGGTGGCCGTCTCGCACAAGCTCTACCGGGCCTGGGTCAGTGAGTACCAGGTCATCGGCGAGCTCGACGCGAACGCCAACGCCGTCGCCATCCAGAGTGTGAAGCTGGAGTGCGAGGGCTGGGAACGCGATTACGAGATCCCGGAACCGGTCGAACCGTCGTTCACCCACCCGGCCTGAACGTCGTCGTGAACCCTGGGACGGCCCCCATGGGGCCCGCCGAACTGCTCGCCACCTGGGAGGCCGGGCTGCTTCTGGGTGCGGCGGAGAAGTCGCTGCTGCTGCACCGGGCGGCCCGCCCGGGGGCCGGTACGGACGCGTTGCTGTCGGTGCCGGTCGGCGAGCGGGAGGCGGACCTGCTCGCGTTGCGCCGGTCGCTGTTCGGTGAGCGGATGCAGGTGCGGATCGAGTGCGGTGCCTGCGGCGAGGCCATGGAGTTCGACCTCGATGCCGGTGCGCTGGGTGCCCGTCCGGCGGCGGAGGACCGGCTGCTGCGCGTTGCGGAGGACGACTGGGTCGTCGAGTTCCGGCTGCCCACCGTCGCCGACCTCGCAGCGGCCGGTGCGGCCGCCTCACCCGCCGACGCACGCCGACGACTGGTGACGGGCTGCACGGTACGGGCCCTGCGGGGCGGCGAGAGCGTCGCCGCGGAGCGACTGGCCGCGCTGCTGCCCGAACGGGTGGAGCGGCTCATCGCCGAGAAGGCCGCCGAGGCGGACCCGACGGCCGAGGTGACGCTGGACGTGGCGTGCCCGGAATGCGGTGGGGCCACCCCGGCCGAGCTGGACATCACCTCCTACCTCTGGACCGAACTGGACAACTGGGCAAGGGACCTGCTCGTCGACGTCCATCTGCTCGCCACCGCCTACGGGTGGAGCGAGCCGCACATCCTGGCGCTCAGCCCTCTCCGGCGTCGTTACTACCTGGAGCTGTGTACCGATGGCTGACTACTTCGACCGGCTGCTCGCCCGGTACACGCCGGTCGCCGCGGCCGGCAGCACCGGTGAGACCGGCACACGGGTACGGGTACGGCCGCGGCTGTCCGGTCCGTTCGAGCGGACCGAGGCACTGCGGTACGGCCCGCCCGAGCCGGACGAACCGGCCGCGCTGATTCCCTCCGCCCCCCTGGCCGACCCGGAGGGGCCCCGGCCGGCGCGGCCGGACCGGGAGGTGCGTACGGAGCGGCACACCGTGGTGCGCACCGAGCGCGCCCCGCAGCCCGACGGGACGGGACAGCCGGTCCCGCCCGCGGCGGCGGCCCCGGCGCCGCCGCCGCGGCTCCCGGTCGCTCCCGTACCGAAGGTCCGGCCCGGAGCGGCGCAAGGCGCGCGTGCGGCACGTCGTGGGCGGTCGTCCCCTCCGGGCGAGCCCGTGCCGGCGCCCGCCGGGGCGGCTGCGCCGGCGCAGCAGGGTGCCGCACCGGTGCGTGCGGCAGCGCTCGCGGTGCCGCGGGGCCCCGGCTCCGCCGCTGCGCGGGGTGTCGCGCTCGGATCGGTGGGGCGGCGCGCGCCACGCCAGGCCGAACGCGTCGTGCAGGTTCAGATCGGCCGGCTGGAGGTCAGCGCGGCGCCGCCGCCCGGCGCGAATGCCTCACCGGCCGGGCGCCCCGCCCCGCCGGCCGGCCGGCCGGGCCCCGTACTGACGCTGGGCGACTTCCTGTCGCGTGGCGGGAAGAGGGACTGACGACATGAGCAACGCACTCGCCGTCGCCACGGTCACCCAGGCGCTCGCCCTGCTGATCGAGAGCAACCTGGGACCCGAGATGGACATCGCGGTCAAGGTGGAGACCCGTAAGCCGCTGTCGGCGCCGCCGGGCGAGCCGACCATCACGGTGTTCCTCTACCAGGTGACCCCGAACGCCGCGATGCGCAACAACGACCTGCCGGCACGCGCCCCCGACGGCACCCTGCGCAACCGGGCGGCAGCACCACTGGACCTGCACTACGTGATCAGCGCGTACGGGGAGGAGACGGAGCTGGTCGGGCAGCGGCTGCTGGGCTGCGTGATCCGGACCCTGCACGAGATTCCGGTGCTGCCCCGGGAACTGATCGAACTGGCCGCCGAGCGACCACATCTGGCGGGCAGCGACCTGGCGGAATCCCTGCAGAAGGTCCGCTTCACGCCGACGGTCATGGACGTCGACGAGACGTCCAAGCTCTGGGGCATGCTGCACCAGACCCCCTACACCCTGTCCGTCGCCTATCAGGCATCACTGGTGGTGATCGAGGGCCGCGAGAAGCCGGTCCCGGCGAAGCCGGTGGTGCAACGCACGGTGCGGGTGGTGCCGTTCGGGGCGCCGGGGGCTCCGGTGCCTCCTCCGGCGGCAGCCGTTGCTCCGGCAGCCCCCGTCGCTCGCGCCGCTCCCGCGAAGAAGGTCGCGCCGAAGAAGGCCGGTCCGGCGAAGGCTGCCACGGCGAGGACCTCCGCCGACGGCACGGTCCGGGCTCCTGCCAAGTCCACCAAGGCCGCAGCCGGGCGAGCGGCTCCGCCGCGTCCCCGCAGGACGGCCGGGAGTGGCACACCGGCGCCGGACGACAAGGGCTGAGCCGCGATGCGGAAAACGGGGGGTGAGGACATGGGCACGGACGGCGCAGGGGCCGGCGGGGGCGAGGGCCGCGACGCGGCGGCGCAGGGGCGGGCGCTCCTGGCGGCCGTCCACGCCGTGCTCGCCCGCATCGACACCCACGCCGGGCGCGCGACGCACGGCCCGGGCCCGGCAGGGTCCGAGCAGCCGACGGAGAGCCCGGACCTCGGCGCCGCCGTGGCCGCATCCCCCGGTCCCGCGGCCCTCGATGCCCTCGTCGCCTGCTTCGGCCTCAGCCCGTTCGAGCGCCAGATCGTCCTGCTGGCCGCGGCGGCCGAGCTGGACCCCACCACGGCCGCCCGCTGTGCGTCGGCCTGCGGGGATCCGGAACGGGCGTACCCCACCTTCTCGCTCTCCCTCGCCGCGCTCGGCGATCCGCACTGGAGCGCCCTCACACCCGTCGCCCCGTTGCGGCGCTGGCGGATCGTCGAGCTCGACGACGAGACCCGGCTGACCACGTCCCGGCTCCGGCTCGACGAACGGATCCTGCACTTCCTGGTCGGCTCGCCCTACCTGGACGCACGGCTCCACGGGCTGCTGCGCCGGACCACCGCGCCGGACTCGCTGCCCGCCTCCCACGCCCGGGCCGCGGACCGGGTCGCGGCCGGCTGGGCGGGAGCCGGGCGCGGTGCGCCGCTCCGGGTCGAGCTGGTGGGGGGCGACTTCCGCACCCGTGCGGACATCGCCGCGGTCGCCGCGCGCCGCTCGGGACTCGGACTCTACGAGTTGGCGGCCGCCGATCTTCCGGCCGCCCCGGCCTCACGCGACCTGCTGGCCCGTCTGTGGCAGCGCGAAGCGGTGCTGCTGCCCGCCGCGCTGCTGGTGGAGGTCGGTGACCTGGACCGCGAACAGGCCACCGCCACCGATGCGTTCGTCGAGAGCGCGGCCGTGCCGCTGGTCGTGTCGAGTTCCGGCCCGCGGCAGACGGCCCGCACTCGCGGTGAGCGCGTGGTCGTGCCACCGCTGGACGCCGACGAGCAGCTCGGGGTGTGGACCGACGCGTTCGCCGCGGTGCCGGACGTGTCGGAGGGCGACCTGCGTGACCTCGTGGCCCAGTTCTCGCTGCCGCCCCATCTGGTCCGCTCGGCGGGAGCGGCCGTGGCCAGGGACCTGCCCGGCGAGGACGAGCTGGACGCGACCGGCCTGGCCTGGCGGGCGGGACTCACCGAGGCCCGGATGGGCATGGACGAGCTGGGCCGCCGGATCGAACCGCAGGCCGCCTGGGGCGATCTGGTGCTGGCGGAGCGGCAGGTGCGGGTGCTGCGCGAGATCACCGCGCACGTACGGCAGCGGCCCACCGTCCACGAGGAGTGGGGCTTCGCCGGGACGCTGCGCCGGGGCCTGGGCGTCACCGCACTCTTCGCGGGCGGCTCCGGCACCGGCAAGACCCTCGCCGCCGAGGTGATGGCGAAGGAGCTGGGCCTGGACCTGTTCGTCATCGATCTCTCCCAGGTGGTCAGCAAATACATCGGTGAGACCGAGAAGAACCTGCGCAGGGTCTTCGACGCCGCCGAGCAGGGCGGGGCCCTGTTGCTGTTCGACGAGGCAGACGCCCTGTTCGGCAAGCGCAGTGAGGTCAAGGACAGCCACGACCGGTACGCCAACCTCGAAGTCAGCTATCTGCTGATGCGGATGGAGGCGTACCGGGGACTGGCGGTCCTCACGACGAACATGAAGCAGGCGCTGGACACGGCGTTCATGCGCCGTATCCGCTTCGTGGTGGACTTCCCGTTCCCCGGTGAGAGCGAGCGGGCCGAGATCTGGCGCCGTGTGCTGCCCGCACGTGCGCCGATGAAGGGCGTCGACCCCGCCCTGCTGGCGCGTCTGACCGTGGCGGGCGGTTCCATCCGCAACATCGCGCTCTCCGGCGCGTTCCTCGCGGCGGAGGAGGGCGACCGGCTCCAGATGCGCCACCTGCTGGAGGCCGCCCGCACCGAATACCTGAAGCTCGACCGCTCCCTGACACCGTCGGAGGTGCACGGATGGGTGTGAACGAGCAGCGCACGGTACGGGTACACATCGGCGAGCTGGTGCTCGACGGGTTCGGCCGGGTGGACCCCGAGCGGGTATCGGAGGCGTTCCAGGCCGAGTTGGGGCGTCTCCTGAGGGAACGGGGCGTGCCGCTCGCCGCCGACGGCGGACAGGCGCTGGACGCGCTGGCGGGGCTGCCCCCGCTGCCCGCGAACCTCTCCGCGCGCCGCCTCGGCCAGGAGCTGGCGCGCGCGGTGCACACGGGCCTCTCGGGCGGAGGCGAGGTGACGCCATGAGCACGTCCCACTCGCAGGAGACGCGGTCGGACCGGTCCGGCAAACGCCGCAAGCGCAAGGAACGCGCCGCGTCCAGGGCGCCCGAGCCGAAGAACATCGTCAGCGGCGCGGGCCAGCCGCTCGACCTGAGCGTACGGCGGGAGCTGGAGGAGGCTCTCGGCCACGACTTCAGCCGGGTACGGCTGCACACCGACCGGGACGCGGGCGCGCTCACAGAGATGCTGGGCGCCGACGCGGTGGCGGTGGGGCAGGACATCTTCTTCCGGGAGGGTGCGTACCGTCCCGGAACCCAGGACGGTCAGCGTCTGCTCGCCCACGAACTGCTGCACACGGTGCAGAATCCGCACGGGCTCGGTGCGCTGCGCGCGGGTCGCGACCTGGGCGCGGTGAGCCTGCCGCAGCAGGCCGTGGAGCGCGAGGCGGAGTCGGCGGCGCAGGAGGCCGTACGGGACGGGACGCCCGCGCCGGAGATCGCTCCGAACGGGTCCACACCCGGCTGGCTGCGATACGCGACCGTGGACGCGGACCGGCTGCGTGCCGAACGCATGGACCCGGAGACCGTGGTCGACCGGCTGGTCAACGGTGTGCTGCGCTCGCTGCGAGGAGACCCGGCGGACGCCTCGGGGAGGGTACGGCTCCAGCTGGTGCGGATGCCCGTGGAGCTCCAGGACACGGTCCTCGACGCGCTGGAGACGCGGCTGCCCACCCCGGCCCACGACCGGCTCGTCGACCTGCTCGACGAAGTGGACCGGGCGCCGCTGCCGTTGGAGGCGTCGGTCCTGCTCACCCCGCATGTGGTCCCCGACGCGATCGAGGAGGTCACCTGGGAGCAGGAGTCCGAGGCGGAGGCGTGGCGCGCCAGGCTCGACAGCGCGGACGAGCTGGAGAACGAGCGCATGCGGCAGGCGCAGCGGCGCAAGGTCGAGGACCCGGGAGCGGACAGCGGCGCATCCGAAGAGGCGCGGGAGACCGGTACGGCCGTGGGCGGCGCAGCACCGTCGGGCGCTCCCCCGCAGGCGGAGCGGAGCGAGCAGGAATCGGCCGGGGCCCAACCCCTCCAGGTGGAGGGGAAGTCCATCGGTGCCGAACAGGGGCCCGGTGCGGCCGAGGACAAGGGCACGGCCGGCGGCGCGAAGGACGAGGACCGGCAGGCGGAACCGCAGCAGGCACGCACCCCGCAGCCGCGACCGGACGAGTCGAAGCGCAAGGAGGCGTCGGCCAGGCAGACCGGAGCCGCGCGCCCGACGCCCGTGGACAAGAGCGCGGCGGAGCGCGACGACACCCGCAACTCGGCCCCGCAGGACGCGCCTCCCGAGTCCGAACAGGACCAGGACGACGAGCTTCCGGGTGCCGACGAGGCCGAGGCGCTTGCCGAGTTGGAGGACCTCGTCGCGGAGGCGGAGCGGGACGCGGCCGATCCGGGACCGGCGCCCCGCCAGGACGATGCGGGTCCTGTCGGCCTCGAAGGGGCTGCGGCGAACGCGTCGGCTCCGCGCTCGGAACGGGGCACTGGCGACTCGTCGCCCACGCCGCGCGTGCCCGTCGCGGACACGGACGCGTTGGCGGCGGCCATCGAGGAAGGCAGTGAGGACCTCGATCCGGAGGGCCCCCTCGATCAGCGGGAGGGGATCGGCGAGCCGGAGAGCGATGAGGAGGTCCGTCCAGGGGCGGCGCGTGACGCCTCGTCGGGCGGGACGGATTCCGAGGCCCAGGAGCGCGACCTGGCGGTCGAGTCGCAGCAGGCGAACGAAAGCCCTGGGGAGGAACGGAGCGGTCGGGACGGTACGCCGCACGGCGACGCCGCCCCTGGCCGGCTGGCCAAGGCAGCCGAGGACGCACGGGGGCAGGCGACCCCCTCGGCGGGCGGCAGGGGTTCGGGCGGCTCGGACGCACCCGCGAAGCCCGCGGCCGCCGCGACGCCGCGGGCTGCCGCGGCCCCGGCCTCCGCCCCCGCCACCGTTCCGGGCGCGGGCGGCGACACCGGTGCGGTAGCACCGGCGGCGGAGGAGGTCGCTTCTGTCGTTCTCCGGACCCAGGCGCCGCCGAAGCACGAGCCCGCACGGTCCGACACCGACAAACCCGTCACCGTCAATGCGGCACCCCGGGCCAGGAGCGGTGGGAGCCCCGGCGGTGGCGGTCGTGGCAGGGCCACCGCGAAGCCGAAGAAGGCGGCACCGGCTCCGAACGTCGCGGGCAGCACCCCCGAGTCCGGGCTCGCGTCCGCGGCAGGCCTCCAGCCCCATCTGGCGGTGGCCACGCTGAAGGGCGTCACCGCGACGGTCGGCAGCTCGGTGTCCGGAGAACGCGGCAGTCTGAAGGGTGCGCCGCCCACGATGGAGCGGCCAGTCGGCTCGCCCACGACCGTACGGGGAGGCCCGAAGCCGTCGGCTCCGGGCACGTACACCTCGCAGAGCGTGGGGAAGACGGAGGCGGCGCAGGGCAGCACGCCGGAGATCAAGGGCGAGAAGGCGCCGAGCGGCGAACTCCCCGGTGCGGACACGGAGGAGCCGGGCTGGTGGGACATCGGCAAGGCACTGCTGATGGGGCTCGGCAAGAAGCTCCTCTCCAAACTCCTGCCCCTCGACAAGCTCACCGGGTCCATCGACAAGCTGCCCGGCACGGACAAGGGGCTGTACGGCGCCAAGGTCGGTGACGCGCCCGAACTGCCCCTCAAGGACGACTCCGACCCGGAACGGACCGACAAACAGGCGAAGAAGCTCGACGACAAGGGCGCCGAGCTGCACACCGAGGGCCGGGAGGACGCGGCCCGCCCGATGGGTGAGGACCAGCTCTACCCGGACGTGCCGAAGGAGACCCTGACCGCGCGCATCGGCGGCGTCAGGCGTCAGCGTGGCGGGAAGGGCGGCCCGGCGAACACCCCCGGGGCGGGCCTGCCGCCGGAGGCGGTTTCGGCGGTCGCGGAGCACGAACAGGGCCCGCAGATCAAGCAGGCCTTCGGGCAGGCGGCGCAGAAGATGACGGGCGCCCGCCAGGAGAAGGAGACCAAGGCCAAGCAGGACCGCCGCCAGTACCAGCAGGACGTCAGGCAGGAGATCGACACCAACACCAAGGAACAGACGAACGCACGTGACCAGGGCCGCACCGACATAGCCCGCTCCCGCACCAGTTGGCGCAAGGAGCAGGACGACAAGCTTGCCGAGGTGGACGGCAAGAAGGGCAAGCAGTTCACCAAGGCGCGCACGGACATCAAGGAGAAGCAGGACAGGACCGACCAGGACGTCGATCAGCGGACCAAGGACGACCAGAAGAAGATCGACGACGGGCGGACCGGGGCCGAGAAGGAAGCGACACAGAAGCGCGACGAGGGGAAGAAGGACTCCCGGAACTGGTTCGAGAAGGGCCTCGACTGGATCAAGGACCAGTTCACCAAGCTGAAGAAGGCCGTCAAGGACGTCTTCGAAAAAGCCCGCAACCTGGTCAAGGGAGTGATCGAGGAGTTCAAGAAGCAGGTCTTCACCCTGATCGACGACGCCCGCAAGTGGGTCGTCCAGCAGATCAACGACTTCGCCGACGCCCTCATCCGCCTCGGTGACGAACTGCTGAAGGACTATCCCGCACTGCGGGACAAGTGGCGCAAGTCCATCGACGGTCTGCGTGACGCGGCGGTCAAGAAAGTCAACCAGGCCGCGGACAAGCTCAAGGACATCGCGGGCAAGCTGATCGACGCGTTCGGCGACGCGCTCCTGGCCGGCCTGGACCTCATGGAGCAGGGAATGCTGGCCGCGGTCGAGATCGCGGAGACCGTGACGGTGAAGGCGATGGAGGTCGGCGCGGCGCTCCTCAAGGGTCTGGGTGAGTGGGCGGCCGTCGCCACGGACATCCTCAGTGACCCGGGCGGCTGGATCGGCAAGGCGAAGGACGCCGCGGTCACCGGATCCAAGGAGCACCTCTTCACGGAGATCAAGACCGCCGTGAAGGAGTGGTTCAACCAGAAGGTGCAGCAGCTGATCGGCATCCCGACGGAGATGTTCAACCGACTGGTGAAGGGCGGCACGTCCAAGGAAGACATGGCCAAGATGGCCTGGGACGAGGCGCTTCCACAACTCCCCGTGATCATCGGTGAGCTGATCGTCACGAAGGTGGTCGCGAAGCTGATCCCTGGTGCGGGCTGGGTCATGGCGATCATCGACGCGCTGAAGACGGCGTACGACGCGCTGGGCTCGATCCTGCGCGCGTTCGGGATGTTCATGACGTTCCTCAAGGCCGTCAAGGGCGGAAGCGGTGCGCTGCCGTTCGCGAAGGCCGTGGCCTCGGGCGTGGTCGCGCTCCTGGAGCTCATCTACCAGTGGCTGGTGAGCGGAGTGGGCAAGTACCTGGGCAAGGTGGCGAAGGTGCTGCGCGGCAGGGCGGCGAAGCTCGGACGGAAGGACCCGGACTCCGACAAGGGACGGGACAGGCGCCCCGACCCGGAGAAGGACGCACCCCGCCAGGACACCCCGGCCTCGAAGCCGGCCCGGCCGGCCCCCGTGCCCACGCCCGGACGCAAGCCCGCGACAAAGCCCGCGACACCCAAGGACGAGCGGGACGACGACCGCCGCAGGGACGGCCACCCCACGAACGAGGCCGGCCGTGGCCCGGGACCGAAGCCGGGCAAGGACCGCCCCGACACGAAGCGCCCGGGGGGGCGGGGCCCGGACACCAAGCGCCCGGGCAGGAAGAAGCCCGACGACAAACGCCCGGACCTGCGGAAGCCGCCCAAGGACGGCAAGCGACCCAACAAGGACGCCCCCGGCCAGAAGCCCGACCGGAAGAAGCCGAGGGGGCCGAGCGCACTGAGCCGCGTCGGTAACGCGGCGAGGGACGCCCTGGCGAAGATCCGCAACGCGCTGCGCCGCCTCGGGGCCAGGGCCCGGAACCTGTTCGACAAGCTGAAGAACCTGGCGCGCCGGCTGAATGACGCGTTGCGGAAGGTCAGGGACAGGTTGCGGAACAACAAGCCGGATCGGCCGGACGGGAACGGGCATCAACTCGATATGCCCAGGGCTGGATTTCGCACGATGGACGAAGAGTCGCACACGCTCATGTACCGAGGACGTGGCCGACGAGCCGACCTTGAAGTGCACAGCAGGCCTATGGGGATAGAGGCGTATTTCGATGAATGGGTGAAGGCCATCCCGTCGATTCCCGACCCTCAGGAACAAGAGGCCCAGCGGGCGGCACTGCAAGATGCGCGAGACACGCTCCTGCGAGTGAAAGACAAACAGAAGCTTCTTCCACCGGGCTCGTCGACAACCGCCAACTCGGGACAGGAGAGGGCCTACCGGACTCTCCAGCTGCTTCTGCGCAGGCTGGCCAGAAGGCTGGAGGTGCGGAACATCGAACAAGATGTACCGCTTCTGCCCATGGTGGTCCCCGAGTTCGCCGACGGGATACGTGGTAGCAGCTTCAAGGCGACAGGGATCAACGGCAAGGCTTCAGATGGAGAGAAGTCAACCGATGCGGCAGCCGGAGTCCCGATCGGCTGGGGCCCCCGGACCGTCGGGAAATCTCCCCGCTGGGGGCGCACGCACCTGCTTCACGGAGGTCTGTCCGGACCTGCGAAGGGCAGCAATCTTGTCCCTACCCTCACCTCGTTGAACACGAGGTTCTACAACGAGGTGGAGAGGTATGCCGAGGGTGCGGTGAAGCCCAAGGTCGGTAATGCCTCAGAGAAAATGATCTGGTACAAGGTTGATGTGTCCTTCCACACCGACAACCGGAGTGATGCCGACTACGGATTTCCTGAATCCCTCGGCATGAAATGGGGTGGGTACGAACTCAAGCAGCGCAAATGGAAGGAGAAGCCCGCAGAACGCGCGTATGTACGTAACAATATCGAACTCCCGGAGCGGCTGGATACGGACACTCGATTCAACATCAACCAGGTGAGCGCCAGGAGGATAGAAGAGAAGTTCAAGGTGTCGAAAGACTTCTCCGTAACGCTGCACCGCCTGGGGCCTTTCCGGGACATGAGATCGCTCAGGCTCAGGATGTCAAATGAGATCAGTCGGCTCCCTGCCTCGGACGTCATTCCCTACGGGCAAGATCTCCAAAAAGTGATAGCCAAAGAAAAAGATATTCGCTTCGACAGTAAGTAGGTGTGAAACGAAATGAATCTCACCGAATACGAACGGCGCCATGTCGAATCGCTGAAGGAGCTCGACGAATGCCGGCGGGTGTGCGTTTACCAGTCGGAGTGCGGGCCGATCGAGGAATCGGTAGGGGGCGCACAGGATGCGTTCGAGAAAATCTTCTCATGGCAGGGCATTCGTCTTGATCAAAGACTGCAGCGTTGCTTCCTTCGTTTCGAAGGAATCTCGAGCCACTGGCGCCTGGAGCTGGGTGAATCGCATGTTTCCGGAGAATTTTCACTGCGTCATCTGGCAGCCGCGATGCTCACCGTGGGAACGGATGCGGACACTGAGTACTCCACGGACGAAGAGTCGCAGATCTACGCCGAGCTCCGAATCTTTGACGATCAGCCTTATGGAGGCGGAGACACTTTTGCCGCACTGAGGATCTCGCCGGGAATGGTGAACCCAGAGATCTGGTACCACGACGGTCCGCTCGGCGTCTTCCGAATGGATTTGGATTACTGCACCTATCTCGACAGCCTGCTGACGACCAAAGGTGCTTACGGCTGGCAGCATCTCTTCACCACTGCCGGCATGGAGCACAGCGATGTCCGGACGGCGATGAATTCGATGAAGTGCATGCTCGAAATTTTTCCGCAAGTTTTCCCGGATCATGATTATGCGGACTTGCGGACCCGTCTTGAGGAGCGACTGTGACCCGCTACGCCGACATCCCCAAGCCCATCCGCTCCGGCATCGTCGTCGTCGACCCCGAACGCGGCACGCCCCAGCGCATCATCGTCCTCCAGTTCAACCCCGACACCCTGGAGCGCAGCCTCGCGCCCCAGTCCGCCGGCGGGAGCGGGGACTCCGGGGGAGGGGGCAGTGGGAGTGGGGACCGTAACGAGGCCCTCCGCCTCAAGGGGCCCGCCCAGGAGACCTGGAAGTTCACCGCCGAGATCGATGCCACCGATCAGTTCGAGGTCGCCGCCCCCGACGGGATCCACCCCGAGCTGGCCACCCTCGAAATGCTCGTGCACCCGACCACCGACCAGCTGCGCGAGGCGAGCCGGCTCGCCAGGAAGGGGACCATCGAGATCAGCCCGATCGAGATGCCGCTCACCCTCTTCACCTGGGGAAGCAAGCGCGTCATGCCCGTGCGGCTCACCGAACTGTCCATCAACGAGTCGGCGTTCGACGTGAGCCTCAATCCGATCCGGGCGAGCCTCAGCATCGGCATGAAGGTGCTCAGCGTCAGCGATCTGCCCGCCGGTCACCGCGGGGCCGATCTGTACATGGCGCATCTCGCGCAGAAGGAACAGCTCGCCAGGGCCGCGCGCGGCGGCGGGCTCGTCTCGCTGGGGCTGGCCGGGGGCCACACCGTCATGGGAAGGGGCTGAAGAGCATGGCCGAGGCCGAACCGTACGAGAGCGCGCTGGACGCCGTACCAGGTGCCCACCCCTACCCCCGCTCCAGCCGTTACCACGATGCCGAGATCGGCGTGCACCGGATGGCCGACGGGACCGAAGTGCGGTACGCGAAGCGGCGGTTACTGCCACCACTGAGCGAGGCGGCACAGGAGAGCGCCCCGCACACCGTCAGCAGCGGAGAGCGGCCGGACCTGCTCGCGCAGCGGTACTTCGGCGACCCGGGCCAGTGGTGGCAGATCGCCGACGCCAACCCCGTGCTGGACCCGCACGAGCTGACCGAGGAGCCGGGCCGCACCATCGCCGTCCCGCATGCCGGCGGCTTCCCGGGGACGGGAGCACGGTATGTCTGACCAGCCCGTGGGGAGCGGGCCCGTCCACATCACGCTGGAGGCGGGACCCCGGCTGACCCGGCCCGTGCCGCCCGAGGTCACCGAGGCGCTGCTGTCCGCCCAGATCACCTCCACCGCGGGCGAACGCAGCGGGTTCCAGCTCGCGTTCGACCTCACCAAGCGGGGCGCGCTGAACACGCGGCTGCTGCCCGAGGGGTTCTTCGACCCGAAGACCCGCGTGATCCTCTCCGTGAGCGTGAAGGGCACGGCATGGGTGCTGCTCGACGGGCTGATCGTGCGCCAGGAGGTCGGCGCGAGCAATCAGCCGGGGCACTCCACCCTCACGGTGACCGGTGAGGACCTGACCCTCCTCATGGACCTGGAGGAGCGCACCGACCGGTACCCGAACCTGCGGCCCTCCGGACGCGTAGCCCGCATCCTCGCCAGGTACGCCGACTACGGCATCGAGGCCCGTGTCTTCCAGGAGCAGATCGAGCAGCCGCCCCGCGAACAGCTGAGGGTCGACTACCAGTCGGGCACCGACCTGAGCTATGTGAACGATCTGGCCCGGGCCAACGGCTACACGTTCTACCTCGAACCAGGACCACGCCCCGGCCGCTCCACCGCCGTCTGGGGCCCCGAGGCCCGCATCGGACAGCGGCAGCACGCGCTCAACGTGAACATGGACGTCAACTCGACCGTGGACCAGCTGACGTTCGCGTACGACGGGACGGCGAGGGAGGAACCCCAGGCCCGGGTGCAGGACCCGGCCACCCGGGACAGCCGGCTCCTGCCGCAGCCCGACATCGGGCCGCTGCGCCCCCCGCTCGGCCGCCGCGCCACCCCCGCGCTCAAGCGGCGCACGCTGTCCGGCACGGCGAAGAAGGAGTCGGCGCAGGCGCAGGCGGAGCTGCTGGCGCGGGCCGCACTGTCCGCCGACGCCATCTCGGGGTCCGGGTCGCTGGACGTCAACCGCCACGGGTACGTCCTGCGGCCGCGCGAGCTGGTCGGGGTCCGTGGCGCCGGGGTGACGTACGACGGCGACTACTTCGTCAAGTCCGTCACCCACACGATCAGGCCCGGCTCGTACCAGCAGAACTTCACGCTCTCACGCGAGGGGCTCATCGCCCGGAGCGGCACCGTACGACCGTAGCGGCCGCGACAGCGGAAGCGGACCAGGAGACCTACGCATGGCTGCAGGACCGAACAACCGGTTTCTCGGCAAGTTCCGGGGGCGGGTGGTGAGCAACGACGATCCGCTGAGGACCGGCCGGGTCACGGTCAAGGTGCCGGACGTCCTGGGCGACGAGACGTCCACCTGGGCCATGCCCTGTCTGTCGTTCACGGGCCCTCAGTCGGGGCAGTACGTCGTCCCCGCCGAAGGCGCGGGGGTATGGGTGGAGTTCGAGCAGGGAGACGTCAGCTTCCCCATCTGGACGGGCTGCTGGTACGGCGACGCGTCCGAGCTCCCGCCCGACGCGCTGACCGGGGGACCCGCCCACCAGAACGTGGTGATCCAGACCTCCGACCGGCACAGGTTCGTCATGGGCGACGTGCCGGACGGCGGCAACGGCATCCGCCTCCAGGCCGCGACCGGGGCGTACATCCAGGTGGACGAGAAGGGCGTGACGATCGCCGACGGCCAGGGCGCCTCGATCGTGCTGGCCGGTGGCGAGGTCGACATCAACGACGGCCGGCTGATCGTGGCCGAGAAGCAGTGACAGACAACGGGGAGAGAAGACTTGTCCACCAGCTCAGGGACCATCGTCAGCGCCGCCGCGGCCCTTCACTGCCCGCACGGCGGCCGGGCCTCCGCCGCCTCCGCGTGCACGGCCGTGCGCCTGGACGGGCTGCCCGTGCACACCGCGTCCGACACCTTCGTGGTGACCGGGTGCCCGCACACCGTCGACCGGGTGCCGCATCCGTGCACCACCGTCCGGTGGAGCCCGCGGCCGGACGCCGTGCGGGTCGACGGCGTACCCGTCCTGCTGCACACGAGTGCGGCGCAGTGCTTCAGCGCGGCTCTCGTGCCGCAGGGGCCACCGGTCGTGAACGCGGCCCGGCGGGGGGTGACATGCCGATGAGCACCGTACGCAGCGACCTGGCGTTCCCGTTCCGTACCGACCGGCGCGGCCGGACGGCGCACGCCCGCTACGACGAACACGTGCGGGATCTGGTCGAGCAGCTGCTGTTCACCAGCCCCGGCGAACGGCTGATGCGACCCGACTTCGGCTGCGGGCTGCTGGATCTGGTGTTCACGCCGAACAGCCCCGAACTGGCCTCGGCGATGGAACTCTCCGTGCAGGCCTCGCTGCAGCGCCGGCTGGGCGAGCTGATCGACGTGGAGTCCCTGGACGTGGTGAGCGAGGAGAACGTCGTCCGGGTGTGTCTGCGCTATGTGGTGCGCTTCACCGGGAGCCGTCGCGACGAGGTGTTCGAAGGGAGCGGGCCCGCATGAGCGGCACGGGCAGGGAGGTGGCCTGCCGGACGGACGGCAGGCGTGGCACGGTGCGCGCGGCGCGGCTCCACGGCGTGGACGCGGTGGAGGTGGGCGACGACGGACTGACACTCACGGTGACGTTCCTCGGCAAGGCCCCGCACGGGCTGTGCCCGGAGAACATCCGCGTCGACGGCGGCCGTCGCGTCACGGGTGTCGAGGCGGTCGAGGTGACCGTGGAGCGGGAGGAGGACCCGGAGCTCGACGACCGGCTGCTCGTGACGGTCGACCGCACCGGGGACACCTCGCGCTACCGGCTGTCGGTGGTGGAGGCCGATCCGTACGGGCGACCGGGCACGAAGCCGTTCCCCGGTTTCGACCAGCGCTACTTCCGTACGGAGTTCGAGTTCCGGACGGACTGCCCCACACCCTTCGACTGCGCCGAGGACACGTCGGGCCGCGATGCCGGGGCCCGGGTGGAAGCACCCGTCATCGACTACACGGCGCGCGACTTCGACTCCGTGCGCCGGCTCCTCCTGGACCGGCTGGCGCTGACCACGCCCGACTGGGTGGAGCGCAGCCCCGCCGACCTCGGTGTGACGCTCGTCGAACTGCTGGCGTACACCGCCGACCGGATCAGCTACCAGCAGGACGCGGTCGCGACGGAGGCGTACCTCGACACCGCACGCAGGCGGGTGTCGGTGCGCCGGCACGTACGGCTGATCGACTACCCGATGCACGACGGCTGCAACGCCCGGGCCCTGGTCACCGTCGAGGTGACGAAGCGGCTGACACTGCTGCCCGGGACGTTCCGCTTCGCCGCGGTCGACGTCCGCACGCCGGGGCTCCGCGCGCCCGACGCGGGCACCGTCGTCGAGGACCGTGAGCTGGCGGTGCTGGCCGAGCGAGGTGTGGTGGAGGTGTTCGAGCCGGTGGTGGACACCGAGCCGGCCGAACTGCGCCCGGCGCACAACACCATCCGTCTGTGGACCTGGGGTGACGAGGTGTGCGCCCTGCCGAAGGGCGCTGTCTCCGCGACGCTGCGGGACGGGTGGACCGACAAGAGGCGCACGGTGCGGTCGCTGGCCCTGGCGCCCGGCGATCTGCTGCTGTTCGAGGAAGTGCGCGGGACGCGATCGGGCATGCCCGGCGACGCGGATCCCGCCCACCGGCAGGCGGTACGGCTGACCTCGGTCACCCCGGGCGTGGACGAGCTGGCCGGCCAGCCGGTGCTGGAGATCACCTGGGCCCGCCAGGACGCGCTGGCCTTCCCCCTGTGCCTGTCGACGCGCGGCGGGCCGGACTGCGAACCGGTGGCGGACGTCAGCGTCGCCCGGGGCAATGTGGTCCTCGTCGACCACGGCAGGTCGCTGACCTTCGGCGGGGCGCGGCCCGAGACGGTCGTCGCGCCCCCGGACCCCGCCGTCCCCGGTTCCTGCGAGCCGGCCGGCTCCGGCTGCGAGGGCGTCGACGCGGGCAACGCGACGGCCCGGCTCCTGGGCGAACGCCTGGGACAGACGCGGCGCGGCCGGCTGCTCACCGCCGAGCAGGTGAGGGAACTGTCCGAGCGGGTCGGCGAGGATCAGGTGACGCGCGCCGGAATCGGCCTGGAGCTCGCGGGGCGACGGCGCGAGAAGGTCGTACCGGGTGCGGCGTACGAGCAGGCCGAGGCGCTGGCGACTCTGCTCGCGCAGGTGGTCCACCCGGGCATCCGGCCCCGGTTCCGGCCGGTGCTCCAGCGCTCACCCGTCGTCCAGGCGGCGCCCTTCCCCCTGCCCGAGCACGTCTCGGCCGGGCAGGCCGACCGGCTGGCCGCCGTGCCCGGGCGGGTCCGGGAGCGGCTGGTGGAGCTGTGGCGCAGTGCCCGCGACCGCGACGGGCTGACCGAGGCGGAGATCGACGAGCTGACCGTGCTCTTCGGACTGCGGGCACTGGAGCACCTGGAGCTGCACCTCCACCCCGTACGCGCGCTGCGTGAACTGCTGCACCGCAGCGACCGGCTGCTGGCACCTAAACTGCGCAGGCTCCAGGTGCTGACGGCCCGGGCCCGGGCGGGTGCGGTGCTCGGCGCGGGCATCGCCTGGGAGATCGCGCAGAGCTGGGGCCCCGGCCACGCGGCCGGACTGCATCCCGACGAGCCGGTGCTGAGGGGCCCCGCCGCCTCACTCGTCCAGGATCCGCGGGCCGCGCTGCCCGCGGTGACGGCCGTGGACGGCGACGAGGAGTGGACCGCCCGGCGGGACCTGCTCGCCGCCGGTCACCGGGACCGGCATCTCGTCGGTGAGCTGGAGGACGACGGGCGGATCGCGCTGCGGTTCGGCGACGGGCGGCACGGTGCCCGGCCCCGGCCCGGAGCCCGGCTGGAGCTGCACTACCGGCTCGGCGGCGGCACGGCGGGCAACGTCGGCGCGGAGGCCGTCAACCATCTGGTGCTGTACCGCGACCCGGACACCCAGGACGCCGGGGAGGCGCCGCCGGTCGCGCGGGTACGCAATCCGCTGCCTGCGGTCGGCGGAACGGAGCCCGAACCGCTCGAACAGGTGCGGCAGCTGGCCCCGCTCGACCTGAAGCGCACCGCCCGGCGCGCGGTCACCGCCGAGGACTACGCGGCCCTGGCCTCCGCACTTCCCGGGGTGCAGCGGGCGGCCGCGGAGATCCGCTGGACCGGCAGTGTGCAGGAGGCGCATGTCGCCGTCGATCCGCTGGGCGCCGGGGATCCGGAGCCCGAGCTGCTCGACTCGGTGGCGTACGCGCTGGAGCGCTACCGGCGGATCGGACACGATCTGGTGGTCGGCCCCGCGAGCACCGTACCGCTGGACATCGCACTGTCGGTGGGTGCCGCACCCGGCCATCAGCACGGGCAGATCCTGGCCGAGCTGTACCGACTGCTGGGCAGCGGGCGGCTGCGCGACGGGCGGCTCGGCTTCTTCCATCCCGACGCCCTGGTGTTCGGCGACCCGGTGCGGCTCAGCAGGCTGGTGGCCGCCGCGGCCGGCGTGCAGGGGGTGGAGAGCGTGACGGTGACCCGGCTGCGCCGGCTCTTCGACGGCGCCGACGCAGAGGGCACTGCCCTGGAGACGGGCGTGCTGCGGATCGGCGCGCTGGAGATCGCACGCTGCGACAACGACCCGGACCGCCCCGACAACGGGCGGCTCACCATCGAACTCGCCGGAGGCACCCGATGAGCGGCGCGGACAACCGCGGCTGCGGCTGCGGTGGACACGACGAAGGCCTGGCACCCGCGGCCCTGTACAACCCACCGGGGCGCACCGCTCTCGACTACCGGGCCGGGGACTACGGATCGTTCCTGGCGGCCATGGTGGACCGGCTCGCCTCCCCGGCGTACCCGGCGCTGCGAGGGCTGACGGTCCGTACCCCGGACGATCCGGCGATCGGACTGCTGGACGCCTGGGCGGTCGTCGGCGACCTGCTGACGTTCCACTCCGAACGGATCATGGACGAGGCGTACGTCCGGACCGCGAACGAGCACCGCTCGCTGGCGCTGCTCGGTCGGCTGGTGGGGCACCGTCCGAGGCCGGGCATCGCCGCAGACACTCATCTCGCGTACACCCTGGACAGGGACCCGCGGGGCGTGGACGTGGAGGTGGTCGTTCCGCGCGGGGCGCGCAGCAACAGCGTTCCGCTCACCTCCGAGGAGGAGTCGCAGGTCTTCGAGACGGACGCCGATCTCGTCGCCCGCGCCTCGTGGAACGAGCTCGCTGTGCGCCGGCGCAGGCCCGCGCTGCTGACCGAGCAGGATCTGACCCGGCGCTCCGAGATCCAGGTGTCGGGCACCACGACCGGTCTGCGGACCGGGGACCGGCTGCTGTTCGTCCTCAAGGGGCAGGGCGGTGACGGAGACCCGGGGCAGCGGCTGCTCCGCACGGTGGCCCGGCTCCGTGCCGACCGGGAGGACGACGTGACGGGGATCGGGCTCCAGCAGTCCGCCCCGCCCTCCCTGGGCGAACTGGTGGGGCTGCTGCGCGAATGGATCACCGAGGACGAGCGGGCGGTCGAGGACGGCGAACCCGCGCCCGACAACCCCAATCCGCGCCCGGTCAGCAGATTCATCGCCGAGTTCGACGCCCAGGTGCTCGCCCCCCTGCGGGCCGACCTGGACTCCGTCACCTCGCCGGCCGCCCTCGCGGCACGGCTGGCGGAGCCGCACGAGCGGCTCGCCGAGGCACAGGCCGTCGCCCGCGCGCACGCCGATGTCCTCGCCTGGTTCGAGCAGTTGGAGGCGATCGTCGGCGCCGTGATCGCGCAGGCGGCGGACCTTGAGCCCTCCCGGCCGGCCCCCGGAACGCCGCGCGCCGCCGCGCCGGTGTCCGCGGCGCTGCAGGCGCTCGGAGCCGTACTCCCCGCACTGCGCGGCGAGGTCGTGCGCCCGTCCCGTAACCGGCCGGTACCGGCGTACGCCGGTACACCACCGGCGGCCCCGGGCTCCGATCTGGGCGCGCGGCTGCTGGCGGCGCTCGACCCGCGGATCGCCGACGGGATGTACCCGGCGTGGCGGCGGTCCGCCCCCACCATGCCGTCGCTCCTGCACGAGGTGCAGGCGATGCGCGTGACGGCCGCCCCGTTCGGGGCGATGGCCCCGCTGAGGCCGGTGCAGGACGAGCGGGGGCGGGTGATCAGGCAGGCTGACTGGCCGCTGACCGGCTCCGCCCTCACGACGATGCGGGTGGTGTTCGACACGGCGGGCAAGGTCCCGGTGCGTGCCGAGTTCCAGCACACCGAGACGGGGTCCTCCGTCCAGCACGCGGAGAACCTGCCGTCGGAGGCGACGTTCGATCTCGGGCCCGGCAGGGTCGCGGTCATGACCCGGACCGCTCAGGACCACGATCTGAGCTGGCTGAACAAGCGCCCCGCCGACTCGCAGGAGCCGGGCGTGACCGCCCAGCTGCTCGACGGGCTGCCCGAACGGACGCTGTTCGTGTCCCGGCCCGCGGGCGACGGCCGTGTCCATGTCGCCGTGCACAACGGTGAGCCGAAGAGCTGGCACCTGGCGCCCGGCGACCACCAGCAGATCAGGCACCAGGGACACGAGCTGACCGTGCGCTACACGGTCGGCAGCGAACCGGCCAACGTGATGATCGGCATCGCCACGGTACCGGAACCCGCCGACCGGAGGGTGATCGCGCTGGACTCGGTGCAGGACTCGATCACGGTCGGCAGCTGGGTCGTGATCGAGCGCCCCCGCAAGGGAGCCGCGGGGCCGGACGCCATCCCGGGCGATCCGGCCCTCGGACGCGTCACCACCAGGGTCACCTCCCTGCGCACCGCCGTGTACACCGACTTCGGCATCACCGGCCGCGGTACGGAGCTGACCCTGGCCGACCCCTGGCTCGACGAGCACGACGTACTGCTCTCCACCATCCGCGACGCCACCGTGCACGCGGGCGGGCAGGCGCTGCGGCTCGCCGACGAGCCGCTCGCCGAGGACGTCCACGGCAACGAACTGGAACTCGCCGAGCTGTACGACGGGCTGCGCCCGGGACGGCGGCTGATCGTGTCCGGGGAGCGCACCGACGTACCCGCCGCCCCGGCCACCGAACTGGTGACCATCGCGGGCGTCGACCAGGTGCTCGACCCGCTGCTGCCCGGCGACCACGTGCACACGAGGCTCACCCTGACGACGGACCTGGTCCACCGCTACCGGCGCGCCACCGTACGCGTACGCGGCAACGTCGTGGCGGCCGGACACGGCGAGAGCCGGGAGGAGGCGATCGGCAACGGGAACGCGGACCTCGCCAACCAGACGTTCGCGCTTTGGCAGGCGCCGCTGACCTGGCTGCCCGCCGACAACCCGCTGGGCGCGACCCCGGCCCTGGAGGTGCGCGTCGACGGGCTGCTCTGGCACCGGGTGGACAGCCTCGCCGGACGCGGCCCGCGCGAGCGGGTCTACGTCTGCGGTTCCGCGGGCGGCCGGACGACGGTGACCTTCGGCGACGGGGTGCACGGGGCCCGGCTCCCCACCGGCCACGAGAACGTCCGGGCCCGCTACCGCTTCGGCTCCGGCAGGGCCGCCAACGTCCGGGCCGACCGAGTCACGCAGGCGGTGACCCGGCCGCTGGGTGTCACCGGGGTCACCAATCCCCAGCCCGCGACGGGCGGCGCCGACGCGGACGGCCCCGGGCAGACCCGGTCCGCGATCCCGCTCGCCGTGTCCGCCCTCGACCGGCTGGTGTCGGTCGCCGACTACGAGGAGTTCGCCCGCTCCCGGGCCGGGATCGGGCGGGCGGTGGCGCGCGAACTCTTCGACGGCAGGCGGCAGGTGCTGCACGTCACCGTCGCAGGGGTCCAGGACATCCCGATCGCCGAGGACTCCGACGTGCTCACCGCACTGCGCTCCTCGCTCGCCCGGTACGGCGACTCCCGTCTGCCCGTACGGGTGCGGGTACGCGAACTGCTGCTGCTCCTCCTCGCGGCGAAGGTGAAGGTGGCCCGCGACCACAGCTGGCGGATCGTCGAACCGAAGCTGCGTCAGGCCCTGCTGACCCGGTTCGGCAGCTCACGGCGCGAGCTGGGCAGCCCCGCACATCTGTCGGACGTGCTGGCGACGGCTCACTCCGTACCCGGTGTCGACCACGTGGACGTGGACGTCTTCGGCGGAGTGCCGGACTCCCTCACCCCCGACGGTCTGCCCGCCCTCGCGGACACGCTCGCCGAACCGCGGACCACGGTCCCGGCACGGCTCGCCACGTACGACGAGGACGTGCACCGGGTGACCGCACCGGAGGGCGAGACGCTCACCTCGGTGGCCGCCCGGTACGGCATCGCACTCGCCGAACTGCTGCGCCTCAACCCGGACATCACCGACACCCGGCGGCTGGAGAGAGGCCGCGCGGTGTGCGTCTTCCGCGGTATCCGGCCCGCACAGCTCGTCCTGCTGTCACCGGACGTCCCCGACACGCTGCATCTCACGGAGGTCACCGCATGAACACCCAGGAAGGGAGCGTCGCATGACCAGGGAACCGGACGGGCTCGCGGAGCTGCTCCCGCAGTGGCACCGGCTGCGGGACGCGGAGGGCGGGGAGCCGCTGCGCGCACTGCTCGCGGTGATCGCCGAGCAGGTCGACCGGGTGCGGGACGGCGTCGACCAGAGCTACGAGGACCTCTTCGTGGAGACGGCCGCCCCCTGGGCGCTGCCGTACCTCGGGGACCTCGTGGGCTACCGCCCACTACCGGGGTACGAGCGGATCCGGACGGCCGGACTCGGTGACACGGGCGGCGGGGAGGCCCGCTCCCGGCAGGCCGAGGCACTCGCCCCGCGCCGCGACGTCGCGGCCACGGTCGCCAACCGCCGCCGCAAGGGCACCCTCGCCCTGCTGGAGGAGCTGGCCCAGGAGGTCGCCGGCCGGCCGGCCAGGGCCGTGGAGTTCTCCCGGCTGCTCTCCCACTACCAGCCGGTCAGGCTGTACGGGACGGGGGCGGCGACCGGCGACGTACGCAGACTGGGGCGCGGCAGGCTGGCCGACGTACGCGACGGTGCGCGACTCGACCTGGCGGGCGGGCCGTTCGACCCGCTGGCCCGGTCCGTCGACGTACGCAGGGCGGCGTCGCCGCGGCGGCAGGGCGGCCATTCCCCCGTGGGGGTGGGGCTGTTCGTGTGGCGGCTGAAGCCGTACCGGGTGAGCCGGGCGCCGGCGTACTGCGTCGACCGCGCCCGCAGCCTGTACACGTTCTCGATCCTGGGGAACGACACCGCACTGGTGACCCGCCCCGTGCCGGAACCCTCCGCCACGCACATCGCGACCGTCGACCACGTGCCCGCGTCCCTCAGCAGACGGCAGCTCGCGGACCGGCTCGCCGACCACTACGGTCCTGGCAAGAGCTTCACGGTCCGGCGTGACGGGCAGGACGAGCCCGTGCCGATGTCGGACATCGTCGTGGCCGACCTGACCGGATGGCGCTACCGCCCCGAGCTCGGCCAGGTGGCCGTCGACCCGGTGCTGGGCCGGATCGCCTTCGGGTCCCGCTCCGCACCCCGGCAAGGGGTCTGGGTCACCTACCACTACGCCTTCGGCGACGACACCGGTGGCGGCGAGTACGCGCGCGACCGCGTCACCCCGCCCGCCGCCCGCGTCTACCGGGTGGGTCCCGGCCAGGCCCACCAGCGGATCATGGACGCCTACGAGCAGTGGCGCACCGACCGGGCGTCAGGGCACTGCGGTGCCGAGGGCGTCATCGAGATCACGCACAGCGGCGCCTACCAGGAGCAGCTCGACTTCGACCTCGGCCGCGGCGACCGGCTGGAACTGCGGGCGGCCGAGGGCTGCCGCCCGGTGATCCGGCTGCTCGACTGGTACAGCAACCGCCCCGACGCGCTCAACATCCGGGCGCGGGAGGAGCCGCAGGACAGGGGGGACGCTCCCCGGATCGTCCTGGACGGACTGCTGGTCACCGGACGCGGGCTCCATGTCAGCGGACCGGTCGGCGCGGTCGTGCTGCGGCACTGCACGCTGGTGCCCGGCTGGTCGCTGGAGACGGACTGCGCACCGCACTCGCCCGAGGAACCGAGCCTGGTCCTGGACCGGACCTCCGCCTGTGTGTCCATCGACCGCAGCATCCTCGGCACCATCGAGGTGATCGGCGAGGAGGTGAGCACAGACCCGCTGCCGATCCACATCCGCGACAGTGTCCTGGACGCCACCGGCCACGGCCTTCCGGCGCTCTCCGCCCCGGACTGCCGGCACGCGCACGCCGTGCTGCACGCGCACCGCACCACGGTCATCGGCGAGGTCCACACCCACGCGGTGCGGATCGCCGAGAACAGCATCTTCACCGGGCAACTGCGGGTGGCCCGGCGCGGCATCGGCTGCCTGCGGTACTCCTACGTGCCGCCCGGCTCGCGCACCCCGCCCCGCCACCGCTGCCAGCCGGACCTCGTGGGCGCCGACCTGGCCGGGCAGGTGCGCCCGCTGCTGAGCAGCGAGCGGTACGGCACCCCCGCGTACGGGCGGCTCGCCGACGGCGGACCGTGGCAGATCCGGCGGGGCGCCGACGACGGCTCGGAGATGGGGGTCTTCCACCAGCTGTACGAACCGCAGCGCGAGGACAGCCTCCGGGCACGGCTCGCCGAGTACACCCCGGCCGGAACGGACGCCGGGATCTTCCTCGTGACGTGACGTGACGTGACGTGACGTGACCTGACCTGACCCGACCCGACCTGCGCCGGCCGGCCCGCCCTGAACTGCCCGCCCGCCCCGATCTCTTCCGACTGACGTACCTCCGAGGGGGACCCCTTCCCATGCACGCAGATCTCTCCCGCGACACCTTCCGGCCCGACCGGCACTACGCGGCGGTCCTCGCCCAGCAGGGCCGGGTCCAGCTGGACGCCGACGCCAACGAACAGGCCGCGATCCAGCTGCACCGCGCCCGGACCACCGCGGCCGACCTGATCGGGCAGCACGGCGGCCCGCGTGGCGCGACCGGATTCGAGGTGGGGTTCCTCGGCGGCAGCCGGGAGCTCGACGACCTCTCGCTCGGGGGCGGCCGCTACTACGTCGACGGGATCCTGCTGGACGCGACCCGCCCGGAACCCGGCGTACCGGCGGGGGAGGACGCGCCCGCCGGCGGAGGGACCCCGGCGACCTGGACGTACTGGGACCAGCCGGACGGCTACCGGGACCCGGAGCGTCCCGGCGACCGGCTGCCCACCCAGTTCCCGTACCTCGCCTGCCTCAAGGTGTGGGAGCGCTCGGTGACCGCGGCCGAGGACCCGCTGCTGCGCGAGGTGGCGCTCGGGGCGGCCATGCCCGACACGGCGGCCCGGATCAAGACCGTCTGGCAGGTGCTGCCGCTGCCCGGTGCGCAGCTGGAGCTCGCGGACGGGGCGACGAAGGACCAGGTCCGCGAGGCGTTCGCGCGATGGGCGGCGGCGCAGGCGCCGACGGCGCGGATGGCGGCACGCAGTGAGCGGCCCGAGCACGCGGACGAACCCTGCCTGGTGGAGCCGGACGCCCGCTACCGAGGCCCGGAGAACCAGATGTACCGCGTGGAGATCCACCAGGGCGGCCCGGCGAAGGACGCCACCTTCAAATGGTCGCGGGAGAACGGGTCCGTGACGCTGCCGGTCGACGAACTCGACGGCACCTGGGTCGAGTTGGCCTCGCTCGGCAACGACGACAAGCTCGGCCTGGACGTCGGCGACCAGGTGGAGTTCGTGGACACCGGCTACACCAGCCGGGGCGAGCCGCTGCCGCTGCTGCGGGTCGAGGAGATCGACCTGCCGGGACGGCGGGTACGGCTCTCGGACGAGCCGCACCCCTCGGTCGGGCGGCGCCCCGAACTCCACCCGTTCCTGCGGCGCTGGGACCAGCGGTCCGGCTCCCGGCACGGGGGTGGCCCGGGCCGCGCCACGGCGTCCGCGGCGAAGCTGCGGGGCGGTGCGGTCCGGATCGAGGAGGGCTGCTGGCTGCCGCTGGAGGACGGCGTACTCGTGTACTTCGAGCCGGGCATGACGTACCGGTCCGGCGACTTCTGGACCATTGCGGCCCGGACCGTGACGGGCGGCGTCGAGTGGCCCACGGACGCGGCCCGCCGCCCGCTCCTGCGGTCCCCGAAGGGCATCCGGGTCCACTACGCACCGCTGGCCTGGGTGCTGGGGGAGGGATCGGTCGCGGACCTGCGCATGACGTTCGCGCCTCTGGCCGCCGTCATCCCCGCTGCGAGCGAGCGGGAACTGGCCGCGGAGGCGGAGGCCGAAGCGGAGGCCGAGGCCAGGGAGAACGCCCCCGCCGGTCCGGACGGACGGACGCCGGATCGGGAAGAGGGACAACCCGAAAACTGACGCATCACCTGGGTAAAGGAGCACCACGATGGCAACGCCCCTGTCCGCCGACAGACTCCTCAAGGCCCTGCGGGTCGAGGGTCTGCAGGTCGTCGAGCACCGGAGCTGGCGCACCCACAACCGCAACCACAAGGGCCCATGGGGGCCTGTCCACGGGGTGATGATCCATCACACCGTGACCTCGGGCACGCGGAGCTCCGTGGACCTCTGCTACAACGGCCACGCGAGCCTGCCGGGGCCGCTGTGCCACGGAGTGATCGCCAAGGACGGCACGGTCCACCTGGTCGGCCACGGCCGTGCCAATCACGCCGGACTCGGCGACGACGACGTGCTGCGCGCGGTGGTCAACGAATCGGCCCTGCCCGCCGACAACGAGGCCAACACCGACGGCAACCGCTTCTTCTACGGCTTCGAGTGCATCAACCTCGGCAACGGCAAGGACCCTTGGCCGGCCGCCCAGCTGGAGGCCATCGAGAAGGCGGCTGCCGCGGTCTGCCGGGCCCACGGCTGGAACCAACGCTCGGTGATCGGCCACAAGGAGTGGCAGCCGGGGAAGATCGACCCGCGCGGTTTCACGATGGACTCGATGCGCGGCAGGGTCAGGACACGCCTCGCAGGCCCGCCCGACGGCCCGGCGAAGCCGCCCGCCCCCAAGCCTCCGGCGACGTACGAGCCGTTTCCCGGAGCCACGTTCTTCCGCGCCGGCCGGCGCAGCGCCGTGATCACGGCGATGGGGAAGAGGCTGGTGGCCGAGGGCTGCGGAAAGTACGAGGTCGGCCCCGGCCCGGACTGGTCCGAGGCGGACCGTAAGTCGTACGCCGCGTGGCAGCGCAAGCTGGGCTACTCGGGAAGCGGCGCGGACGGCATCCCCGGCAAGGCCAGCTGGGACAGACTCAAGGTGCCGAACGTCTGAGCCCGTCGGGGCTGCCCGATGCCGATGCCGACGACCGGCCCTCTCCTCACCGGGGGCCGCGGCACCGGGCCGGTACCGTCATCACGACGTGCGCGCGGTGCCCGACCGCACGGTGGGGGTCGGGCACCGCGCGCGGTGGTGGTCCCTGCCGGCTAAGGCGCGTCCACCAGAGTGCGGCCGTCGGCAGGAGTGAGCGAGGCGAGGCCGTTGGCGTAGGCGGTCTCGACGCGGGCTCGTTCCGTCGCGTTCGGAACCGCGTTCCTGCAACTGGTGCCCGCGCTCGACCCTGACATCAGCTGGGAGCACGGGCCGGGCTTGGTGTCGGGCAGGCCCAGGCTGTGCCCGATCTCGTGGGCGGCGATGCGGGTCTTGTCATAGCCCTGGGACACCGCCTGACTGCCCAGTTCGACTCGCACCTGGCCGCCCGGGCGCACCGGGCCGAGTGTCGCCTGCGGCCATCCGCTGGTGGCGACGATCTGGATCTCGGCCCGAGTGCCGGGTGCGGCTTCCACCAGCCTGACGTTTCCCACGTTCTGGTTCCACGAGGCGACTCCGGCGGTGATCGCCGCTTCCCAGCCGCCTGCCCGGCTGTCGTCGTAGCGGAGTGTCACCACCGCTGCCGCGGCCTCCGCCGCGGCCGGTTGCGGTGCGGGTGCGGCGTGCGCTGCTGTTGCTGCGGCCAGGGTGAGCGTGGCGGCGGTACAGGCTGCCTTCAGCCATAAGGAGTGCGGCATTGCTGTCCCTTCACTCGTGGGGGACTCGGCTCCGCTCGGAACCGAGAGCGGGGAGAGGGACTGCATCAGCGAGGTGGCCGGTCGCAGGTTCTCCCGGGGCCTCAGAACTATGCCCATCGGCTCACACTTATCATGCCCCTGTCATTGAAATGGCTGGAAGAGAGTGGTGGGGGGACTGCGTCCGCGATCCGCTCCCGGACTCCCGCCGTTGTTCGCCGACACCGGAGGTGCCGCGTATGTGCAGGTCATCGGGGATCCAGGATCCGGTGCGGTGGCGCAATCGTCGCGCCAGGACGTGTCCAGCGGCCTCAGCCTGGAACCGTGCGCGCCCGTGCGGACGTTCCCGTAGCGGGAACCGGTGATCACGATCATCTCGCCGGTCACGACTCCGGGGTGAGGAAGAATGACGGGCACTGCTACTGACGCCCCGCGTGAGGCGGACCGACGGAGGCCGCCCGGCCGACGGGGACGGACATGGGCACGGGGCTGCGGCATCGTGCTTGCCGCCCCCGCCGCCGCACTGCTCGTTGTCCGCCTGACGGGTCTCGACGCGGGAACGCCGCTCGCGATGCCCCTGGCGCTCTTTCCCTGTTCGACGGTTCTCGGTGTGCTGGTGCTGGGGGTGATGATCACCGTTCCTGCCCTGCGTTCCCGATGGGCTGTGGGCGTCGTCGCGGCTCTGGTGGCCGTGCACGTGACGCTGCTCGCACCACGCTTCCTGCCCGACAGCCGGCATGTGCCGTCGCAGCCGGTCGAGTTGCGAGTGGCCACCCTCAATACCGATGGCGGCGGCGCCGATCCCCGTGCGGTGGTGGAGCTGGTGCGCACCGAGCGGATCGATGTGCTGGCCGTGGAGCAAATGCCGTCGCGAGGTGTGGACATGCTCGACAAGGCGGGCCTGGGGGCGCTGATGCCCTACCAGGAACTCCACCCCGAGTACGACTCCTCGATCTACTCACGGCACCCGCTCTCCCACGGCGGCACGACGCGGATCGACACCGCCTGGCCCCAGACCACCGCCGAGGTCGCGGTCGGCGGGCGCAGGGTGCGGTTCGTCGCCGTTCACACCTATTACCCGCTCGGAGACGCGCAGCGCTGGACACGGGACATGACTGCCCTCGCCTCCATGGCCCGGCGCAGCGGCCCGGACACCGTGTTCCTGGGCGACTTCAATGCCTCCCTCGACCACACCCCGATGCGAAGGCTGCTCGCGGCCGGCCTCACGGACACCCATGCCGAACTCGGCCACGGATGGGCCCCCACATGGCCCGTCGGCCATGCTCTCGTCCCCCCTCTGATCCAACTGGACCACGTCCTGCACGGCCCCGGCCTGGTGGGGACCTCCGTAAGCGAGCACACCGTGCCCGGTACGGACCATCGGGCCGTCGTCGCGGTCCTGGCGCTCCTGCCGACGGAGGGCCGGTCCGTGGTCCCGGACGAGACCCCTCCTGCCCACGTCGACCGAGTCGGGGTTCGGTCCGGCGATGGACTTCCAGGTGATCCACTTCTCGTGGCTCCTGCGGATGGCGGTCGCCTGGAAGGACGGGCGGCCCTTGACGTCGAGAGTGCGGCTCGGCATGTCCAGGTCTCCGGCCGGCACGAGCGGGCGTGAGCTCAGGGCAGCCTTGTCGCCCGTCTGTAGCAGCGGGGCTGCGGAAAGTACGAGGTCGGCCCGGCCCGGACCGGTCCGAGGCGGACCGCACGTCGTACGCCGCGTGGCAGCACAAGCTGGGCTACTCGGGAAGCGGCGCGGACGGCATCCCGGGCAAGGCCGGCCGGGACAGACTCAAGGTGCCCAACGTCTGACCCTTCCGGACCTGACGCCGGGTGCGGCGGCCCTCTCCCCACCGAGGCCGCCGCACCCTGCGGGGCGCGTCAGGGGCCGCACGCGGCGAAACCACGGGTCATGCGCACTTCAGCTCACGCTGTGCGAACTCCGCAAACTCCTTCAATAGCTCCGAGGCGGCACTTCTCGCTCGCTTGTCATCCGGCGCGTCGAAGGTATTGATACTCAGCTCTACATAATTGCCCGGCGCGGAGGGCGACTTGGACGGTTCGCAGACGATGTACCCGATGGCGCCACCGGGCCAGACGATTGCCCTCTTTCCTACATCGACGGGGTCGGTCTCGCCTTTTTCGTAGGAGCTCCACTCGATTTCATTCTCGAAGTCACGCCGGGTCGCAGTTGCCTGGAACTGAATATTCCCGTCAATGTATGTGGAGCATGTCGCGGCATCCAGGCCCTCGATAAGGCTGAAGGGATCGGTATCGAGCGTCGCCTCTTCGCCGGTCGGCAACAGTGGGGTGATCCCCTTGCTGGCGAAGGCGCCCCAGCAGATCCTGTCGGGTAGCTTCGGAACAGCCTTGGTCTCGCCCTCGGAACAGCTGGTCAGAGTAGCGAGCAATAGGGCCGGGCCCATGGTCACGATCAGTATTTTCCTGAGTGAATGCACGGCTAATTCCCCTTGGAGTGAGTGCTGTCCATCAGGTCGCGGCCGATAGAATGTGCAGTCGCTGTTTCCGTGGAAGCCGACCCTTTGTACTCGTTGATCTGTTCAGTTGTGAGTCCGGCTGCCTTTCCGCTCGTGTCGACGGCTGCTGCGGCAGCATTCTTGGCAGCGGCCTCAGAAAGTGTGTATCCGCTTCCAGATTCACGGCGAGCCTCATCCGAGAGGTCGTGTTTCGCGCTCTCCAGTGCGGCCTCGGTGACATCTTCCTGTATCCATTCCACCACGTCACCGCCCACGGGGATCATTTCGACATATTTGGCGCCTGCCGCGGAGAGGATCCTGTTCGTCCATTTCGCGTTCTCCTCGGTCCCCTTGTTGTATTCCTCCGTCTCGTGCGACTTCGTGTCGTGCACCGCTTGGGCTCGTGCTTCGGACATGATGCCCGCGATCTCCCCTCCCGGGTGGACCGCGTTCCGCACCGCTTCGCCCATGTCCGGGTGCTTGTCGGGATGACTGAACACATCACTCACCAGTGCGGTGGTGTATGCCTGTTGTGCGTTGGTGATCGCACCGTAGGCCTGCGGATCCTGAGCAACGGCGCCGAGGAATCCGGCCATCTGGGCCTTCTCGAATTCCGCCAGTTCCCCGAACGGTTTGATCTGGTCCGCGCCGTTCTCCGCCGCGGCCTGAAGGTCCGGCATGTACTCGGCGGCCATGTTGCCGAACTGCTGGGAGAGTCCGTTGAGCGGGCCGGGCGGGTCGCCGGGCTTCGCTGCCACCAGCTCGGGGTTCGTGCCGATCTTCTCGACGACCTTCTCCATCACATCGCCCATGGCCTTGGAGTGTGAGACCGGGGGTGCGTCGTCGTCGCCGGGGACGCGGCCGGTGACCGCCGCTTCGAGGGCGTTGCCCATAGCCGTCTGGCCGGGGGTGAACTCCCCGTCGACGGCGGTGTCGTACCAGTCGTCCGTCGGCTTCTTGTCGAGCATGTAGTCGACCACGCCCTGCGCGTCCTTGCCCTTGATCTCGGCGTCCGACAGCGTGACGATGCCGTCCTTGTTGGTGTCCTCACGGATTGCCTCGTTGAAGAACTCCGTGGACGCCGCAGGGTTCTTGCTCATCGCCTCCATGAGTCCGGTCATCGGGTTGAAGCCCTTGCCGCCGGTCTCGTCGAGGTTGATGGCCATCTTCTGGTCGTACGGTAGGTTCTGGGACCAGATCTCCGGGTTCTTCTTGTCCATCGCCACCATGTCGCGGCCGACCGTGGTGAGGAAGTCCTTGTCGTACGTGCCCTCCCGGAGGAGCGCCCCGAGGGCCTGGTAGCCGTACACCTGGGTGCCGACGCCCGCGAAGCCCGACACGTCGACCTCCTTGCGGCCCGCCTTCATGAGCTGCGTGGTCCAGGTGGCGTCCAGATGGTTCGGCGTGGACGTCTGCGTCGCGAGGCCCAGCATCGCGCCCATGTCGCTCTGCATGTTGCGGACCATGTTCACCCGGTCCTGGCCGGCCGGGCCGAGCGCCGTCGAGTCCAGCGACATCCTCGTGTAGGCGTCGAGAGTCCCTTCCGCTCCCAGTTTCCGGTAGAAACCGGTGGCGAACTCGGGGTCGTCGCGGTTGTCGTCGATGAGGTCCTCGAGTTCCCTCAGCGCGTCCACGTTGCGAGCGGTGCCGCCCTCACCCGTGACCTTCTTCATCAGGTCGGCCGCGCGGGCCACCTGCTCCGCGTCGAGGCTCTTGTACGTGGGTGCGCTGAAGTCCTTGCCGTCCTTGACGTTGGCCATCAGGGCCCGGTTCAGGGAGTCGTCGACGTCGGAGCAGTCCTCGACGAGCCGGTCGATGCGCTTCTGCCAGGCGATCACCGCGGCCTTCTGCTTGCGAAGGGCCTCGGGATAGTCGGGGTCGTTGCGCGCCCCCGCGTCGTCCTCCAGGTCGTACCGGGGCGCCACCTTGCCGGCGGCGCTCACCACGATGCCGGCCTGGGGCCCTTCCTCGTCCCTGATGGTGACGAGTGCGTCCTTGGCCGCCTTGAAAGAGGTGTGCGCATCGGCGAGCAGCAGCTTGATGCCTCTGGCCTCCGCCGCCGCGTCCTCGAATTCCTTGGCGGTCTTCGTGATGAAGGCCTTGGTGACGCCCGCGTTGACGCCCTCCCATTCGGCCTTGTCCGATGTGGCCTTCATGCCGGTCCGGGCGTCCTCGGCGAGCTGTTCCAACTTGGTTACCATGTCCGACCAGTCGTCGGCGGCGGCCTTGAGCTTGCCGACGGGCGCGTTGACGACATCATCGAACTTCACCACTTCGTCTCCCCCGACGGTTCCACGGCGACCGGAAGGTCGTGCCCGGCCGCGCGACAGCCTAACCGAGTCGACTTTTCCCCCGTGCGCATATGCAACGACTTCCTGCCGTCACCCCCGGCGCACCCGCCCCACGATGCGCTTGCCGAGGCGTCCGATCGAGCGGGACGGCCGGTGCCAGGTGCGGAAGGCGTCGAGTGTGCGGCTGCTTCCGCCGCGTTCGACGGCTCGTTCCACCTCCGTGACGCCCTCGGGGGACAGGGCGCGCACCGCGGGGCGCAGGACCTCGTCGAGCAGGGTGGTGCGGGTCCGCGTCCAGGCGTCGCCCGCGTGCGGGTGGGCGGTCCATACGGTGAAGCAGTCCGCCACGTACGCGGGTTCGTCCCGCAGCCGGGTCAGGATCTCGTCGCGGTGGGCGACCCGGCCGTAGGCCGCGATCAGGTCCTCGTCATTGCTGTGCACGAATGCGTACAGCTCCGCCTCGGGGCGGTCGGGGGCGAGCAGCCGCCGGGCCAGGGCGCCGTAGGCGTGCTCCAGGACCAGGGGCTCGACCGGTTCGGCGAGGGCGCGCAACGAGCGTGCGCGTTCCGTCCAGCCGGGTTCCGTCGCACCCGAGCGCACATCCCGGCCGAAGTCCAGCAGCAGCAGGGAGGCGCGCACCCGGGCGCCCATCTCCTGCGGGAAGCCGCGCAGCAGGTCGTGGGCGAGTTCCGGGGCGTCCTCGTCGTCGAAGGGGGCGCCGAGCGCGGCATCCACCAGGCGCGCCCACGTGCCGGCCGTCCGGTGGGCGTCGGACGTGGTCTCGCCCAGCAGCGAACGCGCCTCGCCCGCCGTGGGGGTGTCCTCGCCCCACACCAGGCCCACGGCCGTGCGGAGCACCAGCGGCTCGGCGAACGGGGACATGCCCGCGGCCCGCAGCACCGTGTGCAGGACCCTCACCCGGTCCGTCCCGCGCGCCTTGGCGCCGGGCGCCTCGGCGCACATCCGCAGATGCGGCAGTGCCTGCGTCCCGGTGAACGGCAGGGCGACGCGGAGCAGCAGCCGCTCCGTCCCCGCCGGGTCGTCCGGAGCGAGCCGGTCCAGCTCACCGAGCAGCGCCGTGCGCACGTCGAACTGTTCGTCCAGCAGGTCGAGCAGCGTGCGGCACCCGCCGGTCTCCAGGTCGTCGAGCAGGGCGCGGGCCAGCCGGTGCACGACACCCGGGAGCAGCTCCTCGCAGTCCACACCGAGCAGCCGCACGATCCGCAGCAACTGCACCGTCCGCGCTACGCCCCGGGGCACTCCGGCGGCGAGCTCGGCCAGCATCTCGTCGCCGAGCTCCTCGACCAGCCCCGCCGCCGCGCGCTCCCCGGCGGGCTCGGAGAAGGCCGAACGGGCGGGCGGTTCGAGCGTGACATCACCGCCCCGCACCGCCTCCGTCACCAGCAGCGCGGCCAGCGGAGCCGTGACCGCGGCGGGGCAGCGGCCGTCGAGCGCCGTGAGCAGCCGGAGCGCGGCGGCGCACTCGGCGGCCGTGCGGTCGTCGGCGGGTGCCGTCAGCGCCTCGGTCAGCTGCTGCGTCCGCTTCTCGTCCAGTGCGTAAGGCCGGTCGGCCGCCCAGTCCGCCGCCGCGGCACGCTCGTTGGACCCGAGCGCGATACCCGCGCCGAGCGCCGTCACGGCGAGCGGCCCGGCGGCGAAGGGCTCGCCCGGCAGTTCGGCCGCGTCCCGGAAGAGTTCCGGAGCCCGGCTGCGCCAGATGCGGGCGGCGGTCCCCGCCCAGGCGTCGTCCACCGTCCCCGCGGGGCGCGGACCGGTCGCGGCGTGCACCCGGAAGCGGGGGTCGCGCGGGTCGGGCGCGTCCTGCGGCAGGACCCCGAGGACCTGATGCGACGTGGCCCCCGGATGCCGGGTGTACGTGGTGAAGGTCAGCTGCTCGGCGTGCTCACGGGGCAGTACGGCGGTGGCCAGCGCGATCCACCGGGCCACGTCCGCGCTCTGCCGTTCCACGAGCACGACCGGCGGCGCGGACCGGTCCTGGCTCACCCGGCGCAGATCGCTCAGGACGGCGGCCAGCCACGGGCTGCGGGACACGGCGAAATCCCCCAGGCCCTCGCGGGACAGACCGCGGGACAGGCCAGGGGCGAGGCCGTGGGACGCGGACAGCGAGGTCAGCGGATCGGGCAGCGCGCGGTCCGGTGTCGTGGAGAGCCAGCCCGCGGCCCCCCAGGCGGCGACCGGGAGCGTCCGGCCGGGCGGCGGCGTACCCGCCGGGAGAAGGACGGCGTGCGCGTGGAAGCCACCTGTACCGGCGGCCACCGTACGGCTGAGGAGATGGCTGCCGTCGGAGAGTGCGGTGAAGCTGAAAGCGACCGGCAGCGCGCGGAGTTCGGTGTCGGTGAGCCGCCCGGGAGTGCCTGCCGGAGCCTCGTAGGACAGCAGCGGTGCGGCCTCCACGCGGACCGGCCCGGGTATCGCGGGGTCGACGGCGGTGAACCGGCCGCCAGGCCCCCCGTCCCCGGCCGTACCGGAGGTGTAGTGCAACTGCGCGAGGCTCATGCGTAGGTCCTTTTTCCATGCCACGTCCGTCCGGGCCCACCGCGGTCACCACTCCGCGAGGGAGCGGTCCGTAGTCGCTCGGGCGACGCTATCAAGGCCCGGGCCACACGCTCGCGTTGTCGTCCTGAGCCGTGCCCTTGCACAGACTTCCCGTCACCCGGGGGCGGATGGGCGAACGGCCCGTGCGGCCCGGGGTGATGCCCGTTCACGCCTCTCCGCTCACACCTTCCGTACGTCCACGCCCAGTGCCCGCAGCGCCTCCACCTCATCGCCCGGCGCCGCCGTGTCCGTCACGACCGTGTGCAGCGCCGAGGCGGGGGTGACGAGGGCGAGGGCGGTGCGGGACAGCTTGGGAGCGCCGGCCACGGCGACGACGCGGCGGGCGGACGCGATCGCGGCCCGCTTGACCGCCGTGTCCTCCAGATCATGGGCGGTCAGCCCGTCGGCGGCGGTCAGTCCGCAGCAGCCGATCACCGCGGTGTCGAAGCGCAGCGAGGCCAGGGACGCCTCGGTCAGCGGCCCGGTCAGCGCGAGCTCGCCGGGGCGCGGGCGGCCACCGGGCAGCAGCAGGGTCAGCCCGGTCGCCCCGGTCAGGGCGTTGGCGGCGTGCAGGGACAGCGGCATGACGGTCAGCCGGCGGTGTGCGAGGGCGTGCGCCACCGCCAGGCAGGTGGTGCCGCTGTCGATGACCACCGACTCGCCGTCCGCGATCAGCGAGGCGACCTCGGCCGCGATGCGCCGCTTCGTCTCCAGGCCCTCCTGGGCCCGCAGCGCGAACGGAGGTTCCTCGCCGCGCAGCATGAGGCTCCTCGCCCCGCCCCGGTACCGCTCCAGGACGCCCTGGCCGGCCAGCGTCTCCAGATCGCGCCGGATCGTCATCTCCGACGCACCGGTGAGCGCGGCCAGCTCCGCGACCGTTCTGCGGCCCGTCTCCAGGACCGCGTGCGTGATCTGCTTCAGCCGGTCTGTGCTCGCCATGAAGCGAAGTGAACACCAGAAGTGTGCGTAAAACAAAGTTACGCTCATAAAATCTGTTTGTTAGGTTGCGCGCATGGACAGATCTCTGCGGGTCGGCCGACTGGCCACCCTCGTGTACTTCACCCTCTGCGGCTTCATCCTGGGCATGTGGATCGTCCACATCCCCACCATCGAGCAGCGGGTGGGGATCAGCCACGCCGTCCTCGGCTGGCTCCTCCTGCTCCTGGGCGGCGGGGCCTTCGCGGGGATGCAGCTGATCGGTCCGCTCAGCGACCGTTTCGGCGCCCGCAAGGCCGTACCGGTCAGCTCCGTGCTGTCCTGCGCCGCCCTCGTCCTGCCGGGCCTGGCCACCAACCCCTGGACGCTGGGGGCCGCGCTCTTCGCACTCGGCTGCACGACCGGATGCCTGGACGTGGCGATGAACGCCCACGCGGTGCAGGTCGAGCGGGGCTACGGCCGGCCCGTGATGTCGGCCTTCCACGCCATGTTCTCCATCGGAGGGGTCTTCGCGGCGCTGGTCGGCGCCTTCACCCTGGGCCGGGACTGGAGCCCGGCGGTGACGCTCGCCGCCATGGCCCTGCTCAGCCTCGTCGTCACACTGGCCACCATGCCGGCGCTCATGTCCCCGGAAGCCGCCCCGGCCGGCGCCGGAGCCGAGGGCGACGCCGGTCCGAAGTCCGCCCGGCGTCCCGTGCCCCGCCGCATCTGGATCATGGCGGCGCTCGCCCTCATGCTGATGCTCTCCGAAGGCGTGGCCGGCGACTGGAGCGCCCTGCACCTCAAGGACGTGCTCGACGCCTCCCCGTCGGCCGCTGCCTTCGCGTACGGCGCGTTCGCCACCGCCATGACCGTCGGCCGCCTGCTCGCCGACCGCGTCGCCGCGCGCTTCGGCCCGGTGGCGATCCTCCGCTACGGCTCCGGGGCGGCGGCCGCCGGACTCGTCCTGGCCGCGCTCTCGTCCACGATCCCGGTGGCCCTCGTCGGCTGGACGGTCTTCGGCATCGGCCTGTCCGGCACCATCCCGCAACTCTTCAGCGCCGCGGGCCACATCGACCCGGCCGCGGCGGGGACGAACGTCTCGCGGGTGGCCGGCCTCGGCTACATCGGCATCCTGGCGGGCCCGGCGGTGATCGGGCCGATGACCCACTTCATGCCGCTGAACCTCACCTTCTTCCTGCCCGTGGCCTTCTGCGTCATCGCCTCGCTGACCGCGCCGATCCTCACATCCGGTTCCGGTTCCGGTTCCGTGAGGACGACCGAGGGCACGGGCGAGGAGCCCGCGCCCCAGAAGGTCTGAACCGTCCTCCCGTACCCGCCCACGCGGTCCGGCCGGGCCGGACCGTCAGTGCCCGGCGTCGACCGGTCCGGTGCCCCGACGCAGGCCGAAGCCGGCCAGGAGCGCGCCCGCGACGCACAGGCCCGCGGTGACGATCACCGCACCGTGCACACCGTTCATGAACGCGTTGCCGCTGCCCTCGATGACGGCCGCCCTCAGCTGGGCGGGCATGTCGCCGGAGACCGGTGAAACACCCATCGCCACCGCGTCCTCGGCCTCCGCCAAGCGGGCCGCCGCCGATGCCGGGACACCGGCGGAGATCAGCTCGCCGGTGAGGGTGGAGCCCACCTTGCCGCTGATCAGGGAGACCAGCACGGACGTGCCGAGCGCGCCGCCGATCTGCAGGGCGGTCGCCTGCAGACCACCCGCGACACCGCCGTCCCTCTTCGGCGCGTTGCCGACGATCGCGTCGGAGGACGCGGACATCACCATGCCGACGCCCAGGCCGATCGCGAGGAACGGCGGCCACAGGGCGGCGTACGGGGACTCCACGTCCCAGGTCAGCATCCAGAGGGAGGCGGCGGCCTGGAGCACCATGCCGAGCGGCATGGTCAGACGGGGGCCGAAGCGCTGGGTCAACGCCGCGCCGAGCGGGGACGCGACCACGGTGGCCAGGCTCAGCGGCAGGGTGCGGACACCGGCCTCCACGGGGGTGAAGCCGCGCACGTTCTGCAGGTACAGCATCAGGAAGAAGATCACGCCGAGCAGCACGAAGAAGTTGATCGCGGTGACGAACGTGCCGATCGACAGGGACGGGCTGCGGAACAGCCGCATCGGCAGCAGCGGATGCCGGACCCGGGTCTCGTACCAGCAGAAGACGGCCAGGACGACCAGGCCGGCGGCGAGCGCGCCCAGGGTGCCGCCGGAGGTCCAGCCCCAGGTCTCGCCCTTGACCACGCCGAAGACCAGCGCCACCAGTCCGGCGGCGAGCAGGATCACGCCGGGCACGTCGAAGGGGTGATGGCCCGTGGAGTCCTTGCTCCTCGGCAGCACGAAGGCGCTGAAGGCGAGCCCGACCACACCGATCGGAGCGTTGATCAGGAAGACGGACTCCCAGCTGACGTGTTCGACGAGCAGCCCGCCGACGATCGGACCGAGTGCCGTGGAGCACGACGCCACCATGGCCCACAGGCCCACCGCCATGCCGAACTTCCGCGGCGGGAAGACCGCGCGCAGCAGACCCAGCGTGTTGGGGATCAGCAGCGCCCCGAAGAGACCCTGCAGCGCACGGAAGGCGATGACACCCCCGATCGACCCGGACAGGGCGATTCCGACCGACGCCACGGTGAATCCGGCGGTGCCGATCATGTAGAAGGTGCGTCTCCCGACGCGGTCGCCGAGCTTGCCGCCCAGGATCAGGAAGGCGGCCATCGCGATCAGATACGCGTTGGTGACCCACTGCAGGTCGGCCGTGGACGCGTTCAGCCTCCGGCCGATCTCCGGATTGGCGATCGAGACCACGGAGCCGTCGAGGTTGACCATGAAGAGGCCGATGGCGACGGCGATCAGCGTCAGCCAGGGGTTGGCGCGCCTGCCCCTCGGGGCGCCCGGGGGAGCGTCTACGGGCAGGGGGGACTTGTCCACGGTCGTGGAGGACATGGAAATGCCTTGTCTGTGTACGTACTTGGGGTGCGGAGGAGACGCGTCGCGTCAGCACGCGTGGGGCGCCCGGCCGCAGTGACGAAAACCGGCAGCGGTCAGGGGCCCGGGTCCTCAGGAGGACCCGGGCCCCTGACCGGACAGCGAGCGGGTGTCAGCCGGCGGGGGTGCGGAGATGACCGCTCAATGACGTCAGCGCACCCAGAGCCGCACCGAGGGCATCGAGATCGCCGTCGGTGAGGGTGTGGAGCGCGCGTGCCACACGGCCCTCCTTGAGCAGCCGCGCCTCGGCGAGCCGCTCCCGGGCCGTGGCCGTGGGGAACAGATGGGCGACCCGCTTGTCGGCCGCGTCCTGCCTGCGTTCCAGCAGTCCCAGATCGGTGAGCTGGGAGACGAGGGCACTCACGTTGTTCGGCTTCATCAGCAGCGCCTCGGCGGACTCCCGGACCGTGACGCCCTCGCGTTCCTCGACGAGGAACAGCAGGGCGAGCTGGCCCTCCGGAAGCCGCGGATGCGGGAACTCGCGGCCGATATGCCGCTCAAGGCTCCGCTGCAGCACGGGCAGGACGGCCACGAGCGCGGAGGCTACGCGGTCGACGTCCTGGGAGCGTGCACTGGAGTCGGGCATGTCCACAGCATAGGTACCCCAAGATACCTATGTCAAAATACTTAAATGTTCTGTCGTGCCCCGCCGACGGGTGATCCGGACCCGGCCACGGCGCCGGCAGTGCGGGCCCCGGCCCGGGCGGCAGGGCGAAGAATGCGGGGCTTTTCGTCGTGGTGGTATATCTGCGGTTGAGAGACCCGGCGCACGGTGAAGGCGGTCGAGAGAAGGACCATGGACAAGCCCACGCACTTGATCGAGTTCGAGACCATGCTGCTCGGGCGGCACCTCCAGTTGAGCGCACCCCGGCTGAGGCGGAACAACCAGACCCTGGACCGCAGCGCGTACACCCTCCTCAGCCGCATCCGGATAGAGGGCCCGATGTCCATCGGGCAGCTCAGTGACGCGTTCGGGCTGGACGCCTCCACCCTGAACCGGCAGACCGCCGCCATGCTGCGGGCGGGGCTCGTCGAGCGCATCCCGGACCCCGACGGCGGGATCGCCCGCAAGTTCCGCATCACCGAGGAGGGCGGGCGCAGCCTCGATGCCGAGCGGTCCGCGAACATCCGTGGCCTGGAGAAGGTCATGGCCGAGTGGGATCCGGAGGAGGTCGCCGCCTTCGCCGCGTACCTCAAGCGCCTCAACACCGACATCGAGCACCTCGACGGGCGCCCCTGGCCCCGTCCCTGAGCCCACGGCGCCCGTTTCGTCACGCGCCTGTCCCGCTTGTCGCACCGGCGCAACAGTTCACCGGATTCCCGTGCCGGGCCGACCGCTGCTCCTATGATCTGAGCGACGTCGTGGAGATGGGGGACAGGAACTCGTGAGGCACCTAGGCCCGTTACACCGGTACGGCATTCCGATTCTGGCCCCGCTGATGCTCGTGGCGGCGTGTTCGAGCGGGGACGGCGGCACCCCGGCCGCCAGGAACGGGGACGCTCCGGCCACGGCAGGACCGGGCGCGGACACCGTGTCCCCGACCCCGGTCCTCGACGCCGATGCCGCCCGGCTCCCCAAGGACCGCGAGGCCGCGCTCGACCTCATCGGCCGGGTCATCGCGGACCCCGACAGCTTCGGCCCGGGTGTGGTGAAGCGCAGCCCGTACGCGAGCGATCCGGCCACCTGGCCGGTGCTCGGCACCGACTGCGTCTGGCACCAGGAGAAGCCGCCGGGCAACGTCCTCGCCACGGTCACCCGGTCCTTCGAAGTGCCCGCCGCGCAGAGGAAGGGGCCCGTGCGGCTCTCCGCGGTCGTCACCGTCCACCGCACCCGTGACGACGCGCGCTGGGAGATGGCCGAGTCGATCGAGGAGACGATGCGGTGTCCCACCCAGCAACTGCGGGAGGGTGAGCGCATCGGCTCGATGATCTCGGCCGCACTGCTGGGCGGGGAAGGCGGACAGGCCACGTCGGAGGACGCGCTGAGCGAGTCCGGTGAGTTCTTCGGCACCGCACTCGGCGGCCCGCACGCGTACGTCTGGCAGCAGGCGCAGAGCCTGCAGTTCACCGTGGCCGCGACGGGCAAGGGAGCCGAGGGGCGTACCGAGGAGGAGATCTCCGACCTGGTGCTCCAGGGGATGACCACCATGCTGGTGCGGATCGAGTCCGCTGTCGAGAAGCAGAGCTGAGGACTTCCGATGGACGAGCTCCGGCCCACCGACCCCGCGCGCATCGGCGCGTACCGGCTGCTCGGACGCCTCGGCGCGGGCGGCATGGGGGTGGTCTACCTCGGCCGCACGGACGCGGGAGCGACCGCCGCCGTCAAGGTGATCCTCCCGGAGCACGCCGGGGACGACGCGTTCCGGGCCCGGTTCCGCCGTGAGGTCGAGGCCGCCCGCACGGTGCGCAGCCCCTGGGCCGTCACGGTCACCGGCGCCGAGACCGGGGGCGAACGCCCCTGGCTGGCAACCGCGTTCGTGCCCGGCCCCTCGCTCGCCGAGGCGGTCGCCCGCTGCGGCCCGCTGCCCGCCCGCAGCGTGCGGGTGCTCGGGCGGCTGCTCTCCCGCGCCCTGACCGCCGTACACACGGCCGGACTCGTCCACCGCGACGTCAAGCCCGGCAACGTCCTGCTCACCGTGGACGGGCCGCGGCTCATCGACTTCGGCATCGCACGGGCCGGCGACGCCACCGCGCTCACCGCCACCGACCTCGTCGTCGGCACCCCCGGTTTCCTGTCACCGGAGCAGGCCTCCGGGGGCGGTACGGCGCCGGGGCCCGCGAGCGACGTGTTCTCCCTCGGCTGCCTCCTGGCGTACGCGGCGACCGGCCGGCCGCCCTTCGGCGGCGGGGCCGTGGACGCCCTGCTGTACCGCGCCGTGCACGACGAACCCGACCTCGCCGGGATCGGCGACACCGAACTGCGCGCCCTGGTCGCCGACTGCCTGGCCAAGAACCCCGCGGACCGGCCGACGGCGCGGCAGCTGGACGAGCGCATCGTCGAGGACGCACCGCACGGGTCGATCGCATGGCTGCCCGAGGACGTCGTACAGCTGATCGCGGACCGCTCCGCCGAGATGCTGGCCCTGCCCGGCATCGAGCCCACGATCGCCGAAGGGCCCGTGCCCGCACCGCCGGGCAGACGCCGGTTCCTCTCGCTGGTAGCCGCCGGCGCGGTCGTCGTGGCGGGAGGTGGCGCCTTCGGCGCGTGGGAGACGCTGCGTGACGAGGAAGGCGGCGGGGCGGCGAAGACCGGCGAACGGGCCTGGATCATCGGGGTGCAGGCCGATCTGTCCGGGATGCAGAAGGCGGCGGGCCGGGCCCAGGAACGCGGGGTGCGCGTCGCGGTCGAGCGCTTCAACTCCCTTGAGGAAAAGCCCTTCACGCTTCAGGTCAAGGTGCTCGACGACCGGGGCGGACCCGGGCGGGCGGTGCGGGCCGCCGAGGAGTTCGCCCGTGACCGCGACGTCCTCGCCGTCATCGGTCCGACCGGCGACGCGGCGACCGGCGCCGTCCTGAGCGTGTACGACGAGGCGATGCTGCCGCTGATCACGGTGTCGTCCCTGGCGATCGCCTACGCCGCCCGGTCCAGGAAGTCCTTCTTCCAGGCGGCACCGTCCTACGCCGTCCTGACCCGGCCGATCATCAGCCGGCTCGTGCTGAGACCCGACGTCGAGCGCCTCGGCGTGCTGCTCGACCGCGCCGGGGGCCAGGCCGCCTACATGGGCGGCTACGCGACCAACCTCATGACCGGAGTCCTCACGACCGGGACCACCTATCCGAGGGTCGTGCCGGCCGGCACACAGGATCTGGGCCCGGTCCTCACCGACATGCTCGCGCACGACAGCGACGCCCTCTTCTACGCCGGGGACGAGGCCGGAGCCGCACGCACCGCACGCGCACTCGCGGCCACCGGGTTCGAGGGGCCGAGGATGGCCATGCACACGGCCATGGGCCCGGGATTCATCGAGGACGCGGGCGACGCCGCCACGGGGTGGGAGTTCACCGCCCCGTACACCGACGCGGCCGCCCCCGCCGCCAAGGAGTTCGCCGCCGCGCACCGCGAGAGATTCGGCTCCGCGCCCGCACACTGGGCCGCCGAGGGATACGACGCGGCCGGGCTCGTCATCGCCGCTCTCCGCGCCTTCCCGGAGCGCCCCGGGCGCACCGCCCTCGTGGCACGGATCGCCAGGTCCACGTACCAGGGGATCTCCCGGACGTACGCCTTCGACGAGAAGCAGACCCTGGTCGGCGGCGACGCCTATCTGTACCGGGTCGAGAACGGCCGCTACCGCTTCGTCGGTCCGGCACCGAAGGGCACCTGACGTGCGCCCGCTCACCTCCGAGGACCCCCGCACGGTAGGCGAGTACCGCACGCTGGTCCGGCTCGGGGCGGGGGGCATGGGCGTGGTGTACCTGGCACGTTCGCCCGGCGGCGGCCTGGCCGCCGTGAAGGTGATCCGCGCGGAGCACGCCGCCGACCCCGGATTCCGCGCACGCTTCCGGCGCGAGGCCGACGCGGCCCGGCGGATCACCGGACCGTGGGTCGTCCCCGTGACCGGCGCGGACACCGAGGCCCCTGAGCCCTGGCTGGCCACCGCATTCGTTCCGGGCCCCTCGCTCGCCGAAGTGGTCGACGTGCAGGGGCCGTTGCCGGCCGGCACCGTGCGGACCCTCGGCGCCCGGCTGGCGGGAGCCCTCGGGGCGGTGCACAAGGCGGGTCTCGTCCACCGCGACGTCAAGCCGGGCAACGTGCTCCTGGCGCTGGACGGGCCGCGGCTCATCGACTTCGGCATCGCACGCCATGACGGCGCCACCGCCCTCACCGCGACCGGCGCGGTGATCGGCACGCCCGGCTACCTGGCCCCCGAGCAGGCGTCCGCGGGGGAGTCCGGACCCGCCGGGGACGTCTTCTCGCTCGGCTGCGTCCTCGCGTTCGCGGCCACCGGGCACCGACCCTTCGGCCGGGGTCCGGCAGCGGGCGTACTCTTCCGGACCGTCCACGAGGACCCGGACCTGGACGGCCTGCCGGCCGAGCTGCTGGGCACGGTTACCGCCTGCCTGGCCAAGGACCCGGCCGACCGCCCCACCGCCGCACAGGCCGCGGAGCGGCTGACGGGACGGGGGGAGGCGGCGTGGTCGGTGCCCGGACTCTCCGCAGCGATCGCCGAACGCTCCTCCGCGGCGCTCACCCTGCCGGATCCCGGCCCCCTCCCCACGGTGCCGGACCCGGCGCCCGCCGGGAAACCCTCCCGGCGTCGCGTGCTCGTCGCCGGGGCCGCCGGGGCGGTCCTCCTGACCGGCGGCGGCACCGCGGCCTGGCTGGCGGGCCGGCCAAGGGACGCGTCGTCCGGCCGGCCGGCCGCATCCGGTCCCCTTCCCACGTACACCCTCGGCCTGCACGCCGACATGAGCGGACCCGGCAGGACCGCCGGCCTGGCGCATCAGCGGGGTGCCCAGCTCGCCGTCGCGGCCCACAACGCCCGTACCGGCGCCGCCTTCCGCCTGGCCCTGCGCACCGAGGACGACGCGGGGACCGCCGAAGGCGCCCTCCGGGTCGCCGACCGGCTCTCCGCGAGCCCGGAGGTGCTGGCCGTCGTCGGCCCGACCACCGACAGCACGCCCGAGGCCGTCGTCACGCGCTACGGGCGGAGCCGCCTCGCCGCAGTCGTCGTCGCGGCCCGCACCGCCGTCGGCGTGGGCCTCTCCACGTCCCTGTGCGTGATCCGGCCACTCGACAGCGTGCTGCCCGTCGGCCTGATCCACTACGTGGTCCACGTCAGGCCGGCCGAGCGGATCCACATCATCGAGGACGGGGCCGACCCGGTGAGCGGCTGGCCGATCACGAACACGTTCCGCGACGCCGCACCGACCCGAGCGACCCTCACCGTGCACACCGTGGCGGCGGACAGCGGCTTCGGCCCCGCCGCCCGGTCGGCCGTCTCCGCCCGCGCGGACGCGGTCGTCTACGCGGGCGGGTCACCCACCCGGGGCGCCCGCTGCGCAGCGTCCCTTGCCGACGCCGGATTCACGGGGACACGGCTGTCCACCGGACCCGTCCTGGCTCCCGCCTTCCTGCGGGGCGCGGGCGACGCCGCGGAAGGGTGGGTGTTCTCGGAGGCCTACACCGACCCCGTGGCCGCCCCCGCCGCCAAGGAGTTCACCACCGCCCACCGCGCCCGGTTCGGCACCCCGCCCGGCCGCTGGTCGGCCGAAGCGTACGACGCGGTCGGCCTCATCGCCCGCGCCGCCGCGACGACCAGCGCGACGGACGCGAAGCGGGGCGGCGTCGCCCAGCGGCTCTTCCTGCTCGACCACCAGGGCGTCAGCCGCCGCGTGTCGTTCCACGGCGCCCGCAGAGTACGGAGCGACACGGGCACGTTCCTCTACCGGATCGAGGACGGCAGGGCCCGCTGGCTGGGGCCGTACACCACGGTCTGAAGAAGATCTACGGCTGCGCTTAAGAAAACCTCGATGGACCTGAGGGGCCGGGTGCGGCACAGTCTCCGTGACGGCGGAAGGGACCCGCGGGCCGTGCGTGGAGCCGATCCGAGCGCCTGTCCCGCCGCCGTACCCCCATCCGCCCCGGGCCGCAGGCCGCCTTCGGCATGCCCCCGGCCCGGGGCATTCACCAGGTATCAGGTACAGGGAGTCGCAGCCGTGAAGGCACTCGTGAAGCAGAAGGCCGAGCCGGGACTCTGGCTGATGGACGTGCCGGAGCCGGAGATCGGCCCCGCGGACGTCCTGATCAAGGTCCTGCGCACCGGAATCTGCGGCACCGACCTCCACATCCGCGACTACGACGGCTGGGCGCAGCAGGCCGTGCGCACCCCGCTCGTCCTCGGCCACGAGTTCGTGGGCGAGGTCGCCGGCCTCGGCTGCGACGTCGTCGACATCGAGGTCGGCGACCTCGTCAGCGGCGAGGGCCACCTGGTGTGCGGGAAGTGCCGCAACTGTCTCGCCGGACGGCGTCACCTCTGCCGCTCCACCCTCGGCCTGGGCGTCGGCCGGGACGGGGCGTTCGCCGAATACCTCGCCCTGCCCGCGTCGAACGTGTGGGTGCACCGGGACAAGGTCGACCTCGACGTCGCCGCGATCTTCGACCCGTTCGGCAACGCCGTGCACACCGCCCTGTCCTTCCCGCTGGTAGGCGAGGACGTCCTGATCACCGGTGCCGGCCCGATCGGCATCATGGCCGCCGCCGTCGCCCGCCACGCCGGCGCCCGCAGCGTCGTCATCACCGACGTCAGCGAGGCCCGCCTGGAACTGGCCAGGAAGGTCGGCGTCAGCCTCGCCCTGAACGTCGGCAAGGAGACCATCGCCGACGGCCAGCGCCACCTCGGCCTGCGCGAGGGCTTCGACATCGGCCTGGAGATGTCCGGCCGCCCCGAGGCGATGCAGGACATGATCGCGAACATGACGCACGGCGGCCGGATCGCGATGCTCGGACTCCCGGCCGGCGCGTTCCCCGTCGACTGGTCCCGCGTCGTGACCTCGATGCTCACGATCAAGGGCATCTACGGCCGTGAGATGTACGAGACTTGGTACGCCATGTCCGTGCTGCTGGAGGGCGGACTCGACCTCGCCCCCGTGATCACCGGACGGTACGGATACCGCGACTTCGAAGCCGCGTTCGACGACGCCGCGAGCGGCCTCGGCGGCAAGGTCCTGCTCGACTGGTCCGCCTGACCGCACCCCGTACCCCCCGGCCCGTACCCACCTGGGAGACATCCTTCATGTTCGACTCCGTACGCGACGACCTGCGCACCACCCTCGACGAGATCCGGGACGCCGGACTCCAGAAGCCCGAGCGGGTGATAGGCACCCCGCAGTCCGCCACCGTCGGCGTGACCTCCGGCGGCCGCGCCGGTGAGGTCCTCAACTTCTGCGCCAACAACTACCTGGGCCTCGCCGACCACCCCGAGGTCGTCGCCGCCGCCCACGATGCACTGGACCGCTGGGGCTACGGCCTCGCGTCCGTCCGCTTCATCTGCGGTACCCAGGAGGTCCACAAGGAGCTGGAGCAGCGGCTCTCGGCCTTCCTCGGCCAGGAGGACACGATCCTCTACTCCTCCTGCTTCGACGCCAACGGCGGTGTCTTCGAGACCCTGCTCGGCCCCGAGGACGCGGTGATCTCCGACGCCCTCAACCACGCCTCCATCATCGACGGCATCCGCCTCTCCAAGGCCAGGCGCCACCGCTACGCCAACCGCGACATGGCAGATCTGGAGCAGCAGCTCAAGGAGGCATCCGGGGCGCGGCGGCGGCTCGTCGTCACCGACGGCGTGTTCTCCATGGACGGATACGTCGCCCCGCTCGCGGAGATCTGCGACCTGGCCGACCGCTACGACGCGATGGTCATGGTCGACGACTCGCACGCCGTCGGCTTCGTCGGGCCCGGCGGCCGGGGCACCCCCGAGCTGCACGGCGTCATGGACCGCGTCGACATCATCACCGGCACGCTCGGCAAGGCCCTGGGCGGTGCGTCCGGCGGCTACGTCGCGGCGCGTGCCGAGATCGTCGCGCTGCTGCGCCAGCGCTCGCGCCCGTACCTGTTCTCCAACTCGCTCGCCCCGGTCATCGCCGCCGCCTCCCTCAAGGTCATCGACCTGCTGGAGTCCGCGGGCGACCTGCGCGAGCAGCTCGACGCCAACACCGCGCTCTTCCGCTCCCGGATGACCGAGGAGGGCTTCGACATCCTGCCCGGCGACCACGCCATCGCCCCCGTGATGATCGGGGACGCGACGAAGGCGGGCCGGATGGCGGAGCTGCTCCTGGAGCGCGGTGTGTACGTGATCGGGTTCTCGTACCCCGTCGTCCCGCAGGGAGCCGCGCGCATCCGCGTCCAGCTCTCCGCCGCGCACTCCACCGACGACGTCAACCGCGCCGTGGACGCGTTCGTCGGTGCACGGGCGGCCCTGGAGGCGTAGGGCCGTCTCACGATCTGGGACAATGAGCGCATGATCGATGCACGGCGGCTGCGTATCCTCCGTGCGGTGGCGGACCACCGCACGGTGACCGCCGCAGCCGCCGCGCTGTACCTCACCCCCTCCGCGGTCTCCCAGCAGCTCGCCGCCCTGGAGCAGGAGACCGGTCACCGGCTCGTCGAGCGCGGAGCGCGGGGGGCGAGACTGACCGCCGCCGGGGAGATCCTGCTGACCCACGCCAACGTGGTGCTCGCCCAGCTGGAGCGGGCCGAGGCGGAGCTCGCCGACTACGGCGCGGGCGTCGCGGGGACGGTCACCGTCGCCGCGTTCGCCACCGGCATCGGCCTCGTCCTCGCCCCCGCCATCGCCGAGCTGACCCGCACCGCCCCCGGCATCCGGGTCCGGGTGCAGGACGCCGAGGGGGACGCGAGCGTGCCGATGGTGCTGGACCGGCAGGTCGACGTGGCGGTCGCCGTCGAATACCGCGGGGCGCCCGGTGACGACGACCGGCGGCTGACCCGGGTGCCGCTGTACTCCGAGCCCTTCGACGCGGTGCTCCCGGTCGGCCACCGCCTCGCCGGCCAGGAACACGTCTCCGTCGCCGACCTCGCCGGGGACCCGTGGATCGGCCCCTACCCCGGCAACCCCTGCCATGACGTGGTGGTCCTGGCCTGCGAGTACGCGGGATTCGCACCCCGCCTGGAGCACTCCTCGGACGACTTCCACGCAGTGGTCGCGCTGGCCGGGGCGGGCGCCGGGGTGGCGCTGGTGCCCCGCTCGGCGCTGCGGGGCACGGAGCTCGGCGGCGTCGTCGTGCGGCCGGTGGAGGGCAGCGCCCCGACCCGGCGGGTCTTCGCGGCGGTACGGCAGGGGGCCGAGGGGCATCCGCTGATCAAGCCGGTCCTGGACGCGCTGGGGGCGGCGGCCGGCCTGGCGTAGGGGCCGCCCTCATCTGCGGGCGGCCGGGAGCACGGTCCCCGCCGCGGCAGCCGCCGTCACGGCCAGGGCCAGCGCCCCGTACTGCGCGGGTGCCATGTACGGTGCCGAGCCGGCCAGCGCCACCGAGAAGGCCGTGAGCGGGACGGCGGCGACGAGCGTGCCGATCGCCAGGCCCGCGCATACCACCAGGCCGGTCTCCAGGACCAGCATCCGGGTCAACTGGCCCTCACCCGCGCCGACCAGGCGCAGCAGCCGCAGCTCGCCCCGCCTGCCCGCCGAGATGAGGGCGAGGGTGCTGACCACCGCCAGGAGTGCGAAGCCGCCGATGACTCCGACCCCGATGACGACCAGCGCCTCGTCCTGCCCGGAGGCGGGCGGGGCGATCCGCACGTCGTCCGCCGTCGCCGCACGGACCGGCGCACCGCCGTACGGGGTGAGCGCCTCCCGGACGGATGCCGCCGCCGTACCGTTGCCCGTGCCGGGTTCCGTGCGGATCAGGACCGCTCGGTCACGCGCGGCCGACACATGGGCTGCGAGCGCCGCGCGGGGGAGCATGAACTCGCCGATTCCCAAGGCCCGTTCGTAGACGGCTACCACCCGCAGCCCGACCTGCGCACCGTCCCCGAGCCGCAGCTGCACCGTGCCGCCGACACCCGTGTCCAGGGCGTCGGCCCGGTCCGCTCCGACCGCCACCGTGCCCGTGCCCGTCAGGTCCGCGAGGTCGCCCGCGGTGACCTGCGGATCGAGCGTGCGCCGCAGCCCACCCGCCGTCACGCCGAGGACGGGGAGCCGCTCCAGTACGGGTTCGCCCGCCTCGCGGCCGGCCAGCACCACGGTCGACCGCAGTACACCGGTCGCCGCCGCGACGCCGGGCGCCCCGCGCACGGCCTCCGCCGCCCCGGCCGGGAGCCCGCCGGCCGGACCCGTCACCACCAGATCCGCCCGGAGCGCCGCGGCGGCCTGCCGGCCGGCTGCCCGCTCCAGCGTCGACGCCGCCGCCAGCTGCACACAGACGAACGCGACCACCAGCACGACCGGAGTGATCGCCGCACCGAGCCTGCGGGTGTGCGCGGCGGAGGACCTGGCCGCCAGGAACCCGGAGGCCCCGCCCAGCCGGCGCACCGGCCTGCCCAGCACACGGACCGCCACCCGTGCGATCCGGGGGCCCAGCAGGGCCACCGCGACGACCAGCGAGGTGGCCGAGCCCGACGCGGCCAGCGCCGCGGCCTGCCCGCCCTGCGCCGTGGCCAGACCGGCCGAGCCGGCGCCCGCCAGCACCAGGACCAGCCCGGCGCCCGTACGGAACCGGCCCGGATCGCTCGGCTCGGGCGCACCGGCCGCCCCCAGCGCGGCGGACGGCCGCAGCCGGGTGATGCCCCGGGCGGCCGGTATCGCGACGGGCCGCGCGGCCAGGGAGACGATCAGCGCTCCGGCGGCGCCCGCCGCGAACGGCAGCCACAGCGGCACGGGCAGCGGCAGCGGATCCGTGGCCAGCAGCGACCGGATCACCAGCCCGAGCGGCACCGCCGCGACCCCGCCCAGGACCGCGGCGGCCCCGGCCACCCGGCCCGCCTCCCGGCCGATCGCCGACCTGAGCTGACGCGGGGACGCCCCCACCGCCCGCAGCAGCGCCAGTTCGCCGGAGCGCTGGTGGACGGCCTGGGAGAGGGTGGAGGCGATCACCAGCAGGGCCACCAGCAGGACGGTCCCCGCGATGGAGGCCAGCAGTGCCAGGAGGTCGTCCCGTCCGCCCAGCGCCTCCACCCGCTCGCCCTCGCCGCGTTCCGCGCCGGTCAGGACCCGCACCTCATGGCCCGCCCCCGCCGTGTCCGGCAGAGCGGCGCGCAATGACTCCCGCAGGGTCCCCGCGGCGACGCCGCGCTCGGCGAGGATCCCGATCGCGTCGACCGTACGGGGGTGCCCGGCCAGCGCGGTCAGGTGCGCCTCGGTGAAGAAGACAGCCCGGGACCCCGTGTGCCGGCCGGTCCCGGCCAGTCCGCTGACGGTGTACTGCCGGGCCGGTCCGCCCGCCCGGAGCGCCACCGTGTCGCCCGGCTCCGTACCGGACGGTGCCAGCGCCGTGTCCAGGACCACCTCGTCGGAGGTCCTCGGCGCCCGGCCCTCGGAGAGCCGGTAAGGGGTGAGGACGGCGGAGGGCCACGAACGGCCCGTCGCCGGGGCCCCGTCGGCCAGGACCACCGGCACCGAGTCGTCCGCGACGGCGCCCGCGGCCCCGTCGGCCGCCGCGGCCCTTGCCACCAGAGCGCGGTCCAGACGGACCCGCTCGGGCAGATACGCCGTCACGGTCCGCGGCTCACCGCCCCACGGCTCCGCGGTGTACGCGACCTCCTGGGAGGCCGCCACCACCGCGTCCGCGCCGGCGTACCGCTCCACCGGCGGCTGCGCGAGCAGCAGCGAACCGAGGACCAGCGCGAACGCCCCGAGCAGTGCCGCCGCGGCGGCCGCGGCCGCGAACACGGCGGCCCAGGAACGGCGATGGGCCTTCAGCGACCGCCGTGCGAGGAACGCCGACGCCCGCCGGGAACCCGCTCGCGCGGCCACCACGGGCGCCCGTCCCGCGTGCGTGTCCGTGCTCATCGAAGCTGCCCGCCGTCCATCGTCAGCACGGTGTCCGCCCAGCTCGCCGCCACCGGATCGTGGGTCACCATGACGACCGTGCGGCCCTCGGTCCGTACCGCGTCCCGCAGCAGCGCCATCACCAGTGCCGCCGACTCGGGGTCCAGGGACGCCGTCGGCTCGTCCGCGAAGATCACATCGGGCTCCGTCACCAGGGCCCGCGCCACCGCCACCCGCTGCTGCTGGCCGCCCGACAGCCTCGCAGGGCCGTCCTTCCCGCGCCCCGCGAGACCCACCCGCGTCAGCGACTCCCTTCCGCGGGCGAGCACCTCGGCCCCGGCCGGGTCGGCTCCCGCCAGGACCAGCGGGAGGATGACGTTCTCCTCGATGCTCAGCGAGCGCACCAGATTCAGGGCGTGCGACTGGAAGACGAAGCCGACCCGGTCCCGGCGCAGCCGGGTCAGTGCAGCCTCGGACAGTGAGCCGAGATCCGTGCCGCCGATGCGCACCGTCCCGGACGTCGGCCGGTCCAGGCCCGCCGCGCACTGCAGGAACGTGCTCTTGCCCGACCCGGACGGCCCCACCACCGCGGTGAGACTCCCGGCCGGAACCGCGCAGCTGACCGCGTCCAGCGCCGTCACCTCCGGGCCGCCGCCCCGCCGCCCGTAGCGCCGGCTCACCGACTCCAGACTCAGCGCGGCCGTTCGCACCGCCGTGACCGTGTGCACCGTCTGCTTCACCGTTCCCCTCGCCATGCATGCCCTGTGACCTGCACAAACGCTAGTGAGGGCGAGTGGCGGGGGCGAGGGTGCGCACTCCCGGACCCGTGGTGGAGCAGGCTCCACCTCCACCGGGGGGAGGGCACCCCTCCCGGGGAGGGCGAACCCCCGTACGGTGGGCTGCCATGAGCTCCACTCCCTCCCCGCTGACGGCGGCCGTCCGGCGTTCGTGGGACGCCTCGCGCTACCTCCTCATCGGCATCCCGGTGGCACTGGCCGCGTACGTCTGCGTGTTCCTCGTCCTGGCGGTGCTGCTGTTCGCCGCCGTCGTCATCGGGCTCCCCGCCCTGCCGGAAGCGGCCGGAGCGCTGCGCCGGTTCGCGGAGTCCGAGCGCCGCAGAGCCGCGGCACGGCTGGGCCTCCCCTTCCGGCCGACGCCCTATCTGCCGCTGGACGCGGGGGAGCTGTCCGACCGGGTACGCCGCCTCCTCACCGACCCGGCGACCTTGCGGGACGTGCTCTGGCTGCCGTTCCAGGCCCTGGCGGGCAACGCTCTCGGCTACCTCATGATGGTGCTGTGGCCGGTCGGGCTGCTCGTCGACGGTGCCGTACTGACCGTCGTCCACCTGCTGGACCGGCGCACGAGCGAGGAGTACGGCACCCCGGTCCCCGTACGCGGAGGCTGGGTGCTGCGCTGGCACCCGGTGCTCGCCGACCTCTCGGCGAGCTGGACGCGCGCGGTCCTCACCTCCCCGGTGCCCGACGTCCTCGACGAGCGCATCGTCCAGCTGACGCAGAGCCGTGCCGGCGCGGTCGAGGCCCACGGTGCTGAACTGCGCCGCATCGAAAGGGATCTGCACGACGGGGCGCAGGCCAGGATCGTCGCCCTGTCGATGCGCATCGGGCTGGCCAAGCAGCTCCTCGACCGCGACCCGGCGGCTGCCCGGGTCCGGCTCGACGAGGCGCAGGACGGCGCGGAGGCGGCCCTCGCGGAGCTGCGGCACGTGGTGCGCGGCATCCATCCGCCGGTGCTCACGGACCGTGGACTGACCGGTGCGGTCAGGGCGTTGGCCGCCGATGTGGCCGTTCCCGCCGAGGTCGAACTCGGCGGGGTCGAGGACGGCCGGCGGCTCCCTGCCGCGATCGAGGCAGCCGCCTACTTCGTGGTCGCCGAGGCCCTCACCAACATCAGCAAGCACAGCGGGGCGACGGCGGCGACCGTCCGGATCACCAGGGGCCCCGGCACGCTCCGCGTACGGATCGGCGACGATGGGCACGGCGGCGCGGACGAGCGCGCCGGCAGCGGGCTGGTCGGGATCAGGCGGCGGGTCGCCGCCCTGGACGGGACCACCCGGATCAGCAGCCCCGCCGGGGGGCCGACGTACATCGAGGTGGAGCTGCCGTGCGGATCGTGATCGCGGAGGACAACGCGCTGCTGCGCGAGGGCATCATCCTGCTCCTCACCAGCTCCGGGCACGAGGTGGTCGCCGACGCGGCCACCGGTCCGGAGATTTTGCCCGCACTGCTGGAGCACCGCCCCGACGTGGCCGTGCTCGACGTACGCCTCCCGCCGACCTTCCGCGACGAGGGCCTGCGGGCCGCGCTCGCGGCCCGTGCCGAGCTGCCCGGCCTGCCGATCCTGGTCCTGTCCCAGTACGTCGAGGAGACGTACGCCGCAGAGCTGCTGGCCAGGGGCGCGCAGGGCATCGGCTACCTGCTCAAGGACCGGGTGGGGCGCGTCGAGCAGTTCCTGGAGGCCCTGGACAGGGTGGCCGCGGGCGGCACGGCTCTCGACCCCGAGGTGGTGTCCCAGCTGCTGACCCGCAAGGCGTCCGCGCGGCCGCTGCGGAGTCTCACCGCACGGGAGCGGGAAGTCCTGGAACACATGGCGCAGGGCCAGGCGAACGGCACCATCGCGGCCCAACTGGTCGTGACGGAGAGGGCGGTGAGCAAACACATCGGTTCGATCTTCGCCAAGCTCGGCCTGGAGCCCGACGACGGCACGGTGCACCGGCGCGTGCTCGCGGTGCTGGCCTACCTGGAGGGCAGGGACGAGGACCGGGTCCCGCGCTGACCGGTGCTCACCACCCCGCGGGAACGGCCAGGACCCCCTGGTCCCCGGGGGCCGAGCCGTACCGTGCCGCGCACACCGGAGCCCTTCGGGAAGGGCGCGTCACTCAGGCGGGCTGCAGCAGGTCCCACCGGTTGCCGTACAGGTCCTCGAAGACCGCCACCGAGCCGTACACCTCGTGCCTCGGCTCCTCCAGGAAACGCACACCCGCGGCCCGCATCCGCTCGTGGTCGCCCGCGAAGTCCTCGGTGTGCAGGAAGAACCCGACCCGGCCGCCCGTCTGAGCCCCGACACTCCCCAGCTGGGCGGGGTCCTTGGCGCGGGCCAGCAGCAGCCCCGTGCCCCGCGTTCCGCGCGGCCGCACGACCACCCAGCGCGAGCCGTCACCCCGGTCGGTGTCCTCCACCAGCTCGAACCCGAGGGCGTCCGTATAGAAGGAGAGGGCCTCGTCGTAGTCGCGCACGACCAGGGTGACCAGGGCGATGTGGGGCATGGCGGTCCTTCGGCGTGGGAACGGCGCTGCGTCCCGGGATGGTTATACGTAACACTGCTCTGCGTCACACTAACGCCGTCGCGCGCGCCCCGGGGACAATGCCCGCATGGACACGACCGACCTGACCGAGCTGACGGCCCGCGCCCGCCGCCTCGCCGTCCCCGGCACCCGCCGCATCCTCGGCATCGCGGGCGCGCCCGGAGCGGGGAAGTCCACTCTGGCCGCCCGGCTCGTCGGCTCCCTGGAAGGACGCGCGGTCCTCGTCCCGATGGACGGCTTCCACCTGGCCGGAGCCGAGCTGGACCGCCTCGGCCGGTCCGGTCGCAAGGGCGCCCCCGACACCTTCGACGCCGCCGGATACGCGGCCCTGCTCCGGCGGCTGCGGCACCCCGAGGGACCCGGCCCGGTGTACGCGCCCACGTTCGACCGGAGCCTGGAGGAACCGATCGCCGGGGCCGTCCCCGTCCCCCCGGACACCCCGCTCGTCGTGACCGAGGGCAACTACCTCCTCCTGGACGAGGGACCGTGGGCGCCGGTACGCGGGCTGCTCGACGAGGTGTGGTTCCTGGATCCCGAACCGGACCTGCGGGTGCGCAGGCTGGTGGAACGCCATGTGCGGTTCGGCAAGCCGCGCCCGCAGGCCGAGTGCTGGGTCGCCGCATCCGACGAACCCAACGCCCGGCTGGTCGAGCGGGGCCGCGATCTGGCCGATCTCGTCGTGCGGGTCGGCGACATGCCCTGAACCCGTTCGCGTCCGCCGGACCGTACGGGCAGGATGCTGTCTGCCGTGTCGCCCCGCCAGGAGGTCCACATGCCCAGCCCCGGCCAGCCCGTTCCCTTCACCGCCGACGACTACCGGGCCCGGATGGTCCGCGCGGCCGCATCGGCCGACGCCGCGGGGCTCGCGGGTGTCCTGGTGGCGCCGGGCCCCGACCTGGTCCACCTCACCGGCTACCGGGTCCCGGCGGACACCGAACGCCTCACCCTCCTCGTCCTGCGCGTCGGCCACGACCCCGTCCTCGTCGTCCCGGCCCTGGAGGCCCCGGACGCCGAGCGCGCGACGGGGGCCCCCGCCCTCACCCTGCACGACTGGACCGACGCCTCGGATCCGTACGCGCTGACCGCCGGACTGCTCGACGGCGAGGGACGGTTCGGGGTCAGTGACAACACCTGGGCGCTGCACCTGCTCGCGCTGCAGCAGCGCCTTCCCGGCACCTCCTACGCCTCGCTCACCGCGGTCCTGCCGATGCTGCGCGCCGTCAAGGACGCGGCCGAGCTGGAGCGGCTCGCCGCGGCGGGGGCCGCCGCCGACGCCACGTACGAGCGGATCATCGAGGTCCGTTTCTCCGGCCGCAGGGAGACCGAGGTCGCCGCCGATCTGGCCGCCCTCCTCAGGGAGTCCGGCCACTCGCAGGTCGACTTCACCGTGGTCGGCTCCGGCCCGAACGGCGCCAGTCCACACCATGAGGCCGGCGACCGGACCATCGAGCGGGGCGACATGGTCGTCCTCGACTTCGGCGGCCTGAAGCACGGATACGGCTCCGACACCTCCCGTACGGTCCACGTCGGCGAACCCACCGCCGAGGAGCAGCGGGTGCACGACGTCGTACGGGAGGCGCAGGAGGCGGGCTGCCGTGCGGTGCGGCCCGGGGCGGCCTGTCAGGACATCGACCGGGCGGCGCGCGCCGTGATCACCGAGTTCGGCTACGGCGAGCGCTTCATCCACCGCACCGGTCACGGCATCGGCGTCACCACCCACGAGCCGCCCTACATGATCGAGGGCGAGGAGCAGCCGCTGGTCCCCGGGATGTGCTTCTCGGTGGAGCCCGGCATCTACCTCCCGGGCCGCTTCGGCGTGCGTATCGAGGACATCGTCACGGTCACCGAGGACGGCGGCCGGCGGCTGAACACCACCTCCCGCGAGATGGCGATCGTCGAGTAGCGCGCCTCCCTCGGCCCCGCGGCTCGCGGTGACGGAAGCGGAGCTCGCTCAGTCGTCCGCCAGCACCACGCACGACTCCGGCGGCAGGCGCAGCAGTCCGTCGCCGCCCGGTGCGCCGACCGGCTCCCAGGCGGCCAGCACCCGGCCCCCGCCGGTCCGGTGACGGCCGCCGCCCAGCGCGATGGCGGCCGGCTCCCCGGACAGGTTGACCACGATCCGCAGATCGCCCCTGCGCAAGGCCAGCCAGCGGGCCTCCTCGTCGAACGCCGTCCTGACCGAGGCCAGATCGGGATCGGAGAGATCGGGCATGGCCCGGCGCAGCGCGATCAGCTCGCGGTACCAGGCCTGGAGGCGGGCGTGCGGCTCGCGGGCGGGTTCGCTCCAGTCGAGGCAGGAACGGGCCCGGGTGCGCGGGTCCTGCGGATCCGGGATGTCCTCCCGCGCCCACCCGTGCGCCGCGAACTCGCGCCGTCTGCCCTCGCGTACGGCCCGGGCGAGCGCCGGGTCGGTGTGGTCGGTGAAGAACTGCCACGGGGTGCGGGCACCCCACTCCTCGCCCATGAAGAGCATCGGGGTGAAGGGGCCGGTGAGCACGAGGGCCGCGGCACAGGCCAGGAGCCCGGGGGAGAGGCCGGCGGCGAGCCGGTCGCCGAGGGCACGGTTGCCGATCTGGTCGTGGGTCTGGGCGTACCCGACGAAACGGTGGGCGGGGGTGCGGGTGACGTCGACGGGGCGGCCGTGCGTGCGGCCCCGGAAGCCGGAGTACGTACCGTCGTGGAAGAACGCCCCGGTCACGGTCTTGGCGAGGGCGGCCAGCGGTGCGACGGCGAAGTCGGCGTAGTAGCCCTGGGACTCGCCGGTGAGGGCGGTGTGCAGGCAGTGGTGGAAGTCGTCGTTCCACTGGGCGTGCAGCCCGAGGCCGCCCTCCTCGCGCGGTGCGGTCGTGCGCGGGTCGCAGAGGTCGGACTCGGCGATCAGGGAGAGCGGGCGGCCGAGCTCCTCGGCGAGGGCGTCGACGGACGCGGAGAGCTCCTCCAGGAAGGTGAGCGCCCGGCTGTCGGCCAGCGCGTGCACGGCGTCCAGGCGCAGCCCGTCCAGCCGGTAGTCCCGCAGCCAGGCGAGCGCGCTGCCCAGGAGGTACGACCGGACCTCGTCCGAGCCGGGAGCGTCGAGGTTGACGGCCGGGCCCCAGGGGGTGTGATGCGTGTCCGTGAAGTAGGGGCCGAAGGCGGGGAGGTGGTTCCCGGACGGGCCGAGGTGGTTGTGGACCACGTCGAGGACCACCGCGAGACCCAGTCCGTGCGCGGTGTCGACGAATCGCTTCAGGCCGGCCGGGCCGCCGTACGGTTCGTGCACGGCCCACAGCGACACCCCCTCGTACCCCCACCCGTGGGTGCCGGGGAAGGGGCAGACGGGCATCAGCGACACATGGGTGATGCCGAGCTCCACGAGGTGCCCGAGGCGCTCGGCCGCGGCGTCGAAGGTGCCCGCGTCCGTGAAGGTCCCGATGTGCAGCTCGTACAGGACGGCGCCCGGCAGCCCGCGACCCGCCCACGCGTTGCGCCAGGCGTACGCCGTCCGGTCCACGACCGCGCTCTCACCGTCGGGGCCGTCCGGCTGGCGGCGGGAGCGGGGGTCGGGGAGCACGGGCCCGTCGTCGAGCGCGAAGCCGTAGCGGTCACCGTCGGCCGCGTCCGCCTCGGCCGTCCACCAGCCCTCCCGCAGCGGATCGCGCACCATCGGCCGGCGCCCGTCCGTCGTCCGCAGCACGACCGACTCGGCCCGGGGCGCCCACACCTCGAACTGCATTCACCACTCCTCGTCCATGAACCGGAAGCCCGGCAGCGGGCCCCATGCTCGGTGGAAGTCGCACTCGGGGCCCCGGAAGACTGGAGCGAGCCCAAGACCGGCGATTAGGGTCTGGTCCTGATCATTGCCCTACCGGGTTCTGCTCATACGCAGAGAACCCGGGCAGTAATCCAAGGTCCCCCTTACGGCTGCTGGAGTCCGAGATGACCGTGCCGACCTTCCCACCCGGTTTCCTCTGGGGAGCCTCCGCCTCCGCCTTCCAGACCGAAGGGGCGTTCGACGCCGACGGCAAGGGGCTCTCCGGCTGGGACGCCTTCGCCGCACAGCCGGGCCGGATCAAGGACGGCACCGACACCACCCGGGGCACCGGCTTCCACGAGCACTACCGCGAGGACGTCGCCCTGCTCGCCGGACTCGGCGCGGACGCCTTCCGCTTCTCCATCAGCTGGCCCCGGGTCGTCCCCGGCGGCAGCGGCGCACTCAACCCCGCCGGACTGGACTTCTACGACCGGCTCGTCGACGAGCTCTGCGCCCACGGCATCACGCCCGCCCCCACCCTCTACCACTGGGACACCCCGCTCCCGCTGGACGAAGCGGGCGGCTGGCTCAACCGGGACACCGCGTACCGCTTCGCCGAGTACGCGGGCATCGTCGCCGAGCGCCTCGCCGACCGCGTGCCCATGTGGATCACCATCAACGAACCGGCCGAGGTGACGATGCTCGGCTACGCACTCGGCGAGCACGCCCCCGGCCGCACCCTCCTCTTCGACGCGCTGCCCGCCGCCCACCACCAACTCCTCGCCCACGGGCTGGCCGTGCGGGCACTGCGCGCGGCCGGCGCCGACAACATCGGCATCGCGCTCTCCCACACCCCCGTCTGGACGGCCGGGGACTCCGAGGAGGACCGGCGGGGCGCGGAGCTCTACGACACGCTGGCCAACTGGCTGTTCGCCGACCCCGTCCTGACCGGCCGCTACCCCGACGAGGGCTTCGCCGCCCTGATGCCGGGACCGGTCCAGGACGATCTCAAGGTGATCTCCACCCCGCTCGACTGGTACGGGGTCAACTACTACAACCCCACCCTCGTCGGCGCACCGGGGGCCGGGGCCCCAGGCTCCTTCTCCGGCTACACGATGCCCGCCGAACTCCCGTTCGGAATAAGGGAGATCGAGGGCTACGACACGACCGACCTCGGCTGGCCCGTCGTCCCCGAAGGGCTCGCCGAGACCCTCGGCGGGCTGAAGGACCGCTTCGGCGGCCGGCTGCCGCCCGTCTACATCACGGAGAACGGCTGCGCGGTCGACGAGCCCGTCGCCGACGGCCGCCGCATCGCCTTCCTGGAAGGGCACCTGGAGGCACTGCGGACGGCCATCGACGCGGGCGTCGACGTGCGCGGCTACTTCACCTGGTCGCTCACCGACAACGTGGAGTGGACCGAAGGCGCAAGCAAGCGCTTCGGCCTGGTCCACATCGACTACGAGACCCTGCGGCGCACCCCGAAGGACTCGTACGCCTGGTACCGCGACGTGATCCGCGCCCAGCGCACCGGAGGCACGGACTGACGACCGCTCACACCAGGTGGATGCGCTCCTGCACGATGCGGTGACCGGCCCGGGCGAACGCGGCGGCCATGGGCGTGTTGCCCCGGTCGGTTGCACCCGCGACCGACGTCGCACCCTGCTCGGCCAGGAAGTGCGTGCTCTCGACCAGCAGGTCGTATCCATAGCCGTGACCGCGCGCCTCGGGGACGACCCCGATGAATCCGATGCACGGCCCGCCCGGATTCCGGGCGGGCACGTGGATCCCGGCGAGGGCTCCGTCCGGGGTGTACGCCAGCTGCCACCAGGCGCGCGGCGAGGGGCACCAGCGGAAGAATTCGAGCTCCTCCCGCGCCGCCTGCTCCAGACCGCCCGGCCCTTCGACAGCTCGACGGGCATGGGCGTCCAGCGTCACGGAGTGGACCCGGCGCAGGACCTCCAGGATCACCTCGTCGTCCGGCTCCGGCCGGAATGCGAGCCGGCCCGGCCGTTCGGGCAGACCGCACGCGGGCGTCCACTCGTAGCGGTAGCGCTCCACCAGCAGCTCCAGGCCGGCCGCCTCCGCCGCGGCGACCCGGGCCGCCGCGGCCACCCGCACCTCGGGCAGTTCCCGCCAGCCGGCCGGCACGATCAGCTCGTACTCGACGGACCACGGTGCCCTGCGCAGCAGTTCGGCGGCCACCCCGTCCTCGCCCGGGGCGAAGTCGAAGTAGTTGAGCAGCACGGGCTCGGTGTCCGCGGGCCCGCCCCACCAGGCGGCCCTGGCCACGACGACGCCGTCGCGCAGCGCGACCCAGGTCCACTCGGGGCGGTACTCACCACCGTCCCGCACGGTGGCGTAGCGGTGGCCGAACGCGCCGCGGCCGACCAGGCACGGATCCTGCAGGGAATCGAAAAGGTGCGCGTCGCTCCGGGTGAGCGCGCGGATGACCGTATCGGTCATGGGTGTGTCCTCCGGGACTCGTGACAAGAAGCGTGGCGCTCCCGGTCAGACCGAGTCCGACACCGCCCTGCGGACGGAGCGGGAGCGCGGGAGAGAGGCCGTACGCATCGCTCTCGCCTCCTTCCGTGTCCGGGGCCTGGCTGTCGCACCGACCTTACGACCCCGGGATCCGGCCGTCCACCGGATTGTCCCGGTCCCACACCATGTCGAAGGACCGCTCGAAGTTGACGTACCCCAGGCGCTCGAACGACTTCGCCATCGGGACGTTGCCGAGATCGGTCGCCGCCCTGATCCGTTCCACGCCCTGCGCGGCGAGCACCCGGGTGCCCTCGGCCAGGACGTCGTCGACGTAGCCGTGGCCGCGGTGGGCGGGCAGTACCCCGATGTACGCGATCATCGGGTGGTAGTTGTTGCGGGCGGGGATGACGAAGCCGACCGGCACGCCGTCCGGCAGTTCCGCGATCCGCCACCACTCCTGAGGTGTCGTCAGGTGCGCGAACTCCTCGTCGTAGTGCTTCTCCGCCGCCTCGCGGGCAGTCAGCCCCGACGCCAGGTCCGCCCGTCCGTGCGCGTCCAGGGTGCCCTCCATCACCGGTGCCATCAACGCGAGCAGATCCTCGCGTCCGGCCACCGGACGGAACACCAGCCGGCCGGAGTCCTGCGGCACCGGCGTGCCCGCACGCCACTCCAGACGCAGCCGCTCGACCAGCAGCCGTGCGCCGCTCGCCTCCATCACCCGCATCCGGGCCTCGACGACCTCGCGGGCCACCGGGTCCTCACGCCAGTCCGGCGGGATGTACCGGCCGTACTCGGGCCGGTCCGGCCCGGCGGGCAGGACCGCGGCGCTCGCCGTCTCCAGCAGCCGCAGCCCGACCGCGCCACGCTCCGGCTCCGGCAGGGCGTCGTCCAGGTCGAAGAAGTCCAGCAGCTGCGGTGCGGTGCCGTCCCGGCCCGTCCACCAGGCGATGCGCGCCACGACCCGGTCGCCGAGCAGAGCCACCCACATCCACTCGGGGCGGCGGCGGCCGGTGGCCAGATCGTCCGCGAGCTCGTGGTCCAGGACGTAGGAAAGACGGCAGAAGAGACCCAGCTCGTCCGCTCCGGTGAGCGGACGGACGGTCAGTCCCGGTGGTGCAGGGGTCACAGAGGCTCCTCGGTGCCATAGGTGCCGGCGAGGACCGACAGCGGGCGACCCTAACAACACGGAGCGTCCGACGGGCCGGATTTATGCGCTGCCGCGCAGGTCAGGAGGGGCGAATGCGGAGTTCTTCTGGACACCTCAGGCCCCTCGGGCCGACAATCGGCACTGTGACGTCCTCCTTCGAGTCCCACACGTATCCCGCGCGGCTGTCCGACGCCCAGCGCGACCGTGTCCTCGGTGTGCTCAGAGACGGCGCGGCGCAGGGAAAGCTCTCCCACGACACGTTCCTGCGGCGTATGGAACTGGCCCTGACGGCCCGGCGTTCCGAGGAGCTGGCGGCGCTCACCTCCGACCTGGAGAGCCGGGGGCGCTGGTCCCGCAGGCTGTACCGCGCGGTGGGCGGCCTCTCCGCCTTTCCGGCAGGGGTGCGCAGGGCCTGGCAGTCCGAGCGGCTGCCCAAGCTCCTGCTGCCCGTGCCGGGGCCGCACCCGCTGCGCATAGGCCGCGACCCGGGCAACGGACTGCGGCTCAGCCACGAGACGGTGTCCCGGCTGCACGCCGAACTGACCGCGCACGGCAGCCGGTGGATCCTGCGCGATCTCGGCTCGACGAACGGCACCTGCGTCAACGGCCAGCGGGTCATCGGCGCCGCCACGGTCCGCGACGGCGACCAGGTGAGCTTCGGCCGGATGACCTTCCGGCTCTCCGCACCTCTGCCCGGGCCCCCGGCCTGAGCGGGCGCCGGGGGATCACCCACGGTCCGTCGACTCCCCTCGCACCGCCTTCACGAGCAGCGCGACCGGCCGCTCGGCGAAGAGCCCGGCCACCGTGACCGCCGGCCCCGCGAACTCCCGGCCCGGTGACAGGAGGTCCAGCCAGGGGCCCTCGTCCGGCAGCGCCAGCTCCGTATCGCCCCAGCCGCCCTCCTCCGCGAGCCGCAGCGACAGCCGGGTCACGGCGGTGACCGCCTCGCCCGACCGGCAGAACGCCACGCAGTGGGCGGCTGCCCGGCCCCTGGCAGCCAGCGGGGCGTACGTACCCGACTCGCCGAAGACGTCCGGACGCTCCCGCCGCAGGCGCAGCGCCGCCGCCGTGAGATCCGCCTTCTCGTCACGCCTCCCGGCGGGCCGGGCGAAGGGGCGGCGGTTGTCGGGGTCGACGAGCGCGATGTACTCCCCTTCCGTGCCCTGGTAGAGGTCGGGCACCCCGGGCATCGTCAGGTGCACCAGCGCGGCCCCCAGCACATTGGCCCGTACGAAGGGGGCGAGCGTGTCCGCGAACCGTGTCATCATCGCCCGCGTCTCGCCCGTGTCACTGCCCGGACCTGCCGCCACGAAGTCGGTCACGGCGCGCTCGTACGCCGGATCCGGCTCGGTCCAGCTGGTGAACAGGCCCGCCTCGCGCACGGCTTTCAGCAGGGCGGGCTCCAGCCGGCCCGCCATCTCCCCGGCCGGCAGGCTCGCACAGCCGTACGCCGACTGCCATGCCTGCCAGGCCAGTTGGGGGTCCGGGGCGGCAGCGGACGTGGCCCGGGTCAGCTGCGCCACCAGGGAGGACCAGCGCTCCGGGCACTCCGAGAGCACCGCGATCCTGGCCCGCACGTCCCCGCTGCGCTTGGTGTCGTGTGTGGTCAGCACCGTGCCGGTGGCCGGCCAGTCACGGGCGATCCGCGCGCAGAAGCCGTGGAACTCCTCCGGGCTCACCGCCGGCTGCCCCGGATCGCCGCCCACCTCCGTCGCCGAGATCAGCGGGACATAGCGGTAGAACGCCGTGTCCTCCACCGACTTGGCGTGCAGCGCGGACGCCGTCTGCGCGAACCTGGCACAGAACGCCGTGTGCTCCGGCCCGTCCCCGAGCCGGCCGAGCGCCAGATCCCGCACCACGTCCACGGCCGCCGCCTCCTCCGGCACCGAGAACACGGCCTTGGCATCCCGTACCGCCGCGGGCGGCAGCGTCGACTCCGCGATCTCCGTGAGCGGGCCGCCCGCGGTGACGTACGGACGGTAGACGGGGAGCCGGACCAGCAGTTCGCGCACCGCCGTGTGCAGTGCCCACGGGGCGTGGTCGCGCAGCGCCGGGTCTCCGGCGCAGGCCCGGACGGCGAGACGGGTCAGCCATTCCGTCTCGGCGGCCAGCTCATGGGTGACGACGCGGTACGCCGCCCGGCGGACCGTCGCCGTCCAGAAGCCGCCCCGGTCCCCGGGCGGGCCCGCGAAGTCCCGGTACCGGCCGAGCAGGTCCGCCGCGCCCATCGGATCGGTGAACAGCCCGTCGATCCGGTGCAGCGCGTCGTACCCGGTCGTCCCCGCGACGGCCCAGCCGGCCGGCAGTGCCTCGGAGCCCGTCAGGATCTTCTCGACCACGGTCCACCGCCCGTCGGTGGCCGCGGCCAGCCGCTCCAGGTACGCGGCGGGGTCCGCCAGCCCGTCCGGATGGTCGATGCGGAGACCGTCCGCGACGCCCTCGATGATCAGCCCGAGGATCTTGTCGTGCGTGGCGGCGAAGACCTCCAGATGCTGCACCTGCACGCCGATCAGCTCGGAGACGGTGAAGAACCGCCGGTAGTTCAGCTCCGTACGGGCCAGGCGCCACCAGCCGAGCCGGTAGTGCTGGGCGTCGAGCAGCTCCGGCAGCGGCAGCGCGGCCGTGCCTTCGCGCAGCGGGAACTCCAGGTCGCCGTAGCGCAGCACAGGCGTGCCGTCGTCCCGGGATCCGACCTCGAAGCGGTCGATCTCCTCTCCGAGCCGCCCCGCGAGCACGGGCAGCAGCACCTTGCCGCCGCCCGCAGCCCAGTCGATGTCGAACCACCGGGCGTACGGGGACTCCGGCCCCTCGCGCAGCACCTCCCACAGAGGCGGGTTGTGCCGGGGCGCGGCGGCCATGTGGTTGGGCACGAGGTCCAGGACCAGCCCGAGGCCGTGCGCCCGGGCCGTGGCGGAGAGCAGCCGCAGCCCCTCCTCGCCGCCCAGCTCCGCCCGCACCCGGCTGTGGTCGACGACGTCGTAGCCGTGTCCGGAGCCGGGCACAGCCTCCAGGACGGGGGACAGGTGCAGATGGGAGACGCCGAGGTCGGCGAGATACGGCACGGCGTCCGCCGCGGCGGCGAAAGGGAAGTCCGGTTGGAGCTGCAGCCGGTACGTGGCGGTGGGCGTCATGAAGACGTACGTACCCACCCCGGCGGCTTCTGTCTCACCGGACCCCGCACGGGGGCACCAGCGCCGCCCCCGTGACCCGTTCGGCCTACGCCGGGCGCTGGAGCACCGTCAGACTGCGCCCGACCAGCGTCACCCGGTCGCCCGCGGACACCTTCGGACCCGCACCCGGCGGCACCCCGTCGGGGATCCCCGTGTCCACGATCACCTGCCACTGCCGCCCGTGGTTCACCGGGACGGTGAACATCAGTGACTCGGCGGCCGCGTTGAACATCAGCAGGAACGAGTCGTCGGAGATCCGCTCACCGCGGGGCCCCGGCTCCGAGATCGCGTGCCCGTTCAGGAAGACCGTCATGGCCTTGGCGTGCGCGGCCTGCCAGTCCCGCTGCGTCATCTCCTCACCCCTCGGGGTGAACCAGGCGATGTCGGAGAGCTCGTCGTGGGTGCCCTCCACCGGGCGGCCGTGGAAGAAGCGCCTGCGGCGGAAGACCGGGTGGTCGCGGCGCAGCCAGACCATGGCCCGGGTGAATTCCAGCAGGCTCCGGTCCGTACCGCCGCCCTCCGCGCCCCCGGTCCCCGGTGCGCGTGCGGCGGCCGGATCGGGCCAGTGGACCCAGGAGAGCTCGTTGTCCTGGCAGTACCCGTTGTTGTTGCCCCGCTGGGTCCGGGCGAACTCGTCGCCGTGGCTCAGCATGGGCACGCCCTGGGAGAGCATCAGCGTGGCGATGAAGTTGCGCATCTGACGGCCGCGCAGCTCCAGCACCTCCTTGTCCTCGGTCTCGCCCTCCGCACCGCAGTTCCAGGAGCGGTTGTGGCTCTCCCCGTCGCGGTTGCCCTCGCCGTTGGCCTCGTTGTGCTTGTCGTTGTACGAGACCAGGTCGTGCAGCGTGAAGCCGTCGTGGCAGGTGGTGAAGTTGATCGAGGCCAGCGGGCGCCTGCCGTCGTCCTGGTAGAGGTCCGAGGAGCCCGTGAGCCGGCCCGCGAACTCCGCGAGCGTCCGGGGCTCGCCCCGCCACATGTCGCGCACCGTGTCGCGGTACTTGCCGTTCCACTCGGTCCACAGCGGTGGGAAGTTGCCCACCTGGTAGCCGCCCTCGCCCACGTCCCACGGCTCGGCGATCAGCTTCACCTGGCTCACCACCGGGTCCTGCTGCACGAGGTCGAAGAACGAGGACAGCCGGTCCACCTCGTGGAACTGGCGTGCGAGCGTGGCCGCCAGATCGAAGCGGAAGCCGTCCACATGCATCTCGGTCACCCAGTACCGCAGCGAGTCCATGATCAGCTGCAGGACGTGCGGCGACCGCATGAGCAGGGAGTTCCCGGTGCCCGTGGTGTCCATGTAGTACTTCTGGTCGTCCGCCAGCCGGTAGTACGAGGCGTTGTCGAGCCCACGGAACGAGAGCGTCGGCCCCAGGTGGTTGCCCTCCGCCGTGTGGTTGTAGACCACGTCGAGGATCACCTCGATGCCCGCCTGGTGCAGTGCCTTCACGGCCTGCTTGAACTCCAGCACCTGCTCGCCGCGGTCCCCCCAGGAGGCGTACGCGTTGTGCGGGGCGAAGAAACCGATGGTGTTGTAGCCCCAGTAGTTGGCGAGGCCCGCGTCGGAGAGACGGTGGTCCTGGACGAACTGGTGCACCGGCATCAGCTCGATCGCCGTGACACCCAGCTCCGTGAGGTGGGCGATGATCTCGGGGTGGGCGAGCCCCGCGTACGTACCGCGCAGCTCCTCGGGCAGGCCCGGGTGAAGCATGGTCAGGCCCTTCACGTGGGCCTCGTAGATCACCGTGCGGTGGTAGTCCGTACGGGGGCGGCGGTCGTCGCCCCAGTCGAAGTACGGGTTGACCACCACCGAGCTCATCGTGTGCGGCGCCGAGTCCAGGTCGTTGCGCGCGTCGGGCCGGCCGAAGGGATAGCCGTACACCTCCTCGCCCCACTGGATCTGCCCGGAGATCGCACGCGCGTACGGATCGAGGAGCAGCTTCGCCGAGTTGCACCGCTGCCCGCGCTGGGGCTCGTAGGGGCCGTGCACCCGGAAGCCGTACCGCTGCCCCGGCATCACCCCGGGCAGATAGGCATGGCGGACGAAGGCATCGGTCTCGCGGAGCTCCACCGCCGTTTCTGAACCGTCGTCGTGCAGCAGGCACAACTCGATCCGGTCGGCGGCCTCCGAGAAGACCGCGAAGTTGGTCCCGGCGCCGTCGTACGTGGCACCGAGGGGATACGCCTGTCCCGGCCAGACCTGCATAGATAGGACTCTTCCACTTCTGATCCGGGTGCGGGGGTTATTGACCCGATACTCCCCGAAAGATGAGCGCGTACCTAGTACGTCGGCCGGTGCGGCCGGGTCTCGTCGGTGCGGCCGTGATGCGCCGGTCAACTTCGGACACCCCGGTGTCGCCCGGAGAGGGGATACGGATGACAGATGCGCCCCCTCGTCCGGTGCACGGTGGGCGAGAGGGTGTCCAAACGCTATGAATCAGCTCACTCCGCCCGATCTCACCGTGGGGAACAAGGGCGGGAGGCAGGGGAGTTGAGTGATGAGCCTGCGCATCCGGCTGCACCGGCTCCCGCTCCCGGAGTACCCTTCCTTGATCGTTGGTGGGGGAGCGGAAGGCGGTACACGGGTGAGCTCGGGAGGGTTCGAGCTGCCCCCAGGTGACGCGGGTCACGAGGGGGAATCGACCGATGCCCCGCCGGGGGCGGTCTCCCTCGCGCAGCCCATGGAGATCGGCGTGGAGCTGGACTGGGGAGCGGACGCCTGGAACGAGGTGCGCACTCGGGCGCAGCGCGCCGGGCGGGCGTACATCTGGCTGAATCTGGTGGAACAGCGGCTGCGCGCCGTGGTCTCCGCCGTGATCCGGCCTATCTACGAGCCGGTCCACGGCGAGGACTGGGTGGTGGCCGCCGCCGGACCCGCCGGGCAGGAGTGGGTGCAGCGCGCCGTCGCGGTCCGGGAGGTCTCCCGCCGCAAGGGCTATCTGCTCGACCCGGCCGACGACAACGTCCTCAGCTTCCTCACGCTGCCGCAGCTGCGCGAGCTGATGGTCCAGCACTGGCCCTGCTTCGAGCCGTACTTCGACGACCGCCGCGAGGTGGAGCTGGCGCTGGACGAGCTGGAGGTGGCGCGCAACGTCGTCTCCCGCAACCGCGCGCTCAACGAGGCGGTCCTCGCGCAGGCCGAGCGTGCCTCCGCGCGGCTCCTGGAGATCCTCGGCAGCGGCGCGGCGGTCCCGTCCGCCGACAGGCTGCCCGTGGACGCCGTGGAGGAGCTGGTCGGCGACCGGTACGCGGACGTGGTCTCCGTCCACCCCGACCGGGTGAGGCTCCAGCGCCAGCTGCCCGCCGAGGACCTGTTCGGCGGAGCGCGCCGGCTGGACGCGATCGGCATAGGGCTCAATCTCCTCACGCAGAACTTCTCGGGGCGCCGGCTGGTCCGGCTCGCCGAGTCGGGCTGCCGGGTGCGCTTGCTGTTCATCAACCCGGCGAGCAGCGCGGTCAAGCGCAGGGAGCGGGAACTGGGCCTCAAGAAGGGCGAGCTGAGCCGCTCTGTGGAGATGAACATCCTCCACATGCGCCGGGTCCGCTCCAAGCTCCGCGACCCGGGCGCCTTCCAGATCCACGTCTTCGACGAGACACCACGCTTCACGGCCTACCTGGTGGACGGTGACGGTCCGGACGCGGTCGGAGTCGTCCAGCCCTATCTGCGCAGGGCCCGCGGCATGGAGGCACCCGTGCTGGTGCTGCGGGGCGGCGGGCGCGCGGTGGTCCGGGCGGGGCAGGACAGCGAGCACGGCCTCTTCGAGACGTACCGGGAGGAGTTCGAGTCGGTATGGACGGACTCCCGGCCCGTCTCCTGACCACTCTCCCCGTCCGTCTCCTGACCCCTCTCCCCGTCCGTCCCCGGACGCTTCTCCCCGTCCGTGTCCTGTCCCTGGCTCCCGGCGTTCCTTCTGACGCCCCCTCCTGTGTTGTCAGTGGTGCGTGCGAAGGTGGTCACCACGTGGGGCAGAGCACCACAGAAGGAGGTACGGGATGAGCTGGCACCAGGAGCGTCTGGTCGGCTTCGACCTGGAGACGACGGGCACGGAACCGCTGGAGGCCCGGATCGTCACCGCCGCGGTGGTCGCGGTGGAGAGCAGGAGCCAAGAGCCCGTCCGGTGCGGGACCTGGCTGGCGGATCCGGGCGTCCGGATTCCCGAGCAGGCCTCGGCGATCCACGGGATCAGCAGCGAGCGGGCGGCGGCGGAGGGCCGCCCGGTGCGCGAGGTGGCGGACGAGATCGCCGAGACCCTGGTGGACTACTGGCGTGCGGGAGTGCCCGTTGTGGCATATAACGCGGCATTTGATCTGACTTTGCTCTCGGCCGAGTTGCAGCGCCACGGCCTGCCTTCCCTGAGTGACCGGCTGGGCGGCGCGGGCATCGGCCCCGTCATCGACCCGATGACCATCGACCGGGCGGTCGACCGCTACCGCAAGGGCAAGCGCACCCTGGAGGCGGTCTGCGTCGAGTACGGCGTGGTGCACGGCGGTGCCCACGACGCGGCCGCCGACGCGCTGGCCGCCGTGCGCGTGGCCTACGCGATAGCCGAGCGGCACGGTTCGGTGGCCGGCCTGACCACCGCCGAGCTGCATCAGCGTCAGATCGCCTGGTACGCGGACTGGGCCGCCGGCTTCCAGGCGTTCCTGCGCCGCAAGGGCACCGCGGACGCGGTGATCGACGGGCGCTGGCCGCTGCGCGAGCCGGCGCCGGTGCCTGCTTCCTGAACGTTCCCTTGAGCGGCTCCCCCCGGTGCCGGCTGAACGGGTCCCCTCAGAAGGGGTACCAGCGCACCTCGGGGTCGTCCTCGCGCAGTGACGCCACCCTGCGGCGGAATTCCGCCCGTGCCTTCGGGTTGGCCGGGGCGTGCTGGGAGACCCAGGCGCAGCTCGCCGTCTCGCGGGCTCCGCGCAGCACGGCGCAGCCCTCCCATGCGCGCACGTCCCATCCGTAGGCCGAGGTGAAGGCGTCGTACGCATCGGCGGGCAGGCCGTAGCGGTCCCGGGAGAGGGCGAGGACCACCAGGTCGTGCTCGCGCAGATCCGCGGAGAAGGTCTCCAGATCGACCAGCACCGGTCCGTCGGGGCCGATGTGGACGTTGCGGGGGAGGGCGTCGCCGTGGATCGGGCCGGGCGGTAGGTGCGGGGCCAGGGCGGCCGCGGCCTTCGCGAAGCCGTCGCGCCGGCCGCGCAGATAGTCGGCATCGGCCGGATCGATCGCGTCGCCCGCCAGCCGCAGCCAGCGCTCGACACCGCCGAGCAGCTCACGGCGCGGCAGCCTGAAGCCCTCGGGGGCGGGCAGCGCGTGCACCTGGGTGAGCAGCGGGGCGAGATCGCGCGGCTCGGTCGGCCGCACGGCCTCGGGGAGCCGGTGCCACAAGGTCACCGGGTGGCCCTCGGCCAGCCGGGCCCGGGGCTCGGCGGCCCGCACGGCGGGCACGCCCGAGGCGGCGAGCCACTCGGCGACGGCCACCTCGCGCTCGGCCCGTTCCCGTAGTTCCGGGTGCGCCGTGGCGTCCCGGCCGACCTTGACCACCAGGCCGCCGACGGCGAACACCGCGTTCTCGCCCAGGGCGAGCAGCTCCGCGCCGCCGGACAGTCCGGCGGCGGTCAATACCTCGCGCGCACGCATCTCGTCCATGGCCCGATTTTCTCACCCGTGCGGGCCACCTTGACGAACGGAGCCCCCGTCAGCACGATGACGGGGAACGTTCGGCGGCCATACGGGTATGAAACCGATCCAATCAGGTAAAGGGGTCGAATTCATGACAATGGTGACCACGAGGGCGCGGCCCGGTCCTCAGGCCCCACCGGTTCGCGGCGAACGGCACGGACGGGACCGCGCGGCCTGGTTCCTGGTCCTGCCCGCGCTCATCCCGATCCTGATCCTGAGCGTCGGGCCCCTGCTGTACGGGATCGCGCTGGCCTTCACCGACGCCCAGTCGGGCCGCACGCGGTCCACCCGGTGGATCGGCTTCCTCAACTTCCAGGACCTCCTGCACGACACGCTGTTCTGGGACTCCTTCCGGATCGGCCTGCTGTGGGCGGTCGGTGTCACGGTCCCGCAGTTCGTGCTCGCGCTCGGTCTCGCCCTGCTGCTCAACGCGAACCTGCGGATGCGCTGGGTGGCCAGGGCGCTGGCGATCATCCCCTGGGCCATGCCCGAGGTGGTCGTCGGCATCATGTGGCGCCTGGTCTACAACCCCGACGCGGGCATCCTCAACGAGACCGTCCGCGACCTCGGGCTCGGTGACGGGCGGGACTGGCTGACCGGGCTCGCCACCGCCCTGCCCGCCGTGATCGTCGTGGGCATCTGGGCCGGCATGCCGCAGACCGCCGTGGCGCTCCTCGCCGGCCTGCAGAACACCCCGCAGGAGCTCCACGAGGCGGCGGCCCTCGACGGCGCCGGGGCCTGGCGCCGCTTCCGTACCGTCACCTGGCCCGCCATCAGACCCGTGGCGCTCGCCATCAGCGCGCTCAACTTCATCTGGAACTTCAACTCCTTCGCCCTGGTCTACGTCCTGACCAGCGGAGGACCGGGCGGCCGCACCCGGCTGCCCATGCTCTTCGCCTACGAAGAGGCGTTCCGTTACGGCCAGTTCGGCTACGCCGCAGCGATGGGCTGTGTGATGGTCGCGGTGATCTCCGTGATCCTCGCCTGCTACCTCGCCGGCCGGCTCAGGGGAGGCGATGACGCGTGAGTCTCCGGACCAGCGGATCCGCGCGGGCGGGGCAGTACACCGCGCTGCTGTGCTACCTCGCCTTCCTGGCCCTCCCGTTCCTGTGGCTGCTCTCCACCGCCTTCAAGCCCGCCCGCGAGCTGGGATCACTGCACCCCACCTGGATCCCCGACCAGCCGACGCTCGACAACTTCCGACAGGCCTTCGACGAGCAGCCGCTGCTCCGTGCCGCCGCCAACTCGCTCACCGCGGCCCTGTGTGCGGCGGTCCTCGCGGTCGTCATCGCCACGCCCATGGCCTATGTGATGGCCCGCCACCGGGGCAGACTGTCCACGGCCGCGACCGGATGGGTCGTGGTCAGCCAGGCGTTCCCCTTCGTGCTGGTGATCATTCCGCTCTTCCTGGTCCTCAAGAACCTGCACCTGATCAACTCCCTGTGGGGGCTGGTCATGGTCTACGTGGTGTGGTCGCTGCCGTTCGCCCTGTGGATGCTGACCGGTTACGTCCGGGCCGTGCCGCCGGAGCTGGAGGAGGCGGCGGCGGTCGACGGGGCCGGGAAGGCGCGGATCCTCGTCTCGGTCACCGCACCCCTGCTGGTCCCCGGGATCGTCGCCACCACACTCTTCGCGTTCATCACCGCATGGAACGAGTTCTTCTTCGCGCTCGTCCTGCTCAAGACACCGGAGAAGCAGACCTTGCCGGTCGTACTCACCCACTTCCTCGGCGCGGAGGGCGTGGCCGACCTCGGGCCGCTCGCCGCCGCCGCGTTCCTCGCCACCCTTCCCTCGCTCGTCCTCTTCGCGGTCATCCAGAAGCGCATCACGGGCGGTCTCACGGCCGGGGCGGTGAAGCACTGATGCGCCGGCCCGCGTCCGGCACCCTCGTCACCGTCGCCACCGTGCTCGCCCTGCTGCTCGCCGGCTGCTCGGGCGGCGGGAAGGGCGGCAGGGACGCCGACGGCACGATCCGGCTCAGCTTCCGGTCGCTGGCCTGGCAGAAGGAGTCCGTGGACGCCAACAAGCAACTGGTGAGGGAGTGGAACGCCACTCACCCCGGCATCCAGGTGGATTACGTCCAGGGCAGCTGGGACAACGTCCACGACCAGTTGCTCACCTCCTTCGAGGGAGGTGAGGCGCCCGACATCATCCACAACGCCTCCGACGACCTCGCGGACTTCGCGTACGGCGGCTTCCTCGCGGACCTGCGCCCCCTCCTGCCGGACCGGCTCACCCAGGACATCCCGCGGCGGTCCTGGCGGACCACCACCTTCGGCGACGGGGTCTACGGTGTCCCGTTCCTCCAGGAACCCCGGGTGCTGATCGCCAACACCAGGATCCTCAGGGCGTCCGGCGTACGCATCCCCACCCCCGCGGAGCCGTGGAGCTGGCCCGAATTCCGCCGTGTCACCCAGGAGCTGACGGGTAAGGGGAGATTCGGAGTGGCCTGGCCGCTCAAGGAACCGGTCTCGGTCACCCTCAATCTGGGACTCTCCGCAGGCGGGCAGCTCTTCCACCGCGACGCCGACGGCAAGGTGACCATCCGCTTCGACGAGGGCGACCGGATCATGCCCGGCACCGTCCGGGACCAGGTCGGTGCCGACCGCAGCGCGGCCCGCACCGCGCTGGGCATGAGCGGTTCGGACACCCTGCCCGGCTTCTTCGGCGGCAGGTACGCCATGGTCCCGCTGGGCTTCTCCTACCGTCAGCAGGTCGTCGAGCAGGCCCCCGAGGGTTTCGAGTGGACGGTCCTGCCCGCACCGGCCGGCAGCGGGGGACTCGCCCAGGGGGTGAGCCCGCAGACCCTCTCGGTCGCCGAGGACAGCCCGCACAAGGAGGAGGCCGTGCGGTTCATCGACTTCCTGCTGCGCCCGGCGAACATGGTGCGTCTGGCCCGGGGCGACTGGATGCTGCCGACCGGCGCGGCCGCGCTGGCCGACCCGGCGCTGCACACCGCGGAGAACGGCTGGGCGACCGGCACGGCGCTCGCCCGCGCCCTGCGTCCCGCACCCGCGCAGTCGGTCCGCGGATATCCCGAATGGAAGGACAAGGTCGCCACGCCCGCGCTCCAGGAGTACTACAGCGGAGCGATCGACACCGAGGAGCTGAGGAAACGCCTGGTCGTCGACGGGAACCGGGTGCTGGCCCGCTACCAGCGCTGAGTACGCGGCGGAATTAATTGGACGAGACGTATCGTCTTGCTTAGGGTGAGCCGCATGACAGCCACCCCGCGCGTCCATATCGCCATGTTCTCCATCGCCGCCCACGGCCACGTGAACCCGAGCCTCGAAGTGATCCGTGAGCTCGTCGCCCGTGGGCACCGCGTCAGTTACGCCATCCCGGCCTCCTTCGCGGAGACGGTCGCCGCCACCGGTGCCACACCGGTGATCTACGGCTCCGTGCTGCCCACCGAGGACAATCCGGAGGGCTGGGGCACCGAACTCATCGACAACATCGAGCCGTTCCTCGCCGACGGGATCCAGGCCCTGCCCCAGCTCATGGAGGCCTTCGAAGGGGACGAGCCCGACCTGGTCCTGCACGACATCACCTCCTATCCGGCCCGTCTGCTCGCCCACCGCTGGGGCGTCCCCGCCGTCTCGCTGTGGCCCAACCTCGTCCCGTGGGAGGGGTACGAGCAGGAGGTCGGCGAGCCGGCGACCGCCGAGCTCAAGCAGACCGAGCGGGGCCGGGCGTACTACGCGCGCTTCGAGGAATGGCTCACGGAGAACGGCCTGAGCGACGTGCCCCCGGACGAGTTCGTCGCCCGCCCGCGCCGTGCCCTCGTCCTGATCCCCGAAGCGCTCCAGCCGAACGCCGACCGGGTGGACGGGACCGTCTTCACCTTCGTCGGCGCCTGTCAGGGCGAGCGTGCCGACCAGGGTCGGTGGAAGCGTCCGGCGGACGCCGGGAAGGTGCTGCTGGTCTCGCTCGGATCGTCGTTCACCGACGAGCCGGGGTTCTACCGCGAATGCCTCAAGGCGTTCGGGGACCTGCCGGACTGGCACATGGTGCTCCAGATCGGCGCGCACGTCGACCCGTCCGCACTCGGGGACGTACCGGCCAATGTCGAGGTGCACTCCTGGGTGCCCCAGTTGTCCGTGCTGAGGCAGGCGGACGCCTTCATCACCCATGCCGGCGCGGGCGGCAGCCAGGAAGGGCTCGCCACGGCCACCCCGATGGTCGCCGTCCCGCAGGCCGTGGACCAGTTCGGCAACGCGGACATGCTCCAGGCGCTCGGTGTGGCCAGGCACCTGCCGAAGGAGGAGGCCGATGCCGCGTCCCTGCGCGCCGCGGTCCTCGCCCTGGTGGACGACCCGGAGGTCGCCGCCCGGCTGGAGCGGGTGCGGGAGCGGATGGCGACCGAGGGCGGCGCGCGGCGGGCGGCCGATCTCGTCGAGGCCGAACTTCCCGCCTGAGGCGCGACCGCCGGTCCGGGCCCGTCGCCGGCCGTCCGGCACAAATTCCCTTCGTGTACCGCACGTTGCGCGGGCTGTCCGACTTGATCGGGAGTGGTTCGGTTTCTTATGGAGGGAAGCTGGTGACTGCGTGACGGCTACATGAAGGTCTTGATCTGGGCGCGTCAATCGAGCAGGGTTTCGAGGCAACCCCCGGAGATTTTCCGGCCGGGGGTCAATCCCCCCACAAAGAATGACGAGGAGAGCCCTCTTCATGGCAATTCACAAGCGCGCACGCCGGATCAAGCTGACCGCCGCGATAACCGCCGTGGCGGCCGCGGCCGGTGTCACCCTGCTCAACACCTCGTTCGCCGGAGCCGCCCCGGCTCCCGCCATGGGCACGGTCTACGGCGCCGACGCTGCCACGGCCGTCTCCGGCAGCTACATCGTGATGCTGGATCAGAAGGCGAACAAGGGCGAGCTCGCCAAGGAGTACGGCGGCAAGCTCAAGCGGAACTACAGCTCGGCCATCAACGGCTTCTCCGCCATCGGGCTTTCGGAGACCGAGGCCAAGCGGCTCGCGGCCGACCCGGCCGTCGCCAAGGTCGTCCAGAACAAGAAGTTCCACATCGACGCCACGCAGCAGAACCCGCCGTCCTGGGGTCTGGACCGGCTCGACCAGGCCGGGACGGCGGGTGACAGCGCGTACACCTATCCGGATGCCGCGGGTGACGGTGTCACGGCGTACGTGATCGACACCGGTGTCCGGGTCACCCACTCCGACTTCGAGGGCCGGGCCACCTCGGGCTTCGACGCGGTGGACAACGACGACGACGCGAACGACGGCAACGGACACGGCACCCACGTCGCCGGCACCATCGCCGGCGCGTCCCACGGCGTCGCCAAGAAGGCGAAGATCGTGGCCGTCCGTGTGCTGGACGACTCGGGCTCGGGCACCACCGAGCAGGTCATCGCGGGCATCGACTGGGTCACCGCCAACCACGAGGGCCCGTCCGTCGCCAACATGAGCCTGGGCGGGGGCGCCGACCCGGCCCTCGACGCCGCGGTCGAGAAGGCGATCGCCTCCGGTGTCACCTTCGCGGTGGCCGCGGGCAACGAGTCGAGCGACGCCGGCGAGGGCTCGCCGTCCCGCGTCCCCGACGCCATCACGGTCGCCTCCTCCACAGTGGACGACGAGCAGTCCTCGTTCTCCAACTACGGCTCGGTCGTGGACATCTACGCGCCCGGCTCGGACATCACGTCGACGTGGAACGACAGCGACGACGGCACGAACACCATCTCCGGTACGTCCATGGCGACCCCGCACGTCGTCGGTGCCGCCGCCGTCTATCTCGCCGGGCACCCGGAGGCCACCCCGGACGAGGTCGCCACGGCGCTCACGGAGGGGGCCACCCCGAACGCGATCTCCAACGCGACCGAGGGTACGGCGAACAAGCTGCTCAAGATCGTCGAGTAGTCAGGTGCGCAGGCCGCCGTGCCCTCCCCCACGGGGCGCGGCGGCCCGGACCCGCGGAACGACCGGTCTAGGGTGGGGTCATGAGCACGAGGTACGCGGCGCTGCTGCGCGGCATCAACGTCGGCGGCCACCGCAAGGTCCCCATGGCGGAACTGCGCACGCTGCTGGGGGAGCTGGGGTACGAGGGCGTCGCCACGTACCTGCAGAGCGGGAACGCCGTGTTCGGCAGCGCGTCAGGTGACGAGGACTCCCTGGCCGCCGAGCTGCAGCGGGCCCTCGCGGACCGGTTCGGATTCCCGGTCGACTGCCTGGTCCGCACGGGAGGGTATCTCGCGGCGCTGGCCGACGCCTGCCCGTTCCCGGCCGCCGCACTCCAGGGCAGGCAACTGCACGTCACCTTCTTCGACGGGCCCGTCGACGCCGGCCGCTTCGCGCCGATCGACGCCGCCGCCTTCCGGCCCGAGGAGTTCCGGCTCGGCGACCGTGCCCTCTATCTGTACGCCCCCGAGGGGCTCGGCCGCTCCAAGCTGGCCGAGGCCCTCGCGCGGCCTGCCCTCAACCGGGGCGTCGTCGGGACCTCCCGCAACTGGAACACCGTGGTCAAGCTGGTCGAGATGACGCGTGACTGAGCCCTCGTCCGCCGTGGCGGCAGCCATCGATGCCGAGCTCCGGCTCCTCGACCCGGCGGTACGGGCCTCCGCGGACCTCCTGGGCACGATGCTCCACCCCGAGTTCCGCGAGATCGGCACCAGCGGCCGGGTCTGGGACCGGGACACGATCATCGCCGTACTCACCGCCACCGGCGCGCCGCCGCCCAGCCCTCCGACCGTTTCCCGGATGCGCGGGGAGCGGCTCGCTCCCGACCTGGTGCACCTCACCTACGACACGGAGTCCGGAGGGCGGCGCTCCCACCGCAGTTCGCTGTGGCGGCTGACCGGGAGCGGCTGGCTCCTCTACTTCCACCAGGGGACGCCGTTCATCGACGACCCGGTCGCCGAGGCCTGAACACCGGCCGAGGTCCGCACGCAGGGGCGGCCGAGGCCGCAGCACATGGCGCGGCCGGCCCGCAAGAGGGCGGAGCCGGTCTGATCCGGGCCCCGTATGCGGCCGGTTCTCGCCGGAAGGACAGATTCCGGCCATCTGACGTGCCCGGGCAATTCAGCGGTAAGTCGGCCGAACGGACGCACTCCCGCAGGGCCCGGCCCGGGCCGGGCGCGGCTGCGCGCGGCCGACCCCCGGGCAGTGGTGGCGTGTGTGATCGCGATGTCAGCCGGTCCGGCCCGATGTCCTGACCACTTTTCGCGGTTTGCTGCAATTCGCTGCCGGCGTCCGTTCGGTGAGCGGACGCCGGTGTTCGGAGGTCACCTGGTCGCGTATCGGAGTTCACTGTCCGTTCTCCGCTACGGGGCCGGAAGCCGACCTTGTCACCGGGCCAAGTGGAGTCAAGGATTCGGGACGTGCGGTTGGCAGGTCCACGACCAGAACCCACTGGTCGCGGACAGCCGCACACCCCCGGCCCGCCCACCCAGCAGGCCGCGCTACCCCCCATCGATGGAGGATCCTGTGACCTTCAAGCGCCTCGCCCCCCTCGGTTCCATCTCCAGACGTGCACGGCTCATCGCCGTGACCTCCGGTCTGGTCACCGCCGTCGCGCTTGCGGCCCCGACCGCGGTCGCCCAGGCCGCGCCGGACACCACGGTGACGAAGGCCGAGCTCGCCGACGCCAGCTCCGCCGTCCGCGGCGCCGACATCGCGGGTACCGCCTGGTACACCGAGGCGAAGACCGGCAAGGTCGTCGTGACCGTCGACAGCACGGTCTCCGCCGCCGAGATCGCCACGATCAAGAAGTCGGTCACCGAATCCGGTGCGAAGATCGACCTCAAGCACACCCCGGGCACGTTCAACAAGCTCATCGCCGGCGGCCAGGCCATCTACGCCGGCGGCGGCCGCTGTTCCCTCGGCTTCAACGTCCGCAGCGGCAGCACGTACTACGCGCTGACCGCCGGTCACTGCACCGAGATCGGCAGCACCTGGTACACCAACTCCGGCCAGACCTCGGTCCTCGGTTCGCGGGCGGGAAGCAGCTTCCCCACCAATGACTACGGGCTGATCCGGCACTCCAACTCCGCCAACGCGGACGGCCGGGTCTACCTCTACAACGGCAGCTACCAGGACATCACCTCGGCCGGCAACGCGTACGTCGGCCAGTCGGTCAAGCGCAGCGGCTCCACCACCGGCCTGCGCAGCGGCAGCGTCACGGGCCTCAACGCGACGGTGAACTACGGCGGCGGCGACGTCGTCTACGGCATGATCCAGACCAACGTCTGCGCCGAGCCCGGCGACAGCGGCGGCTCGCTCTTCGCCGGCAGCACGGCGCTGGGCCTCACCTCGGGCGGCAGCGGCAACTGCTCCACCGGGGGCACCACGTTCTTCCAGCCCGTCACCGAGGCGCTGAGCGCCTACGGCGTCAGCGTCTTCTAGGACTCCGGACGCAGGACACCACGACCCGGCTCACCCCCGACGGGCCGCGCTCCCCGAGCGCGGCCCGTTGCCGTGTCCGTCCCTCCCGGAGCCGGAGTGGCCCGTCCCGGCGGGGGGCGATTGGACCAGGAGAACAGGCCGATGAGTCCCTAGGCTCCTTGCCATGAGCACCCACGAAGCCCCCGCGGCGGGCCGGACGGCCGTCGACTTCTACTTCGACCCCGCCTGCCCGTTCGCCTGGATCGCCTCCCGCTGGATGCTGGAGGTCGAGCAGCTGCGCGACATCGAGCTCCGCTTCCATGTCATGAGCCTGTTCCTGCACAACGACGGCAACGAACTCCCCGCCCGGTACCGCGAGCTGGTCGACAGATCGCTCGGCCCGGTGCGCGTCGCCGCCGCAGCGGCACAGGCGCACGGGCCCGGGATCCTCCGCGACCTCTACACCGCCCTCGGCACCCGCATCCACCGGCAGGGGAACGAGGACTACGACACCGTGACCGCCGAGTCCCTGGCCGAACTGGGACTGCCCGCCGGCCTCGCCGATGCCGCACATTCGGAGGCGTACGACGACGCCGTACGCCTCAGCCACGACCGGGGCAAGGACCCCGCGGCGGACTCCTACGTCGGCACGCCCACGATCCATGTCGACGGCACCGTGTGGTTCGGGCCGGTCCTCAGCTCGGCCCCGCGCGGGCAGGAGGCGGCGCGGCTCTTCGACAGCTTCCGGGTCCTGGCCGGGCACAGCGACTTCTTCGAGCTGAAGCGCGCCCGCACGGGCCGTCTCGACGTCGGCTGACCGGCCGTCACGCGCTGAGCGACCGCCACCCGGCCGCCGGGACGCACGCCTCGTCGTACCGGTTCAGCAGCACCCGGGCGAGGGCCGGGGACGGGCCCAGGACACCGGCGAGCACATCGGCCTGCGCGGCGCCCTCGGCGATCTTGTCGGGGAGCCGCCCGGGCGCGATGACGTACGGGGCCACCGCCACCCGACGTACACCGTCGGCCCGCAGGGCCCGCACCGCGTCGGCGGTGCGGGGCAGAGAGGCGGAGGCGAACGCAGGCCGCACGGCGCACCAACCGGTGTGCCGCAGCTCCCGCGCGATTTCAGCGATCACTGCGATCGCCTCCGGGTCCGTGGAGCCCGCCGAGGCCAGGACCAGCCCGGTCGAGCCCTTGTCGCCGGGAGCCACCCCGGCCTCGTACAGCCGTTGTTCCAGCGCCGAGTTCAGCAGTGGGGACGGGCCCAGCACCCCGGCCTGGCGGATGGCCAGCCGGGGCAGCCGGGTGCGGGCCTCGTGCAGCACCGACGGGATGTCGGACTTGGCGTGGAAGGCCCGGGTCAGCAGCAGGGGAAGCGCGACGACCTCACCCGCCCCCTCGGCGGCCAGGCGTTCCAGCACCCGGGGCACGGACGGGGCGTTGAACTCAAGGAATCCCGTCTCCACGCGCAGCCCCGGCCGCAGCGACCGCACCCGCGCGGCGAGCGCGTGCACGGTCGCCGCGTGCCGCGGATCGCGGCTGCCGTGGGCGACGACGAGGAGGACCGGAGCGGACACGGTGACTCAGCTCCTCACGAGGAGACCGCGGCCGCGCAGCACCCGCCGCTCCAGCGGACTGAAGATCAGCAGGTCGATCGCGATCCCCACGAAAAGGATGAGCAGGATCGCCAGGAAGATCCCCGGCATGTCGAAGTTGTTCCTGCCGTTCTCCAGCAACTGGCCGAGACCCAGACCCAGATCGGGCGAGGACGCGATGATCTCGGCGGCCATCAGCGAACGCCAGGAGAACGCCCAGCCCTGCTTGAGGCCCGCCAGATAACCCGGCAGAGCGGCCGGCAGGACGATGTGCCAGGTCCCGCGGAGCCCGGTCGCACCGATCGTGCGTCCCGCCCGCAGGAACAGCGGCGGCACCTGGTCGACCCCGGAGACCAGTCCGTTGGCGACGGAGGGGACGGCGCCCAGCAGGATGACCGCGTACATCATCGAGTCGTTGAGCCCGAGCCAGATCACGGCCGGTGCCACCCATGCCACCGACGGCAGGGACTGCAGTCCGGACAGGATCGGGCCGATCGCCGCTCGGACCAGCTTGACCCTGGCCACCAGCAGACCCAGCGGGGTGCCGATGGCGACGGCCATCAGGAAGCCGAGCAGACCGCGCGACACACTGGTCCAGACGACCTCCAGCAGCGTCCCCTGCAGCCACATGTCGGCGACGCTGTTCCACACCGCTGAGGGCGGCGGCAGCTTGTAGTCCTCGGTGACCTTCGCCCAGACCAGCAGCTGCCAGACCAGGGCCACCAGAACCACCGCCACGACCGGCGGCAGGACCTTGTTCAGCAGGACCTCACGGGCAGGGGTCCGCGGCACCTGGACGGCGTCCAGCGCGTCCAGCCCGGCTTCCAGCCCGGCCAGATCGTCGGACTTGGTGTCAGTGCTGGCCATGACGGCGGATCTCCCCACGCAGTTGTTCGGTGATCTCGACGGACAGCTCCGCCACGGCGGCGTCCTCGATGCGGCGCGGCTGCTCGATGTCGACCGTCCACTCCCTGGCGATCCGGCCGGGCCGCGACGAGAGCAGGATGACGCGCTGCGCGAGCCGCACCGCCTCGCGCACGTTGTGGGTGACGAAGAGGACCGAGGCGTTCGTCTCGCGCCAGATCCGGGTCAGCTCGTCGTGCAGCACATCGCGGGTGATGGCGTCGAGCGCCGCGAACGGCTCGTCCATCAGCAGCAGCTGGCTGTCCTGGGCGAGCGCACGGGCCATGGCCACCCGCTGGCGCATGCCGCCCGAGAGCTCGTGCACCCGCTTCCCGTACGCCCCGCCCAGGCGTACGAGTTCGAGCAGCCGCTCCGCCTCCGTACGGCGGTCCGACTTGGGGACGCCGCGCAGCCGCAGGGCCAGTTCGATGTTCTTGCCCGCGGTCAGCCACGGGAAGAGGGCGTGTTCCTGGAACATCAGGGCCGGCCGCCCGCCGGGGGTCTCGATGGACCCCGCGGTGGGGCGGTCGAGCCCGGCCACCAGATTGAGCAGCGTCGACTTACCGCACCCGGAAGCTCCCAGGAGGGTGACGAACTCGCCCGGAGCGACATCGAGCGTGATGTCGTCCAGGACGAGCTGCTGCCCCGTGGGTCCGGTGAAGGACTTGGAGACGTGCGTGATGCGAGCGGCGTGCTCGACGACCGCACGGTCCTCGGCCTTGGTGAGCGTGGTGGTCGCCATGGTCGTCACCTCCTGGGAATCCTGGGAATCCGATTACGGACCGGGTGGGTTACTTGACGCCGAGACCGGCGTCGGCGACCTCGGGCTGACCCGCGGCCCCGAGGATCTTGTTCAGCGGCTTCAGGTCATAGATGCCGCTGAGGTCCGGCTTCTCCAGGAGACCGGCCTCGACCGCGTGGTCGGCCTGCGCCTGCAGCGTCGCGGCCAGCGGGTCGTCGGTGATCCGGATGGACTCCCACGCCGGGTCCAGGACCTCGGCGGGCAGCGCCTTGCCGCTCAGCTCCTCGAGCGCGGCGTTGGCCGAGGCCTTCGCCTCGTCCGGGTTGGCGTTGATCCACTTGTTGGTGTTCACGGTGCCGCGCAGTACCGCCTCGACGACGTCCGGGTGCTCGGAGAGGAACTTCTGCGACACGATGATGTTCGTGATCACGAACTTGTCGTCGGGCCACAGCGACGACTCGTCGAGGAGGACCTTCCCGCCCTCGGCGACCAGCTTGGACGCGGTCGGTTCCGGCACCCAGGCCCCGTCCAGGGAGCCCGACCGGTAGGCGTCCGGCGTCACCTTGTTGTCCGAGCGGACCACGGAGACGTTGCCCTTGCCGCTCTGGGCGTCGACCTTCCAGCCCTTCTCGGAGATCCAGTTGAGGAACGCCACGTCCTGGGTGTTGCCCAGTTGCGGGGTGGCGATCTTCTTCCCCTTGAGGTCGTCCAGCGTCTTGATCTTCTTCGGGTCGACGACCAGCTTCACTCCGCCGGACGCCGAACCGCTCACGATCCGCAGGTTCTTGCCCTGGGACTTGGTGAAACCGTTGATCGAGGGGGAGGGGCCGATGAACCCGATGTCGATCGACCCCGCGTTGAGTGCCTCGATCTCGGACGGCCCGGCGTTGAACGTCGAGGCCTTGACCTCGGTGCCGCCCAGCTCCTTGGCGATGAGGCCCTCCTGGACACCGACCAGGGCGGTGGCGTGCGTGAGGTTCGGGAAGTAGCCGATCTTCACGGTGTCCGCGGAGAGCTTCTTTCCGCCGGCGGAGACGTTCGTCTTCTCGGCGCCGTCGTCCTTCGCCTGCGAGCCGTAGCCGCAGGCGGTGAGCGCCACGGCGAGCAGCGGCAGAGCGGCGGCAGCGGCGATGCCGCGACGAACGGTGGTACGGGGGGCAGACACGGGAGGCTTTCCTCTCGTCGGCCCGGTGCTCACGTCCCTCTGAAGTCAGGGGCCGTGGCCGGGAGGTCGGCAGGTCTTCGTCTCGACTTGTGGTACGAGCGGGCGCGCGGGCAGTGCGCGTACGTCATCACGCACATCGCCCGACCCCGCCCTGGCCGCTGCCGAGGGCGCCGCTGCCGACACGGCCGCCTTCCTTCGCGAAGGTCGAGAAGAAGTCGATGCCCATCAGAAGTCCCACTCCGCGTCGTCGGCGGCCGTGCCGGCGGCCCCGGCGGCGACGGTGACGGCGGCGAACGAGGCGCCCGCCATGCCGGCCGTCAGGGTCGTCCCGTCGGCGGGGTCGATCAGCAGGAACGAACCGGTGCGCCGGGAGGACGCGTAGGCGTCGAGCGCGAGCGGCTCGGCGGTACGGACCACGACGCGGCCGATGTCGTTGGCGACGAGCTGACCGGGCGAGGGATGCTGGGACAGGTCGTCCAGCGTGAGCCGCGAGGGAATGTCCTTGACGATCGCCTTGACCGTGCGGGTGGTGTGCTTGAGCAGCACTCGCTGGCCCACGGTGAGCGGCCGGTCGGCGACGTGGCAGACGGTCGCCTCGACGTCCCGCGTGGTGTCCGGCGCTTCGACGGCGGGCGCGATCAGGTCGCCGCGCGAGATGTCCAGGTCGTCGGCGAGCCGCAGCGTCACGGACTGCGGTGCCCAGGCGACGTCGGCACCCTCGCCCAGCACGTCGATCCCGGCGATCGTCGACGTACGGCCCGAGGGCAGCACGGTGACGGTCTCGCCGACCCGCAGCACACCGGAGGCGATCTGCCCGGCGTATCCCCGGTAGTCGGGGTGCTCCGCGGTCTGCGGGCGGATCACGTACTGGACGGGGAAGCGGGCCGGGCCCTCGGTCAGGTCGTGGCTGACCGGCACGGTCTCCAGGTGCTCCAGGACCGTCGGGCCGCCGTACCAGTCCATGTGCGCGGACGGCTCCACGACGTTGTCACCGGCCAGCGCGGAGATCGGGATCGCGGCGATCTCGGGCACGCCGAGCGAGGCGGCGTACGCGGTGAACTCCTCGGCGATCGCGGCGAAGACGGGCTCCGCGTAATCCACGAGGTCCATCTTGTTCACGGCGAGCACCACGTGCGGGACGCGCAGGAGCGCGGCGACGGCGGCGTGCCTGCGGGTCTGCTCGACGACGCCGTTGCGTGCGTCGACCAGGACGACGGCGAGCTCGGCGGTGGAGGCGCCGGTGACCATGTTCCGGGTGTACTGCACATGGCCCGGGGTGTCGGCCAGGATGAACCGGCGGCGGGGCGTGGCGAAGTAGCGGTAGGCCACGTCGATGGTGATGCCCTGTTCGCGCTCGGCCCGCAGGCCGTCGGTCAGCAGCGCCAGGTCGGGCGCCTCCTGGCCGCGGTTGGCGGAGGCCAGCGCGACGGCTTCCAGCTGGTCGGTGAGGACCGACTTGGAGTCGTGCAGGAGACGTCCGACGAGGGTGGACTTGCCGTCGTCGACCGACCCGGCCGTGGCGAACCGCAGCAGGGTGGTGGCCGACAGGCGCTCGGCCAGCTGAATGGGTCCGGTCATTTTAGAAGTACCCCTCGCGCTTGCGGTCTTCCATCGCTGCCTCGGACATCTTGTCGTCGGCACGGGTCGCACCCCGCTCGGTGAGCCGGGAGGCGGCGATCTCGGTGATCACGTCGTCCAGCGTGGTGGCGTCGGAGTCGACGGCACCGGTGCACGACATGTCGCCGACCGTGCGGTAGCGGACCTTACGGGTCTCGACCTTCTCGTGGTCCTTGGGGCCGCCCCAGTCGCCCGCGGTGAGCCACATGCCGGAGCGGTTGAAGACCTCACGCTCGTGCGCGAAGTAGATCTCCGGGAGGTCGATGCCCTCACGCTCGATGTACTGCCAGACGTCGAGCTCGGTCCAGTTGGAGATCGGGAACACGCGGACGTGCTCGCCGGGGGCGTGCCGGCCGTTGTACAGCTGCCACAGCTCGGGGCGCTGGCGGCGGGGGTCCCACTGGGAGAACTCGTCGCGCAGCGAGAAGACGCGCTCCTTGGCCCGGGCCTTCTCCTCGTCGCGCCGGCCGCCGCCGAACACGGCGTCGAAGCGGTGCCGTTGGATGGCCTCGGTGAGCGGGACCGTCTGCAGCGGGTTGCGGGTGCCGTCGGGGCGCTCGCGGAGCTTGCCCGCGTCGATGTACTCCTGGACGGAGGCGACGTGCAGGCGCAGTCCGTGCTTCGCCACCGTCCGGTCGCGGTACTCCAGGACCTCGGGGAAGTTGTGCCCCGTGTCGACGTGCAGCAGTGTGAAGGGTATGGGGGCCGGTGCGAACGCCTTCAGTGCCAGGTGCAGCATCAGGATCGAGTCCTTGCCGCCGGAGAACAGGATCACCGGACGCTCGAACTCGCCCGCGACCTCGCGGAAGATGTGCACCGCCTCCGACTCCAGGGAGTCGAGATGGCTGAGCGCGTACGGGTGGACGGTGCCTTCCGGCACGGTGGCGACGGTGCTCACGACAGGCCCCTCTCGATGAGCAGCGCATGAAGCGCCGCTGCGGACTCCTGCACGGTCTGCCGGTGCGACTCGATCCGCAGATCCGGCGACTCGGGTGCCTCGTAGGGGTCGTCGACCCCGGTGAGGCCACTGATCTCGCCCGCCGCCTGCTTGGCGTACAACCCCTTCACATCGCGTACGGAGCACACCTCGACAGGAGTCGCGACATGCACCTCCAGATACGCGGTGCCCCCGGCCAGATGGCGCGTGCGCACCGCGTCACGGCTGTCGGCGTACGGCGCGATGACCGGCACGAGCACCTTCACGCCGTTGGCGGCCAGCAGTCCGGCGACGAAGCCGATCCGCTGGACGTTGGTGTGCCGGTCCTCGCGGGAGAAACCGAGGCCCGCGGAGAGGAACTCCCGGATCTCGTCACCGTCCAGGACCTCGACCCGGTGGCCCTCGCCACGCAGCCTGCCCGCCAGCTCGTACGCGATGGTGGTCTTGCCCGCGCTCGGCAGACCGGTGAGCCAGACGGTGGCTCCCGTCTCCGTCACGCTCATCGATACCTCCTGATCAGTCGTCATCAGCCGTGCAGTCCGCATTCGGTCTTCCCACGTCCGGCCCAGCGGCCGGCCCGTGCGTCCTCACCCTCCAGCACCCGACGGGTGCAGGGCGCGCAGCCGACGGAGGTGTAGCCGTCCATCAGCAGCGGGTTGGTCAGCACGCCGTGTTCGGCGACGTACGCGTCCACGTCGTCCTGGGTCCAGCGGGCGATCGGGGAGACCTTGACCTTGCGGCGCTTCTCGTCCCAGCCGACGACCGGCGTGCCCGCCCGGGTGGGGGACTCGTCGCGGCGCAGGCCGGTCGCCCAGGCGCCGTACGCGGTCAGGCCCTCTTCCAGCGGCTCGACCTTGCGCAGCGCGCAGCACAGATCGGGGTCGCGGTCGTGCAGCTTCGCCCCGTACAGGGCGTCCTGCTCGGCCACCGTCTGCCGCGGGGTCAGCGTGATGACGTTGACGTCCATCACCGCGTCGACCGCGTCCCGGGTGCCGATCGTCTCCTCGAAGTGGTAGCCGGTGTCGAGGAACACCACGTCCACGCCGGGGGCGACCCGGGAGGCGAGGTGCGCGACGACCGCGTCCTCCATGGAGGAGGTGACGCAGAACTTCCGGCCGAAGGTGTCGGTGGCCCACTTCAGGATGTCGAGCGCGGAGGCGTCCTCCAGCTCGCGCCCCGCACGCTCGGCCAGCTCCTTCAGGGCCTCGTCGGTGAGCTCGCCCGCCTGCAGCGTCTCCGTCATGTCCCTTCCCCCTCCACGTCGTTGCGCTGGAGTCCATGGGTCAGCAGACCCAGGAACTTCAGCTGGAACGCGCGATTGCAGGAAGCACATTCCCAGGCGCCGTGCCCCGCCTCGTGCGGGCGCAGGTCCTCGTCCCCGCAGTACGGGCAGTAGAACGGCGCGGCCCGCCCGCTCATGACAGGGACTCCGCACTGGCGCGGGCCGCCCAGGTGGCGAAGCGCTCGTCGTCCTCGCGCTCCTCCTGGAACCGGCCGAGCACCCGCTCGACGTAGTCGGGGAGTTCGGCCGAGGTGACCTTCAGGCCGCGGACCTTGCGGCCGAAGCCGGCCTCCAGGCCGAGCGCGCCGCCCAGGTGCACCTGGTAGCCCTCGACCTGGTTGCCGTCGGCGTCCAGCATCAGCTGTCCCTTGAGGCCGATGTCCGCGGTCTGGATGCGGGCGCAGGCGTTCGGGCAGCCGTTGATGTTGATGGTGAGCGGCTCCTCGAAGTCCGGCAGGCGGCGCTCCAGTTCGTCGATCAGCGCGGCTCCGCGGGCCTTCGTCTCGACGATCGCCAGCTTGCAGAACTCGATGCCGGTGCACGCCATCGTGCCGCGCCGGAACGTGGAGGGCCGCACCTGGAAGTCCAGCGCCTCCAGACCGGCGGACAGCGACTCGACCTGGTCCTGCTCCACGTCGAGGATGATCATCTTCTGCTCGACGGTGGTGCGCACCCGGCCCGAGCCGTGTGCCTCGGCCAGTTCCGCGATCTTGGCCAGGGTGGAGCCGTCCACCCGGCCGACGCGGGGTGCGAAGCCGACGTAGAAGCGGCCGTCCTGCTGCTGGTGGACGCCGATGTGGTCGCGCCAGCGGGAGGAGGGTTCCGCGGGGGCGGGACCGTCCAGCAGCGGACGCTCGAGGTACTCGTCCTCCAGCACCTGACGGAACTTGGCGGGACCCCAGTCGGCCATCAGGAACTTCAGACGGGCACGCGTACGGAGCCTGCGGTAGCCGTAGTCGCGGAAGATGCCGACCACACCGGCCCATACGTCGGCCACCTCGTCCAGCGGGACCCAGGTGCCCAGGCGTTCGGCCAGCCGCGGGTTCGTGGACAGACCGCCGCCGACCCAGAGGTCGAAACCGGGGCCGTGTTCGGGGTGGTCCACGCCCACGAAGGCGATGTCGTTGATCTCGTGCACCACGTCCTGGACGGGGGAACCGGAGATCGCCGTCTTGAACTTGCGCGGCAGGTTGGAGAACTCGGGGCTGCCGATGTAGCGCTCGTGGATCTCGTCGACCGCGGGCGTGCCGTCGATGATCTCGTCCGCGGCGATGCCCGCCACGGGCGAACCGATGATCACACGGGGGCAGTCGCCGCACGCCTCGGTGGTGGAGAGCCCGACGGCCTCCAGCTTCTCCCAGATCGCCGGGACATCCTCGATGCGGATCCAGTGCATCTGGACGTTCTGCCGGTCGGTGATGTCGGCCGTGCCGCGTGCGTACTGCTCGGAGATCTCACCGATCACCCGAAGCTGCGTGGTCGTCAGCCTTCCGCCGTCGATGCGCACCCGCAGCATGAAGTACGAGTCCTCGAGCTCCTCGGGCTCCAGCACGGCGGTCTTGCCGCCGTCGATGCCGGCCCGGCGCTGCGTGTAGAGGCCCCACCAGCGCATCCGGCCGCGCAGGTCGTTCGGGTCGATGGAGTCGAAGCCGCGCTTGGAGTAGATCGTCTCGATGCGCGTCCGCACGTTGAGACTGTCATCGTCCTTCTTGAACTGTTCGTTCCCGTTGAGTGGGGTGAAGTGACCCATGGCCCACTGACCTTCGCCACGGTGCCGGCCGGCCTTGCGGCGGGGCGTGGTGGTAGCAGGCTGTTCGGGGCTGGCGGCCATGGCAAATACGTCCTTCGGGACTGCAGGAGGGCGGCTCTGAACTGCACACTCGCGTGAGGCGCGGCGGTGCGCAGGGGTGATGTGGAGATCGGGGTTCGCGGCGGTGCTGGAGTCTTTCAGCGGGCCGGACAGATAGCGCTGGACATGCGGCCGAGGTCGACGTGCCGCCGACTCACCAGGGCAACTCCAGTTCCAGACATGACGGAAGCGTGTCACGCGCCTCTTGGGCCAGTCCACCGCGATCCATTATGTGGACGAGATGGTCCCGGGATGTGAGACGCTGTGGTGTCTGTCACGTGTGGGCCGTCGGCAAAGCCGTTTCGTCAGTACGAAGCCTCGCCGTGAGCACCCGGCCAGGGGCCCGGATGGGCCACGTCGGGCTCCCGCTCGGTCCGCGTGTCGAAGAGCCGGAAACCGCGCCGCAGGTAGTTGTCCATCGCGTGCGGACCGTCCTCGGAACAGGTGTGCACCCACACCCGCTCGGTGGGCATCCGGCCGGGATGCCGCTCGGCGAGGTCCCAGGCGCGCGCCACCCCGTACGACAGCAGGTGGCCGCCGATCCGGCGGCCGCGGAAGGCCGGGATCAGCCCGAAGTAGGCGATCTCCACCACGCCGCCCTCCTGCGAGTCGAGCTCGATGAATCCGGCGGGCGTCCCGTTCTCGTACGCCACCCAGGTCTCGCCTCCCGGCCGCTCCAGGATCTCCTGCCACTGCGTGTACGTCAGGCCCAGCCGGTCGGTCCAGCGGACGTCGCCGCCCACCGCGGTGTACAGGAAGCGGCTGAACTCGGGCAGCGGTGTCTCGGACCGTACGATCCGCACCCCGGCCGGGGGACCGCCGGCGGCACGCAGATCGGCGGGCGACGTCTGCTCCAGGGACCAGATCGTCACCTCGGAGGTGGGAACCCCGGAGACGGGAACGGCGGGGGAGGGAGACGCCGCAGCGGCGGGACGCGGGGGACCAGGGGGGTGCAGGGGGTTGCTCATGGCGGCCAGAGAATCATGCCGTCCGTCCGCCGCCCAACCCGGCCCGCTCAGACCGCGCCCGCGGCCGTACGTGTCCTGACCACCACCGGAGCCGTCGAGCGGGGCAACAGGTCGGACGGCAGCTCCGGTTGGATCACCTCCACCTCCACCTCCTCGCCGAAGCGGTACGGGCGGTGCGCGAGCACCTCCGCGAGATGGCGCCGTATCCGCGAGATCTCGGCCCGCACCGTCACCGTCCTGGTCGGGTCGCCGAAGACGTCCCCGGCGAGCTCCGCCGCGGTGCGCCCCTCCCGGTGCAGGGCCAGCGCGAACAGCAGCTCCGCGTGACGCGGCGACAGCTGCCGGGACCAGGTGCCCACCGGCCCCGTCACACGGACCGTGAGCCCCCGCTCCCGGCGCAGGTCGAGCACCACCCGCCGGGGCGGCCCGTCCGGCGAACCGTCCGCGACCCGCACCAGCCAGCCGCCCGGCAGCGGCTCCACCCGGCACATCCCGAGCGAGGCCAGCCACACCTGTCCCGGCCGCATCGCCTTCGGCAGCGGCAGCCGGTCCACGGGTGGCATGCCGCTGACCGCGGCCAGCCGGCCATGGGTGTCCACCACCAGGGCCCGGCCGCCCAGCCGGCACAGGATCGGGGCCGCCACCGACCGCAGCCGCTCGATCGCCACCAGGTGCCGGTTGCGCAGCTCGCTCTCCGCGAGCGCGGCCACCGAGCCGACCAGGGCCAGTGTCGTGGGATGGAAGGTGGACGCGGGGCCGCTCACGTCGACGATGCCCATCAGGCTGCCGTCGCGCGGATCGCGCACCGGGGCCGCCGCGCAGGTCCAGGTGTGCAGGGCACGGAGGAAGTGCTCGGCCGAGTGGACCTGGATGGGGGCGCGGGTGGCGAGCGCGGTCCCGATGGCGTTCGTCCCCGTCGTCGACTCCGACCAGGCGGCACCCTCCTCCAGGCAGATGTCCTTGGCCCGGCGCAGCACGGCCGCGTTGCCCTGGCGCCACAGGACCCGGCCCTCGTCGTCGGTGACGACCATGATCTGCTGCACCGCGTCCGCGATGGTGGCCAGCCCGTCCCGCAGCAGTGGCATCACCTCACCGAGGGGCGAACTCCTGCGCCGGTGCTCGATCTCGTCCGTCTCCAGCAGCCTGCTCTCCGTCGACTGCCCGGGATCGACACCGCTGCGCAGCACCCGGTCCCAGGACGCGTCGATCTCCGCGCGCGGGCCTGTCGCCGCGCGCTCACCCGCCAGCCTGGCCTCCCGGGTCCGGTGGACCAGGCGCGTCGTCACCGCCGAGTACGGGCCGGCCGCCGGTCGCGGCGCCGCGACGGGGCTTGTTTCCATGACGGATTCCCCCAATGAAACGTGGGCCCGGTCCGGAACGGGGTACCGGACCCGAGACCTATCCTTGCGTGCCGCGGGTCCCGCTGCCCGGCTCTCCACACAATGGTTGCAACCCTTTGCAACTCTGGTGGCCGGGCACGGACCGTAGGAGAATGGGGCGACACCGTGCGCGGAGTCCTCGACCCCGTAGCGCGGTGGTGCGGAAGCGTGGAGGGTGGTGCCGTGTCGGCGCAGCACCACCCTCCGTCGTTCACCCCGCCGGCGGACTACCGCTCCTGCGCCCGCGCGCGCTCCACGACCGAGGCCAGATCCAGGCTGTGCGGCAGCGTTCCGAACGCCGAGCCCCAGTCCCCGCCCAGCCGCGAGGCGCAGAACGCGTCCGCCACCTCCGCCGGGGCCCAGCGCAGCAGCAGCGAGCCCTGCAGCACGAGCGCCATCCGCTCCACCAGCCGCCGGGCCCGCGCCTCGACCGCGTCCAGATCCGCCAGCTCGGTCAGCAGGTCCTTGATCGCCGCATCGAGGCGGTGATCGGCGCCGCGCGCCTTTCCCACCTCCCGCAGGAACGCGTCGAGCGCCCGCGGCTCGCGTTGCAGGGCCCGCAGCACATCGAGCGCCTGTACGTTGCCCGAGCCCTCCCAGATCGAGTTGAGCGGGGCCTCGCGCAGCAGCCGGGGCATCCCGGACTCCTCCACGTACCCGTTGCCGCCGAGGCACTCCAGGGCCTCGCCGACCACCGCGCCGCACCGCTTGGTCACCCAGTACTTGGCGGTCGGGACCGCGATCCGCAGGAAGGCGCGCTCCTCCTCCGTGTCCGCGTCGTACGCGGCGGCCAGCCGCAGTGCGAGCGTCGTCGCCGCCTCCGACTCCAGGGCGAGATCGGCCAGTACGTTGCGCATCAGCGGCTTCTCGACCAGCAGCCCGCCGAACGCGCTGCGGTGCGCGGTGTGATGGATCGCCTGCGCCACCGCCTGCCGCATCAGGGCCGCCGAACCCACCACGCAGTCCAGCCGGGTCGCCGCCACCATCTCGATGATGGTGCGTACCCCGCGCCCCTCCTCGCCGACCCGGCGGGCCCAGGTCCCGTCGAACTCCACCTCGCCGGAGGCGTTGGACCTGTTGCCCAGCTTGTCCTTGAGCCGCTGGATCGCGAACGGGTTGCGGGCACCGTCCGGCAGGACACGTGGCACGAGGAAGCAGCTCAGCCCGCCCGGCGCCTGCGCCAGCACCAGGAACCCGTCGGACATGGGCGCCGAGCAGAACCACTTGTGCCCCGTGAGCAGGTACTCCCCCTCGCCGGCCAGCGGCTCGGCCCGGGTGGTGTTGGAGCGCACGTCCGTGCCGCCCTGCTTCTCGGTCATGCCCATCCCGAAGAGCACACCGGCCTTCTGCGACGCAGGGCGCAGCCCTTCCTCGTACACGTGCGAGGTCAGCAGCGGCTCCCACTCGGCGGCCAGCGCCGGGTCGGTCCGCAGGGCAGGGACCGCCGCGTGCGTCATCGACAGCGGGCAGCCGTGGCCCGCCTCGGCCTGCGTCCAGACCAGGAACCCGGCCGCCCGCCGGACATGCCCGCCCGGTCTGCCCCAGGCGTCGGTCAGACCGGCGACGACCGCGTGTCCCAGCAGCCGGTGCCAGGCCGGATGGAACTCCACTTCGTCGATGCGGTGCCCGTACCGGTCGTGCGTACGCAGCTTCGGCGGGTTCTCGTTCGCCTGCGCACCCCATGCCTGGGCCTGGGCGGAGCCGGCGGAGAGTCCCAGCGCTCCGAGTTCCTTCCGCGCGTCGGCGAGGATTCCGGGCTCCAGATGCCGTTCGACGGCCTCGGTCAGGGCGCGGTCGGCGGCGAAGACGTCATAGCCGACCAGCGGCGGAACCTGGTTGGTCACTGTGTGGGTGGTTGCTGCCATGCCGATACGGTAAGGAGGTGCAGGCAGCAAATGAAACACCCGAGCGGCCACCGGGTCGGCTCCACCGGGCTCGAGTCCTCTACCGCAACGTATCCAAGCGGCAGATGGCATGGCAGTTGCTCAAGGACACGGTCAATTCGTGCATCGAGTACCGCATCCTCGGCCTCGCGGCCGAGGCGGCGTTCTTCACACTGCTGTCCCTGCCGCCGCTGCTGCTCGGCCTGATCGGGCTGCTCGGATACGTCGACGACTGGACGGCCACCACCACGGTCGCCTCCATCGAGCGCAACATCCTGGCCGCGGTACAGACGGTGCTCTCCGAGCGGGGCGTCAACGACATCGCCAGGCCGCTGATGGACGACGTCACCCACGGCGCGCGCCCCGACGTCATCTCCATCGGCTTCGCGATCGCCCTCTGGTCGGGATCGCGCGCGGTGAACGTCTTCATCGACACCATCACCGTGATGTACGGGCTCGACGGACACCGCGGCATCGTCAAGACCCGGCTGCTCGCCTTCCTGCTGTACGTGGTCGCGCTGCTGCTGGGGGCGGTGGTGCTGCCGCTGCTGGTGGTCGGTCCCGACCGGGTGGTGGAGTTCGTCCCGTGGGGCACCGAGGTGCTCGCCGTCCTGTACTGGCCGTTGGTCATCGTGCTGTCCATCGCCTTCCTCACGACGCTCTACCACGTGTCCGTGCCCGTCCGTTCGCCGTGGACGGAGGACATCCCGGGGGCGCTCGTGGCACTCGCGATGTGGGTGATGGGCAGCTTCCTGCTCCGGATCTACCTCACGAGCACGGTCGAGGGCCCCACGATCTACGGGTCGCTGGCCGCACCCATCGCCGTCCTGCTCTGGATAGGCATCTCCGCTTTCGCCGTACTGGTCGGCGCGGCGGTGAACGCCGCGATCGACCATGTGTGGCCGTCACTGGCCACCGCCGCGGCGCGAGCGGCCACGGAGCGGGTGCGCGCGGCACAGGCCGCGGAGCTGGTCGCCCGCGCCCAGGCGGGCCACTGGGACGCCTGGGCGGACGACGAGGAGGACGACGTCTGCATGCCCTCCGAATTCCCGGAGCGCTGGTCGCGCTTCCTGCCCCCGGACGACGTGAAGTCCCGGCTGCACGCGGGCCGGGAGACGAGGGAGGCGAAGGACACCCAGGACACTCAGGACACCAAGGACCTCGGGATACCCGGGAGCACCCCCACCGACCAGGAAGGCCGGTAGCCCGGGGCCGACGCCCCGCGAGGCCGCTCCGGCCCGGGACGCTGCCTACCCTTGTGGACATGAGCGGGCCATACACCGAGCGGCCGACCGGGTGGGGCGGTGCGCTCGTCTGGACCTGGCGAGGGCCCCGCGGGCCCGAACGCCCGGTGCTGCCCGACGGCTGCATGGACCTGATCTGGGCCGACGGCCTGCTGCTCGTCGCCGGACCTGACACCCGTGCCGTCCAGGTGCCGGACACCGGCGACGGGCTCTGCGCGGGCGTCCGCTTCGCCCCCGGCACGGCGCCCGCGCTCCTCGGCGTACCGGCCCACGAACTCCGCGACCGGCGGGTCGCCCTGGCCGCGCTCTGGCAGGGTGCGGAGGTCCGCAGGCTCACCGAGCGGATGGAGGGGGCGGCCGACCCGGCCGCCGCACTGGAGGGCGCCGTCCTGAGCAGGGCGGCCGGCACGGAGCCGCCGGACCCGCTCATGGTGTCCGTCGCCGGCCGGCTGGATCAGGGGCACTCCGTCGCCGCCACCGCACGGGCCGCCGGTCTCGGCGCACGCCAGCTGCACCGCCGCTCCCTGGCCGCGTTCGGCTACGGGCCCAAGACACTGGCCAGGATCCTGCGGCTGCAGCGGGCCCTGGCCCTCGTACGGGCCGGGACGCCGTACGCCGGGGCCGCGTACGCCGCGGGCTGCACCGACCAGGCCCACCTGGCCCGTGAGGTGCGGGACCTGACCGGCACGACGCTCGGCGGCTATCTGGCCGGACTGGGCTACGGGGCGGCCGGTGCGCTCGGTGCGAAGAGCGACACGGCACAGCCGTCGGGGTCCAGGACGACCGCGTAGCGCTGCCCCCAGACGGCGTCCCAGGGTTCGAGGTGGCCCCGGTAACCGGCACCGGTCAGTCCGGCGTACACCGTGTCGACCTCCGCCGGGCCGTCGCAGAGGAAGGCGAGACCGAGCCGCTCGCCTCCCTCGGCCGCCGGGGCCCAGCCGGGGTCGACGGAGCGGGCGACGTCCTCGGTGTCCCACATCAGCCGCTGACCGCCCGGAAGGGTCACCTCGACATGGGGTGCGGATTCGGCGCCGGCCGGGATGCCGAGGCCGAGCCGGCGGTAGAAGGCGAGCGAGGCGGCCAGGTCGGCGGTGGTGACGGAGATCGCGTCGAATCGTGGAGTCATGGCCCGAACCTATGCGGGCGGCTCCGTCGCGTCTTGTAGGAAACGGTCATCCGCGCGGGTGCGGCGGCCGGCCGTCCGGGCCGCCCGCCGCACCCGTCTCACGCCGTGCAGACGTCCGGCGAGGAGCCCGGGTCCGTCAGCGCCAGACCCAGCTGGGCGCGTTCCGTCAGCCAGCGGGACGGGCGGTGGCGCGGATCGCCGGTCGTGGCGTGCAGGGCCCGCTGCAGCTCCAGCATCCGGGCGGCGCCGATCCTGTCGCCCCAGGCCAGCGGCCCCACCGGGTAGCCGAGCCCGGCCGTCACCGCCAGGTCGATGTCCGCCGGGGCGGCGAGCGAGCGCTCCGCGATCGATGCGGCGACGGACACCACCGAGGCGAGCAGCCGCTGCGCCACCGAACCCGCCGTGTCCCGCACGACCGACACCGCGTACGGCTCCTCGCCGTCCGCCGCGCGGGCCAGCACCGCGCGGGCGTCCCGTGCGGCGGCCGGGTCCGCGGCGGGCGTCACCGCGAGCACCCGGCGGCGCCCCGCGGCGGGCAGCGGGTCCACACCGAAGGTGCGTCCGGCGGGCAGCCCCAGCGAGGCCACCGCCGCGGCGACCGTGGTCCCCCAGACCGGCACCAGCACGATCGCGTCGGCCGAGGGCGCGGGGCCGGCCCCGACGGTGGCTCCGGCGGAGGCCAGGGCCTCGCGGAGCGCCGCGGAGCCGGGGGCCTCCGGGCCGGCCAGGAACAGCGGCCGGTCCGCGTCGCCCGTCACCGGCGGCTCCGCCTCCGGTCCCGGGGCGCCGGGGCCGTACGCGAACCAGCCCCGCCCGGTCTTGCGGCCGTGCAGCCCCGCGGCCACCCGGTTCGGGGTCAGGTACGAGGGGCGCAGCCGGTCCTCCTGGCGGAAGCCCTGCCAGATGGAATCGATCACCGTCGCCGTCACGTCGAGCCCGGTGAGGTCCATCAGCTCGAACGGGCCCATCCGCAGCCCCAGCACGTCCCGGGCGATCCGGTCGATGCCGGCGGGGTCGGCCACCGACTCCTCCAGCAGGGCCAGGGCCTCGGTCACCAGACCGCGTCCGGCGTGGTTGACCAGGAAGCCCGGGGTGTCGGCGACCGTGACCGCGCGGTGGCCGCAGCTCTCGACCAGCGCGGTGAGGGCCGGCGGGATCTCCGGACGCGTCGCGGCGCCCGGTACGACCTCGACGATCCTCATCAGCGGTACGGGGTTGAAGAAGTGCAGCCCCGCCAGCCGCGTCGGGTCCGCCAGGGTGGCCGCGATCGCGGTCACCGACAGGGACGAGGTGTTGGTCGCGAAGACGGCGGAGGCGGGCAGCGCCTGCTCCAGCTTCCCGAACACCTCGGCCTTGGTGTCCAGGTCCTCCCGCACGGCCTCGACGGCCAGCTCGACGTCCGGTCCCTGCTCCCAGGGGTCTTCCAACGGGACCAGCCGGTCCAGGGCGGCGTCCCGGTCCCCGGCGGACATCCGCCCCTTCTCCACCGCACGCTCCAGCATGGACCGTACGAAGCCGACGGCCGCGGTCACCGCCTCCGGCCGGACGTCGCACAGCTCGACGGTGTGTCCGCCGGTCGCCGCCCACTGGGCGATACCGCGGCCCATGGCTCCGGCGCCGACGATCCTGATACGCATGGCAGTTACGGTCCTCTCGGGGTGGGGATCGGGGGTGCTCTCCGGTTCGGGGGAGTGTTCTCAGCGAAGATAGACGCGGCCGGGGTCGATGTCCTCCCGCAGGAGCCGCAGCTCCGCCGCCGTCGGCGGTGGCACGGTCCCGAGCTCGGCGGACACCTCCAGGTCCCAGCCGGTCGCCTCCCGGACCTGCTCGACCGTGACCCCCGGGTGGACGGCGATCAGCCTCAGCTCCTCGCCGATGCCCGTGCGGGCCAGGATGCCCAGCTCCGTGATGACCCGGGTGACGCCGACGCCCAGCGGCCTGATGCCCTCCGCGCGTGCGCGGTCCGGACCCGGAGTGGTGCAGAAGTCCAGGGCCTCGGTGAAGGAGCGCGGATGGTGACGGCGCATCACCACGAAGACCTCACGGGAGTTGGCCATCACCTCGATACCGCCGCCGGAACCCGGCAGCCGCACCTGAGGGCTCTCCCAGTCGCCGATCACGGAGGTGTTCAGGTTGCCCCACCGGTCGATCTGGGCGGCACCCAGGAAGCCCACGTCGATGTGGCCGCCCTGCAGGACGCAGCCGAACAGTGCCGGCATGGACAGCACCGCCTCCGCACCCGAGATGAGCACGGCGTCGGCGATGGTCTCCGGCAGATGCGAGGGGTGTGCGCCGCAGACCCCGGACTCGTACACGACCTCGATCCGCGGGGCGACCGTCAGACGGGCCAGCTCGGTGGCGAGCGTCGGCAGCCCGATGCCGGCGAACACCGTGCGGCGCGAGGCCAGTTCCCGGGAGGCGACGACGGAGAGCAGCTCCGAGGACGTGACGGTGTCCGGCCGGGGGGTGGTGGTCGTCATGGTCCGCTCCTTCTCGTGGTCCGCGACCCGGTGGTCCGCGCTCACAGTCGCCGTCCGTAGTTCACCGGCTCGCTCAGCGCCTCGCCGACCGCGAGGCCCGCCCAGAACTCCTCGCCCAGCTTGTCGACGTACTCGGCGTGGTCGGCCGTTCCGTACACCCACTCCGCCAGCCATTCCCGGAGCCGCTCCGGGTCCTTGCTGATGTGCGACCAGGCCCGGTAGAAGTCGTTGTCACGGTCGTAATAGCCCTGGGCGAAGGACGGGTGGGCGCCGCGCGGGCACACCACGACGGCGTCCACGGCGTGGGAGGGGACGAGCGTGCGGTTGGGGTCCGAGCGGACGACCTCGTCCCCGACGACCTCCTCCACGACCACGATCGCCTTGTCCGCGGCGTACACCGCCTCCGCCTGGATGCCGGTGAGCCCCCAGATCTGGGTGTTGCCCCTGCGGTCCGCCCGCTGCGCGTGGATGATCGTCACATCCGGGTTCACGGGCGGTACGACGTAGATCTGCTCCGCTTCGCCGTCCGGGCCCGGGTAGGGCGAGGTCACCTTGCGCAGGGCGCTGTTGACGGACGGCAGATCGCTGCCGCCGTAGCTGCGCAGCGGATAGAACGGCAGCCGCTGCGAACCGGCGAGGTAGCGGCAGACCATCCCGTAGTGGCTGTACTCCTCGAAGGCGAGCGGTGCCGGGTCCGCGCGCTCGATCCTGCGCCGGAGCTCTCCGAGCGAACCGGCGGAGGAGTTGCCCACGAAGGAGGAGACCAGCCGCGAGACACAGCCCGCGGCGATCATCTGGTCCACCACGATGTCGGCCGTCATCCGGACGACGGTGAGGTCCCGGCGTCCCTGGCGGATGATCTCGTGCCCGGCGGCGGTCGGGACGAGGTGGGTGAAGCCCTCCAGGCTGACGGTGGCGCCGTCGTGCACGAAGGCCGCGACGGCCTCCTTCATCGACATGACTTTGCTGGGCCCGTCGGCCCTGTCCGTCCGTTCCACGGTGCTCCTCGGCGAGGTGTGTGCTGGTCCGCACCACCGTGTCAGCGGGCATTGATTGCTGTCCAATACCAAATTAGGGTCGCATCCAGACCGTTGATTAATGAATGGATCGTCGTATGGAGCTGCGTCATCTGACCGCGTTCACCGCCGTGGCCGAGGAGCTGCACTTCGGCCGGGCAGCCAAGCGGCTGCAGATGGCCCAGCCGCCGCTCAGCCAGCAGATCAGACAGCTGGAGAAGGAGCTCGGCGTCCAGCTCTTCGAACGCAACACCCGCTCGGTGCGCCTCACCGGCGCGGGGGAGTCCTTCCTCGAACCCGTACGGACGGTCCTGGAGGACCTCGACACCGCGGTGCGCGCCGCCAAGGCCGCCGGACGCGGGGAGTACGGCAGGGTCACGATCGGCTTCGCCGGCGCCTCCAGCCACGAGACGCTGCCCCAGCTGACCAGGGCCGTGCGGGCCGCGCACCCCGCGCTGGAGCTGGTCATGAAGGGGCAGACGTACGCCAACGTCGCCCTGTCCCGGGTCGCCGACGGCTCCCTCGACCTGGGCTTCGTCCGGCTCCCGGTGACCCAGCCGGGGGTGGCCCACCGGGTGATCGACGAGGAGGAGCTGCTGTGCGCGCTGCCCTCCGACCACCGGCTGGCCGCGCTGGGGAGCATTCCGATCGGGATCCTCGCCGACGAAGCCTTCGTCTCCTTCCCCGCCAACGCCGGATCCACGGTGCGCGACGCGATGGTCGAGGCCTGCGAGGCCACCGGCTTCAATCCGCGCGTGGTGCAGGAGGCCCCCGACTCGTACACGATCCTGGCCCTCGTTGCCGCGGGTGTGGGGGTCACCCTCACCGTCTCCTCCTGCCGGCACATCCAGCAGAACGGGCTGGTCTACCGGCCCCTCGCGGGCCCTCCCATCCGGCGGCAGGCCGCACTGGCCTGGCGTACGGACAACCCGTCCCCCGCCCTCCGCGCGGTCCTCGCGGTCGCCGAGGAGGCCCTGCCCACGCCCGGAGCCTGATTGAGACGCATCGCGTCTCGAAGACCGGCGAACTCGATATTGGACCGACTCAGTGATCGGGTGCGAAGGTCACCCCACACACCCGAACCGCCGAAAGGTGTCCCGCCGTGCCCGACCAGATCGATGTCGTCATCTGCGAACCGCTGCGCACCCCCATCGGGCGTTTCGGCGGAGCCTTCGCCCAGCAGACGCCCGCCGCGCTCGCCGCACGCGTCATCGCCGAGGTCGTCGCCCGCACGGGAATCGACCCCGAGCGGGTCGACGAGGTGATCCTCGGACACGCCTACCCCACCTCGGACGCCCCGGCCATCGGCCGCGTCGCCGCCCTGGACGCCGGACTCCCCGAGTCCGTCACCGGCGCCCAGATCGACCGGCGCTGCGGCTCCGGCCTCCAGGCCGTCCTCGACGCGGCCATGCAGATCCGTGCCGGGTTCAGCGACGTCGTGATCGCGGGTGGCGTCGACGTCATGAGCGCGGCCCCCTACTACACGCACGACGGCCGGTGGGGCATCAAGGGCCCCGGCCTCCAGCTCCACGACTCGCTGGCCCGTGGCCGGGTCACCGCGGGCGGCGTCAACCACCCCGTCCCCGGCGGCATGATCGAGACCGCGGAGAACCTGCGCCGCGCCTACTCCGTCAGCCGCGCCGACCAGGACGCCCTGGCCCTGCGCTCGCAGGCCCGCGCCGCCCGCGCGGTGAAGGAGGGGCGCTACGCGGCGGAAACCGTCCCCGTCACCGTGCGCACACGCAGGAGCGAGACGGTCGTGACCGCCGACGAGCACCCCCGCCCCGACACGACCGCCGAGCAACTCGCCGCGCTGCGCCCCATCATGGGCACGTCCGACCCGGAGGCGACCGTCACCGCGGGCAACGCCAGCGGTCAGAACGACGCGGCCGCCGCCTGCCTCGTCACCAGCGCCGCCACGGCCGAACGGCTCGGACTCACCCCGCTCGTCCGGCTCGTCTCCTTCGCCCGGGCCGGCGTACCCGCCGCCACCATGGGCATCGGCCCCGTCCCCGCCACCCACGCCGCCCTCGGCCGGGCCGGGCTCACGCTCGCCGACCTCGACCTGATCGAGATCAACGAGGCCTTCGCCGCCCAGGTCCTGGCCTGCACCCGGGAACTGGGCCTCGGCGAGAAGGACCACGAGCAGCGGATCAACGTCAACGGATCCGGAGTCTCGCTCGGCCACCCGGTCGGCGCCACCGGGGCCCGCATCCTCGCCACGCTCACCCGCGAGATGCACCGCAGCGAAGCCCGCTACGGCCTGGAGACCATGTGCATCGGCGGCGGCCAGGGCCTCGCCGCGGTCTTCGAACGCATCACCGCCTGACCGTCCCCTCCCCTTTCTGTTCCGTCCCCTCCTCCGCATGACCCAGGGCGTCTCGGGCGACGCCTCGGTCCGTCATGCCCCCATCCGCTTGATCAACGATGTTCACGGGAGCCACCTATGAGTGCGTCCACCGCAACCGCACGCGCGAAGACGAAAGCCGCCAACCGTGCGGGGTTCGGAGCCTTCATCGGCTCCACCATCGAGTGGTTCGACTTCTACATCTACGGAACCGCGGCAGCGCTCGTCTTCGACAAGGTCTTCTTCCCCGAACTCGAAGGCCCCATAGGCACCCTGGTCGCCTTCGCCACCTTCTGGGTCGGCTTCCTCGCCCGCCCGATCGGCGGCATCGTCTTCGGCCACTACGGCGACCGTCTCGGCCGTAAGAAGACCCTCGTCATCACCCTGCTGATGATGGGCATCTCCACCACCGCGATCGGTCTGCTCCCCGGCTACGCCTCCATCGGCATCGCCGCCCCGATCCTGCTGGTCTGCATCCGCATGATCCAGGGCATCGGCCTCGGCGGCGAGTGGGGCGGCTCCGTCCTGATCGCCTCCGAGCACGCGCCCAAGGGCAAGTCGGTGCTGTACGGGGCGTTCGCCCAGCAGGGCTCGCCCGTCGGCAACACCCTCTCCACACTGAGCTTCCTCGCCATCAGCCGGCTGCCCGACGAAGCCTTCGTCTCCTGGGGCTGGCGGGTGCCCTTCCTCGCCTCCGCCGCCCTCGTCATCGTGGGACTGCTGGTCCGGCTGAAGGTCGCAGAGTCCCCGGCCATGGCCGAGCTCATCGAGAAGAAGGAAGTCGTCAAGCTCCCGCTGACCGAGGTCCTGCGCAGCCACCCCATGCTGATCGTCCTCGGCATCGGCGCCTGCACGATCGGCCTGTCGGCGACGTACTTCAAGTCGACGTTCGCCCTGTCCTGGGCCACCACGACGCTCGACTTCGACCGCAGCTCGTTCCTGACGATCATCCTCGTCGCCAACGTCACCCAGATCATCGTCCAGCCCTTCGGCGCGCTCATCGCCACCCGGATGAAGAGCTGGTCCCGCGCGGTGACCGTGATGCTGGTGCCCGAACTGATCCTGATGCCGGTGATGTTCGTCCTCATCAGCACCGAGAACTACGGCCTGGCGATGCTCGGTGTCGCCGTCGCCACCATCCCCCACTGCCTCTACTACGCGGCCCTGGCCGGCATGCTCGCCAGTCGCTTCCCGGCCCACCTGCGCTACACCGGCATCTCGCTCTGCTACCAGCTGTGCGGCACCCTGCTCGGCGGGACGACCCCGATCATCGGCCAGTTCCTGCTCAACCGGACGGGCTCGATCACCGCCGTCATCGTGTACGCGGTCTTCCAGGTGGCGCTGACCCTGGGCTGCATGCTCCTGCTGCTCAAGCGTCCCAACCACGACGAGCTGGCCGCCGAGCCGGCCGCCGCACCGCGCACCGCCCCCGTCACCGCCTGAACCCCGCCCGCGAGCAGAACGGACCACCGCCCCATGCCCCTGACCGTGCACGGCATCCCGGAGATCCTCGCCCTCGGCGGACGCGACCTCGGGCACTCCGGCTGGAAGGAGATCACCCAGGAGCTCATCGACGCGTACGCCCGTGTCTCCGGGGACCACCAGTGGATCCACACCGACGTCGAACGCGCCGCGGAGGGCCCGTACGGGCGCACCATCGCCCACGGCTACATGGTCCTGAGCTGGGGCATCCCGATGTTCGGCGAGCTGCTCCGGGTCAGCGGCGTGGGACGCGCGCTCAACTACGGGGTCAACCGTGTCAGGTACCCGGCGCCCGTCCCCGTCGGCAGCCGCGTACGCCTGCACGCGGCCGTCACCGAGGTGACGGAGGTCGCGCGGGGCGGCGTACAGATGACCCGGGCGTTCACCTTCGAGCTCGAAGGGTCGCAGAAGCCGGCCTGTGCCGCGGAGTCGCTGACGCACTTCTACCCTTCCTAGTGCCGTAACAGGCGACGTTCGCCCCGTCGCGACGCCCGGCACGCACGCTCGCCGCACCGGCCGGAAGCCCGACTGCGTCCCGTACGAGGACTTCCGGCCGGCACGCCGAGAGCAGGCACCCGACGCCGCTCCTCGACGGGCAAACGTTGCCTGCCGCGGCACACTCGCCGGTGAGCGGGGTTGGGTCCTGGACCCCTTCCTGGCACCGCGGACGTCCCGGACCGCGCGGGGCACATGCGTAGTACGGGAAGAGGGGCCGGCCGGCAGCACCTGACGCTGCCGGGCGGCCCCTCTCTCCGTGTGTACCGCGACTAGGTGCGCGAACCGCGGGTGCGACGCATGAGAACCGCTCCGCCGAGCAGCAGAGCCGCGCTCGCGCCGGCGGCCAGACCGATCTCCCCCGCACCGGTCTGGGCCAGCTGCGTGTCGGGGGTGCTCGGGCCGGGGTTGCCGGGCGGCGGCACGTCCACCGGGGGCTTGTCCACCGGCGGCTTGGCGGTCGGGGGCTCCTCGGCGGGGGGCTTGACGGCCGGGGGCTCGACGACCGGCGGCTTCTCGACGGGCGGCTCGACGACCGGGGGCTCGACCGGCGGGTGGTGCCCGCCGTCGCTGTCGTTGACGCAGGTGTTGCCGAAGGCCGGGTTCAGCGCGCCGACGACGTCCACGGAGTTGCCGCAGGCGTTCACCGGGAGGTCGATGGGCACCTGGGCCTGGTTGCCCGACACCACGCCCGGCGAGCCGGTGGCCACGCCCTCCGCGCTCGACCCGGAGGCTTCATCGTGGTGGTCCTTGCCGGAGTCGACGTTCGCGCAGGTGTTGCCGAAGGCCGGGTTCAGCAGGGCGATCACATTGACCGTGTTGCCGCAGAGGTTGACCGGGACGTGCACCGGCACCTGTACGGCGTTGCCCGAACCGACACCGGGCGAGTTGGCGGCGATGCCTTCGGCCGAGGCGTCGGCGTGTGCGTAACCGCCGGCGACGCCCAGGATGCCCGATGCCGCCGCCATGACGATCATGCTTTTATTCAGAACCTGTCGCATTACTTGCCCTTCTTCGGGAAATTCGCGTGGGCGGTGGCCCTGATGGAACGTCATTCCATGCACGCGGACGACTCTCTAACGATGCTCCGCGTGCGGGGGAAACTTGAGGACCGGTGGAAATCCTGTAACCACCCGGAAGAGTTACGTACGTGTGTTCGTGTTGTCGCGGGAATGCTGGCAATCGGGTGAACGGGCGGAACCAAACGTCCGATGGTGAGTTGGTCAGGGTGCTCCGTTGCGGGGCAATCGGTACGAGAAGGGTTCATCGTGATCAAGAAGGTTCTGGCTACGGGTGCCGTCGCCGCCTCCATCCTCGGTCTCTCGGCAACGACCGCCATGGCGATCGGAGACGACACGGGCACGACGTCGATCAACGGCAACGGTGCCGAGTCGGAGTACGGCAACAGCGTCACCAAGGGTGACCAGAGCCCGCAGCTCAGCCTGGTCCAGGGCTCACTCAACAAGCCCTGTGTCGGCCTGCCGCTCAAGGCCAACGTCGCTTCGCTCGTCGGTGCCGCCCCGATCGCGCTCCAGGACATCAACGTCCTGTCCTCGCCGCAGAACCAGCAGTGCACCGACAACTCGACCCAGGCCAAGGGTGACGAGCCGCTGTCGCACATCCTCTCCGACATCCCGGTTCTCTCCGGCAACGGTGCCGGTAACGGCTGATCAAGCCGCAAGGACCGGCCCGGGCCGCCGACATTCCTCCATCGTGCGGCCCGGGCCTGCATCATTCGGGGGGTTTTCCAGGAAACTTCTCCCATAGAGTTTCGATGCTGCCCCTCAATCGTTACGGATTACAGAACCGGAGCCACGGGCACATTCTCCACAGTGCTCGTGCGGCGCGAAATACGTGACCGCTCAGGGCTTCGCTGCAGAAAGGGACGAAAGTGAAGTACACCAAGGTTGCCGCCGTTGCCGCCGGAACCCTCATGGCGCTCGGTGCCGCCGCCCCGGCCATGGCCGACTCCGGCGCCAAGGCCGTTGCTGCCAACTCCCCGGGCGTCCTGTCCGGTAATGTCGTGCAGGTTCCCATCCACATTCCGGTCAATCTCTGCGGCAACACCCTGAACGCCCCCGGTCTGCTCAACCCGGCGTTCGGCAACATCTGCATCAACGACTGACGCCGTTCCCCGGCGGGCCCCGGCCGGTCCGGCTGGGGCTTTTCGGAGGGAGGTCCCGGAGCACACTTCCGTGTTCCGGGACTTTTCCGTGCGTACCAAGAAATCATGCCCTTTCCAGTTGCCCGCCCGCTGCCCGATCGTTATCCCGGATGAAAGCGGCGGAAGTCACAGGAAAAAGAGGCCTGTGCGGTGTGGAAACGCGACCGAACGGACGCCGCTCGAGAAGGGAACCCGAAAGTGAAGTACGCGAAGACTGTCGCCTGTCTCGCCGGCTCCGTGGCCGCTCTCGGAACGGCCGCTCCCGCCTTCGCGGTCACCACCGCCACGGGCCCTCATTTCAGCCTCACCAGTGGCGTGAACGAACTCACGTCCACCACGCCGCAGGTCGCGAACCAGGTGGTGGACGCGGTCGGCGACACCGCCGAGGCGGTCCGGGAGGACGGGGCGGCGGCAGGTGTTACCAAGAAGGTCGCCCCCCTCATGGGCGGGCTGCCGCTCGGCGGCTGAGCCGTCGCCGCACGAGTCCGTTCCCGACGCACGACAGTCTCGTTGCCGGCGTCCGTGAAATGCGGCGATGGCCGGACGAGAAGCACGCCGTTCGAGTGAAATGGCGCAACTATATCCGCCCGAACGAGTTGCTCAGAATGCTCCGGACAGGCGGGCAACAGAATAACCAGAAGGGTTAGTTCATGATGAAGAAGATCCTGGCGTCGGCGGCAGTCGCCGCCTCCGTCGTAGGTATTTCCGCCGCTGCGGCCCCCTCGGCCATGGCGATCGGAAACGACCACGGCACCACGTCCGTCAACGGCAACGGTGCCGTGCAGGCGTACGGCAACAGCAGCACGCATGGTGACATGAGTCCGCAGATCGGTCTCATCCAGGGATCGTTCAACAAGCCCTGCATCGCGCTCCCGGCCAAGGCCAACATCAGTTCGCTCGTCGGCGCCGCCCCGATCGCGCTCCAGGACATCAACGTCCTGTCCTCGCCGCAGAACCAGCAGTGCACCGAGAACTCGACCCAGGCCAAGGGTGACGAGGCGCTGTCGCACATCCTGGACGACATCCCGATCCTCTCGGGCAACGGTGCGGGCAACCGCTGACCGCCGATAGCTCCCCTCCTGCCTCTCCGCAGCCGATGATCTGAGGGGCCGGTCCATCCGTGCGGCAACCGTCCTTCGGGAGCCTGGATGGACCGGCCCCTTCGCCGTGCCCGCGTCCCGGGTCCGGGTCCGCCGTGCTGCGGGTCGGGTAGCCCGATAGTGCGGGAATTGGGCCGGTTGCCCCAGTCGCGCCCGACGCGGTCCGCCCGGTCGGGTAGGTGGTCCTCATGGATCAGTACGACAGTCACCACGCGCCCGGCCGTGACCACCGGCCGGAGGGCGCCACACCCATTTACGACAGGCTGCTCGCCGAGTGGTGCCAGGCGGCCAGGCGCGAGGCCCCGCCACGTCCGCAACACCCGTCCTCCCGCGGGCCCGTGCACGACCGGGGAAGCGTCTTCGTCCCGGCCGCGCGTACCGCGGACACGGACTAGTGCCGTAACAGGCGACGTTCGCCCCCGTCGCGACGCCCGGCACGCCGAGAGCAGGCACCCGACGCCGCTCCTTGACGGGCAAACGTCGCCTGGCGCAGCACACTGGCGGCGCGTCGGCCCGGCACCTGATTCAACCCGTTTGAGTGGAGTAGCGGAACTGAATCGTCCGCTTGGGGTTAGTCAGTACGTTCCACAACGGGACGCTCCGAAAGGTGAAGCGTGATGAAGAAGATGATGGCCGGCGCGACTGTGGCTGTGTCCCTGCTCGGTCTGTCCGCCGCTGCGGCCCCCTCGGCGATGGCGATCGGCAACGACCACGGCACGACGACGGTCAACGGCAACGGTGCCGAGTCGGAGTACGGCAACAGCGTCACCAAGGGTGACCAGAGCCCGCAGCTCAGCCTGGTCCAGGGTTCGCTGAACAAGCTGTGTGTCGGGCTGCCCGCCAAGGTCAACACGAGTTCGCTCGCCGGCGTCCCCGCCGCGGTCGCGGTCCAGGACATCAACGTGCTGTCCAACCCGCAGAACCAGCAGTGCGCCGACAACTCCACCCAGGCCAAGGGTGACGAGCCGCTGTCGCACATCCTGAACGACATCCCGGTGATCTCGGGCAACGGCCTCGGCAACAGCTGACAGCACGGCTGCGTACGGCCGGTCACGGAACCGTCCGCACGCGCGCCGGTGAGGGCCGCCTGCGGCGATGCCCACCACTCCACGGGGGTGGTGGGCATCGTCATGCGCGGTGCGACGGCGGTCAGGCCAGGCGGCGTACCGGCAGGATGCAGTGGGCGGAGGTTGCGATCACCTCCGGGTCGCCCACGAAGGACCGCAACAGCTCCTCGCCGACCGGCTGCCCCGGAACGGCCGCGGGCCACGGACGCGTGGCGAACATGCCGTGCACCTGGCCCTCCGCCTGGGCCACTGCCAGCCAGTCGCGCGGGACCGTGTACTGCGCCTTGAAGTGCGGCATCGTCAGAACGACCTGGCCGGCCTGGATGAGGAGCTTCACCGGGAGGCTGGGCTTGTCGGTGGCGTCCAACGTCTCGCCCCCCACCCGCAGTCCGCTGCGTTCGAGAGCCGCTCGCATGGCCCGCTCGCCCACCTCCGGTCCGTCCTGCCCGTCGCCGAGCGCATAGGTGAGGAGGAAGGCGACGTCACGGCCGCTCACGTGGTTCTCGCCGCTCCAGCCGAGGAGGATCTGGGTGCCCAACTGGGCCTGGGTGAACGTGCCGGTGGCGGTCTGGGGTGAGGTCATGTCCGGCACACTAACGGCCCGAGACCGGCCTTTGTATATGCGTATCACCTGATCGAGGGATATTTTCCGTCAACTCCGGCGAAATCCCTGGGCGTGCGGTCACGTGCGGAAAACCTGTTGACGCCGCCGGGCGGCCCCGGGCTAGGGTGTGTGGAGTTCAAGGAACCAGGAGGTGAGGACATTGATGACTGTCGTTGCGATGGGCGCTGCCCACACGAAGAGCATCGTTCCCACCCCTGTGGCCGCCGGCTGAACCCGACTTCCTTTCTCCGCGCTCGAACGCGCGTTGCCGGGGCCACCCTTGTGAAGGGTTTCCCTTGTCTTTCCCCATTCTTCGTACCTCCTCGTCGCACCCGCTGGCCCCGTACGGCTGGGACGACGACTGGGCTGCCGCCTTCGCCCCGTATGCCGAGCAGGGACTCCTGCCCGGCCGCGTGGTGCGGGTGGACCGCGGGCAGTGCGACGTGGTCACCTCGGACGGCATCCTCAGGGCGGACACCGCGTTCGTCGTGCCCCGCGACCCGATGCGGATCGTCTGCACCGGCGACTGGGTGGCCGTCGACCCCGACGGCGACCCGCAGTTCGTCCGTACGCTCCTTCCCCGGCGCACCGCGTTCGTACGCTCGACGTCCTCGCAGCGCTCCGAGGGGCAGGTGCTCGCGACGAACATCGACCACATCGTCATCTGCGTCTCGCTCGCCGTCGAGCTGGACCTCGGGCGCCTGGAACGCTTCCTCGCGCTGGCGATGTCCAGCACCGCCGGTGACGCGCTGCTCGGCGACGGTACGCAGGCCGACAGGTACGAGGCAGACCCACTCGTCCTGCTCACCAAGGCCGATCTGGTCCCCGACGTGACCACGCTGTCCCATCTGGTCGAGGACATCGAGCGCATCGCCCCCGGGGTGCAGGTGCTGCCGGTCAGTTCCGCCACCGGTGAGGGGACCGATGTGTTCGGCGCCATCGTCTCGGGCGGTACGAGCGTGCTGCTCGGGCTCTCCGGGGCGGGCAAGTCGACCCTCGCCAACACCCTGCTCGGCGAGGAGGTGATGGGCGTGCGGGCCGCGCGCGACGTGGACGGCAAGGGCCGGCACACCACCACGACGCGCAACCTCCTCGTGCTGCCCGGCGGCGGCACGCTGATCGACACCCCCGGACTGCGGGGGGTCGGCCTCTGGGACGCGGAGACGGGCGTCGGCCAGGTCTTCTCCGAGATCGAGGACCTGGCACAGCAGTGCAGGTTCCACGACTGCGCCCACGAGGCCGAGCCCGGCTGCGCCGTACTCGGCGCGATCGAGGACGGCACGCTGCCCGAGCGGCGCCTGGACAGCTACCGCAAGCTGCTCCGGGAGAACCACCGCATCGCGGCGAAGACCGACGCCCGGCTGCGTTCCGAGAACCTGCGCGAGTGGAAGCGCAGGACGGCGGAGGGCCGCGCGGCCCTTGCGGTCAAGCAGGGCCGGAAGCGGTAGCGCAGCCGCCCCGGGCTCCGCGGGTGCGGGCCCGGGGGTGGCGCACACCGGCATCCCGTGCCGGCCGAGCCGCCCCGCGGTCACCCCGGGACGGAAGAACGTGCGGTTCCATCCCACCGAGGCCGCGGCTCAGAACAACGGCTTCCGGGCGGCGCGAGCTGCCGCCCGGACGCCGTGCCCGGCTTCGCCGACCGGAGCATCCGCGCCGATGCCGTCGGACGCGCCGTGCGGATGATCGGCGAGGGCATCGTGGACTGCGAGCGTCCCGGGCCCGGCCGGCTCGGCCGCAGCACCGGCTCACCTGAACGGGGCACCGGGCGCCTGCGGCCCTGGTGCTCGTACGCCGCACGCCATCCGGAGCCCGCGGACCCGGACCTCGGCAGCACGGACCCGCGGGGCCGTAGGTCCCGGCACGCGTCGAGATCCCAGCTGCGGATCTTCCCCCGCGCGGACGCGGACGACCTCCTCGGCTGATTCCCTCACGGCTCCGGCGCCACTCGACCCCGGCCCGGCACCTCGGCCGTGGGTCCCGCGCCCGCGGACGCGGATCCGGCAGCCGTCCGTCAGCCCCAGACCACCGCGCCCAGCCACGCCCCCGCCACCATCAGGCAGCAGAAGAGCTCCACGAGCACCGAGTATCCGGTCGCCCGCATCACCGACTTCAACGAGGCCCAGCCCGCCCCGTGGCTGCCCAGCCGCAGCCGCTCGGCACCGTAGACCGCGCCCACGTAGCCCAGGATCCCACCCACCACCGGGACGACGAAGAAGCCGACGATCGCGGCGAGCCCGCCCAGCGTCAACGTCTTGCGAGGGGCGCCCGTCTCGTGCGGGCGGCGCGAGGGCAGCAGTGCTTTCAGCGCCTGGTTCAGGAGCAGCAGGCACGTCGCCCCGATCAGCACGCCCCAGGCGACCGGCGTCGTGTCCGTCAACGCCCACCACAGCACCGCCGCCCAGACGATCGCCTGGCCCGGTACGCCCGGCGCCGGTACGCCGACCAGGCCGAGCAGCATCACCGCCCCGACGGCAACGAGCTGCCACACACTCATTCGACCAGCCTGCCGGAGTCCGTCCGGTCCCGCCCGTCAGCGCCGGTGGCGGGGCGCTCAGCGCGGGGCGCGGGCCACCCATCCGCGTTCGTAGGCATGCCAGCCCAGCTGCAGCCGGGTGGTGACGCCGGTGAGCTCCATCAACCCCTTCACCCGCCGCTGTACCGTCCGGAGCCCCAGCTCCAGCTGTTTCGCCACGCTCGCGTCGGTCAGACCCGCCAGCAGCAGCGACAGGATCTCCAGATCGGTCGGATCCGGCCCCGGTCCTGCCCCCTCCCGGATGCCGTTCCCGCCCAGCCGCAGTGGCATCGAGTCCCGCCATACAGCCTCGAAGAGCCCCATCAGCGACTCCAGCAGACCGCTGGCGTGGACGACCAGCGCGGAGGGTTCCGCACCCCGGCCGGTCAGCGGCACCAGGGCCAGGGACGCGTCGGCGACCACCAGCTCCGTCGGCACCCGGTCGACCACCCGGCACTGTTCGTCACGGCTCAGCGCGGCCGACAGCTCGACGATCCCGGAGGGCAGCGACAGCACGTCCCGCTCGACGACCGTCCGGTAGGACACCCCGCGCGTCGTGGTCCGTTCCTCGGACCCGCTCTCCGTACCGGCGACCGCGACCGGCTTGCCCGCGACCAGCGCGCAGACCTCGGACCTGGCGCCCAGCCGCAGCTGGTGGAAGCGGTGGGCCACGGCACGCGCACCCGTCACCACCTCCACCAGGTCGTGAACCGTGGGCACGGCCGCCTCCGCCCGGTACTCCTCGGCGAGCAGCGCCGATGCCAGCTCGGCCTGTTCCAGCTCGTGCCGCTGCCGCGCCAGCAGCGCACCCAGCGCGACCCCGGGCGGAGCCGCCACCCAGCGGTCCGCCCGTGACGAGGACGGGGCCGCCAGCCCCTGCTGCTCCAGCCGGCGCAGCGCCCGCTCGGTGTCCGCCTCGGGCAGCGCCAGCCGGCGCGCGAGATCAGGGAGTTCCACCGCGCCCGCCGCGACCAGTGCGCGGTAGGCCGCTTCCTGTCTCTCGTCGAGACCTATCGCTGCCAGCATCCTCGGACCCTCCCCGGTGGTGATCGCACATCGCTGCGCCCGTACGGCCGTGGCGGGAATCGGCCACGGCGTATATGCGACGGGCACATCATGCCCCGTACTGGCGCGCCCTCGGTCAGTGTGGCGTCACAGCGGTACCGGCCGACTCTCCGCGGAAGCACGGCCCGCTGTGCTCCGTTCCGCGATCACCCGGGGCGAGCGACGCGTCCGCGATCGCCGGCCGGCCCTTCGCCGGCCGCCGCACGGGCGTCACTTCCGGGCCTCTTTTCCTGACGACCCGTTTTCGCACGGCCTGTGCGGTGGACACTATGGGCATGAGTCAGCAGGGGGAGAAGCCCACCGCCCACGAGGACGACTGGTGGCGCAGGCTGTACGACGGGACCGTGCCGGACACGGGCCCGGGCGACGCGCCGGACAGCCTCGACGACCGCTTCGACTCCGCATCGGACGCGGTGGGCGGGGCGCCGGACCCCGTGGACCGCCCGGTCCCGGTGGTGCCGGTGCCCGACCCCCGCACACCGGAGGCGGAACCGGTGAAGGGCACGCCGTGGGATGCGCCCGCACCTCCCGCACCTCCCGCACCTCCCGCGCCGGAGCGACCCCGTGCACCGGAGCACCTTCCCGCGCCGCCCGCGCGGACCTTGCCGGTGCCGCCGCCGCCCGCACCGGAGGCACCCCCCGTGCCAACGCTCCCCGCGCCCCCGCGCACCCTGGCCGTGCCCGCCCCCTGGGAGGCCCCGGCCGGACCCGCCCGGCCGCGCACCTTCGCCGTACCGCTGACCCCGGAGGCGCCGTCCGGGCCGACAGCCCCCGCCGGTGTCGCGCACGTGCCCGGGGAGGAGCAGTCGCGCCCGACGGTCGGCCACCTCGGGGACCGGCCGCCTGCCTACGACGCCGAGCCCGCCGCGCTGCCCGCCTCCGGCCCCGACGACATCGGCGGACTCGTTCCCGACACGGTGCTCGACGGTGCCCGGTACGGGACGTACACGCTGCGGGCGGCCTCCGTGCGCGGCGACTTGGCGCGCTTCCGCGGCGAAACCCGTCGCGACGCCCTGCTCACCGCGCGCTTCGGCACCGGGGACGAGGCACTGGTCCTGGTCGCGGTGGCCGCGGGTGCCAGAGCCGCCGGACACGCCCACCTCGCCGCCGCCGAAGCCTGCCGCTCGATCGGCGGTGCCGTCGCCCGCAGCCACGCCAGGCTCTGCGCCGACATAAGGGCGGGACGCCGGGGCGACCTCAGATCGGGTCTGCACCGCCTCACCGACCGCACCTACGGCAGGTTGCGCGCCCGTGCCGCCGAGCTCGGCCTCGAACCTTCCGCGTACGCCGCGGGGCTGCGCTGCCTGCTCCTGCCCGCCGATCCGGAGTGCCGCACCCGGGTCTTCTTCGGCATCGGTGGGGGCGGCCTCTTCCGGCTCCGCGACGGCGTCTGGCAGGACCTCGAACCGCTCGTCCCGGCGCCGTCCGGCGGCGCGGTGGGCGAAGAGGGCCCGGGCGGCGCCAGGCTGACGACGGATCTGCGGATCACCACACCCCCGTCCCCGTACGCCGGGAGCCCGGCGCCGCCCGCCGAGCCCTTCCGGTTCCGCGCCTCGGTCGCCCGCGCGGGGGACACCCTGCTGCTCTGCGGCGACGGACTGGCCGAACCGATGCGCGGCGAGCCGGTCCTCGCCGAGGAGCTCGCCCGGCGCTGGGCGCCGGGCCCGCCCGGCCTGCCCGCCTATCTGGCCGACACCCAGCTCAGGATCAAGGGGTACGGCGACGACCGCACGAGCGCCGCAGTCTGGGAGGCGTAACCGCGCGCACCGTGGGTTGATGGACTCCGTAGCGGGGCAGCCGCATGTGCACGGAGCACACACAGAGAGGGTGCGCACCCATGGCCAAGCAGAACGTGTCGGAACAGTTCGTCGACATTCTCGTGCGGGCGGGGGTCAAGCGGCTGTACGGCGTCGTCGGTGACAGCCTCAATCCCGTCGTCGACGCCGTCCGGCGGAACGCCGCCATCGAGTGGATCCAGGTCAGGCACGAGGAGACCGCCGCGTTCGCCGCCGGTGCGGAGGCCCAGATCACCGGGACCCTGGCCGCCTGTGCCGGATCCTGCGGACCGGGCAATCTGCACCTCATCAACGGCCTCTACGACGCCCACCGCTCGATGGCCCCCGTGCTCGCCCTTGCTTCGCACATCCCGTCGAGCGAGATCGGCCTCGGCTACTTCCAGGAGACCCATCCCGAGCTGCTCTTCCAGGAGTGCAGCCACTACAACGAGATGATCTCCAACCCGCAGCAGATGCCGCGCCTGCTCCAGACGGCCATCCAGCACGCGATCGGCCGCGGCGGCGTCAGCGTCGTGTCGATGCCCGGGGACATCGCCTCCCAACCGGCTCCCGAGAAGTCGATCGAGCACGCCCTCGTCACCTCGCGGCCCTCCGTGAAGCCCGGTGACGGGGAGATCGAGAAGCTCTGCCGCATGGTCGACGAGGCCAGGCGGGTGACGCTGTTCTGCGGCAGCGGGACAGCGGGCGCGCATGCGGAGGTGATGGCGTTCGCCGAGCGTGTGAAGGCACCGGTCGGCCACGCGCTGCGCGGCAAGGAGTGGATCCAGTACGACAATCCGTACGACGTCGGCATGAGCGGGCTGCTCGGCTACGGCGCCGCCTACGAGGCCACCAACGAGTGCGATCTGCTGATCCTGCTGGGCACCGACTTCCCGTACAACGCGTTCCTCCCGACCGATGTGAAGATCGTCCAGGTCGATGTGCGGCCCGAGCACCTGGGCAGGCGCTCCAAGCTCGATCTGGCGGTCTGGGGCGATGTGCGCGAGACGCTGCGGGCCCTGACGCCGAGGGTGAAGGCCAAGACCGACCGCAAGTTCCTCGACCGGATGCTGAAGAAGCACGCCGACGCGCTGGAGGGCGTGGTCAAGGCGTACACCCGCAAGGTCGAGAAGCACGTGCCGATCCACCCCGAGTACGTCGCCGCCGTGCTGGACGAACTCGCCGACGAAGACGCGGTGTTCACCGTCGACACCGGCATGTGCAATGTGTGGGCGGCCCGCTATCTCACGCCCAACGGCAGGCGCCGGGTGATCGGTTCGTTCAGCCACGGCTCGATGGCGAACGCGCTGCCGCAGGCGATCGGCGCCCAGTTCACCGACCGGAACCGGCAGGTCGTGTCGATGTCCGGTGACGGCGGATTCACCATGCTGATGGGCGACTTCCTCACGCTCGTCCAGTACGACCTCCCGGTGAAGGTCGTCCTGTTCAACAACTCCTCGCTCGGCATGGTCGAGCTGGAGATGCTGGTGGCGGGACTGCCGTCGTTCGGCACGACCAACAAGAACCCGGACTTCGCGGCGGTCGCCCGGGCCGCCGGGGTCTACGGGGTGCGGGTGGAGAAGCCCAAACAGCTGGAGCGCGCCCTCAGGGACGCCTTCAAGCACAAGGGGCCCGCACTCGTCGATGTGGTCACCGACCCGAACGCCCTGTCCATCCCGCCGAAGATCAGCGCCGACATGGTCACCGGATTCGCCCTCTCCGCCGGCAAGATGGTGCTGGACGGCGGTGTGGGCCGGATGCTCCAGATGGCCCGCTCCAACCTCCGTAACGTGCCCCGCCCTTGAGGATCCGCTCCGGGGCGCGGCGCCGTCACCGCAGGCGCAGGGTCCCGGGCGCGGTGCGGTCCGTGATGATCTGCACCAGCTGGTCGAAGAGCGTCGGCCCCCGGCCGGCCAGCGCCTCGGCCAGCTCCGTCTCCACCCGTGCCCTGCCGGTGGCGTCCGCACGGCTGAGGGTGCGGCGCAGCCGACGGGCGGTCTCCTCATGGCCCAGCGCGCGGGCGGACAGGGCGTGGTCGCGCCATTCGATGACGAAGTCGGCGTCGTCCGGGGTGCCCATGCCGCCGCCCAGGCAGTCGGCGAAGGCGTCGAGATTGCGCCCGAAATAGCCGCCGGGACCGTTCACGGCCTCACCGACCACATCCCAGAAGCGCTCCAGGCCGGTGACCTCGGAGCCGTCGATCACATAGATCACGGTCATGGATGGAGGGTACAAGCGCGCCTTGCGGTTCCCGTCCGGTGATCCGCGCCGCAGGTGGGGGACAACGGCGCGGACCGGACCGGGGTGGTGCTGATCAGCAGCCGTGGTCGACCAGGTCGAAGGACTCGTAGTGGTCCGCGGTGTAGTAGTCCTCCTGGACCTCTTCACCCGTCACGATCCGCCGTGCCCCGCGCGTGTCCGAGCCCGGGGTGATGACCGTGTACTCGTGGTAGTAGCCCGTTCCCTGGCTCGGCAGGATGCCTTCCCGGTTCTGGAAGACGGTGCCGTCCTGATCGAACGGGAAAGGTCCGCCCGCGTCGATCAGGTCGAGGGTGTCATGTGCCTGGGACGGCAGCGCGGAGTAGCAGATGCTGCCGACGGCAGTGGTCGAGGGAACGGTCGCCGCCGTTGCCGTGACGGGTCCGCCGACGAAGAGGACGGACAGGAGGGCGGCGATGCCGCCGAGCGTGGTGATCCGTGGGGGGATTCGCATGTCCACCATGATGACGCGCGTAGATCCCCTTCCGTCAACGCCACCCTGTGTGAATTTTTTGGGAGTTAACCGTGGGTACGGAAACGTAACGCACCTGACTTCCGGCGGGAGTTGCCCCGAAGTGCCTTCACCTGTTGGCGCCGGGAAAAGCGTGGCCGCCCGTCTGTGGGGCATGCATCCCGTGACGGTGTTCGAGACCTGACGGAATCAAGGGAGGCCGATTCACGGTGCGCGCGGGGGACATGACGAAGCGACAGGAGAGCCGGCCGGTCCGGTTGCACCGGAGAATCGGCCACGCCGATCTGTCGGGCGTGGGGGAAGTACGCGGTGCGTTGAGAGAGTTCCTACGGCACCGCTCGCGCCCGGAGGAGACCGACGTGGCGGAGCTCCTGCTGAGCGAGTTGGTGACGAACGCCCTGATCCACACGCGGAACGGGGCCGTGGTCACCGTGACAGCGGCTCCCGCCCGATTACGCGTGGAGGTGCGCGACTTCGTGCCGGGGCAGGAGCCCGCGCCGTACGTACCGAACGCCGACGACGGTACGCACGGCAGAGGGCTGCTCCTCGTGCAGAGCCTGGCGGACTCCTGGGGGGTCACGGCGCAGGCGCTGGGCAAGGTGGTCTGGTTCGAGCTGGACGGCGGGAAGACCTGACGGCCGCCGCGCGGATCGCACCGCTCAGCCGAACTGCTGCTCCAGATCCCTGAGTTTCCGCTCCAGCGAATCGAGCCGGGGCAGGGTCTGGGTGTCGTCCTCGGTGGTGAGGTCGACGATCGCGGGGTCACCGCTCGCGGTCTGTGCCGAAGTGCTCCTGGAGTTCGAGCCGTTCACGGCTTGCAGGGACGGCCGGTGGCGCAGGGGCAGCTGTCCCGGCTCTGTTATGGCAGGCTCCGCTACGGTCGGCGTGCCGCCGCCCGTAGCGGGGGCGATGGCCTGGACCTCCAGCCGGCGGCCACCGCGCGCCCAGGACCGGTTCTGCCGGTTCAGGGCCTTGATCTGCGCCCGGTCCAGCTTCGCCTGGTCCCGCCTGCGGTGCCGGTCCTGTTCCCTCTCCCGGCGGTCCTCGCGTACCTCGTCGACCGCCTCGTCCAGGGTGCGTACGCCCTCGAGGAGCATCAGCGACCAGGCGCCGAAGGTCTCCCGGGGTGCCCGCAGCCACCGGACGATCCGGATCTGCGGCAGCGGGCGGGGTACCAGACCCTGCTCCCGCAGGGCGGCGCGGCGGGTCTGCTTCAGCGCGCGGTCGAACAGCACGGCCGCCGAGAGCGACATCCCCGCGAAGAAGTGCGGGGCGCCCGCGTGGTCCAGCCCGCGTGGTGCGTGCACCCAGTTGAACCAGGCGGCGGCACCGGCGAAGGTCCACACGAGGAGCCGGGAGCCGAGTGCGGCGTCACCGTGGCTGGCCTCGCGCACGGCGAGCACCGAGCAGAACATGGCCGCCCCGTCGAGGCCGAACGGCACCAGGTACTCCCAGCCCCCGGAGAGGCTGAGGTTTTGCCGGCCGAAGCCGACGAGTCCGTGGAAGGAGAGGGCGGCTGCCACCGCGGCGCAGCAGAACAGCAGGACGTACGAGGCGGTCGCGTACAGCGCCTCCTTGCGCCTGCGGCGCTCCTCGCTGCGTTCCCAGCTGTCGTCGGCTGCGGACTTCTCAGCGGCGCGCCTGCCGCGCGCGACCACCGTCACCGCCGCCATGACCCCCACGAGCAGCACGGCGCCCGGAAGCAGCCAGTCAAGCGATATGTCGGTCAGTCTCATGCGCGGTCCCTTGCGTCGCGTAGGGCGTTTCGGACGCCATGGTGGCGGAAGCGACGCCCCGCTCAGCGGGTTTCGGGACAAGTGAACGCCATCGGGGTGACCGGGCTCGTCGTTGGGCGGATTCTCCTCGAACGCCCTCACGTTAATAGGGAGTTACGTTCGAATCTGAGTCCCCCGGACGAGCGGCATGGTCCGGGAAGGGGCGCTCACGGCGCGGGCGTCAGCTTCCGAACGCGGTCGGCGTCGCAGGTGCGCGGGCAGGTGACGCAGGTGTCCTCCGGACGCAGCGTGTAGAACAGACAGCAGCTCGCACGGTCGCGGGTCGGGAGCGATTCGCCGTCGGGGCCGGTCAGTTCACGGAAACCGGCGGTGCCCACGTACGGCTTGGTGGTGCCGGGCAGGAGCAGCTCCAGCTCCTTCATCGCGCGGCGCTCCTCGCCGAGCAGATGCGCGATGTACCAGAGGCCCTCGACGATCTCGTCCGTCGCCATGCCCCACAGCGCCCGCTTGCCGCGCCGCATGCGCGGCCCGAACCCGTCCAGCACCGGACCGATGTGTTCCGCCACGGACTCGAGGACCTCGGCCCGCAGAGCGGCCTCGTCCGGGACGACCCGGGCGCCGGGAAGGGCCGCCGCGGGGTCGTCCGGCAGGCAGGCGAATTCGCTCACGCGCAGTGTCAGACGGCCCGTCGCCCGCTGGAAGGAGACGTCCCGCACGGGGACCCGCGGCACCCGGCGGTGCAGGAACCAGGGCAGGGTCACCAGCAGGCATGCGGGCCAGGCGTAGCGGTGCAGCCCGAAGCTGGCCACCACGTCCGGGCGGGCCCGCATGCCGTAGTCCCGCACCACCTGGGCGTCGTCGCAGGCCAGGAAGGCGTCCAGGGCCGCGCCGCCCTCCGCGAGTTCGGCCGCACCGACCCACCCGGCACCCGACGGCGCCGGGTCGTCATCGGTGAGCACCTCGGCGCGCAGGCCGGGAAAGACCTCGGCCAGACGCGCGTACGCCGCCGTCACGGGGGACGGGGCGATGGCGGTGAGCAGGGCGGGGACGGTCATGCGGGGGACCCCCGAATCACGATCTTTGACAGGTAAGCCTTACCTTACCCGAAATGATCGGTGTTTGAACTGGGGCCCGCCCCGCCTATCGTGCACAGGGGCCGGGCGCAGCCGGGCCGGCCAGTGGGAGGAGGTTCCGGTGGAGCAGGGCAGAGCGCGCGACGGCGTACACCCGCCGTACGCATCCTCGGCGACCCCGCCGGGCTTCCGCGTGCCCGAGCAGGCGCGCGGCGAGCACACCCACGGCGAGCCGCGCGCGCCCCGGGTGGTGCAGCGGCACTCCGTGCGCGGCCAGATCCTCGACGCCCTGCGCGCCGCACTCGTCGGCGGTGAGCTGGCACCCGGACAGGTCTACTCGGCCCCGGCGCTGGGCGCCCGCTTCGGCGTCTCCGCGACCCCGGTGCGCGAGGCCATGCAGCAACTGGCCATCGAGGGCGCCGTCGAGGTCGTGCCCAACCGCGGCTTCCGGGTCAGCGAACGCGGCCCGCGGGAGCTGGCGGAGCTCGCCGAGGTGCGTGCCCTGATCGAGGTCCCCGTGATGCTGCGGCTGGCCCGCACCGTCCCGGCGGGCAGCTGGTGCGCCCTGCGGCCGCTGGCCGACGCCACGGTCGCGGCGGCCGCCGTCGGTGACCGGGCGAGCTACGCGGAGTGCGACCGCGCCTTCCACCGCGCCGTTCTCGCGCTGTCGGGCAACGAGCAGCTCGTGATGATCGCCGACGACCTCCACCGCCGGTCCCAGTGGCCACTGGTCAGCAACCCGGCCACCCGCCGCGCCGACCTGCTCGCCGACGCCTCGGAACACACCGCGCTGCTGGACGCGCTGATCGCCCGGGACCTCGCGGTGGTGCAGTCCCTGGTACGCGAACACTTCAACGGCGCGGACGGCTGAGGGCCGCCGGGCACGCCCGGCCGCCCGCCCCCTTGGCCGAGCCTGACCGGGCGGGCCGAGGATCCCGCGGAGGACGGGCCGCCCTCAGTTCGCCTCGACGGTCTCCGGAGCCGGCGGTTCCAGCCGGGGGGCCAGCCACGTCGGTACGCCGCCGAGCAGCCGGAACAGTCGGCCCGCCTCGGCGCGCAGCCGGGCCGCCTCGGGTTCCGTCTCGGCGTCCGCGAGGGAGATGAGCGCCGGGGCCGTACCGACGAGGTAGCCCAGCTCCTCCCTTATGCGCAGCGACTCCGCGAAGCCGTGCCGGGCCTCCGCGAGCTCGCCCTCCCGCAGGGCGAGCGAGGCGAGGTGGCGCCAGGTGAACGAGAGCAGCAGCTGGTCCCCCTGGGCCGTTGCCCCGGCGTGCGCCCTGCGGTACGCGGCGCGGGCGGACTGGGGTGCGTCGGCGATGTTCTGGGCGATCAGCCCGCGGCGGAAGTCCAGCAGCGGGCGGCCGGGCGCCGCGGGGGCGAGCAGCGCCGCGGCCCTGCTCAGCGCCACGCTGGCCTCGTCGGCCCGGTCCCGTACGCCGAGCAGGGTCGAGGCGTAGGCGAGATAGCCGCGCTCGCAGGCGGCGGCCCCCCGTTCGGTGTTGTCGTGGGCGAGCGCTTCCGCGTTGCGCAGCGCGTCCTCGGCGTCGGTCCACCCGGTGCCGGTGTAGAGGCACCGCTCGGTCAGCAGGGAGGTCCGCTGGAGGGCGGCGGCGGGGTCGGTGGCCGCGCGCGGTTCGAGCAGCGCGGCCGCGTCGGTCCAGCAGGCGCGTGAGCGCAGCCGCCATACCGCTGTCTGGAGCGGCGGATCGTCATCTGCTGTCGTTCCGGAACCAGACATGGCGGTATGCGCCACATTGCCCTCCCCGAGCGCGCCATCGAGCTGTTGGGTCTGGGCGCATCTCAGCACGGAATGGCACGTCGGGCCAAGGGGTCGGGATCGATGTCAGGTGAAAGAATTCACAATCGCGCGGAACCCGTCCGGGCCCGGGCCGGGCCCGGACGTCAGCTCATGCGCAGGGCGAGGAAGAAATCGAGCTTGTCCTCCAGGCGCGAAAGGTCACGCCCCGTCAACTGCTCGATGCGTCCTACGCGATAGCGCAGTGTGTTGACGTGGAGGTGCAGCCGGGCCGCGCAGCGGGTCCAGGAACCGTCACAGTCCAGGAAGGCCACGAGCGTCTCGATGAGCTCCGCGCGGTGGCGCCGGTCGTAGTCGCGCAGCGGGTCCAGCAGCCGTGCGGTGAACGCCCGGCGTACGTCGTCGGGCACGAAGGGCAGCAGCAGGACGTGCGAGGCGAGCTCGTGGTGGCCGGCCGCGCAGACCCGGCCCGGCCGGGCCGCCGCGACCCGGCGGGCGTGCCGGGCCTCCTCCAGGGCGCCGCGCAGACCTTCGGCGGAATGCACCGCTGCGCTGACACCCAGTGTCAGGCGGCCGTCGTCCGCGAGGCCCGCGGACAGCGGCTCGCGGACCGTCGCGAGCAGGGCCTCGGCGTGCAGGGCGGTGTCCCGCCGCTCCTGTCGCTCCCCGCCCTTGTCACCGGGCGCTCCGGAGGGCTTGTCCGCGTCCTCGTCACCCGGCGCGCCACCGGCGGCGGGTGCCGGGGCGACGGCAGGCAGGGGTACGAGGGCGATGGCCTCGTCGCCCGTGTGCGCCACCGCGATCCGGTCCGCCGAGTCGGGTCCCGTCACCGCGGGGTCGACCAGGATCTCCTCCAGCAGCGCCTGGGCGACCCGGCCGCCCGGGAGTTCCGTGTCCCCGCCCGCCCACTCGACCCTGGCCACCACCACCTGCCAGTGCGGCGCCGCACCGAGGCCCGGCAGCAGGACCGGGGCGGCCACCCGCAGCCTGGCCGCGATCTCCGCCGGGGCGGCGCCCGCCTGGACCAGCTCCAGCACCTCCTGGGCGAGCCTGCGGCGTACGGTGCGGGCCGCTTCGCGACGGTCCCGTTCGACCGCGATCAGCTGGGTGACGCCCTGGAGCAGGTCCAGTCGTTCGGCCGGCCAGTCGCCCGCGTCCGCCTCCACGGCCAGCAGCCAGTCCGAGAGCACCGACTCGCGCACATCGCGGGGGGCGCCGTGCGGCGCGCCCCGGCCGTTCGTACGGATCGGGAACAGCGCGTACGTCGTGCCGGCCACCTCGGCCCGGTGCGGGCCCCGGCGGCCGGTCCGGGTCGCCGCCAGATGCTGTCCGGCCAGGGCCGCGCCCACGGGCCCGGCCAGCGGCTCGCCCGCCCCGGCGATCTGCCGGCCCGTGGGGGAGAGCACCCAGGCCCGCAGATCGAGATCGGAGGTGAGCAGATCGAGCACCACCTCGGGACCGCCCCCCGCCGGGCCCGAGGTCATCAGCCTTCGGTGCCGGTCGACGACGGCGGCCAGGTCGCCGGCCCGTTCGCCGGAGACCTGGCGCACCACGTGCTCGGTGACCGTCGCGAAGGCGACGGTCTCGTCGACGGCGAAGAGCGGCAGCCGGTGCCGCAGGCACGCCTCGACCAGATCGTCCGGGACGGCGCCGAGCTCCGCCTCGCCCGCCGCCAGCCCGGCCACCCCGGCACCGGCCAGGATCCGGACGAACGGCTCCGAGTCCGACGCGTCCCGGCGCCAGGCCAGCCCCGTGAGGACCAGCTCGCCGCCGGAGAGGTAGCGGCTGGGGTCGCGCAGATCGGTCGTCATGACGCCCCGGACCGGACGGTCCAGCTCGTCCTCGCCGCCGAGCAGCCGCAGGCCCAGCGCGTCGGTGTCCAGCAGTGCGCGCAGCCGCATCGTCGATTGCCGCCGATCTCGTCGTTGGTGCGTGAGGGGTGCGGGGGCGGCGGGGTACCCCTGTGAATTGCGGTGAGGTTTCCGACCCCCGCCATTCGTTCGAATCTACAAGACGGGGACGGGGGCCAGCCAATTCCTTCATGGTTTCGGTGACTGCACCGAGTGGAGCAAGGCTTGTGTACTGGGTCACACACGTGTCAAGGACTCAGGAACGACCAGCAGCGGGCCGGCCGCACCCCGCCCCCAGCCGAACGACCCGATCGAGAAGAGATCCACTCATGGACTTCCTTCGCCCCGCCAGCTGGGAGGAGGCGCTCGCCGCCAAGGCCGAGCATCCGACGGCCGTGCCCATCGCGGGTGGCACCGATGTGATGGTCGAGATCAATTTCGACCACCGGCGGCCCGCACACCTGCTGGACCTGAACCGGATCGGTGAGCTGTCCGAGTGGCAGACCGGCCGGGACACCGTGCGACTCGGCGCCTCCGTGCCGTACAGCGCCATCATGGAGAACCTCAGGACCGAGCTGCCCGGTCTCGCGCTCGCCTCGCACACCGTCGCCTCGCCGCAGATCCGCAACCGCGGCGGCGTCGGGGGCAACCTGGGCACCGCGTCACCCGCGGGTGACGCCCACCCGGCTCTGCTCGCCGCGGGCGCCGAGGTCGAGGCCGAGTCCGTACGCGGCACCCGGATGATCCCGATCGACACCTTCTACACCGGCGTCAAGCGCAACGCCCTCGCCCCGGACGAGCTGATCCGTGCCGTACACATCAAGAAGGCCGACGGCCCCCAGCAGTTCTCCAAGGTCGGCACCCGGAACGCCATGGTCATCGCCGTCTGCGCCTTCGGCCTGGCCCTCCACCCCGAGACCCGCACCGTCCGGACCGGCATCGGCTCCGCCGCCCCGACCCCGGTCCGGGCCAGGGAGGCCGAGGAGTTCCTGAACGCCGCGCTGGAGGAGGGCGGGTTCTGGGAGAGCGGCAAGATCATCACCCCCTCCGTCGCCAAGCAGTTCGCCCAGCTCGCCTCCGGCGCCTGCAACCCCATCGACGACGTGCGGGGCACCGCGGCCTACCGCAGGCACGCCGTCGGCATCATGGCCCGCCGCACGCTGGGCTGGACCTGGGAGCAGTACCGCGGCACGGGCCGCACCCTCGAAGGAGCTGCTTAACCATGCGAGTGAATTTCACGGTCAACGGCCGCAAGCAGGAAGCCGACGACGTGTGGGAGGGGGAGTCCCTCCTGTACGTCCTGCGTGAGCGCATGGGCCTCCCGGGGTCGAAGAACGCCTGTGAGCAGGGTGAATGCGGTTCCTGTACGGTCCGTCTCGACGGCGTGCCGGTGTGTTCCTGTCTCGTCGCGGCCGGCCAGGCGGAGGGCCGCGAGATCGTCACCGTCGAAGGTCTCGCGGACTACGCCAGGCACCGCGAGGACGCCCACCCCGGCGCCGGCTGCGCCCCGGGCACCTGCGGCACCTCGCTCGACACCGCCCAGCGCCGACAGGCCGGTGACGGGCAGAGCGCCGAGGAGCTCTCGCCGATCCAGCAGGCGTTCATCGACGCGGGCGCCGTGCAGTGCGGCTTCTGCACCCCCGGCCTGCTGGTCGCGGCCGACGAACTGCTCGAAGCGCGGCCCTCCCCGTCCGACCAGGACATCCGCGAGGCGCTCTCCGGCAACCTCTGCCGCTGCACCGGCTACGAGAAGATCCTCGACGCGGTCCGCCTCGCGGCCGCCCGTCAGGAAGAGGCGGTCCGATAGCCATGGCGCTGCACCCACGAGCCGCCTCCGAACCGGCCGGCACCCCCACCAGGATCACCCAGGGCTCGAAGACCAGGGGCGGGATCGGCGAGTCCACCCTGCGCCCCGACGGCACCCTCAAGGTCACCGGGGAGTTCGCGTACTCCTCGGACATGTGGCACGAGGACATGCTGTGGGGCCACACGCTCCGCTCCACCGTCGCCCACGCCCGGATCAGGTCCATCGACATCGGCGAGGCCCTCGCCACGCCCGGCGTGTACGCCGTGCTGACCTACGACGACCTGCCCGCAGCGATGAAGAACTACGGCCTGGAGATCCAGGACACGCCGGTCCTCGCCCACGGCAAGGTGCGCCACCACGGCGAGCCGGTGGCCCTCGTCGCCGCCGACCACCCCGAGACCGCGCGCCGCGCCGCGGCCAGGATCCGCGTCGACTACGCCGAGCTGCCGGTCGTCACGGACGAGGCGTCCGCGACCGCGCCCGACGCCGTCCTGGTCCACGAGGGCCGCACCGACCACCACATCGGCCATGTCGCGCACCCCAACATCGTGCACCGCCAGCCGATCGTCCGCGGCGACGCGGACACCGCCGCGCGGCGGGCCGACGTCGTCGTCACCGGCGACTACGTCTTCGGGATGCAGGACCAGGCCTTCCTCGGCCCCGAGTCCGGCCTCGCAGTGCCGTCGGAGGACGGCGGCGTCGAACTGTACGTGGCCACCCAGTGGCTGCACTCCGACCTCCGCCAGATCGCCCCCGTCCTCGGACTTCCCGAGGACAAGGTCCGTATGACGCTCTCCGGCGTCGGCGGTGCCTTCGGAGGCCGCGAGGACCTGTCGATGCAGATCCACGCCTGCCTGCTCGCCCTGCGCACCGGCAAGCCCGTCAAGATGGTCTACAACCGCTTCGAGTCCTTCTTCGGACACGTCCACCGGCACCCGGCGAAGCTCCACTACGAGCACGGCGCCACCAGGGACGGCAAGCTCACCCACATGAAGTGCCGGATCGTGCTGGACGGCGGTGCCTACGCCTCCGCCTCCCCGGCGGTCGTCGGCAACGCGGCCTCGCTCGCGGTCGGCCCGTACGTCGTCGAGGACGTCGACATCGAGGCGCTCGCGCTCTACTCCAACAACCCGCCCTGCGGCGCCATGCGCGGCTTCGGCGCGGTCCAGGCGTGCTTCGCGTACGAGGCGCAGATGGACAAGCTGGCAGCCGCGCTGGACATGGACCCCGTCGAGCTCCGGCAGCTGAACGCCATGGAGCAGGGCACCCTGCTCCCCACCGGCCAGCGCGTCGACTCGCCGGCCCCCGTCGCCGAACTGCTGCGCCGCGTCAAGGCCCGCCCGATGCCGCCCGAGCAGCAGTGGCTCTCGGCCGACGCGGAGGGCAGCTCCGTGGACGTGCGCGCCCTGCCCGGCGGACTGTCCAACACCACGCACGGCGAAGGCGTGGTGCGCGGGGTCGGTTACGCGGTCGGCCTCAAGAACGTCGGCTTCTCCGAGGGCTTCGACGACTACTCCACCGCCCGGGTGCGGATGGAGGTCATCAACGGTGAGCCCGTGGTCACCGTGCACACCGCGATGGCCGAGGTCGGGCAGGGCGGCGTCACCGTCCACGCCCAGATCGCCCGTACCGAGCTCGGAGTCAGCCAGGTCACCATCCACCCGGCGGACACCCGGGTCGGCTCGGCCGGATCGACCTCGGCGTCCCGCCAGACGTACGTCACCGGCGGCGCCGTGAAGCACTCCTGCGAGGCCGTCCGGGAGCAGGTCCTGGACATGGGCCGCCGCAAGTTCGGCACGTACCACCCGGCGTGGGCGACCGCCGAACTCCTCCTGGAGGGCGGCAAGGTCGTCACCGACGGCGGGGAGGTGCTCGCCCCGCTGGCCGAGGTGCTGGAGGACGAGGCCGTCGACATCGAGCTGGAGTGGCGCCACCGGCCCACCGAGGCCTTCGACCTGCGGACCGGCCAGGGCAACGGCCATGTCCAGTACTCCTTCGCCGCCCACCGCGCGGTCGTGGAGGTCGACACCGAGCTCGGACTGGTCAAGGTCATCGAGCTCGCCTGCGCGCAGGACGTCGGCAAGGCCCTCAACCCGCTGTCGGTCGAGGGCCAGATCCAGGGCGGCACCATTCAGGGGCTGGGTGTCGCCGTCATGGAGGAGATCCTCGTCGATCCGAAGACCGCGAAGGTGCGCAATCCGTCCTTCACGGACTATCTGATCCCCACCATCCTCGACACCCCGACCATCCCTGTCGATGTGCTCGAACTCGCCGACGACCACGCCCCGTACGGGCTCCGTGGCGTCGGCGAGGCCCCGACCCTGTCGTCCACCCCGGCCGTCCTCGCGGCGATCCGGAACGCGACGGGACTGGAGCTCAACAGGACACCGGTACGCCCCGAGCACATCACCGGAACCTGACGCGCCACCAGGAAGTCCCGGGGGGTGCGCACCCCCTCGCACCCCTGTCGGAAGGAGACACGCCATGCTGGACATCGCCGAGGAGCTCCACCGGTGGGTCGGACAGGGACGCGAGTTCGCCGTGGCCACCGTGGTGGCCGTCGGCGGCAGCGCGCCCCGGCAGCCGGGCGCCGCACTCGCCGTCGACAGCGACGGCGCGGCCATCGGTTCGGTCTCCGGCGGATGTGTGGAGGGGGCGGTGTACGAGCTGTGCCGGCAGGCCCTCGACGACGGCACCACCGTGCGCGAGCGTTTCGGCTACAGCGACGACGACGCCTTCGCGGTGGGCCTGACCTGCGGCGGCGTCATCGACATCCTGGTCACACCGGTGCGGGCGGACGATCCCGCACGCCCGGTGTTCGCCGCCGCGTTCGCCGCCGCCGCCGGTGGGACGGCGGCGGCGGTCGCCCGGGTCACCGAGGGCCCCGACGACCTGCTGGGCCGCCCGCTCCTCGTCCACGCCGACGGCACGTACGAGGGCGGGCTCGGCGGGTCCCCCGGACTGGACCGCACCGCCGCCGCCGAGACGCGAGCCATGCTGGACGCGGGCCGCACCGGGCCGGTCGGCATCGGCGCCGAGGGATCGCGTTGCGGCAGGCCCCTCACCCTGCTCGTCGAATCGAGCGTTCCGCCGCCCAGGATGATCGTCTTCGGGGCCATCGACTTCGCCGCCGCCCTGGTGCGGGCCGGCCGCTTCCTCGGCTACCACGTGACCGTCTGCGACGCCCGCCCCGTATTCGCCACCGCTGCCCGCTTCCCGGAGGCCGACGAGATCGTGGTCGACTGGCCGCACCGCTACCTCGCGGCCACCGGCGTGGACGCGCGCACCGTGCTGTGCGTCCTCACGCACGACGCCAGATTCGACGTGCCGCTCCTCGAACTGGCCCTGCGGCTGCCGGTCGCCTACGTCGGCGCGATGGGTTCGCGCCGCACGCACCTGGAGCGCAACGAGCGCCTGCGCGAGGCGGGTGTCACCGAACGCCAACTGGCCTCCCTGCACTCGCCGATCGGGCTGGATCTCGGGGCCCGCACGCCCGAGGAGACGGCCCTGTCGATCGTGGCGGAGATCGTCGCCGACCGGCGCGGCGGCAGTGGAGTACCGCTGACGGGAGCCCACACCCCGATCCACCACGAGGACGGACCGACGCCCCTCGCCTCGGTGGCCTGACCCCCGCACGGCGGCGTGGGGCCGCCGCTGCTTCTCGGCACCCCGGTTCGCCCCCACCCGGACCGGCGGGGCCGCGCCGGGGGCGAATCCGCCGGGGTCAGCGGCCGGACTGCAGGGCCGACCAGGTGTTCGGTCCCGCACTGCCGTCGGCGGTCAGTCCGCGCGAGCTCTGATAGCTGCGTACGGCCGTGTCCGTCGCCGAGCCGAAGACGCCGTCGACGGACACGGTCTTTCCGAGCGCCGCGGTCAGCGCCCGCTGCAGCCGCTTCACCGCGTCGCCCGAACTGCCCTTGACGAGCGTCGGAGTCGTCCCCGCCGAGAGCAGCGCGGTCCAGGTCCTCGGGCCGACCGTACCGTCGGCGGAGAGCCCCCGGGCCGTCTGGAACGCCTGGACGGCGCTCTTCGTGGCCGGGCCGAAGGAGCCGTCCACCGCGCCCGCCTCGTACCCCTGGTCGTTGAGGAGCTGCTGCACGGCCTTGACCTGGGCGCCCGACGAGCCCGACGTCTGGGTCGTGTACGAGCTGAAGCTCAGCCCGTCGCTCCCGCTGCCGCCGCCGGAGCCGCCGACGAGCTGCATGTAGTAGGTCCAGTTCCAGTTGACGCCCGGGTCGGTGTGGTCGTTGCCCGGGGCCTCGCTGTGCCCGATGACGTGGGACCGGTCCTTCGGGATGCCGTACCGGTCGCAGAGGTACGCGGTCAGCGCCGCGGAGGAGCGGTACATCGAGTCCGTGAACCAGGACGGATCGTCGACGAAGCCCTCGTGCTCGATGCCGAGCGACGAGGCGTTGGCGCTCCTGGCGTGGTACGCGGTGTCCTTGTCGCGCACCATCTGGGTGATCTCGCCGTCGGAGGAACGGATCACGTAGTGGGAGCTGACCTGGGACGCCGGGTTCTGGAACCAGCTGATGGAGCCCGCGTACGAGCCCTGCGTGACGTGGACGATGACCTTGTCGACCGTCGCCGTCCTGCCCGTCGCGTAGTTGGCGGAGTTCGCGGGCACCCAGAGCGCCGAGGGGTAGTCGGGGCTCTGGGCGGTGACCTCGGCCGTGGCCAGGGCGCCCTTCTCCGGGGAGACCGGCCGGGAGGTGACCGAGATCCGCTCGCCACCCGGGACCGTCGTCCGCAGCCCTTCGGCGAGGAAGGTGTAGACGGTGTCGGCGTAGAGGGCCGCGACGGCCCCCTGTGCCCCGCTGTAGCGGGCGACGGCCGGGTACCAGGCGTCGATGTCCCGGCGCTCGGCACGGTCCAGGCCGAGGGCGTCGGCGTGGCTCCGCAGCACCGCGGCGCCACCCAGGATGTTGGCGTCCGTTTCCTTGCGCAGAGCGGCCGTGGACTCGCCCGTCAGGGCCGCGGCCTTCTCCAGGGAGCGGTTCGTGGGGTTGCTGACGAGGTGCATCACGCCGTAGCCGTTGGCCTGGCTGGGGCGTCCGGCGTGTCCGTCCAGATGGGTCTCGCCGTAGCCGACGGCGGCGAGCAGGTCTCGAGGTACGTCGAACTCCTCGGCGGCCTCGGTGAAGGCCTGGTTCATGGGGTTCTGCCCGGCCTGGGCGGCGGGGGCCGGATGGCCGGTGGCGACGAGGGCGGTGGCGGCGACGGCCGCCAGAACTGCTGCGCGTCTGCCGGTGTGGCCTGCGGGGCGTCGGGGCATGGCTGCTCCTGGTCGTGGGGGAGGGGAAGGCCCCCGGACCCGGTGGGGTGGGCCGAGGGCCGTCGAGCTCGCACAGGCTATCGACATGATCAGGGCATGACAATGATTTCCTTGCGTGTCCAAATCTCTTTCACCCCAATGGAGTTGAGCCGGGGGGCCAGGCTCGTGCCGTGGGGGCCGTCACCCCCGGCGGGGGGCGACGGCGCGGCGGGCGGCTACCAGCGGTCCCGGTGGATGACGTCGGCCACCGGGCGGCGGCGGACCGGCCCGAAGTTGCCCTGCGGCAGGCCCACCGGAATGGCCGCGAAGGTGTGCGTGTCCGCGGGAATCCCGAGGGCCTCCTTCCACTCCTGCTCCAGGAACAGGTGCCAGATGGTGACATTGGCCGCGAGTCCCAGCGCCCGGGCCGCGAGCAGGAGGTTCTGGACGCCCGGATAGACGCAGGACCCCTCCGCGAGTGCCTGGAAGCGGGTCTGGGTGTTCGTCATGTGCTCCAGGCCCGCCGGCCCGAGCGCCTGCGCGTAGATTCCCAGTCCCTCCTCGTCGAACCGCGGCTCCGGGAACTTGTAACAGGGGATGATCAGCACCGGCGTGTCCGCGAAGTGGTCGCGCTGGTACTCGATCGCCGCCACCATCCGGCCGTACGCGGCGTCGTCCATGCCCTCCGGCGCGTGCTTGCCGGTCGTCGCCAGGTAGGCGTCGACGCACCGCTTCCACAGCGGGGCCAGGCGGGCCATCACCTCGCGGTCGGTGACGACCACGTACTCGTAGCACTGCATGTTGCCGCCGCTGGGCCCCCAGACCGCAGCCTGTATGAGCTGATCGATCGTCTTGTCCGGCACGGCGTCCGGCTTGAGGCGGCGCATCGCGCGCATCGTGGACATGATCGGGAAGAGTGCGGGTCCGTCGAGGGCGGACGCGTCGGCCTGAACCGTTTCGAAGGTCATGATCGCGGAGTTTACGGGCCGATTCCCGCTGCGGGGAGCCCTCTTGGGCGCCTGATGCTCCCGTCCGCACGCCGGTCCCGGCCGGGACCGGAGCGGAGGCGGTCCGAGCCGCCGCCCCCCGGCCCGGCGCTCAGCCGGCCGTCGCCGCTCCGCCTGCGGCCGGACCACGTCGGCCGGCACGGCGGGACGCAGGTCGCTTCCCCACGGCCTCGACACAGCGGATTCGCACACCTGGTCGCCCTCACCTCTCTCGGGGGAACGATGGCCGGAACCGCCGCAGCGGAGGCGTATAAAGGGTCCCTTTGGAGCAGTCGGCGTCCCCGATGGCCATCTCACCCACCACGCGGCCGGCGTCACCGCGTACCGAGAGCGGAGGAGCCTCCCCATGAGCACCTCGGAAGAGATCAGCGCGTTGCTCGTCACCAGGTTCGGAACCGACCCACAGGCCATCGGGCCGGAGGTGCCGCTCCGTCAACTGCGCCTGGACTCACTCGCGCTGGAGGAGCTCCGGCTCCTCATCGAGGACCGGATGGACATCGATCTGGAGGACGTCGTCCTGTCCTCGCGCGACACCGTCGGCCACCTGGTCGCGGCCGTGTGCAGCAAGGCCGGAGCGTGACGGCCCGCGGGCCGTTCGCTCGCCGGGCAGGCCGGCCGGGAATCGAGCCGTTCAGCGCCGCGGTGACCGGCCTCGGCCTGGTCACCGCCGCCGGTGTGGGCGTCGACGCGGCCTGGCGCGGGGTGTGCGACACGGCCGCCGCGCCCTCCGTCCAGCGCCTGCCCGAACTCGCCGGACTGCCCTGCGACTTCATGTACACCATCACCGGACTGGACACGCGGGCCGTGCTGGGCGTCGCCGCCCAGCGGCTGATGGACCGCTTCTCGCAGCTCGCCGTGATCGCCGCCCGCGAGGCCGTGGCCGACGCCGGGCTCGACCCCTCGGTCTGGGACAGTGGCAGGGTCGCCGTCGTCATCGGATCCGCGCACGGCGGGCTGCCCTTCTACGACGAGCAGCACACCACCCTCACCGAGCGTGGTGCGCGCCGCGTCTCCCCGAAGCTTGCCCCGCTGACCGTCGTCAACGGCGCCGCCAGCAGCGTCGCCATGGACCTGGGCGTCCACGGCCCGAGCCTGGCCGTCTCCACGGCCTGCTCCTCCGGCACCGTCGCCATCGGCACCGCCCACCAGATGCTCCGCACCGGGGCGTGCGACATCGTCGTCGCGGGCGGCGCCGAGTCCGTGTGCTCCCGGCTGCTGATCGCCAGCGCCTGCCAGATGCGGGCGGTCTCCACCCGCCGGGACGATCCGCAGGCGGCCTGCCGCCCCTTCGACACGCACCGCGACGGCTTCGTCGTCGGAGAGGGCGCCGGCCTCCTCGTCCTGGAACACCCTGAGCACGCCCGCGCCCGCGGGGCCACCGTCCGCGCCCGCGTGTCCGGTTACGGGGCATCCAGCGACGCCCACTCCGCCGTCGCCCCCGACCCCGACGGCCTCGGCATCGAGCGCGCGCTGCGCACCGCCCTGTCCGACGCGGGCCTCGATGCCTCCGACATCGGCCACGTCAACGCCCACGGCACCTCGACCGTCGCCAACGACCTCATCGAGGCGACCATGCTGCGCCGGGTCCTGGGCGAGCGGCCCCTCGTCACGTCCACCAAGGCGATGACCGGGCACACCCTGGGTGCCGCGGGCGGCATCGAGGCCGCGCTGACCGTCCTCGCGCTCCAGCACCAGCTCGTGCCGCCCACCGCCAACCTCGACGCACCCGACCCCGGCATCCCCGTGGACGTGGTGAGCAAGGAGGCCCGACGGGGCGCCTTCGACTGCGCGGTCAAGACGTCGCTCGGCTTCGGCGGTCACAACGCGGCGCTCGTGCTCACCAGAGCCTGACGGGAAGCGAGGAGCACCATGCCCGAGGAGATCATCCGGTCCCTGTCCGTGCACGGCCTGCGGTACCACTACCGCCTGCTGCGCCGCACGGAACCGGCAGGCCCGGCCGGCCGGGCGGGCGGACCGGGCACCGAACCCGTACTCGTCCTGGGCGGCGCGCTGCAGGGCATGTTCGGCTGGCCGCAGATGGACGACCACCTCGGCCAGGTGGCCGACGTGGTGACCGCGGACCTGCCCGGCATGGGCACCGCCGACCCGCTGCCGCCCGGACCCAGCGCCGCCGTCCTGCGCGCCGCGGTCACGGGGATCGTCGACGACATCGGCGCCCCCCGGATCAACCTGTTCGGCTTCTCGTACGGGGCGGCCATCGCCTTCGGCTGCGCACGGCACGACCCGGGGCGGATCGCCCGGCTCGCCCTCGGCGGTGTCCCCGTGCACATCGGCGAGGCCCAGCGCGAGCACTGGCGCCGGGCGACGCGGCGGCTGGCCGAGGGGGACGAGGAAGGATTCGCGGTGCTGGCCGCCGACGGGCTGATGTGCCTGGACCCGGACCGGCCCGTGTACCGCAGGGAGCTGGCCCGGCGCTACGTACGCCGCTCCTTCCTGCACGCGCTCAGCGATGGTTCGCCGCACGCCGCCGACTCGCTGCACCGGGCGCTGGGGGACCGGCCGGACTTCTCGGGGGGCCTGTCGGGTGTACCTGCCCTGGTCTTCGCGGGGGAGCACGACACGGTGACCGCGCCGGAGCGGCAGCGGGAGTTCGCCGGGACGATCGAGGGCAGCCGCTTCCTGACGCTCCCGGAATCCGACCACTGGGTCGTGCTGGAGCGGTCCGACGAGGTGGCCGCACTGGTCACCCGCTTCTTCACGGACCGGCCGGTGGACGGAGCGACGGCACCGGCTCCCGCACCCCTCCCGCACCAGGCGCCGGGGGAGGGCGGCGGGGTGCGCCGGACCGTGCCGGTCCGGGGGGCTTAGCGGGACACGAGGCGCGGACGAGCGTCCGGGGGGTGGTTCCGGCCGGGACCGGAACCACCCCCGGGCCGTCAGTGCCGGTGGCCGGAGCCGTTCACGTCGATCCGCACGATCTGCGGGTCGTGGTCGCTCGCCTGGTCGGCGAACTCCGCGTTGATGTGCACCACGTCGTAGTCGAAGCGGCGGATCGCGGGGCTGGTCAGGATGTGGTCCAGCGTCTGCGAGTTGCCGTCGTACACGTAGCTGTACTGCTCGCTCCGGGGGAGCGTCGTGATGAGCGGCCTGAGGACCCTGCCGCTGGTCAGCGCGTCCATCGTCGGGGAGAACGCGAAGTCGTTCAGGTCGCCGAGCGTGACCACCCGCGCCGACTTGTCCGCCTTCAGCAGCGAGGTGACGAAGGAGTTGACCTCGGTCGCCTGCTGCACGCGCTTCGTCTCCGAACCGCGCACCGGTTCCTGGTAGCGGCCGTGCAGCGGCTGGTCGCCGCCCTTGGACGCGAAGTGGTTGCCGATGACGAAGACCGGCTTGCCGCGGAAGCGGAACTCGCCCACCAGCGGCTTGCGGCTGTCGTCCCAGGCCGGGCTCGCCGGGTTGATCCGGCCGGGCGAGACGGAGAGGGTGACACCCTTCTTCGTCTTCACGGCCTGCACGGCGGTGGTCGCGTCGCCGCCCTCGCGGTCCACGAAGTCGACCCGCTCGGGGTTGAAGAGGAAGACGTTGCGGATGTTGCCGCCGGGCTCGCCGCCGTCCTGCCCGTCAGCGGGGGCTATGTAGCGCCACGCGTACCGCGGGCCGCCCGCCGCGACGATCGCGTCCGTGAACCGCTGCAGCGTGGCCTCGGAGCCGACCGTCCCGTCCTTCGTCGCGCCGTTGTCGTCCTGGATCTCCTCCAGCGAGACGATGTCGGGGGAGGAGAGGCTGACCGCGACCCCGGAGGCGAGCGTGTCGAACTTGGCCTGCTCGTCGAGCGCGTCGAGGTTCTCCACGTTGTACGTGGCGACCGCGAGCTCCTTGTGCTTCTGCTGCCGGGTCACCTCGCGCCGCAGCCCGTTGTCGGTGAGCGTGCCGAGCTCGGTGGCCTGGAGGTTGTACCCGCCGTACGACGCGTAGTCGATGACACCCGTCGTGGGGCCGGAGAGCTCGTCGCCCACGTCCGCCACCGGGACCGGCTGCGCGGCGTTCAGCGACATCACCTTGATGCGGCCGGTGTTCTGGTCCTCGTACGACGCGTAGAGCGTGCCGCCGCGCCGGGTGCGGTTCTCGTCCGGCTTGACGGTCACCCAGACCTCGTCGTACGCGGTCGTCGCACCCGTCACCCGGGTGTCGGCGATCGTGACGCGGGCGCCTTCGAGCGACTCGTACAGGTCCAGGGCGTACGCGGCCGGGTCCAGCGCCAGCGCGTCGATCGACCCGCCGCCCGCCGTCGGTACGTAGGCGTCGGGCACGGAACTCGAGTCGAGGACGAGGGGGGCCGGAAGGGCGTTGCCCGAGGACAGGACGGTGGACCTCGGGGCGGTGAGCTGGGTGAGCGACTGCGTGGTGGAGGACGGGTAGTACTCGGCCACCTTGCCGCTGACCAGGACCGAGTCGCCCACGGCCACGGCCGGGGCGGCGGAGCCGGTGTAGACGAACAGGCCCTCGCTCGTACGGGCGTCGGCGTCCGGCGTCGTGTCCTGGATCCAGAAGCCGCGCGAACCGCTGGTCCGTACGCCGGTGACGATGCCGGGGACCCCGGTCACCGACTGCCCGACGAGCGGGGACACCCGCGTCGTGCCCTGGATGTCGTGCACCCGCACGGTGCCGGGCTCGGTCGGTCCGCCGGGCTCGCCGGGGCCGGAACCGCCGGAGGTCTGGCCGGCCGCGTTGACGGGGGTCGGCGTGCTCGCGGTCAGGTCGGCGGCGTTGTCGTCGGTGTCCGCGAGGGAGGTGCCGCGTGCCACGGACGCCGTGGCCGACGTGCCCGTCGCCGGGCCGCTGCCCTCGCGCACGACCGCGGAGCCGTAGCCGACGAGGTCGACGATCCGGGTGTCCACGGCGCAGTCCGCGACGGTCTTGCAGGTCAGCGGGGTGGTGCCGGAGACGAGTGCGACGGTGCCGCTCGACGCGGACATCGCGACGGTGCCGGTGGCGTCGGCGGTCGGCAGGGCCACCGTGCCGCCGGTGCCCGCGGCCTGCGCGACGAGGTAGCGGCCACCGGGCGCGACGGCTCCGGACAGCTCGGAGACCTGCCACTGCGAACCGGCCGACGGGGTGCCCGGAAGGTACTGGACGCTGAAGCCGGACAGGCCGAACGGGCTCGGACCGGCGTTGGCCAGCTCGATGAAGTCGCGGGTGAGCGTCGCGCCGGAATTGCCGCCACCGCCGTACACCTCGGAGATCACGGCGGACGAGGACGGGGCCGCGAAGGCGGCGGGCAGCGCGGTCACCGAAAGCGCTACGGCGACGGCGCCGGCCAGCAGGGCGGAGCCGGGTCTGGCTATGTGCACGGGAACTGCCCCCAAGTGTGTAGTGAGGGGGCAAAAGCTATGCGCGTAGACCGTGAGTGACAAGGCATCAAGAGGTTAAATCCTGGAAACGGCCGGGTGCGCGGCCGCTGCGGCAGGCCGCCGGATGACCGTTCGTGACGCCGTTGGTGAGGCCGGGCGGGCGCCACGGTACGGTCACACACCGCGCCTTCCGCCTCGACACCGCGCGCCCCGTGGGCGACGGCCCGTACCGGCAGGGCTTCGCAACGCGGCCGGAGGGCCGTGAGGCGGTCGGGCCTTTGCCCCCATGGCGAGGGCGACCTGAAGCGCGGGTGCTCCGCCCGCCCGGACGAGGTGGGGTCGCGACGGGATGTCCCGGGCCGGATCGACGAGAACGATGCGCCCGGCACCGACCTGTCGTCACGCGAGGCCGGTCACACCCCGTCCGCGCTCACCGAGTCCGCGCCGCGCGGCTGTTCGGCGTCGAAGGACGGGTAGACGGCCAGCGAGAAGGAGTGCCCGGCCGGATCCGTGTAGACGCGGACATCGCGCGGACCGCTGTTGCTGTCCTTCGTGTCCACCGGCCGGGCGCCGAGGCCGATCGCCTCGCGCTCGGCCTCGTCCATGTCCCCCTCGTCCACCAGGATGCGCAGATGCGCCTGCTGGGAGTCCTCGGGGCGGGGCCAGCTGGGCGGGGCGTAGCCGTGGTCGCGGCGGACGGCCAGGTGCACCCCCGCGTTGCCGACGATCTCCACGAAGTCCGGATCGCTCCCGACCCGCGTCTCGGCGTCCAACAGGGCCGCGTAGAAGCCCGCGAGCTCCATGGGCTCGGCACAATCCAGGACCAGAACACTCGTCTTGAGGACAGTCATGCCGATCGGGTACCCCCGGTAGGGCGGAACACGCGGGACCCCGTGGCAGGGATCCGCCGGAATCACGGGCCGCCACCTAAGGGCTGTCCCGCAACTCCCGGCGGGCGCACGACGACAGCTACGGCACCTCGCCGCGTTGTCGGAACGCACGAATACGTCCAGTATTCGGGCGTCCCTCCGCCTTGCGACGCACCGCATCTGACGCCGCGCGCTGATCCACCAGGAATTGCGGGACAGCCCTTAGGGTGCGGACCATGGAAGAGAGCGCGGTGCACGGGAACCCTGACTCTCGTCCCGGCCCTTCCGACACCCGTCGCTGGCGCGCCCTCGCCGTCTGCCTGGTGGCGGGCTTCATGACGCTCCTCGACGTGTCCATCGTCAATGTGGCGCTGCCGTCCATCAAGGAGGGCCTCGACACCCCCGACTCCGACCTCCAGTGGGTGCTGTCCGGCTACGCGCTCGCGTTCGGGCTCGTCCTCATCCCCGGCGGACGGCTCGGCGACGCCCGAGGGCGGCGCACGATGTTCATGTGGGGCCTCACCCTGTTCACCCTGGCCTCCGCCGCCTGCGGGGCCGCCCAGTCCAGCCTCTGGCTCGTCATCGCCCGGCTGCTCCAGGGCGCGGCCGGCGGGCTGCTCTCGCCGCAGATCTCCGCACTGATCCAGCAGATGTTCTCGGGCCGCGAGCGGGGCCGGGCCTTCGGCATGTTCGGCACCGTCGTCGGCATCTCCACCGCCGTCGGCCCGCTCCTGGGCGGGCTGCTGATCCAGGGGGCCGGGGCGCAGGAGGGATGGCGCTGGGTGTTCTACGTCAACCTGCCGATCGGAGCCGTCTGCCTCCTGCTCGCCCACCGGCTGCTCCCGGACACCCCGTCCGCGGGCCGCGTCGGGCCGCGCGACCTGGACCCGGTCGGGGTGCTGCTGCTGGGCGCGGGGGTCCTGGCCCTGCTGCTGCCGTTCGTCCAGGCCCAGCAGTGGCCGGGCAACGGGAAGTGGCTGCTCGTCGTGGTGGCCCTGGTCCTGCTGACCGCCTTCGTCGGCTGGGAGTCCCGCTGTGCGAGGAAGGGCGTCCAGCCCGTGGTGGACCTCTCGCTCTTCCGGCTCCGGTCCTTCTGGCTGGGCTGTCTGATGATCCTGCTGTACTTCGCGGGCTTCACCTCGATCTTCTTCATCACCACGCTGTACCTGCAGTCGGGCCTGCACTACAGCGCCCTGGAGGCCGGCCTCGCGATCACTCCGTTCGCACTGGGCGCGGGCGGTGCGGCGACCATCGGCGGCCGGCTCGTCGGCCGGTTCGGCCGGCCTCTGATCGTCGTCGGACTGACCATGGTGGCCGTCGGGCTCGGCCTCACCGCACTGGCCGCGCACCTGGTGCCCGGCCGGGGCGCCGGACTGGCGATCGCGGCGCCGCTGCTGCTGGCCGGACTCGGCAGCGGACTCGTCATCGCCCCCAACCAGACCCTGACCCTCTCCGAGGTGCCGGTGCACAACGCGGGCAGCGCCGGGGGCACCCTCCAGACCAGCCAGCGGGTCGGTTCGGCCATCGGGATCGCCGCGGTGGGATCGGTCTTCTTCGCCCAACTGGGTCCCGACGGCTGGTCCGACGCGTACGACCGCGGTCTCGTCGTCTCCGTCGCGTTCGTCCTGGTCGCTCTGATCGTGGCCCTGGCCGACGTCGGAGCGGGCCGCCGGGGAAGAAGACGTCAGGAGACATCCGCAGCACCCGACCCGCAGAGAGGAACACGATGAGCGACGAGGAAGCAGAGCCGGGCGAGCCGGGCGGGAACACCTCGTACGGCCACAAGCCCTTCAAGCGGTCACGCAGCCACTTCGCCGACCGCATCACCGCCGACGGCCGTGACGGCTGGCCCGTCGAGGCCGGCCGCTACCGGCTGGTCGTCAGCCGGGCCTGCCCCTGGGCCGGCCGCGCACTCGTCTCCCGGCGGCTGCTCGGACTGGAGAGCGCCCTGTCCCTGGCCGTCGCCGACCCCATCCAGGACGACCGCAGCTGGCGCTTCACCCTGGACGAGGGCGGCCGCGACCCCGTGCTCGGCATCCGCTACCTGAGCGAGGCGTACGACGCGCGGGAGCACGGCTACCCGGGCGGGGTCAGCGTCCCCGCCGTCGTCGACGTACCGAGCGGCAGGCTCGTCACCAACGACTACCAGCGGATCACGCTGGACCTGGCCACCGAATGGACGGCGCTGCACCGCCCCGGCGCCCCCGACCTCTACCCGGAACCGTTGCGGGAGGAGATCGACGAGGTGATGGAGGGCATCTACCGCGACGTCAACAACGGCGTCTACCGGGCCGGATTCGCCGACGGCCAGGGCGCCTACGAGGCCGCGTACATCGATGTCTTCCGCCGCCTGGACCAGGTCTCGGAGCGGCTTGCCGACCGGCGCTACCTCGTCGGCGACACCCTCACCGAGGCGGACATCAGGCTCTTCACCACCCTGGTGCGTTTCGACGCCGTCTACCACGGCCACTTCAAGTGCAACCGCTCCAAGCTGGCCGAGGACCCTGTCCTGTGGGCGTACGTCCGCGACCTCTACCAGACCCCGGGCTTCGGCGACACGGTCGACTTCGACCACATCAAGCAGCACTACTACCGGGTGCACACGGGCATCAACCCGACCGGCATCGTGCCGCTCGGCCCCTACCTGTCCGGCTGGCTGACCCCGCACCACCGGGAGCAGCTGGGAGGCCGCCCGTTCGGCGACGGCACCCCGCCGGGCCCGGTGCCGCCCGGCGAGGAGGTACCGGCCCGGGGACGCCCCTGACCCGCCCTCGCTCCACCCGCGGTCTCCGCCGCGTCCGGCGGGCAACGCGCCGGCACCACACGCCCGGTCCGTGGTGCCGCCGGCCGGCGGGGGTGCCGGATTCGAGCGCCGGTCCACGCCCTCCCGCGTAGCGTGCGGTCCATGGTCGCGAAGAACGCCCCCGTACTCTCCCGCCGCGCGCTCAACCGGGCGACACTGGAACGCCAGATGCTGCTCCGGCGCACCCTCGTGCCGGTGAAGGACGTGGTCACCCGCCTGGTGGGACTGCAGGCGCAGAACACCAGGCCGCCGTACTTCCAGCTCCACTCCCGTATCGAGGATTTCGACCCCGCCGCGCTCTCCGCGCTGATGGAGTCCCGCGAGGTGGTCAGGATCGTCACCCTGCGCTCCACCATCCACACGCACACCGCCGACGACGCGCTCGCCCTGCGTCCCCTCGTCCAGCCGGCGCGCGACCGGGAACTGAAGATGTTCCGGAGCGGGCTCACCGGGGTGGACCTGGAACGGCTCGCCTCCCTCAGCAAGGAGCTCGTCGAGGAACGGCCCCGCACGATGAAACAGCTGCGGGAGGAGCTGACCGTGCACTGGCCGGACGCCGACCCGCGCGCCCTGTCGGTCGCCGCCCGCTGTCTGCTGCCGCTGGTCCAGGTCACCCCGCGCGGTCTGTGGGGACGCGGCGGACCGGTCGCGCTGACGACCGTCGAGCACTGGCTCGGCAGAGCCTCGCACCAGGCACCCGCGCCCGACGGGACCGTCCTGCGCTACCTCGGCGCCTTCGGACCGGCCTCCGTGAAGGACATGCAGATGTGGGCCGGACTCACCTGGCTGCGCGAGGTCTTCGAACGGCTGCGACCGCGGCTGGTCACCTTCCGCGACGAGAACGGTGTCGAGCTCTTCGACCTGCCGGACGCCCCGCGCCCCGGCCCCGACGTCCCCGCGCCGCCCCGCTTCCTTCCAGAATTCGACAACGTGCTGCTCGGCCACGCGGACCGGACACGGGTCATCCCGCCCGCGTACAAGGGACGCAACGGCGTCGGCAACCAGTCGTACGGAACGGTCCTCGTGGACGGCTTCCTGGCCGCGCTCTGGCGCCTCGACGAGACGACGGACGAGGCGACGGTCACCGTCCAGCCCCTGGGCGGCCTCAGCGGGGCGCAGCGCGAGGAGATCACGCAGGAGGCCGTGGAGATGCTGACGGTGATGTCGGCGGCCCCCGCGCACGACGTCCGGTTCGCCACGTTCATCGACTTCGGCGACTGAGGCGCGCCGGTCCCCCCGGCCCCCCGCACCGGGCCCTCACGGCAGCAGTCCCGCCCGACGCGCAGCCACCACCGCCTCGAGCCGGGTGTGCGCCCCCAGCTTCCGCATCGCGGAGCGCAGATAGCCCTTCACCGTCTCCGGCCGCAGCCCCAGCCGCTCGGCCGCCGCCGCGTTCGTCGCCCCCGACGCCACACAGGCGACCACATCCACCTCGCGCGGCGCCAGCCGTACGAGCCGCGCGGCGGGATACCGGCCCGCCCCCGCAGCCGAGGCGAGCCGCCCGCACACCGCGAGCAGCTCCTCGCGCAGTACCGGATCGACGATCTTCGGTGCCAGCGACCGCAGCTCACGGTGCGCCTCGCGGACGTCCTCCCAGGTGCCGGGTCGCCCGGGATCGGTGACCTGCTCCCGGGTCGCCGTCAGGAGCTGCTGCACCTCGTCCCGTACGGCCAGCCCCTGCTCGACATCCCGCGCCGCCGACGCCACCGCGTCGAACGTACGGTCCCCCAGCGTGAGCGGCTCGCGCAGCGCCCCGTACAGCACACCGCGCACCGTGCGGCGGACGACGACGGGCACCGCGACGACCGAACGCAGCCCTTCCGCCGCCACGGCCGTGTCGTACTCGTGGCTGATGTGGCGCGAGGAGGCGTAGTCGCTCACCGCACACGGCCGCGACAGGGCGATCGCCTTGCCGCCGAGCCCGCTGCCCGCCGAGATGACGAGCCCGCGCAGCGCGTCGGTCTGCGTCCCGTTCAGCTCGGCGATCCGCGCGTGGCGCGCGTCCGAGAGGAGCCCGCCGAAGACGACGGGCAGCCCACTCGTACGGCGCAGCCTCAGCAGCGCCGCCTGCAGTTCGGTCGCCTCGCCCGGTTCCGGCACGCCGATGACTCCCCGCCCTGTACGCCGTACCCCCGTTCGGGGGTGGTGAGATCTGGGTCACTGTTCACATGATGTTAAAGGACGGGTCCGCAATGAGGAGGGCACATGTCGGCAACCAGCGCGACGCAGACGTTCCGGGCAGCCCGGGACTTTCTGCTCGAGCACCGTGAGGACTACGCGAAGGCCTACGAAGGCTTCAGCTGGCCCCGCTCGGACCACTTCAACTGGGCGCTCGACTGGTTCGACGTCATCGCGGAGAACAACGACCGCACCGCCCTGCACATCGTCGAGGAGGACGGCCGGCGCACCGAGGTGTCCTTCGCCCGGATGGCCGCCCGCTCCAACCGGGCCGCGAACTGGATGCGGTCCCAGGGCGTGAGGGCCGGGGACCGCATCCTGGTCATGCTCGGCAACCAGACCGAACTGTGGGAGACCGCCCTCGCCGCGATGAAGCTGCGCGCCGTCGTCATCCCCGCCACCCCGCTGCTCGGTCCGGTCGACCTGCGTGACCGGGTGGAGCGCGGCAGGGTCCGCCACGTCATCGTACGGTCGGCGGACACGGCGAAGTTCGACGAGGTGCCCGGCGACTACACCCGGATCGCCGTCGGCGACGAGGCCCAGGGCTGGCGGAGCTACGGCGGGGCCGACGAGGCCCCGGACACGTTCACGGCGGACCGCGAGACCGACGCCGACGAACCGCTGATGCTGTACTTCACCTCAGGGACGACGGCGAGCCCCAAGCTGGTCGAGCACACCCACGTCTCGTATCCGGTCGGCCACCTGGCCACGATGTACTGGATCGGGCTCAAGCCCGGCGACGTCCACCTGAACATCTCCTCGCCCGGCTGGGCGAAGCACGCCTGGTCGAACCTCTTCGCGCCGTGGAGCGCCGAGGCCACCGTCTTCATCTTCAACTACACCCGCTTCGACGCGGCCCGGCTGATGGCGGAGATGGACCGCTCCGCCGTGACCAGCTTCTGCGCACCGCCCACCGTATGGCGCATGCTCATCCAGGCGGACCTGACCCAGCTCAGGACACCGCCGCGCGAGGTCGTCGCCGCAGGCGAACCGCTCAACCCGGAGGTCATCGAGAGCGTACGGCGCGCCTGGGGCGTCACCATCCGGGACGGGTTCGGCCAGACGGAGACCGCCGTCCAGGTGGCCAACTCGCCGGGGCAGCCGCTGAAGGCGGGCTCCATGGGGCGGCCCAGCCCCGGCTTCAGGGTCGAGCTCCTCGACCCGGTCACCGGTGAGGCGGGCGCCGTGGAGGGCGAGATCTCCCTCGATCTGTCCGCAGCCCCCGTCGGCCTGATGACCGGCTACCACGGCGACCCGGACCGGACGGCCGAGGCGATGGCGGGCGGTTACTACCGCACCGGAGACATCGGGTCGCGTGACGAGGACGGCTACATCACGTACGTGGGGCGGGCCGACGACGTGTTCAAGGCCTCCGACTACAAGATCTCGCCGTTCGAGCTGGAGAGCGCCCTGCTGGAGCACGAGGCGGTCGCCGAGGCCGCGGTCGTGCCCGCACCCGACCCGGTGCGGCTGTCCGTCCCGAAGGCGTACGTCGTGCTGGCGGAGGGCTGGGAGCCCGGTCCGGACACGGCGAAGGTCCTCTTCGCGCACTCCCGGGCGGTCCTCGCCCCGTACAAGCGCATCCGCCGGCTGGAGTTCGCCGAACTGCCCAAGACCGTCTCCGGCAAGATCCGCCGGATCGAGCTGCGCGAGCGCACGGCCCAGGGAACGGGCACCGAGTTCGACGAGGGGGACCTGCGATGAGCGAGCCGTCCTACGCGCACGGCACCGGCACCACCGCCCTGCTCGGCGACACCATCGGGCGCAACCTCGACCGGGCGGTCCGCGCCTTCCCGGAGCGGGAGGCCCTCGTCGACGTGGTGTCCGGACGCCGCTGGACGTACGCCGAATTCGGCGCCGCCGTCCAGGAGCTGGCCCGCGGGCTGATGGCATCCGGCGTCGCCAAGGGGGACCGGGTCGGTATCTGGGCGGTCAACTGTCCGGAGTGGGTGTTCGTCCAGTACGCGACGGCCCGCATCGGCGCCGTCATGGTCAACATCAACCCGGCCTACCGTGCCCACGAGCTGGAGTACGTGCTCAAGCAGGCCGGGATCTCGGTCCTGATCGCCTCGCTCGCCCACCGCACCAGCGACTACCGCGCACTCGTCGGCCAGGTTCGCGCCGACTGCCCGGCCCTGCGCGCCGTGCACTACATCGGCGACCCGACCTGGGACGAGCTGACGGCGGCGTCAAAGTCCGTCGCCGTGGAGCAACTGATCTCCCGGGAAGCCGAGTTGTCCTGCGACGACCCGATCAACATCCAGTACACCTCGGGCACCACCGGTTTCCCCAAGGGAGCCACCCTCTCCCACCACAACATCCTGAACAACGGCTACTTCGTGGGGGAGACGGTCGGCTACACGGAACAGGACCGGGTCTGTCTGCCGGTGCCCTTCTACCACTGTTTCGGCATGGTCATGGGGAACCTCGGCATCACGTCGCACGGCGCCTGCATCGTGATCCCCGCCCCTGCCTTCGAGCCCGCCGCCGTGCTCGCGGCCGTCCAGCAGGAGCGCTGCACCTCGCTCTACGGCGTGCCCACCATGTTCATCGCGGAGCTCGACCATCCCGACTTCGCCTCGTACGACCTCTCCTCGCTGCGCACCGGGATCATGGCCGGATCCCCGTGCCCGGTCGAGGTGATGAAGCGGGTCGTCGCCGAGATGCACATGGACGAGGTGTCCATCTGCTACGGGATGACCGAGACCTCACCCGTCTCCACGCAGACCCGCAGGGACGACGACCTGGAGCGCCGCACGGGCACGGTCGGCAGGGTGCTGCCGCACATCGAGGTGAAGGTGACCGACCCGGTGACGGGGCTGACCCTGCCGCGCGGCGAGTCCGGGGAGCTGTGCACGCGGGGGTACAGCGTGATGCTCGGCTACTGGGACCAGCCGGAGCGGACCGCCGAAGTCCTCGACGCGGGGCGCTGGATGCACACCGGGGATCTCGCGGTGATGCGGGAGGACGGGTACGTCCGGATTGTCGGCCGCATCAAGGACATGATCATCCGTGGTGGCGAGAACGTGTACCCGCGGGAGATCGAGGAGTTCCTCCACAGTCATCCGAAGATCGCCGACGTGCAGGTGGTCGGGGTGCCTCATGCCACGTACGGGGAGGAGATCCTGGCCTGCGTCATCCCGCGCGACCCGGCAGACCCGCCCACGCTCGACGAGGTGACGGCCCACTGCCGCGAGCGGCTGGCACACTACAAGATCCCGCGACGGCTCCAGATCCTGGAGACCTTCCCGATGACGGTCAGCGGGAAGGTCCGGAAGATCGAACTACGGGAGAACTACGGGGGGTAGCGCGCGCCGGCGCCCCGCGGGACGGCCGGCGCACCCCCGGGGTCATGCGGCTTCGATGATGTCGGAGCCTATGCCCCGGGTCGCCGCCGCCCACTCGATGAGCAGCACCTCGTACTTCGCGGATTCCACGGACGACCAGTCCTGGCCGGCGCGCGCGTCCACGAGTGCGCGAATCGCCTCGTTCGCCTCGACGGCGGACTGGTGTGTCGGCTGAGTCGGGAAAACGGGGATGGAACGGGTGGAAAGTCGTGGAGTTAATACCATGCCTTCACTCTACGTCCCCACACTGACAACAGCTCGAACATATGCGGCCCACACGGCACAGGTGACCGAAATCATTGCCCGGGACGGAAGGGGAGTTCGCCACGCATGCACACGCGCGGCCAGCGGTCCAGGCCGTGTTCCGCCTCCCGCGCCCTGATCGAGCGCAGTCCTGCGCCGAGTTCGTCCGCCGCCAGTGTCCGAAAACCGAGGCGGGCATAGTACGGGGCGTTCCAGGGGACCTCGGCGAAGGTGGTCAGTGTGAGTGCGCTCAGGCCTTCCCGCTCCGCCCGGACGGCGGCCTGGCCGATGAGGGCGCGGCCCACGCCCTTGCGGCCGGCCGCCGGGGTGACCGACACCTGCTCGATGTGGGCCGCGCCGTCGACGCGGTCCACGATCAGGTAGCCGACCGGGAGATCAGTGTCCTCGTCCGCCGCCGTCCAGCAGCGGCCGTCGCGGCGGTAGTTCTCCAGCATGTCGAGCGGTGGCGGGTCGTCGTCCGCGACGGACTGCATGCCGAGGGCCCTGAAGCGCTCACCGGCGGCACGCTCGATGTCCTGGAGCTGGGGGAGTTCGGCGCGGCGGGTGGGACGGATGCGCATGGGCCGAGTATGACGGGAGATCAGGGACCGGTGCCGACCAATTTCTCGGCGGCGCCGTTCACCGGCCGGGGTGTGCCCGTGAGGTCCATGACGAAGAGCGGGATGGAGAGGCCGTCCGCCCGCGAGCGGGCGTCGTCCGCGTAACCGGCGAGGGAGAAGTGCACGCCGGACACCGACGCGCTGAGGGCGTTGAGCCAGAGGCACTCGACGTCGCGCAGGGCGGTGGGCCGGGTGGTCGAGTCGACCTGGGCGATGAGCCCTGCCGCCCGCAGGTCTATCCGGGAGGTGGGCCGCACCTCGGGCTGGACGACGTCCCGGTAGCCCAGCCAGGTCAGGTAGAGCGCGGCCGCGCTCACCGCGTCGCGCGCCGTACGGATCACCAGGGGCTGGAACATCGGGCGCGGATGCGCGGCCGTGCGCGGGAGCGGGATGGGGGACGGGCCCGTCGGGGCGGACGGGGTGATGCCGCGCGTGGCCACCGGGCGCACCGGTATGCGCAGCACGGTCCCGCAGGGGCAGCACAGCTCGGGGTAGGGCCACTGGTCACGGCGCCCGCAGGAGTGGCAGCGCACGCTCACCCAGTCGTCGTCCCACGTGCGGTGGGTGATCGGCTCGGCCGGGGCGCCGCGCATCAGCGGCGGGGCGGTCGGGGAGCCGCACGGGCAGGGGTACACCGGCGTGACGTACGCGTGCTCCCGGCTGCAGACCGGGCAGCGCACCGGTACGGACTCCACGTTGTGCCCCTCCCCGCCGCCGCTGCCGCGGCGACTGCGTTCCGTATCTCCATCGTCCACCAGGAGCGACGCTCCGGGGAGGGACTTGGCGTACTTCGTCCGGACACTTTCGCCGTGCCGCTCACGCGCCGCCCGTGCTCCCTCGGCGGCCCGGCGGGCCCGCCGAGGTCCTCGCGGCGCGCGGGCCCCTGCTCACCCCTCGGTCCGCACGGTCGCGCCGTTCCCGGGCACCCGGTAGTACTCGGACATCGACAGCTTCAGCTCGAAGACCATCCCGTACCGCTCGCGGATGTCCGCCACCGTTGCCGGCGCCGGTTCGTGCAGATGCCGTGTGACGGGCGGGTTGCTCCCCACCCGCGGATCCGAGCCCGCCACCAGCTCCGCGGGGCTGCTGCGCACGGTGTCCCAGGACTCGTTCTGCGAGGGGTCCCCGACCTGGGCCGACGATGACGCGCCGGCGGGCGGGCGCACAGCCCGGCGAAGTCGTCGGGTGTGGTCGTGAGGAGTGGAGGGGATGGTCCACGGCCACAGCGATGGCGGCGATCATCCGGCCGGGCCCCCGGCGACGGGGCTTGGGTCCTCGCTGATCACCGCGGCACAGATGCGGCCGTGGACGCGGGCCACCTCAGCACCGAAGGGGATGGGGTCGAAACTCGCTCTCGGCGCGCGGACCGTCCCGGAGACCGGCGGGTGCGGCGGTTCGTTGTGCCACTCGTGTGGCTTTTGGCGGGGCAGCGACGTGATTGCCGTGATTCCCACCCGGACCGGACGACCATGCAGACGTGCTGCGGCGCCGACCCTCGGGAGGAATTATGAGAAGAGAGGACGGCGCTGCGGTGGCCACCGGTGTCACCGTCGAACGCCTCGCCGGGCTCCGTGCGTGGAACGTGGGGCTCACGCTGCTGCACCTGGTCCAGGCCCTGGCGATCCTCTTCCTCGCCGGTAGCTTCTCGATCACCGTCACCTCCTCCCTGCCCGAGGGGCCCCCGGGGACGAAGGCGCCTGCCCCCGAAGCACTGTTCGACGTCCCGATCGGCTGGGCCGTCGCCGTCTTCCTCACCCTCGCGGCACTGGACCACCTGCTGACGGCGACGGTGTGCCGCGGCACCTACGAACGCGACCTGAGACGCGGCATCAACCGTTTCAGGTGGCTGGAGTACGCGCTGAGCGCGACCCTGATGGTGCTCCTCATCGGCTTCTACTCGGGCATCACCAGCCTCAACGCCGTCATCGCCGTCATCGGCGCCAACGTCGGGATGATTCTCTTCGGCTGGATCGAGGAGGAGATGAACCCGCCGGGACGGGTGGTGACCACGATGCTCCCGTTCTGGTTCGGGACGCTGGTCGGCCTGACGCCGTGGCTCTCGATCACGTACAACATCGTCGCGGCCGGGGCCGTCCCCGGCTTCGTGTACGGGATCGTTCTCGTCCAGGCCGCCCTCTTCTTCAGCTTCGGTCTCAACCAGTGGCTCCAGTACCGCGGAGTCGGCCGGTGGTCCGACTACGCATACGGCGAGAAGGCCTACCTGGTTCTCAGCCTCGTGGCGAAGTCCCTCCTGGCATGGCAGATCTTCACCGGCTCGCTGACCGGATGAACCTCCTTGGTCCGGGGTGGTCCCGCGGCCTCAACACCACCGACTGCCTTTCCACGCGTCGCTGTTCCGCCAGGGAGGACTCCTGACGCGGTGTCGCGGGTTCGAATCCTGCCGGAGGCTCGGAGAAGCAGCAGGTAAGGGGGTGCTCTATGTCGTTGGTCAATCGGGGGGCTTCTCCGCCGTGGATCGAGGTTCCGGGCCCAGAGGCCAGCGGTCCCGTTGCAGGACCGCGAAGGAGATAACGGGGCAGGGCCGCCCCGACGCGCGCCTCATGTGGTGTTCCGCCCCCCGACGTGCTGTCGCACCGCTCCTCGTGGCCGGATCGCGCCCTACCCGCGCCCGGGACGGGCCCGGATCATCGACCCATGGGGGACACCGGGAACACCTCGCGGCGTCCGGACCGGACCGACGACCGGGACCATCCCGCCCACGCCCTGCTCGTAGGCTGCGAAGGCGCCACGGTCCCCGGGCCACCCGCCCCGCCCGACTGCCCGGACTGCGGCCTCCGTGGGGACCGGTACCCCACCGGCCACCCGGGGTGCTGGGTCCTCCTCGAGCCCCGCATTCTCGTACCCGCTCACACCGTGCCCCCGCGGCGGCGGTGGATCATCACCTCGACCGGAACCGCCATGAACCTGTGGGACGCGGAGCCGCTCCCCGGTACCGGGTGCCGTCTCCCGCACCGCCTCGCCTGCCCCGCCGCGGGGGCGGAGGAGCCATGGTCGTGGATCGTGGCGCTGCGGCGGCACAACGACCTACGGGCGCAACGCCTGTTCGACCTGCCCGACGAGGACGTCACGGGTGCCGGGTGACCGTGGCGGGGTACGTGCCCGTGCGCAGGGGGCAGGGGTGCGGTACCCGCCCCGCGGTGTTCACCGGGCCCCGGCGCTGCCCGCGCGCTCCTGTCCGGGCGGCTGACCCCGGGCATCATCGACGGCCTGTGAAGTGCGTCCGGCCGGGCTCCTGGCGGCCGTGCCTTAGGGTCGGGAGCCAGCCGTGCGGGCCGACCGACCGCGGCGGGGACATGAGGGAGGCACCGTGCGTTTGAGGGTGGAATTCACCACCGAGCCCTTCGACCTGGACGAGGCGCCCGCCCATGCGGTGGTGGCCCGGGAGCTGATCCGGACGGCCGGCCTGGACGCGGTGGACGTCGGCCCCTTCGGCAACACGGCGGAGGGCGGCGCGGACCAGGTCCTCACGGCCGTGGACTCGCTGCTGCGCAGGGCCCTGGACTCGGGCGCCACCCGGGTCTCGCTCCAGGTCAACGTGATCGGGGAGGACACCCCGTGACCGGACAGTCGGACCATCCCCTGGTCGCCGCGGTGAAGCCGCTCGTCGACGCCATGGGCGCCGAGCTGCTGGGGCCCGAGCAGGCGCAGGCCGACGACGTGGTGCTCGCCTGGGAGGGCCAGGACGTCATAGCCGTGCGACTCCCGCAGCTCTCCGACTCGCTCGACCACATCCTGGCCGGAATGGAGCGGCGGCACGGAATGCCGCTCGCCGACCTGGACCGCAAGACCAAACAGCGGATCGTGCGGACTCTGGAGGCGCGTGGTGCCTTCGCCGTACGGCACGGCGTGGAGACCGTGGCGGGCGCCCTGGGCGTCAGCCGGTTCACGGTCTACAACTACCTCAACCGGGAAAACGCCGCCAAGGGCGGGTAGTTGACCACGGTGTGGCCGAGCGCCCGGGGTGCCGCTGACCGGATGCCGGGACCGCGGCTCCTCGCGTCCGCAGTATTTCAACAAACTGTTGACGTCATGTGGTGAAGGGCGTTAGCTGTCCGCAACGCGAACAGCGCACAGCGAAGAAGCAGCCACGGAGGCTCCCGTGACGTCGAGCTCCACAGCGGGCCTCGCCCGGTTCAACACCCTGCCGGCCGACGAGGCCACCGCCGCGCTGCACGAGGTGTGTGCCAGCACGGCATGGGGGAGTGCCGTCCTCGCCCACCGGCCCTACGCCACCACGGAAGCCCTGTTCACCGCGAGCGACGCCGCCACGGCCGGGCTCTCCCCCGAGGACCTGGCCGAAGCGATGGCGGGCCATCCGCCGATCGGCCGGCCGAGACCCGGGGATCCGGCCTCCGCCCGGGAACAGCGGGGGATGGCCGGGGCGTCCGAGGAGCTCAGGACCGAGATGCTCGAACTGAACCTGGCCTACCAGGAGCGGTTCGGTCACGTGTTCCTGATCTGCGCCACCGGGGCCACGGGTGAGCAGATGCGCGACGCGGTGAGGTCCCGGATCGGGAACCCGCCCGAGCGGGAGCGTGAGATCGTGCGCACCGAACTGGGAAGGATCAACCGCATCCGGCTGACCCGCCTCGTGCGGGACTCCCCAGAACAAGGAGCGTGACGGTCTTGAGCACCGACACCACCGCATCGGTGTCCACCCACGTCCTGGACACCAGCGTCGGCCGCCCCGCCGCGGCCGTCACCGTCTCGCTCGCCGCCCGCGGCGGCGCCGCGCCGTACGTGACGCTCGGCGGATCCGTGACCGACGCGGACGGGCGCTGCAAGGACCTGCCGGCCCTGCCGGAAGGCACCACCCATGTACGGCTCGTCTTCGACACCGAGTCGTACCTCACCAGCCAGAAGCGAGCCGAGGCGCAGCAGGACGCCCCCCGCGCAAGGGACAGCGGTGCGTTCTTCCCGGAGGTGGCGATCGCGTTCGCCGTCGCGCCGGGCGAGCACTATCACGTGCCGCTGCTGCTCAACCCGTTCGGCTACTCCGTTTACCGAGGGAGCTAGCAGGCCATGCCCACGATTCTCGGCCAGAACCAGTACGGCAAAGCAGAGAACCGCGTCGTCGGGATCACGCGGGACGGTGCCACCCACCACATCAAGGACCTCAACGTCTCCGTCGCCCTCTCCGGCGACATGGACGAGGTCCACTACTCCGGCTCCAACGCGCACGTCCTGCCGACCGACACCACCAAGAACACGGTGTTCGCGTTCGCCAAGGAGCACGGCATCGAGTCCGCCGAGCAGTTCGGCATCCACCTCGCCCGGCACTTCGTGACCTCGCAGGAGCCGATCGAGGTCGCCCGCATCCGGATCGAGGAGTACGCCTGGGAGCGCATCGCGACCTCGGACGCCCCCTCGGATTCCACCGGCGCCGACGACGTCAAGCACTCCTTCGTCCGCAAGGGCCAGGAGACTCGCACCACCCAGATCACCTTCGACGGAGAGAAGTGGGAGGTCATCTCCGGTCTCAAGGACCTCACCGTGATGAACTCCACCCACTCCGAGTTCTGGGGTTACGTCAAGGACCCGTACACGACGCTCAAGGAGGCGTACGACCGCATCCTCGCGACCGACGTGTCCGCGAGGTGGCGGTACAACTGGACCAGCGACGAGGAGCGCATGCCGCACTGGGAGGAGTCCTACGAGCAGGCGCGCAGGCACATGCTCCAGGCCTTCGCCGAGACCTACTCCCTGTCGCTGCAACAGACCCTCTACCAGATGGGCTCGCGCATCATCGAGAGCCGGAGCGAGATCGACGAGATCCGCTTCTCGCTGCCCAACAACCACCATTTCCTGGTGGATCTGGAGCCGTTCGGACTCGAGAACGATACGGCCGAGGGCGCGGTCTATCTCGCCGCCGACCGGCCGTACGGCCTCATCGAGGCGACCGTGCTCCGGGACGGCGTCGAGCCGAGGATCCCGGTGGACCTGACCAACCTCTGACGTAGTACCGAGCCGGCCTCCCCCGTCCCGCAGCCGGGCGGGGGCCGGACATCACCCTCACACCTCGGCACCCACGGCCTCGACGCCGTGGCGCTCACATCCTCCTCGGGTCCTGCCGTGCCCACCCCGCCAGAGACGGAAGAAGGAAGCACCATGGCAGCTTCGGCGGACCCCAGGCCCACAGAACGCATCGTCATCGAGAACTGTGCGATCGCGACCGTCGACGCCCATGACACCGAGTACGCCTCGGGCCACGTCGTCGTGGCGGGCAACCGCATCGAATCCGTCGGCGCGGGCAGTGCTCCCGGCGGCCTCGCCGGCGTCGTACGGCGCATCGACGGCACCGGCCACCTCGTCACGCCCGGACTGGTCAACACCCACCACCACTTCTACCAGTGGATCACCAGAGGGCTCGCGACCGACCACAACCTCTTCGACTGGCTGGTCGCCCTGTACCCGACCTGGGCGCGCATCGACGAGCCGATGGTCCGCGCCGCCGCCCAGGGGTCACTCGCCATGATGGCCCGCGGCGGAGTCACCACCGCGATGGACCACCACTACGTCCACCCGCGGGGCTCCGGTGACCTGTCCGGCGCCATCATCGGGGCCGCCCGCGACATGGGCGTGCGCTTCACCCTCGCCCGCGGCTCCATGGACCGCAGCGAGAAGGACGGCGGACTGCCGCCGGACTTCGCCGTGGAGACCCTCGACGGGGCGCTCGCCGCCACCGAGGCGGCCATCGACGCACACCACGACACCTCGTTCGACGCGATGACCCGGATCGCCGTCGCGCCCTGCTCCCCCTTCTCCGTGTCGACCGAACTTCTCCGGCAGGGTGCCGAGCTGGCCCGCCGCCGCGGAGTGCGCCTGCACACGCACGGGTCCGAGACCGTCGAGGAGGAGCAGTTCTGCAAGGAACTCTTCGGCATGGGCCCGACCGACTACTTCGAGTCGACCGGCTGGCTCGGCGACGACGTGTGGATGGCGCACTGCGTCCACATGAACGACTCCGACATCGCCGCCTTCGCCCGCACCGGCACCGGTGTCGCGCACTGCCCGTCCTCCAACGCCCGCCTCGCCGCGGGCATCGCCCGCGTCCCCGACATGCTCGCCGCCGGCGTCCCCGTCGGCCTCGGCGTGGACGGCACCGCGTCCAACGAGTCCGGCGAACTCCACACCGAACTGCGCAACGCCCTCCTCATCAACCGACTCGGCGCCCACCGCGAGAAGGCCCTGAACGCCCGCCAGGCCCTGCGCCTGGGGACGTACGGCGGCGCGCAGGTCCTCGGCCGCGCCGAGGAGATCGGCTCCCTGGAGGCCGGCAAGCTCGCCGACCTCGTCCTGTGGAAGCTCGACACCCTCGCCCACGCCTCCATCGCCGACCCGGTGACCGCACTCGTGTTCGGCGCCGCGGCCCCCGTCACCCTCTCCCTCGTCGACGGCAGACCCGTCGTCGAGGACAACCACCTCGTCACGGCGGACGAGGACGCCCTTGCCCGCGTGACCCGCGACGAGGCCCGGCGTCTGGCGCGGATCGCCGCCGGAGCCTGACGCTCCGCACCCTCCCGCCTCGCTGCGGGAGCGTGTGTGCCGGACGCACCTGCCCGGCACACACGCCCTGGTCAGCCGATGCGGAAGCCCTCGCCGTACACCCGCCATACCAGAGGGGTCTCCAGCTGGAGTCTGCCTTCGCGCACGAAGACGCGCTGCGCCGTCTCCACCCGGCTGGTGTCGCTGTGCGAGGGCTCCTTGCGGATCGCGGCCACACGGGCGTCCAGGAAGGCGTTCAGATAGACCTCCTCGTCGCCTTCCTCGGACGGCGGATCGGCCGCCGCGAGGGCCTGGGCGCGCATCGTGCGGAAGCCGACCGTGCCCTTCCCGTCCGTCTCACCGTGCATCACGTACGCGTCGTAGTAGATGAACTGCCCCAGGGCGCTGAGCCCGTCCGCCTCGGCGCGGGCGACCGCCGGGTCGAAGTACGCCTCGTCGAGCTCCGCGTTCTGCGCCGACCGGAACGCCGGGTCGGCCGCGGCCCTCGCCCAGGCCGCGGTGAACGCTCCACCGAGCCCCTCGTGCGAATCGCTGCCGGCCACCGCCCGCAGCGCCGGCAGGAAACGCACGAGCGCGTTTCCCGGGCGCGACGTCCCGTACCTCTCGACGACCTTCAGCATGTCGCCGGTGCCGGAGCAGAATCCGATGATGCCGGCGGTGTAGCCGCGGCCGTCCCCGATGTCCTCGATGTAGCCGTACTGCGCCTTCCAGTCCAGCGAGGAGTTCTCCGCGCTGGACACCAGTCGCATGGCGATGTCCTTCTTCGCCGGATCGTCGAGACTCTTCTCCGGGGACCCGGAGGCGGACCCGGAGCAGCCGGTCAGGACGAGGGCCACGGCGGTGGCGAGGGCGAGACGGAAGGGCTTCACCCGCCAAGCGTGCCAGGCGGGGGTCCGGGACCGGCGGGCGCCGTGCGGCTGTAGCGTTCGGGGCATGGAAGATCAGTCTGTTGTGGACGTCGGCGATGTGCGGCTGGCGTATCGGACCTGGGGCGATGCCTTCGGCTCGCCCGTCGTCCTGCTGCACGGCCTCGGCGGCTCGTCCGCGAGCTGGGAGGCCGTGGGCGACCTGCTCGGCGAGGAATGGCGGGTGTACGCCCTGGATCTGCGCGGGCACGGCGAGAGCGACTGGCCGGACGAGTACGCGTTCGAGCAGATGCGGGACGACGTCCTCGGGTTCCTCGACGCGTGCGAGCTCGACCGGGTCGGCGTCGTCGGGCACTCGATGGGCGGAGTCGTCGCCTATCTGCTCGCCGAGGAGCACGCGGACCGGGTCGAACGCCTGGTGCTCGTGGAGACCCCGCCACCGTTCCCGGGGCAGGTGGCCGGCGGCCGCCCCACGGGGCCGGTGGACTACGACGAGAACGCCGTCCCGGAGATCAAGGCCCAGATCGCCGCCCCCGACCCGCGGTGGGAGGAGGAGCTGGGGCAGATCGTCGCGCCGACCCTGATGATCGCCGGCGGACCGGAGAGCGCCATGCCGCAGGACCGGCTGCCCGACATGGCCTCCCTCATCCCCGACTGCCGGCTGATCACGCTGGGCGGTGGCCACCAGGTGCACAAGCGGCACGCGGACCAGGTCGCTCAGCAGATCACCGAGTTCTTCACCAGCTGAATCCGTGGCCCGGGACCGGGCCTGGTCCCGGGCTGCCCCCGGTGTTGTCAGTGCCGGGTGCCAGGATCCGTCCCATGGATCTCGCACCCTTCTTCGCCGATCTCGACGCCCAGCCGTGGGCCACCTACCAGCACGCCTACGGCAGCGCCGCCGACGTGCCCGACTGCCTGCGGGCGCTGGCGGACGAGGACGACGAGGTCGCCGCCGAAGCGCTCGGCGAGCTGTACGGGAGCATCCTGCACCAGGGCTCGGTGTACGAGGCCACGGCACACGCCGTCCCGTATCTGGCACGGCTCGCCGGTGCGGGGGTACGCACCGCTGAAGTGCTCGCCCTGCTCGGCGGGATAGCGGAGGGCGGGGCGGACGAGGGGGAGAGCGACGAGGCCGCCTGCCGACGGGCCGTGACCGACCAACTGCCCCTGCTGCTGGCCTCACTGGAGGCCGGGAGCGGCGACGTACGGCAGGCCGCAGCCTGGGCGGCGGCCATGACCGGGGCCTCGGAACAGGTGTGTCCGGTGCTGCGGACCCGCTTCGCCACGGAGGGCGAGCCGCTGGTCCGTGCCGAACTCCTCGGCGGCCTGGCCCACCTGGACCCGGAGGGCACCGCCGGCCTGGCGGCCGGGGCCATCGGCCCGGACGGGCCGGGTGAGCTCCGGATCGCCGCGCTGCTCGCCTGCGTGGACGCGGGCGAGCCCTGGACCGCCGCGCACCACGAGGCGATGCTCGGCCTGCTGCCCGCCGACGGCCTGGTCTCCGGCCGTATGGACCTCGCCCGGAACGAACCCCTGAAGTACGTGGTCTCCGAGCTCCTGCTCCGTGACACGGACGCCGACCGCGACGCCGCGTACGGACTGCTGGACGCCGCGCTGCGCGCTGAGCTGCCCGAGGCGCGGACCGAGGCCCTGTGGGCGGCGGAGTCCGCCTGCCAGATCTCACGCAGCGCGCCGGACAGGGTGGCCGGCCCGCTGGTCGCCGCGGTCCTCGGCGACCCCCCGACCGCAGGACGGGCGCTGTCACTCCTCCGACTGCTGGGCCGCCGCGCCGCCGCAGCGGCTCCCGTCCTGGCCGAACTCGCCGCGACGGGCGGCGACGCGGCGGACCGGGCACTCGAAGCGCTGGTGAGCGTGGACCCGGCGCCGGCCGTGTCTCTGCTCTCCCGTGACCTGGAGAACCGGCCCCGGGCGCTCGGCGCCGCCTGCGGCGGGCCGCTCGGCTCCTCGCCCACGGTGCCGTTCGACGCCGGACTGCTCACCGCGGTCCGCGCCCGGCTGGCCACGCCGGGGAAGCTGAGCAACAACGAACCCTTCCGGTACGCGGCGCTGCTGGAGTCCTGGGGAGACCGGGCAGCCCCGGCCCTGCCCGAACTGGGCGCCGCGCTGCCCACGTTCCCGCAGCCGATGGCGAGGGCTCTCGCCGCCGTCTGCCCACCGGAACACCGTGAGTCGACGGGCGGGCTGCTGCGCCGGGCGGCCCGGTCGGGACCGCCTGAGGCCCGGCTCGCCGCGGCCCGGGCCCTGTGGCAGCTCACCGACGACGCAGGTCCCCTGCTGACCGTCCTGGCCGTGCAGCTCACCGGCGACGGGGGCCGCGTACGCGAGGCCGCGGCTGCCGCCGCCGAACTGGGACCGAAGGCGGCCGAGCTGGTGCCTGCCCTCGTGGCGGCGGTGAGCGCGCCCGGGCCGGCCCGCGTCATTCCGCACCTGGACGCGGACGTGGCGATCGCCGAGGCGCTGTGGCGGATCACGGGCCGGGCCCAGGAGCCGTCGCGCCTTCTGGCCGGGGTGCTGGGCGAGACCGAGCTGAGCTGGATGCGCTGGACCCTGCTACGAGCCGCACGGGTCGCCGCCCGGCTGGGGGACCAGGGCCGTCCGCTCGTACCCGCGCTGGAGGGACTGCTCGCCGATCCGCTCCACAGGCCGGCCGCGGTGCTCGCCCTGCACGCGATCGCGCCCGGGACCCTCGATGGCCGCGCGGCGGCCGGGCTGCTGCTGGATTCGGCGGAGGCGGACGCCGACCCGGCCACGGCGCTGGAGGCGCTCCGGGCCCTCGGTCCGGACGCGCTGACCGAGGACCACGGGCGGCGGCTCGCCGCCCTGGCCGAGCGGGACCTGAGGGTGACGGCCTCCGGCGTGGAGACCACCATCGCCTCCACCGACGACCGGCTGCGGGAACAGGCCAGGGAGGTGCTGCGGGCGATGAGCGGGGGTGCGGCCGCGCCGGAGTCCTGAGCGGGTCCCGGGTCCCGGAGCGTCACCGCGAGCTGCGTCGGTCTGCCGTCAGCCGCCCGGCCGCCAGTCCGGGCGGCGCCCGCTCAGCGCGATCACACGGTCGAGCAGCGGCGCGTCGTGCGGAACCGGCACGGGCGGGCCGAAGGGCCCGCCGGGCTCCGCCTCGTCGTCCGCCGGGGCCAGCAGCGCCTCCGACGAGCGCAGACTCGCCTCGTCCGCACGGAATTCCTGCCCGGTCGACCGGGCCAGATCCCAGCCGTGCACGACCAGCTCGTTCGACACGACCATGGCGGCGACCGAGCCGGGCAGGTCCACCCCGCCGGCCCGGGTCATGCCCTCCCGGGCGGTCGGGGCGCGCCACGCCGTGACGAGCTCGTCCAGCAGCGCAGGCAGCGACTCCCGCCAGTCGTCGGGGAGGAGCGGCGGTGCCGAGTCCGGTGAGGTGTCCGTCGTCGGCCCCAGCTCCTTGCGTGCCGCGTCACGGAAGGCCACGGACAGGCCGAGCAGATGGGCGAGCAGCTCACGGACCGCGTAGTCCGGGCAGGGCGTGGGCCCGGACAGCTGCCGGTCGTCGACGGAGCCGGCCAGTTCGCCGATCTGCCGGGCCGCGGGTTCCAGATCGAAGGCGGGCGCTGTCGCGTCGTGCGTATCCATACCTCTTCAGACCCCTCCCGAGCCCGGAACTCATCGCGGACATTGCGGAACGTTCCGATCCGTCCCCTTGTCGGCAGCCCCACCGGCATGGCATACAGGTCTGGACCATTGCTTCCGGACGGAAGGCATCACCGTGCAACGCCCCCACGCACGCACCGCGTTGGCCTGCTCCGCAGCCCTGCTCCTCGCCACGCTCACCTCCTGCGGAGGATCCGCGGAAGCGGACACGCGGAAACCGACGGCACCCGAGGGGGTGACCGCGCAGGCCGGCAGCGCCACGTCCGTGCACGTCATGTGGGAACAGGCCTCGGACAACCAGGGGATCACCGGCTACGAGGTCTACCGCGAGGGCAGGAAGGTCAGGTCCGTACCGGCCGCCAAGCTGATGACCGACATCGAGGGGCTGACCGCCTCGACCGCGTACACCTTCACCGTCCGGGCCCGCGACGCCGCGGGGAACCTCTCCGCCCCGAGCGCCGCCGTCCCCGTCACCACTCCCGCCCCCACCCCCACCGACGCCGAGCCGCCCACCGGGCCGCTGAAGCTGCGCGGCGAGGCCGAGAACGGCAGGGCGGTCACCCTGTCCTGGGGCGGCTCCACGGACGACGTGGGAGTCACCTCGTACGACGTCTACCAGGAGGACTCCAGAATCCACAGCGTGCCCGGAACGCAGACCACGGCCCGCATCACCGGGCTGCGCCCCGGCACCGTCTACACCTTCACCGTCCGCGCCCGGGACGCCGCCGAGAAGTCCTCCCCGGACAGCGACCCGCTCGACCTCACCACCCCCTCGGCCCCCGGCGCGCCGGCCAGTACGGCCCCCACGGGCCTGCGGACGAAGGCGGCCACCGAGGGCGAGGAGTCCGTGATCGACCTCTCCTGGGACCAGCCCGAAACCGGCGGCGCGATCCCCGCGTACCAGCTGTACCTGAACGGCCGGCTGACCACCACGATCGTCTGGGGCGGCACCCCGCCCGCAGGCCGCGCGACCTACCGGCTCACCGTCACCGACCCGCCCGGCACGCGCTACTCGCTCAAGATCCGGGCCCAGCTGCCCGACGGGACGTGGGGTGACTTCTCCGCCCAGCGCACGGTCGTACTCACCGGCTGAGCGCGGTCAGCCCCGCGCGGCGAAGCCCACGAAGGCCGCCCAGCCGCCGGGGGTGACGGACAGGACCGGCCCTGCTGTGTCCTTCGAGTCGCGCACGTGGACGGTACCGGGGCAGGCCGCGACCTCGACGCATTCGCCGCCCGAGCCCGTGCTGTAGCTGCTCCTGGACCACGCGGACTCGGGCAACGCTTCCGCGCTTGGGGCGCGGGCGGTGCGGCGGGCAGCGCGCCGGTGGTCGGGTGGTAGGTTTCGAACGTGTTCAACAGTGACGGTGCGGCACGTGGAGCCGAGTGGCCGCCTTCCGTGCGTCGTGAGGAGAGGCCCGCAGCGATGAGCCGCATCAACCGTCCCCGTGCATTCCGGATCATGGCCCTCACGTACGTCGCCGTCATGATCGCCGCCGGGCTGATCACCGGTGCCCCGGGCTCCTCGCCCGCCGATCCGTTGCCGGCCTGGCTGTCGCAACCCGGGCTGAACGTGCTGTACGTCTTCGTCCTCATGCCGCTCACCGCGGTGTTCGGCGACCTCGGCGGGGGAGGGGGCGAACCCGGTGCCGTCAGCTCCGCCCTCGCGTGCGGGCTCGGGGCGGCCGTGAACGTGCTGCTCGTGCGGGGCGTGGTGTGTGCCGTCCGCATGGTCGCCGCCGAGCTGCCCGCTTGCCGGAAGCGCCGTATCCCCGTCCGTTGACGGGGATGTGGCGCTCCGGCGTTGCTCAGCGCAGCTGTTCGTACGCCGGCAGCGTCAGGAAGTCCGCGTAGTCCTGGTCCAGGGAGACCTGGAGCAGCAGGTCGTGGGCCTGCTGCCACTTGCCCGCGGCGAACGCCTCGTCGCCGGTCTCCGCGCGGATCGCGGCCAGCTCCTCGGCCGCGATCCTGCGGGCCAGGTCCGCCGTGGCGCGTTCGCCGTTCTCGAAGACCACGCCCGCGTTGATCCACTGCCAGATCTGCGAGCGCGAGATCTCCGCGGTGGCCGCGTCCTCCATCAGGTTGAAGATGGCGACCGCGCCCATGCCCCGCAGCCACGCCTCGATGTAGCGGATGCCGACCGCGACGGCGTTGCGCAGGCCGTCGTACGTGGGCTTCGCGTCCAGGGTGTCGATGGCGATCAGGTCGCCCGCCGCCACCGAGACGTCCTCGCGCAGCCGTTCCTTCTGGTTCGGCTTCTCGCCGAGGACCGCGTCGAACGAGGCCATGGCGATCGGGACGAGGTCGGGGTGGGCCACCCAGGAGCCGTCGAAGCCGTCGTTCGCCTCGCGGTCCTTGTCGGCCTTGACCTTCTCGAAGGCGACCTTGTTGACCTCGGCGTCGCGCCGCGAGGGGATGAAGGCCGCCATGCCGCCGATGGCGTGCGCCCCGCGCTTGTGGCAGGTGCGGACCAGGAGTTCGGTGTACGCCCGCATGAACGGGGCGGTCATCGTGACGAGGTTGCGGTCGGGCAGGACGAACTCGGGTCCGCCGTCACGGAAGTTCTTCACGATGGAGAACAGGTAGTCCCAGCGGCCCGCGTTCAGTCCGGAGGCGTGGTCGCGGAGCTCGTAGAGGATCTCCTCCATCTCGTACGCGGCGGTGATCGTCTCGATCAGGACCGTCGCGCGGACCGTGCCCCGCGGGATGCCGGTGTAGTCCTGGGCGAAGACGAAGATGTCGTTCCAGAGGCGGGCTTCCAGGTGCGACTCCGTCTTCGGGAGGTAGAAGTAGGGGCCCTTGCCGAGGTCGATCAGCCGCTGGGCGTTGTGGAAGAAGTAGAGGCCGAAGTCGACCAGCGCACCGGGCACCGGGGTGCCGTCCAGCTGCAGGTGACGCTCGTCCAGGTGCCAGCCACGCGGCCGGGTGACCACGGTCGCGAGCTCCTCGGCGGGCCTGAGGGCGTACGACTTGCCGGACTTCGGGTCGGTGAAGTCGATGTTCCGGGTGTACGCGTCGATCAGGTTGAGCTGACCGGTGATCACGTTCTCCCACGTGGGGGCGGACGCGTCCTCGAAGTCGGCGAGCCAGACCCTGGCGCCCGAGTTCAGGGCGTTGACGGTCATCTTGCGGTCGGTCGGGCCGGTGATCTCCACCCGGCGGTCGTTCAGCGCGGCCGGGGCCGGCGCGACCCTCCAGGAGTCGTCGGCGCGGACCGCCGCCGTTTCCGGCAGGAAGTCCAGCGTGGAGGTGCGGGCGATCTCGGCGCGGCGCTCGCCCCGGCGGGCGAGCAACTCGTCGCGCCTCGGGGTGAACCGCCGGTGCAGCTCGGCCACGAACGCGAGAGCCGCATCGGTCAGGACCTCGTCCTGCCTCGGCAGCGGCTCGGCATCGACGATGGCCAGCGGGGACGGCGCTGGTGCGGACATGAGCTGTCACTCCTTCAGCGGGGTGCGTGCGGGGGTGTCCCGTACGGCACGGTGCCAGGGCTCCGGGATACGCCGCGGGTGCCTTCCGGGGGCGGAAGCGGTACTGCGGGCTTCTGATCAGTGGATATTAATTTCCTCATGGTGGAAGATCAATGGTTTGTCGATGTCGGGATCCTCCGGGTCGGCGGAGGCACGGCCGCGGTGGCGCACCGTGCCGTGCGCGCACCGTCCGGTCACTCCAGGTGCGTGAGGTCCTCCGCCGTGTCGATGTCGAACGCCTGAGCCACATCGGAACACTCGACGAGCGTGATCGCATCGCGGTGCGCCCGCAGGTACTCCCGTGCGCCCCGGTCACCGACCGCGGCCGCGGCGACGTCCGCCCACCGGTCGGCCCCGAACAACACCGGATGGCCGCGCCCCCCGTCGTACGCCGCCGCCGCGAGGGTCGTCCGGGTGCGGTAGGCCGACCGCACCCGCGCCACCGCCTCCGTCCCGATGCCCGGCTGGTCGACCAGGAGCACGAGCGCCGCGTCCACGTCCGAGCCGGCCAGTGCCCCGAGCCCCGCCCGCAGCGATGAGCCCATGCCCTCCTGCCACCAGGGGTTGACGGTCACCACGCACCCCGAGAGGTCCGCCCGCGCCCGCACCTCCTCGGCCGCTGCGCCCAGCACCACATGGACGGGGCCGCAGCCGCCGTTGCGCAGCGCCCGCACCGCGTGCTCGACGAGCGGGCGGTCGCGGTGTCCCAGCAGGGCCTTCGGCCGGCCACCGAGCCGACGGCCGCCACCTGCGGCGAGCAGCACCCCGGCGATCACGGGGACGGGTTGTGTGTGAGCCATGGGCCCTGGATACCACCGCCCCGTTCGCACGGGCGAAAAGGATGTCACCCTCACGGGTACTCTTTTGTGTTCGCGCAGTGGCGCACGCCTCGTTCGATGGCGTTAACTTGCGGACATCCCCGGGCACTTGACCGCCGCCCGGTACCTGATCAATACACCGGCACGCAGGGATGCGAGGGGGAGTGCTTTGTTGCGAAGTGTGGGGCAGAAGCGGTTGCGCAGTGATGAGGACCCGAGAGTGGAGGAGCTGCGTACGGCCGTCTCCCGGCTCCGCCGTGAGCTGGCCGGCCATCCCTCCGAGTTCCCGGACCGGGGCATCGCCGAGGACGAGCTGGCGGCGCTCGACGCCATGGCGGTCAGCGGCACGCCCGAGATCCCCCGGCTCCGTCGTTCGCTGCTGCTGGTCGCGGGGGCGATCGGCTCCGTCAGCGCACTGGCGCCAGGCCTGCGGGACGTAAGGATCGCCGTGGACCTCTTCGGCGAGCCGCCGCGCCACCCGTGAGGTCAGCGGCGGATCAGGCGGCGTGCGGTGGCCGCGGCGACGGCCGAGGTGCGTGAGTCGACGCCCAGCTTGGCGTAGATGTGCACCAGGTGGGACTTCACCGTGGCCTGGCTCAGGAACAGCCGCTTGCTGATCTGCTGGTTCGACAGGCCCTCGCCGACCAGCTGGAGGACCTCCAGCTCGCGTTTGGTCAGGGCCTGGGCGGGGGTGCGCATCCGGTCCATCAGACGATGGGCGACCGCCGGGGCGAGTGCCGAGCGGCCGGCCGCCGCCGTGCGCACCGCCGCCGCCAGCTCCTGCGGAGGAGCGTCCTTGAGCAGATAGCCACCGGCCCCCGCCTCGACGGCGGCCAGGATGTCCGCGTCCGACTCGTACGTGGTGAGGATCAGTACCCGGGGCGCGTCCGCCGCCGCCGTGATCGCGGCGGTGGCCTCCGCACCGTGCATCCCGGCGCCGAACTGCAGATCCATCAGGACGACGTCGAAGGCGCCGGTCGCGGCGAGGGCGACGGCCCGCTCGGCGGTCGCGGCCTCGGCGACGACCTCGAAGTCCTGTTCGGTGTCGAGGACGGCACGCAGGCCCGCCCGGACCACCGGGTGGTCATCGGCGAGCAGCAGCCTGATCGGACCGGTCATGCGGCGGTGTCCTCTCCGTCGACAAGCGGAAGCGGCAGCGTGACCGCCAGTGCCGTGCCCTGTTCCGGAGCCGACTCCACGCTCAGCGTGCCGCCCAGCGAACGGGCCCGTGAGCGCATCGCGGGCAGGCCGAAGCCCCCGTTCCCCGAGCTCCGCCGCACCCCGTCCGCGGCCTCCGGGTCGAAGCCGCACCCGTCGTCCACGACGTCCAGCGCCACCGACGTCTCCATGAAGCTGAGGGTGATCTCCGCCCGCCGCGCCCCCGAATGCCGCACCGTGTTGGCCAGCGCGGACTGCGCGGTACGGAGCAGCGCCACCTCGTACGGGGTCGGCAGCTCCACCGGCGTACCGCTGACCGCGAACTGCACGGTGAGATCCGGCGTCGAGGCGCGGGACGACAGCCGGGACAGGGCCGCCGCCAGCGAACCGTGCTCCAGATCGGGCGGGCTCAGCGCCCGTACGAAGCGGCGGGCCTCGGCCAGATTGTCCTGGGCGGCCTCACGGGCTCTGCGCACATGGGCGGTGGCCTGCGCGTCCTCGGGGAGTGTGTGCTCGGCGGCCCGCAGCAGGAGCTGGATGCTGGACAGGCCCTGGGCGAGGGTGTCGTGGATCTCGCGGGCCAGCCGCTCCCGCTCGGCCAGGGTGCCCGCGGCGCGTTCCGCTTCGGCGAGCTCCGCCCGGGTGGAGACCAGCTCCTCGATGAGCTCGCGGCGCCGCTCGCTCTCCCGGAACAGCGCGTCGTACCCGAGCACGGTCGCGACGGCCACCGCCGCCCCGAGCAGCGGACCGATGAACGTACCCGGACTGATCTCCTGGCCGTGCAGCACGAAGCTGGTGATGGCGGCGGCCGCGGTGGCGACCACGGCGGGCAGCCCCCAGCGCACCGGGAGCAGGTGCAGCTGCAGGAAGTAGAGCGGGAAGGCCACCCACAGGGCATCGGGCGACAGGGCGAGCAGGGCCAGCCAGACCGCGCCCAGCGCGGCGAGCCAGAGGGCGGCGGCACGGGTGTGCGGCTGCACGACGGGGGCCAGCGCGCCCGCGCCGTAGAGCGCGGCCATCACCCCCGCCAGGAGGATCACCGCGGTGTCGTCCATCGCACGGGCCGCGGCGAGCGCCAGCAGTCCCACCAGCAACGCGTGCAGACAGAGCCGCAGTGCGGTGGTGACGGGAGTGTGCGCACGCGAATCCATGGTCGTTCCAGCGTAGAGGCGACCGGCGCGCCGCCGGTCAACCGAAAGGTTGATGTCCGCCCCGTCCGGCGCGCGATGTCCGCGCAGGCCCTGTGCCCGAGTCTGGAGTCATGTTTGTCGCATGGAGAGATCTGAGGTTCGCCAAGGGCCGGTTCGCGCTCATGGGCACCGTCGTGGTCCTGATCACGCTGCTCGTGGGGCTGCTGTCCGGTCTGACGGCCGGACTGGCCAGGGAGAACACCTCGGCCGTCACGGGGCTGGACGCCGAACGTCTCGCGTTCGCGGCCCCGCCGGACGGCCGGGCGGTGTCGTTCACCGATTCGACGGTCGAGGAAAGCGCCTGGCGCACCTGGGCCGCCCTGCCCGGGGTCACCGCCGCCGAACCCCTCGGCATCCGTACGCTGGACGCCGCCGCCGACGGGGACCGCACCGCCGCGGTCTCGGCGTTCGGCGTCCGGCCCGGCGGGGAGCTCGCGCCCGGGGCGGTGGCCACGGGCCGGGTCGTGCTCTCCCGGCAGGCCGCCGACGACCTCGGTGCAGGGGCGGGTGACGCCGTCCGGCTGGGCGGCACCGAGGTGACCGTCGACGCCGTCGCGGGCGACGCCTCGTACAGCCACACCCCGGTGGTGTGGACCTCGCTCGACGACTGGCAGAGCTTCGGCCGGGCCGGCGGTGCCGCGAAACAGGCCACGGTGATCGCGCTGACCACGCACGGCGCCGACCTCGCCGCCGGCGACGAGGCGGCGGGCACCCGCACCCTGACCCTGGACGAATCCCTCACCGCGATCGGCTCCTACCAGGCCGAGAACGGCTCGCTCCAGCTGATGAGGGGCTTTCTCTTCGCCATCTCCGCGCTCGTCATCGGCGCCTTCTTCACCGTCTGGACCATCCAGCGCAGCGGCGACGTCGCCGTCCTCAAGGCGCTGGGCGCTTCCACCCCGTACCTGCTGCGGGACGCGCTCGGACAGGCCGTCGTGATGCTCGCCGCCGGTACGGGCGTGGGCACCGCGCTCGCCGCGGGCATCGGCGCGCTCGTCGGGGGCGGGGACGGCGCCGTGCCGTTCGTCCTCGACGCGTCGACCGTCCTCCTGCCGGCCGCCGTCATGATCGCCCTCGGTGCGCTCGGGGCCGCCCTGTCCATCCGGCGGATCACCGCCGTCGACCCGCTCACCGCGCTCGGGAGTGCCCGATGACCCTCACCCTCACCGATGTCACCCTCACCTACCCCGACGGTGACACCCGGCTCACCGCACTCGACCGGGTCTCGCTGGACGTCCCCGCGGGCACCCTCACCGCGGTCGTCGGACCCTCCGGTTCCGGCAAGTCCAGCCTGCTCGCCGTCGCGGCCACGCTGGTCACCCCGGACCACGGGCGGGTCGTCGTGGCGGGTACGGACACCTCGGGGCTCGGCCGCGCGGAGACGGCGGTCCTGCGCCGGGAGAGCATCGGCATCGTCTTCCAGCAGCCGAACCTGCTGCCGTCCCTGACCGCCGCGGAGCAGGTGCAGGTGATGGCACACCTGTCGGGAGGACCGGCACGGGCGGCCCGGGTCAGGGCGCTGGAACTCCTGGAGGCGGTCGGTCTGGCCGACAAGGCGGACCGCAGGCCGCACCAGCTGTCGGGCGGCCAGCGTCAGCGGATCAACATCGCGCGGGCCCTGATGAACGAGCCCGCCGTGCTGCTCGTCGACGAACCGACCAGCGCACTCGACCACGAACGGGGCGCCGCGGTCCTGGACCTGCTGGCCGCTCTGACCCGCGAACGGTCCACGGCCACGGTCCTGGTCACCCACGACCGGGCACATCTGGACCGGGTGGACGGCACGGTCACGATGGAGGACGGCCGGCTGACGGCATCCGCCATGGCCTGACGCTCCGGCCTGAACGCCTACGGCCCGGCGCTCGGCCGGACGCCGGCCCGACGGGTGTCAGCCTGCCGGGCCGCCGCTGCCGGCCAGCGCCTCGGAGAGCTCCTTCGCGGTCTGCTGCAGGATCGGCACGATCCGTTCCGTCGCCGCCTCCGTCACCCGTCCCGCCGGACCCGAGATGGAGATGGCGGCCGAAGTGGGGGAGTCGGGCACCGGCACGGCGAGGCAGCGCACCCCGATCTCCTGCTCGTTGTCGTCCACCGCGTAGCCCGCCCTGCGCACCTGCTCCAGTGCGTCCAGGAAGCCGTCCGGGGTGGTGATCGTCTTCTCGGTGGCCGCGGGCATGCCCGTACGGGCCAGCAGCGCCCGGACCTCGTCCGTCGGAGTGTTCGCGAGGAGGGCCTTGCCCACACCCGTGGAGTGCGGGAGCACCCGGCGGCCCACCTCGGTGAACATCCGCATCGAGTGCTTCGACGGCACCTGGGCGACGTACACGATCTCGTCGCCGTCCAGCAGCGCCATGTTCGCCGTCTCGCCCGTCTCCTCGACCAGACGCTGGAGGTACGGCCGCGCCCAGGTCCCCAGCAGCCGGGACGCGGACTCGCCGAGCCGGATCAGGCGCGGGCCCAGCGCGTAACGCCGGTTGGGCTGCTGGCGCACGTATCCGCACACCACCAGGGTGCGCATCAGCCGGTGGATCGTCGGCAGCGGAAGACCGCTGCTCGCGGAGAGCTCGCTGAGCCCGACCTCGCCCCCGGCGTCCGCCATGCGCTCCAGCAGGTCGAAGGCGCGTTCGAGGGACTGCACCCCGCCGCTGGAACCGGCGGGCTTGGAGTCGGAAGTGCTGGCGTGGGACGGCGGCACGTCAACGGTCCTTTCGAGGCAGGGGCGAGGCAGCAGCCTACCGGGCTGCCCCTGATCGGCCCACTGTTCCCGCTGCGGCGTCCTTGCCGGTCAGGACCCGTTCTGTCCGGTTGCCGGCGGTGGGTCCGCGGGCCCGGAGGCAGGCTCGGCGATGCCGCTCATGGGGCATTCTGCGTTCCGTATGCCGAGATCGGACTATTGCTTCGTGGAAAACCTCCCTGGGTGGTGCGAGTGGTCGGCGGGCCGCCCCGAGGGGAAGGTGGGTCTTGACGGGCCGTGTCCCCGAGTGAAGACTCCTTCAACAGTTCGTTGAATTCTTAGGGGGAGCGCGGGTGCCCGGTGCGGACACGAAAGCGGAGGGTGAGGCGGACGTGAGGCTGGTACTGCGCTCCACGCGCGTCGTCACCCCCGAGGGGACCCGCCCCGCCGCGGTCGTCGTGGCCGGCGGGGTGATCGAGGCCGTCCTCCCCCACGGCGCCGGGGTGCCCGCCGGTGCCCGTCAGGAGGACCTCGGCGACGACGTGCTGCTGCCCGGCCTCGTCGACACCCACGTCCATGTGAACGACCCCGGCCGCACCGAGTGGGAGGGTTTCTGGACCGCCACCCGTGCCGCCGCCGCGGGCGGCATCACGACCCTCCTCGACATGCCGCTCAATTCGCTCCCGCCGACCACCACCGTCGAGCACCTGCGCACCAAGCGGCGGGTGGCCGCGTCCAAGGCACACGTCGACACCGGCTTCTGGGGCGGGGCGATCCCGTCCAACACGAAGGACCTCCGTCCGCTGTACGAGGCCGGGGTGTTCGGCTTCAAGTGCTTCCTCTCGCCCTCCGGCGTCGAGGAGTTCCCCGAGCTCGACCAGGAGCAACTGGCCCGCTCCATGGCCGAGATCGCCGGCTTCGGCGGGCTCCTCATCGTGCACGCCGAGGACCCCCACCACCTGGCGTCCGCCCCGCAGCGCGGCGGACCCGCGTACGCCGACTTCCTCGCCTCCCGGCCGCGCGAGGCCGAGAACACCGCGATCGAGGGCCTCATCGCCCACGCGAGGCGGCTGAACGCCCGCGTCCACGTCCTGCACCTCTCCTCCGCCGACGCCCTGCCGCTGATCGCCGCGGCCAGACGCGAGGGCGTACAGCTCACCGTCGAGTCCTGCCCGCACTTCCTCACCCTCACCGCCGAGGAAGTGCCCGACGGAGCAACGGAGTTCAAATGCTGCCCGCCCATCCGGGAGGCGGCCAACCAGGACGCGCTCTGGGCAGGGCTGGCCGACGGCACGATCGATTGCATCGTCTCCGACCACTCGCCCTGCACCACCGACCTGAAGACCCCGGACTTCGCCTCCGCGTGGGGAGGCATCTCCTCCCTGCAACTGGGCCTGCCCGCCGTCTGGACCGAGGCGCGCCGGCGCGGTCACACCCTCGACGACGTCGCCCGCTGGATGTCCGCGGCCCCCGCCGGACTCGCCGGACTCACCCGCAAGGGCGCCATCGAGGCCGGACGCGACGCCGACTTCGCGGTCCTCGACCCCGAGGCGGCCTTCACCGTCGATCCGGCCGAGCTCTTCCACCGCAACCAGGTGACCGCCTACGCGGGCCGGACGCTGCACGGCGTCGTCAGGTCGACCTGGCTGCGCGGGCAGCGGATCGCCGCCGACGGCGTACTCACCGAGCCCGCCGGCCTCCTCCTCGAAAGGAACCACCGACCTTGACGCCGACACGGCACTTCACCGGCGACGCCGACCCGTACCAGGGCGGCGACCCCTACGCCGACTACCGCACCGCCGACTTCCCCTTCGCCTCGCTCGTCGACCTCGCCGACCGGCGGCTCGGCGCGGGCGTCATCGCCGCCAACGACGAGTTCTTCGCCGAGCGCGAGAACCTGCTGAAGCCGGGACCCGCGGAGTTCGACCCGGAGCGCTTCGGTCACAAGGGCAAGATCATGGACGGCTGGGAGACCCGCCGCCGACGTGGTACGGGCGCCACCGAGCCCCACCCCGCCGACGAGGACCACGACTGGGCCCTGGTACGCCTCGGAGCACCCGGAGTCATCCGCGGACTGGTCGTCGACACCGCCCACTTCCGCGGCAACTACCCCCAGTCCGTCTCCGTCGAGGCGACCTCCCTGCCCGGTTCTCCGTCCCCCGAGGACCTCCTCGGACCCGGCGTGACGTGGACGACCCTCGTGCCCCGTACGGCCGTCGGCGGCCACGCGGCCAACGGATTCGTGGTCGACGCCGGGCTGCGCTTCACCCACCTCCGGGTCAACCAGCACCCGGACGGCGGCATAGCCCGTCTGCGGGTGTACGGCGAGGTGGCCCCCGACCCGGTGTGGCTCACGGCCCTCGGTACGTTCGACCTCGCGGCCCTGGAGAACGGCGGGCAGGTCGAGGACGCCTCCGACCGCTTCTACTCCCCGGCCACGAACACCATCGCGCCGGGCCGCTCGCACAAGATGGACGACGGCTGGGAGACCCGCCGCCGACGGGACAAGGGCAACGACTGGATCCGCTACCGGCTGGCCGCACGGTCGGAGATCCGGGCGGTCGAGATCGACACCTCCTACCTCAAGGGCAACGCGGCGGGCTGGGCGACGCTGTCGGTGAGCGACGGGGAGGGCGAGGAGTGGACCGGGATCCTGCCCCGCACCCGGCTGCAGCCCGACACCAACCACCGCTTCGTCCTGCCGGAGCCCGCACGTGGCACGCGCGTCCGGATCGACATCTTCCCGGACGGCGGGATCTCGCGACTGCGGCTCTTCGGCTCGCTGACCGAGGACGGCGCGGCACGGCTGGCGGCCCGTCACCAGGAGCTCGGCGGATAGCGGCCCCCGGGCGGCCCGCCCGGCGGCACCGGGTGTGCCGGGCGTGTCCGCCCCGGGGCATATGGGAACCTGGTCGGGGCCCGACACGAGGCACGCCGCCCCCGACCAGGAGTTGCCATGATCTTCATCGCCGTCAAGTTCACCGTCCGCGCCGCCGAGCGCGACAACTGGCTCCCGGCCGTCGACGAGTTCACCCTGGCCACCCGTCAGGAGCCGGGCAACCTGTTCTTCGAGTGGTCGTACAGCGTCGAGAACCCCGACCAGTTCGTCCTGCTCGAGGCCTTCGCCTCGCAGGAGGCGGGTGTGGAGCACGTGAACTCCGACCACTTCAAGGCAGCGATCGAGACCATGTCGGAGCTCGTGGCCGAGGTTCCGGAGATCATCAACGTCGAGGTGCCGGGCGACGACTGGTCACGGATGTCGGAGGTCACCCCGCGCAACCGTTGAGCCCGGCCCCAGGGGGCAACCCGCCGTCGGTCAGAACTCCTCGTGCGTCTCGGGGTCGCCGCCGAAGCGGTGCGGCGGCCGGGACCCGATCCGCCCCAGCTCCTGCGGCGTCAGCTCGAACCCGAACAGGTCCAGGTTCTCCCGCTGCCGCCCGGGATCGGCGGACTTGGGGATCGGCACCGCCCCCAGCTGGGTGTGCCACCGCAGCACCACCTGGCCCGGCGTCACCCCGTGCGCCCGGGCGGCGGCCACCACCGCCGGGTCCTCCAGCACCTGGCGCCCGCGGGCCAGCGGGCTCCAGCTCTCCGTACGGATGCCCTTGGCGGCGTGCACCGCCCGCAACTCCTCCTGAGGGAGCAGCGGATGCATCTCGATCTGGTTCACCGCGGGCACCACGCCCGTCTCCTGCTCCAGCCGGTCCAGCTGGGCCGCGGTGAAGTTGGAGACGCCGACGGAACGTACGAGACCGTCCTCGCGGAGCCTGATCAGCGCCTTCCAGGTGTCCACGTACTTCCCCACGCGCGGCAGCGGCCAGTGGATGAGGTAGAGGTCGACGTACTCCAGCCCCAGATTGCGCCGGGACTCCTCGAACGAGGCCAGCGTCTCCTCGTACCCGTGATGCCGGCCGGGCACCTTGGTGGTGACGAAGAGGTCCTCGCGCGGTACGCCGCCGCGGGCGATGCCGCGGCCCGTACCGGTCTCGTTCCGGTAGTTCAGCGCGGTGTCCACGAGCCGGTAGCCCAGACCCAGCGCCCCCACGACGGCCTGCTCGGCCGCCGCGTCGTCGAGCGGCCAGGTCCCGAGGCCCACCGCGGGGATGGTGCGGCCGTCGTTGAGCGTGTGTACCGGGGGCGTCTGGCTCATGGTCTGCCTCTCGTGTCGTGGTCGCTGCCAGCGTAGGCCGGGCGGCGATACGGGGCACGTCGGTCGTTCAGGTGCTCAGGGCGCCGCGGGCAGCAGCGCCGCGCCCGTCCCGGCCGCGCGCAGCCGGCCCAGGATCGCCCGCGCCGCCTTCGTGTAGCCGGGGTTGTTGTTGTGCAGAACGGACTCCGCGTTGGCCAGCTCCATGAACGCGATCAGTTCGAAGGCCAGCTGGGAGACATCCGTGTCCGCGGCGAGCTCGCCGCGCACCCTGGCCTGCTCGATGGTCTCCTCCACGAACGTCACCCAGCCGGTCTGCGTGGACGCCAGTGCGTCATGCACCTTGCCCGCCCGTGAGTCGAACTCCGCGATGGTCGCGTAGAAGAAGCAGCCGCCGCGGAACACCCTGCGCTGCGAGTACGAGAGCCAGCTCTCGCACATCCGCCAGACGCGGCCGACCCCCGGCTCCGCGGCCCTGGTCGGGGTGAGCACATGCTCGACGAAGACACTCACGGCCGCACGGACGGTGGCGAGCTGCAACTCCTCCTTGGAGCCGAAGAGCGCGAAGACGCCGCTCTTGCTCAGCTTCAGTTCCGCGGCGAGCCGGCCGAGCGACAGACCCTCCAGCCCCTCCGTCGAAGCGACCTGGACCGCGCGCCCCAGGACCAGCTGCCTGGTCTGGTTCCCCCGCTCGACCCGTCCGTCCGGCCGCGCTCCACCCATGTGCCAACTCCGTGTGTCCGAGCGTCCAAGACCGACATTCTAGGAGAACCGGTCACCGCCGGGAGACCGCTTCGGGACGGGACACCCCCTGGGAGGGGACGGCCGGACCACCCCTCGGACAGAGGTTCCCGCCAGGGGTGTCCGTTCGGTACGGTGGCCGCTCCCCGTGTGAGCCGGAGAGGTCTCCACATCGTTTCCCGTGGAGAACCAGGAGAACCAGGTGTCCTCTGTCGCGCTGCCCGCTCTCACGCCGTCCCGCCGTGCATGGGTCACGGACCTGCCCGTCCTGCTCGTCGCCGCCGTCTGGGGCGCCAGCTATCTCGCGGCCAAGGGCATCACCACCACGCACACCGTGATCGCCGTCCTCGTGCTGCGCTTCGCGATCGTGCTGCCCGTCCTGGCCGTGGCCGGGTGGCGCAGGCTGCGGGCGCTGGGCGCGGCGCAGTGGCGGGGCGCCGGACTGCTGGGGCTCGTGCTCAGCGGGATCTTCCTGCTGGAGACGTACGGAGTCGTCCACACCTCGGCGACCAACGCCGGGCTCATCATCAGCCTCACGATGATCTTCACCCCGCTCGCCGAGGCCGCCGTGACCCGGGCCCGGCCGCCCCGGACCTTCCTCGCCGCCGCCGGGCTCTCCGTCACCGGCGTGGTGCTGCTGACCCAGGGCGGCGGCTTCACGAGCCCCTCGGCGGGCGACCTGCTGATGCTGCTCGCCGCCCTCGCCCGCACCGTCCACGTCCTGGCGATGGCGCGCGTCAGGTCGGTCCGGGAGGCGGACTCGCTGTCCCTGACCACCGTGCAGCTCGGCAGCGCGGTGGCGGTCTTCGCCGTGCTCGCGGCCGTTCCCGGAACCGGCCCGGCACCCTGGACGGTGGCGGCCGGTTTCGGCGCGGCCGAGTGGGCGGGGCTGGTCTTCCTCTCCGTCTTCTGCACGCTCTTCGCCTTCTTCGTGCAGATGTGGTCGGTGCGCCGCACCTCGCCGTCCCGGGTCGGTCTGCTGCTCGGTACGGAACCCCTCTGGGCCGCCGCAGTCGGCATCTCGATCGGCGGAGAGCGCCTCGGCGTCCCCGGTGTGCTGGGAGCGGTCCTCGTCCTGGCGGGCACCGCGTGGGGGCGCCGGAGCGTGGAGGCCCGGTCCTGATCGCGTCCGCCGAGATCATCACCGCGGGTGCCGGCTCGCGGCCCTCCTGTGTGCCGCCGTCTTCGGGTTGCTCGCCCCCGCCGCGATCGACGCCGACCCCACCACCCCGGACGGCGTCGTCCTCGCCGACTCCGGCGCCTTCGTGAGCAGGGAGAGGACACGAGGAAAGCGCGACGCGCCCTGCCGTCGGCCCGCTCGTCCCTCCGCCCGGCCTCGTTCCGCCCGACCCGCCCGCGCACGCGAACACACCTTTCGGCAGGCCCAGTTGTCCTAGGCTGTGTGGGTCGGAGCCGGCTACGAGGAGGCCCTCGTGGACCAGCGGTTCGGCAGACCTGGGGCCGGTACGGCCGGTGAGCCTTGAGCGCGTCTGCTCGTCCGCCGCGGACGGGGCCGGCGCACCTGCGGCCACCGGACCCGACACACCAGCACGTGGATCCGTCCGTACAGCCGACCGAAGGGAACCACGTTGACCACCGAAGCGACCGTCGACCTCGCCGCGCTCGGAGACGACTTCACCCGCGATCCCTACCCCGTCTACGCGGAACTCCGGGCCCGCGGGCCGGTCCACCGGGTCCGGGTCCCGGAGGGCACCGATGCCTGGCTCGTCGTCGGATACGACGCGGGCCGCGCGCTCCTCGCCGACCAGCGCCTGGCCAAGGACTGGCAGCGGGCGTCGCCCTCGTTAGGGGTGAGCAAGGTGTCGGCGGGCAAGTCGATGCTCGGCTCGGACGCCCCCGACCACACCCGGCTGCGGAAGCTGGTGAGCCGGGAGTTCACCCTGCGGCGGATGGAGCAGCTCGCCCCGCGCATCCAGGAGATGACGGACGAGCTGCTCGACACCATGCTGGCCGGACCCGGCCGGGGAGCCGACCTGGTCGAGGCGCTGTCGTTCCCGCTGCCGATGGCCGTCATCTGCGAGCTGCTGGGCGTGCCGTCCCTGGACCGGCAGGCCTTCCGCGCCTGGTCCAACACCGCGGTGTCCTCCGTCGATCCCGAGGCGCGCGTCCGGGCCACCGCCGCCATGGGCGGGTATCTGGAGGAACTGCTGGAGGAGAAGCGCACCGCCCCCGGGAGCGACCTGATGAGCGCGCTGATCCACACGGCGGACGAAGACGGCGACCGGCTCGCCCCCGACGAACTCACGGGCATGGCATGGCTGTTGCTCGTCGCGGGCCATGAGACCACGGTCAACCTCATCACCAACGGCGTCCTCGGCCTGCTGACGCACCCCGCCCAGCTCGAAGCGCTGCGCGCCGACGCAGGCCTGATCGACAACGCCGTCGAGGAGACGCTCCGCTACGAGGGGCCGATCGAGACCCCGACGTACCGCTTCACCACCGAACCGCTCGACGTCGCCGGCACGGTGATCCCCGGGGGCGGCGAGCTCGTGCTGATCGCGATGGCCGACTGCAACCGCGACCCCGCCCGTTTCCCGGACGCCGACCGCTTCGACATCACCCGGGACGCCCGCGGGCACATCGCCTTCGGTCATGGCATCCACTACTGCCTGGGCGCACCACTGGCCCGTATCGAGGCCCGGATCGCCATCGGATCGCTGCTGGCACGCTGCCCCGGGCTGCGGCTCGACGCGGACCCGGACAGCCTCCCGTGGCGCACGGGCATGTTGATACGAGGTCCGCAGCAGCTGCCGGTGACCTGGTAACCCCGGTCAGATCCCGGGGATCTCCGACATCCGTACGGGCCGGCGCTCCGTGCGCGAGAGTTCGCACGCCTCGGCGATCCGCAGCGCGTGCAGCGCCTCCCGGCCGTCGCAGGGGTTGGCCGCCTCCCCGCGTACGACACGGACGAAGGCGTCCAGTTCCGCCTCGTATGCGGGGGCGAACCGCTCCAGGAACCCGGGCCACGGCTCGTCCGGGACGGGCGGACCCTGTGGTTCCGCCGAGGTCAGCGGCGTACGGTCGTCGAGTCCGACCGCGATCTGGTCCCGCTCTCCCGCCAGCTCCATGCGCACGTCGTATCCGGCCCCGTTGCACCGGGTGGCCGTGGCGGTGGCGAGCGTGCCGTCGTCCAGGGTCAGCAGGGCAGCCGCCGTGTCCACGTCGCCCGCGGCGCGGAAGATCGGGGGACCGGCGTCCGACCCGGTGGCGTACACCTCCGTCACCTCGCGGCCCGTCACCCAGCGCAGGATGTCGAAGTCGTGCACCAGACAGTCCCGGAACAGCCCGCCGGAGAGCGGCAGATAGGCCGCGGGCGGGGGAGCGGGGTCGGAGGTCACCGCCCGTACGGTGTGCAGCCGGCCGAGAGCGCCGCTCCGCACGGCGGCGCGCGCCGCGGCGTACCCGGCGTCGAACCGACGCATGAATCCGAGCTGGAGCACGCTGCCCGCGCGGTCCACCTCGAGCAGGGCGCCCAGCGTCCCCGGCAGGTCCAGCGCGATCGGCTTCTCGCAGAACGCGGGCAGACCCGCCCGCGCCGCCCTGCCGATGAGCTCCGCGTGCGCCGCGGTGGCAGACGCGATGACGACCGCGTCCACCCCGCGGGCGAGGACCTCGGCCGCGGACGCGGCGGTCGTGGCACCGGTCCGCTCCGCGACCTGCGCGGCACGGGCCGCGTCGGGGTCCGTCACCACCAGGGCGCCGACCTCGGGATGGCGTGCCAGGACGTCCGCGTGGAAGGAACCGATCCGGCCGGTGCCGATGAGTCCGATGCGCATGGACTCAACGTGCCGCCCACCGGCTGCGCTGTCAACTATATGTCCTGACAATTCGAGGGTGCGGGAGCGAGCCGACGGGGTACGCTCCGTGCCGTGCCCAAACCCACCGCCGACTCCGCCGCCCTGGGGCTGGGCGTGGACCGCACCAGTCCCGTCCCGCTCTACTACCAGCTGGCCCGTCAGCTGGAGACGGCCATCGAGCAGGGCCTCCTCGCACCTGGCAGTCTCCTCGGCAACGAGCTGGAGCTCGCCGCGCGCCTCGGACTGTCCCGGCCCACCGTCCGGCAGGCCATCCAGTCGCTCGTCGACAAGGGCCTGATGGTGCGCCGCCGGGGGGTCGGCACCCAGGTCGTGCACAGCCGAATCAAGCGGCCGCTCGAACTGAGCAGCCTCTACGACGACCTGGAGGCGGCCGGCCGCCGCCCCGCGACCCGCGTCCTGCGCAACACCGTCGAGCCGGCGACGGCCGGCATCGCCGCGGCGCTCGGGGTCGCGGAGGGCAGCGAGGTCCACCTCGTCGAACGGCTCCGGTACGCCCACGACGAGCCCATGGCGCTCCTGCGCAACCACCTTCCCCCGCAGCTGCTCGATCTCGGCACCGAGCGGCTGGAGTCGACCGGGCTGTACCGGATGATGCGTTCCTCGGGCATCACCCTGCACAGCGCCCGTCAGTCCGTCGGCGCGCGGGCCGCCACGGCCGAGGAGGGGGCGCTGCTCGCCGAGCCCGCGGGAGCCCCGCTGCTGACGATGGAGCGGACCACTTTCGACGACGGCGGCCGGGCGGTGGAATTCGGCTCCCACGTCTACCGGGCCTCGCGGTACGCGTTCGAGTTCCAGCTGCTGGCGCGTCCCTGAGGGCTCCGCCCCCGTACCGGTGACGCGCTGGAATGTACGGTCCACGTGTTGACGGGGTCATGTAAGGCCGCTAGAACTCCCACAGCCGCAATCCCGCGGCGGGGCGACGGAAGGGGTACGGCCGCCGGATCACCGTCACGCCCCTGCCGGGCTGTCCCGGGACGGGCTCGGGGATACTTGGGCGGCCGGGCCGCGAGTCCGCTGCCCCGGCTCCACCAGGCAGCACAGTGAGCAGCACAAGAAGGGCACGGCGTCGTGGCAAGGGTTCGGACAGGGGTACGTGCGATGGGCGCCGTGCTGGCGGCGGTGCTGGGGGTCTCCCTCATGGGATGCAGCAGCACCGGCGGCAAGCGGGCGGAGGAGCGCGCGGCCAAGGAGGCCGCAGAGGGCCGGTCCGCGGTGAACACGCCCCGCTGGACGTTCGCCATGGTCACCCACTCCGGTGACGGTGACACCTTCTGGGACATCGTCCAGAAGGGCGCCGAGCACGCGGCCGTCAAGGACAACATCAATTTCCTCTACTCGCACAGCGACGAGGGCCAGCAGCAGGCCGAGCTCGTCCAGACGGCGATCGACAAGAAGGTCGACGGCCTGATCGTCTCGCTGGCCAAGCCCGACTCGATGAAGGCCGTCGTCGCCAAGGCGGTCCAGGCCGGCATCCCCGTGATCACGGTGAACTCCGGCTCGGCCGAGTCCAAGGCCTTCGGCGCGCTCACCCACATCGGTCAGGACGAGACCATCGCCGGCGAGGCCGTCGGCGACGAGCTCGACGAGCGGGGCCGCAAGAAGGCGCTGTGCGTCCTGCACGAGCAGGGCAACGTCGGCCACGAGCAGCGCTGCGCCGGGGCGAAGAAGACCTTCGACGGCACGATGCAGAACCTGTACGTCGACGGCACCAACATGCCCGACGTCCAGGCCTCCATCGAGGCGAAGCTCGACTCCGACCGGAGCATCGACGCGGTCGTCACCCTCGGGGCCCCGTTCGCCGCCGCGGCCGTGAAGGCGAAGCAGACCGCGGGGAGCAAGGCCGAGATCGACACCTTCGACCTCAACGCGAGCGTCGCCACCGGCCTCTCGAACAAGACGCTCGGATTCGCCGTCGACCAGCAGCCCTACCTCCAGGGTTACGAGGCCGTCGACCTGCTCTGGCTCCACCGCTACAACCGGAACGCCCTCGGCGGCGGCCTGCCCGTCCTGACCGGCCCGCAGATCATCACCGCACAGGACGCCGACGAGCTCGCCGAGTACACCAAGCGGGGGACCCGATGACGGCCACCGGGCAGTCGCCGGCAACGGGAACCGACGAACGGCTGCTGCGCACCTCGCCGCTGCGCAAGCTGCTCGGCCGCCCCGAGCTCGGCTCGATCGTCGGGGCGGTGGCCGTCTTCCTCTTCTTCGCGATCGTCGCGGACAGCTTCCTGCAGTCGTCCAGCTTCGGCACGGTGCTCTACGCGGCCTCCACCATCGGGATCATGGCGGCGCCGGTGGCGCTCCTGATGATCGGCGGGGAGTTCGACCTCTCGGCCGGTGTGATGGTGACCAGCGCCGCGCTGATCTCCTCGATGTTCAGCTACCAGATGACGGCGAACGTCTGGGTCGGCGTCCTCGTGTCGCTGCTGGTCACCCTGGGCTTCGGCGCGTTCAACGGCTTCATGCTGACCCGCACGGGACTGCCGAGCTTCATCATCACGCTCGGCACGTTCCTGATGCTGACCGGTCTGAACCTCGGCTTCACCAAGCTGATCAGCGGCACCGTCTCGACCAAGGCCATCGGCGACATGGAGGGCTTCGAGTCCGCCCGCAAGGTCTTCGCCTCCTACCTCACCGTCGGCGGCGTCGAGCTGAAGGTCACCATCCTCTGGTGGGTGGCGCTCGTCGCCGTCTGCACCTGGATCCTGCTCCGCACCCGCTTCGGCAACTGGATCTTCGCCGTCGGCGGCGAGTCCGGCGCGGCCCGCGCGGTCGGCGTCCCGGTGATCCGTACGAAGATCGGGCTCTACCTCGGGGTCGCCTTCGCCGCCTGGGTCTCCGGACAGCATCTGCTGTTCTCCTACGACGTGGTGCAGTCCGGCGAGGGCGTCGGCAACGAACTGACGTACATCATCGCGGCCGTCATCGGCGGCTGCCTGATCACCGGCGGCTACGGCTCCGCGATCGGCTCCGCGGTCGGCGCGATCATCTTCGGCATGACCAGCAAGGGCATCGTGTACGCGGAGTGGAACCCCGACTGGTTCAAGTTCTTCCTGGGAGCCATGCTGCTCCTGGCCACCCTGCTCAACGCATGGGTACGCAAGCGCGCGGAGGCGACGACATGACGGCCCCCCAGGCTCCGGGCCCCCGGGACACCGACACGGCCCGCCCGGCGCTCGTCGAGCTCGACCACGTCAGCAAGTACTACGGCAACATCAAGGCCCTGGAGGACGTCTCCCTGGAGGTCCACGCGGGAGAGATCTCCTGCGTCCTCGGGGACAACGGCGCGGGCAAGTCCACCCTCATCAAGATCATCTCGGGGCTGCACCGGCACGACTCCGGGTCCTTCCTGATCGAGGGCGCGCCGACCACGCTCGCCAACCCGCGCGACGCCCTGGACCGGGGCATCGCCACCGTCTACCAGGACCTGGCCGTCGTCCCGCTGATGCCGGTCTGGCGCAACTTCTTCCTCGGCTCCGAGCCGACGAAGGGCACCGGCCCGTTCAAGCGCCTCGACGTTCAGCTGATGCGCGAGACGACCCGCACGGAACTGCTGCGCATGGGCATCGACCTCCGGGACGTCGACCAGCCGATCGGCACTCTGTCCGGCGGGGAGCGCCAGTGCGTGGCGATCGCCCGCGCCGTGTACTTCGGGGCCAAGGTCCTCGTCCTGGACGAGCCCACCGCGGCGCTCGGCGTCAAGCAGTCCGGCGTCGTCCTCAAGTACGTCGCGGCCGCCCGCGACGCCGGGCTCGGCGTGGTCCTCATCACGCACAACCCCCACCACGCCTACCTCGTCGGCGACCGGTTCGTCCTGCTCAAGCGCGGCGTGATGTCCGGCAGCCACACCAAGGACGGCGTCACGCTGGACGAACTGACCCGGCAGATGGCAGGTGGCAGCGAGCTGGACGAGCTCAGCCACGAGCTGGAGCGGGCCCCCGCTCCGGACCACCTCGGCGGTCGTCCGGCCGGCGAGGACACCCCGTAGTCCCCCCTGATCTTCCCCGCCCCTGGGCCGTCCACCGGTTCCGGGGGCCCGGGAATGGCAGAATCGGGGGCGGCGGGCACCGTTCGCCGCCGGAGGAGTGACCGCCGGCCCCCCGACCTGCGCAGGGACGATGAGCACGTACCGCGACTTCACACACCGCGGCTCCGCCCGCGCCACCGTTCTGCGGACCGTCGGGACCAGGGAGCGGCGCTCACACCTCACCGCGCCCCGGGTCCCCACCGTCGGGATCGACATCGGCGGTACCAAGGTGATGGCCGGAGTCGTCGACGCCGACGGCAACATCCTGGAGACCCTGCGCACGGAGACGCCGGACAAGTCCAAGAGCCCCAAGGTCGTCGAGGACACCATCGTCGAGCTGGTCCTGGACCTCTCCGACCGGCACGACGTGCACGCCGTCGGTATCGGTGCGGCGGGCTGGGTCGACGCGGACCGCTCCAAGGTGCTCTTCGCCCCGCACCTCGCCTGGCGCGACGAACCCCTCCGGGACGCCATCGCCTCCCGCCTCGTCGTCCCCGTCATGGTCGACAACGACGCCAACACGGCGGCCTGGGCGGAATGGCGCTTCGGCGCCGGCCGCGGCGAGGACCACCTGGTCATGATCACGCTGGGCACCGGGATCGGGGGCGCGATCCTGGAGGACGGGCACGTCAAGCGCGGCAAGTACGGCGTCGCGGGTGAGTTCGGCCACATGCAGGTGGTGCCCGGCGGGCACCGCTGCCCCTGCGGGAACCGCGGCTGCTGGGAGCAGTACAGCTCGGGCAACGCCCTGGTGCGCGAGGCCAGGGAGCTGGCCGCGGCGGACTCCCCGGTGGCGCATTTTCTGCTGGACCGCGTGAAGGGGAACATCGCCGACATCTCCGGCCCGCTCATCACCGAGCTCGCCCGCGAGGGTGACGCGATGTGCGTCGAACTCCTCCAGGACATCGGTCAGTGGCTCGGTGTGGGCATCGCCAATCTGGCCGCCGCGCTCGACCCCTCCTGCTTCGTCATCGGCGGCGGCGTGAGCGCTGCCGACGATCTGCTGATCGGCCCGGCCAGGGACGCCTTCAAGCGCCACCTCACCGGCCGCGGCTACCGCCCGGAGGCCCGGATCGCGAAGGCCCAGCTCGGACCTGAGGCGGGTATGGTCGGCGCCGCGGACCTGGCCCGTCTGGTCGCCCGCAGGTTCCGGCGGACCAACCGGAGGCGTGTCGAGCGGTACGAGCGTTACGCGCAGTTCTACGACCAGGCCACGAGCACCATCCGCAACACGCGCGGCACCCGCGCCACCGACTGACCGCAGCCGCGCCGCGGCACCCGGCAATCGCCATCAGCACTCCGCCCCGCAGCTCCGAGGGATCACCGACCATGACCGCAGCCGAGCACCACGTCGTGCCGGGCCAGACGCCTTCCTCAGGTTCTCCCGGCTCTCCCGGCTCTCCCGGTTCCCCGGGTTCCCCCGGGGACGGCGGCGCGATGCCTCCGAAGGACCGGCGCCGGATGATCCGTCGGCGGCTGATCACCCTCACCATCATCGTGCTGCTCATCGGCATCCCGGCCGGCTACCTGGTGATCTCCGCCGGGCAGAGCCGCCGCTCCGGCCAGGACAAGGAGGCCGAGGCGGCGGCCCAGGGGCTGCGCGAGGACTGGCCGTCCGGAATGCAGCGCAGGATCTTCGAACTGCCGATCCCCGGGAACGCCGTCGGCGTCCAGTACTACGAGACCAACAACTGGAAAGCCAGCAGGATGTACGTGAAGTTCCGTACGACCTCCGCCGGTCTCGACCGCTTCCTGAGCGGTGTGGGAACCGGCCGCGCCGCGCTGGAGACCGGCAAGGTCACCATCGGCGAACGGGACACCAGGATCACCGGATGGTTCTTCGGACCCGGTGTCGACTGGGCGGGAACGACCCACCGCAACAAGGACCCGCGCCCCACGCAGGACATCACCGTCAACATGACCGACCCGGCAGCCCCCGTCGTCTACGTGGTGTCCGCGGCGACCCCCTGACGGGGAGCGGACGGGTGACTCACCACCCTGCGCGAGCGAGACGACCCCGCAGCCCGCCCGGCCCTCCACCCCGGTCAGGGCGATCCGGTCCAGCAGCTCCACCCGGCCAGGAAGTTCTGGGCCAGCACAGGAGCGTCGTCGATGTCCAGCATCAATCTGTCCTCATGAGAGAGAAGCTCCGCCGTTCTTGCCAGGGTTCGGCGGACCGGTCGGCTAACGCGCCACGCGGTAGCGGAGGTGGACGACTCCTGAGCCGAAGGTGCGGGTCCCGACCAGTTCGAGATCGACCCGGCGCTCGTGCTGGGGGAAGAACGGAATGCCGCCGCCGACCAGCACCGGGTAAACCCTGGCCCGGTACTCGTCGATCAGACCCGACGCGGCCGCCTCGGCGGCGAGAGTCGCACCGCCGATCGCGATGTCGCCGTCCCCCGGCTCGGCTCGCAATCGCTCGATCTCCTCCGCCAGGCCGCCGGAGGCCAGGCGGGCATTGCCCTGCACCGCCGACAGCGTGGTGGAGAACACCACCTTGGGGAGCGCATTCCAGACCGCGGCGAACTCGAGCGTTGAGAAGCCGAGCGATGGATTCTGGTCGACGGTCTCCCAGTAGAGCATCGTCTCGTACAGCCGTCGTCCCAACAGGTGGACACCGGCCTCTCGCACCTCGTCGGTAGCGAAGCGATGTACCTCCTCGTCGGGCGGCGTCCAGTCGAAGCCGCCGTCCGGCCCGACGACGTAGCCGTCCAGTGAGACGCCCATCGAATACGTCACGCTGCGCATCAGAAGTCCTCCTCGGTAGCGGTTTCGACAGTACGACCGCCGGATGCCGCAGGACTCAACGCGACGCGAGAATCACTGGGTCGAGTCACCTCACGAGATCATCTCGTTGAGAAGACCTCACTCGCCATCGATGTGCGAGGGTGGAACACCACACCGATGCTGACCTGGGACTGTCGGAATCGAGCCGGTGTCACTTCGGGTGTCGGCGCATTCGCCCTCCCTGCCGCCTGGGGAGGTGACCGTGCGCAGCGTGTCTTGGAGCTGACTCCGCCACTGCGCCGCTCGTTTGACGCTTCGGATACCTCACCGCCCGCCCGTCAGACCGAGAGGCAGGGACTGACGCCGGATTACCCTGGACCGAGTTCGGGAGAGGCCAGGAAGTGTCCGCCTCCAAAACCTTGCTGAAGAGCACGTGGGAGAGTGGAGGGACTGGGCGCTTGTGCATGGCCGTGTTCGAGGCAGAAGGGTCGGGCCGGCTCGGTGTCACGCGTGTGAGCCGAGACTGGCTGGGTCCACCCCGGCGATGTGACATCTCGTGACAGATGAGAGGGTTTTCCGGGTGACCGAGACACCACCGAACACCATGCAATACCGCTTTGACGGGCCAGAAGACGCTCCGGTCCTGGTGATCGGGCCGTCCCTGGGTACCACATGGCACATGTGGGACCGCCAGATACCCGAGCTCTCCCAGCACTGGCGGATCTTCCGGTACGACCTGCCCGGGCACGGCGGAGCCCCCGCCCACCCGGCCGTCGCCGTCAGTGATCTCGCCGACCGCCTGCTCGCCACGCTGGACAGCGTCGGCGTCCACCGCTTCGGTTACGCGGGTTGCTCCATCGGCGGCGCCGTCGGCGCCGATCTCGCGCTGCGCCATCCGCACCGGGTGGCCTCCCTCGCACTGGTGGCCGCTTCGCCCCGCTTCGGCACCGCCGACGAGTTCCGGCAGCGCGGGGTGATCGTCCGTACCAACGGCCTGGAGCCGATCGCCCGCACCTCCCCGGAACGCTGGTTCACCCCCGGCTTCGCCGCCGCCCAGCCTGCCATCGTCGAGTGGGCCGTCCAGATGGTGCGCACGACGGACCCCGGCTGCTACATCGCCGCGTGCGAGGCCCTGGCCGCCTTCGACATCCGTACGGAGCTCCCCCGGATCGGCGTCCCGACCCTCGTCCTGGTCGGTGCCGAGGACAAGGTCACCGGTCCCGCCGAGGCCCGCACCCTTGTCGCCGGCATCCCGGACGCCCGGCTCGCCCTGGTCCCCGGTGCCTCCCACCTGGCCCCCGTCGAGCAGCCCGGTGCCGTCACCGACCTGCTCCTCACGCACTTCTCCACGGGCTGGCAGGACACCCTCGGCTCGATCCCGGTACCGATCGCCCCGGGCAGCACGGCCTCCTTCGTGCCCGTGGTGCCGGTGGGGGAGATCGCCGCCGCCGTGGTGCCCGAAGCGATTCCCGCCGGCCGTGGGGACCGCTACGACAGCGGGATGAAGGTCCGGCGCGAAGTACTGGGCAATGCCCACGTGGACGCCGCGACGGCCGCGTCCGACGACTTCACCGACGACTTCCAGGAGCTCGTCACCCGCTACGCCTGGGGCGAGATCTGGACCAGGGAGGGTCTCGACCGCAGGACCCGCAGCTGCGTCACCCTCACCGCGGTCGTCAGCTCCGGGCACCTGGGGAGCCTCGCCCAGCACGTCAGGGCCGCGCTGCGCAACGGGCTCACCCCCACCGAGATCAAGGAAGTGCTGCTGCAGACGGCCGTCTACTGCGGCATCCCGGCAGCGAGTGCCGCGTTCGGCATCGCGCAGTCCGTGATCCAGGAGGAGACCACCCCGCCCGCGTAGCAGGACGGCGGGCACGAGCACCCGCCCGCGTAGCAGGATGGTGGGCATGAACACACCGCCCAGCACCCTCACGCTCACGAAGAAGACGCACTCCTGCATCCGTCTGGAGCGCGACGGGCAGTCGCTCGTCATCGACCCCGGCGGATTCTCCGAGGAGGACGCCGCGGTCGGTGCCGACGTGATTCTGGTGACGCACGAACATCCGGACCACTTCGACGAGGCGCGGCTGCGCGCCGGTCTGGAGTCCAACCCGGCCGCGCAGGTGTGGACCCTGCGGAGTGTGGCCGGGAAGCTCTCCGCGGCGTTCCCCGGGCGCGTCCACACCGTCGGCCACGGCGACACGTTCTCCGCCGCCGGGTTCGACGTACAGGTGCACGGCGAGCTGCACGCGGTGATCCACCCGGACATTCCGCGGATCACCAACATCGGCTTCCTGGTGGACGGTTCGGTCTTCCACCCGGGCGACGCGCTCACGGTGCCCGGCCGGGCGGTGGACACGCTGATGCTGCCCGTGATGGCTCCCTGGAACAAGATCTCCGAGGTCATCGACTACGTGCGCGAGGTCGCGCCGCGGCGTGCGATCGACGTCCACGACGCGCTGCTCACCGATCTCGCCCGGCCGATCTACGACCGTCAGATCGGCGCCCTGGGCGGAACGGACCACGGCCGGCTCGCACCGGGCGACGCGACCCGTCTCTGACACGGCTGTCAGTGGGAGCGGCTAGGTTTACTGCATGCGCATCGCCACCTGGAACGTCAATTCCATCACCGCCCGGCTCCCGAGGCTGCTGGCCTGGCTGGAGAGCACCGGCACGGACGTGCTGTGCGTCCAGGAGACGAAATGCACGCTGGAGCAGTTCCCCACCGACGCGCTGCGTGAGCTGGGTTACGAGTCCGCGGTCAACGCCACGGGCCGGTGGAACGGCGTCGCGCTGCTCTCCCGCGTCGGCCTCGCGGACGTCGTGACGGGCCTGCCCGACGGCCCGGACTACGAGGGAGTGCAGGAGCCGAGGGCGATCTCGGCGACCTGCGGACCGGTCCGCGTGTGGTCGGTCTACGTCCCCAACGGCCGCGAGGTCGCGCATGACCACTACGCGTACAAGCTGCGGTGGTTCGAGGCGCTGCAGAAGGCCGTGGCCGCTGACGCCGCGGGTGCACTGCCGTTCGCGGTCCTGGGTGATTTCAACGTCGCGCCGACCGACGAGGACGTGTGGGACCCGGCGCTCTTCGAGGGGGCCACCCACGTCACCCCCGCCGAGCGCGCCGCGCTCGCCACGCTGCGCGCGGAGGGTCTGTCGGACGTGATGCCGCGCCCGCTCAAGTACGACCGCCCGTACACCTTCTGGGACTACCGCGAGCTGCGCTTCCCGAAGAACAGGGGCATGCGCATCGACCTGGTCTACGGCAACGCCCCGTTCACGGCCGCGGTCAAGGACAGTTACGTCGACCGTGAGGAGCGCAAGGGCAAGGGCGCGTCCGACCACGCCCCGGTGGTCGTGGACCTCGACCTCTGACCGGCCGGCCTCGGCGGCCCCGCGGCGTCCAGCGGGTGCGTGCCGTGCTCCTCGACGGCCCGGCACCCGGGTGGCCAGTCCCACCCACTGTCAACTGAGGGTTGACGATCGGTGGGTGTCAACCTAAGGTTGCCTCATGACGAAGCCGCTCGGGCCCAACCCTCCCATTCGCCTCGACGACCTGATCGACGCGATCAAGAAGACCCACACCGACGCTCTGGAGCAGCTCACCGGTGCCGTCGTCGCGGCGGATCATCTCGGTGAGATCGCCGACCACCTCATCGGCCACTTCGTGGACCAGGCGCGGCGCTCGGGCGCCTCGTGGACGGACATCGGCAGGAGCATGGGTGTCACCCGGCAGGCAGCCCAGAAGAGGTTCGTTGCCAAGAAGCCGGAGGAGACCGCGGACCTCGACCCGAGTCAGGGATTCGGTCGGTTCACGGAGCAGGCCCGGAACGTCGTGATGGGTGCTCACAACGAGGCGCACGCGGCCCGCAACGACGAGGTGCGCGTCGAGCACCTGGTCCTCGGGCTCCTGGGGGAACCTGACGCCCTCGCCGCGCACGTGATCGCGGGGCAGGGCGTATCGCACGCCGCCGTGCGCGAGGCGGCGGTGCTCGCCCTGCCTGCCGCGGCAGACACCGTGCCCGAGCTGATCCCGTACGACGCGGGAGCGCGCAAGGTCCTGGAGCTCACCTTCCGGGAAGCGCTGCGGCTGGGGGACGGCTTCGTCGGCACGGAGCACATCCTGCTGGCCCTGCTGGAGCACGAGGGTGGCACGGGCGTGCTCGCCGGGCTCGGCATCGACAAGGAGGCCGCGTCGGCCGCCGTCGCCGGTGCCGCCGCGGAAAAGGAAGCGGCGGCTCCCGCCGCCGAGAGCTAGGGTGAGTGCGTCGAGCGCCCGGTGCGCAGGCGACGGATACTTCTTTCTGCGAAGAAGAGGGGCCAGGTTCGAATCCTGGAGGTCCGGCCCAGGCCGGACCGTGGTGTAGCGGTAGCATCTTGTCTCCGCCGCCGACATCGATCTCGGGCGCCCACACGTGCGGATGCCGCCCCCTCACCGGGGCGGCATCACGCGTTTCCGCACCGCTCAGTGCACGGAGAACCCGCCGTCGACGAAGATCGACTGTCCGGTGACGTACGCCGAGGCGGCGCTCGCCAGGAACACCGCGGCTCCGGCGAAGTCCTCGGCCAGCCCGTTGCGCCCTACCATCGTGCGAGCGGCGAGCGCCGCCACCCGCTCCGGGTCGGACGACAGCTGCTCGTTGAGCGGCGTCATCACGAAGCCCGGCACCAGGGTGTTGCAGGTGACACCCCGCGGGGACCAGGCCTCGGCCTGGGAGCGGGCCAGTGACTCCAGCGCACCCTTGGAGACCCCGTACGCCCCGCTCTGCACGAACGCCCGGTGTGCCTGCTGCGAGGTGATGTGGATGATCCGCCCGTACCCGCGCTCGGCCATGCCGGGCCCGAAGCGCCGGCCCAGCAGATAGGGCGCCTTGAGGTTCACCGTCATCGTGGTGTCCCACACGTCCTCGTCCAGCTCGCCCATCGGCGGCCGGAGGTTGATCCCCGCGCAGTTGACGAGGATGTCGGGCTCGCCGAACGCGGCCACCGCCTTGTCGCCGGCCGTACGCACGCCCTCCGTGGTCCCCAGATCGGCGCTCACCCAGGCTGCCCGGCAGCCCTCCGCCGTCAGTTCGGCGACGGTGCGGGTCAGCTCCGCCTCCCGGCGCGCCACGACGACGACGCGCGCGCCCGCACGCGCGAGCGCCCCGGTGATGCCCCGGCCGATGCCGGAGCTGCCGCCGGTCACCACGGCGACCCGGCCGTCCAGCGAGAAGAGTTCGGAAAGATAGTTCTGCGACGTCATCCGCACAGCCTAGACAGGCGCGATTGCGGCACTCGTCCCGGATCCGGCGCGTCGCGCGCCCTGCGGCGCCAAGGACGTCCGGAGTGGGATCCTGGTGGTATGAACATCTCCTTCTTGGACAACTGGCGCAAGCGCCAGGGCGGTACGCGGGGAGTGGCTCTCGCGGTCGCCGTCAAGACCGATCCGGACGGTGTGGCCGAGCTGCTCGCGGAATGCGAACTGCTGCGTGCCCGGGCAGGGCAGTACGGCCTCGAACTCGACGACAGCCCGGCCTCGTTGTCCGCGCTCGACCAGCTCCCGCCGTTGTGGCGCGACGATCCCGAGGAGCTGCCCTGGCTGGGCAACGACGCGGGCCTCTACCTCGGCACCGTCCTCGTGCGGACCGTCCCCGGCGCCGCCTGGGACATCCTGGCCGGCGGGAAGCCCGTGGTGCGCCTGGCCTCGGGCCGGGAGATCGACGTCGTCGGGGCGGGTCTGGACTGGGCCGTGTCGGGCAGCCCCGAGCTCTCGGAGATGTACGCGGAGTCGGCCGAGAGCGGGCCAGAACCCAAAACGCGATAAACAGCCTTATGCGCTGTCGGTGCGTGTCGGCCCCGAAGTGCGCGGCGGGCCTGGATAGTTTGCGCTGACCTCGACACAGCGATAAGTGGGTAGGGCAGCGTATGGCCGTCGATCCGTTGATCGAGCTGCGGGACGTCAACAAGCACTTCGGGACGTTGCACGTACTGCAGAACATCAATCTCACCGTCGGCCGCGGGGAGGTGGTGGTGGTCATCGGCCCCTCGGGATCGGGCAAGTCAACGCTCTGCCGGGCGATCAACAGACTCGAGACGATCGAGTCGGGCTACATCGCGATCGACGGGAAACCCCTCCCCGAGGAGGGGAAGGGGCTCGCGCAGCTCCGGGCCGAAGTCGGCATGGTCTTCCAGTCGTTCAACCTCTTCGCGCACAAGACCGTCCTGGCGAACGTCTCGCTCGCCCAGATCAAGGTCCGCAAGCGGAAGAAGGACGAGGCGGACCGGCGCTCCCGGGAACTGCTGGAGCGGGTCGGGCTCGCCTCGCAGGCCGACAAGCTCCCCGCCCAGCTCTCCGGCGGCCAGCAGCAGCGCGTGGCCATCGCCCGCGCGCTGGCGATGGACCCCAAGGCCCTCCTCTTCGACGAGCCCACCTCGGCGCTCGACCCGGAGATGATCAACGAGGTGCTCGAGGTCATGCAGCAGCTCGCCCGCGAGGGCATGACCATGGTCGTCGTCACGCACGAGATGGGGTTCGCCCGGTCCGCCGCCAACCGCGTGGTGTTCATGTCCGAGGGATGCATCATCGAGGACCGCACACCGGAGCAGTTCTTCACCGCCCCGGAGAGCGACCGCGCCAAGGACTTCCTGTCCAAGATCCTCAAGCACTGACAGGGGGCCCCATGTTGCGTACGAGGAACATCGCGGCCGTGCTCGCCGGCCTCCTGCTGGCCGTGCTCGCCGCCGGCTGCGGCAAGGAGGGCAGCCCGCCGGTCAAGGGACCCAAGGCCGGGGCGCTGCCTCAGTACACGGTCGACACGAGCTTCCAGCTGCCCGAGTCGAAGACCTGGGTGAAGGCCAGGAAGCGCGGTCACCTCGTGGTCGGTGCCAAGGAGGACCAGCCCTATCTCGGCGAGAAGGACCCGGCCACCGGCGTCTACTCCGGCTTCGACATCGAGATCGCCCGGATGATGGCGGCCGCGCTCGGCTTCGAGCCCGGCACGATCAGCTTCCGGACCATCGCCTCCGCCAACCGCGAGACGGCCCTCCAGAACGGGCAGATCGACTACTACGTCGGCACGTACACGATCAACGACATGCGCAAGAAGCTCGTCGGCTTCGCCGGGCCCTACTACATGGCCGGGCAGGGACTGCTCGTGCGCACCGACGAGAACGACATCAGCGGGCCGCAGGACCTGGCGGGCAAGACCGTCTGTTCCGCCGCCGGATCCACGCCGTACCAGCGGATCGCCGCCGACCACCCCGAGGCGGACCTCGTCGCCTACGACACGTACTCGATCTGTGTCGACAACCTGCTGACCTTCCAGGTCGACGCCGTCACCACGGACGACGCCATCCTCCTGGGCTTCGCGGCCAAGGCGCCGGACGAGATGAAGGTCGTCGGCAAGACCTTCTCCGAGGAGCCCTACGGTATCGGCGTCCCGCGCGGTGACAACGCGCTGCGCTTCGCTCTCGACGACGCCCTGGAGGCGAACGAGAAGAACGGCAACTGGAAGAAGGCGTTCGAGGCCACGCTCGGCCTGTCCGGGGTTCCCGCGCCGACGCCCCCGCCCATCGACCGCTACCCGGCGAACTGAGGGGCGGCCCACCACCATGGATGTACTGACAGAGAACTTCTCGCTCTACGGCAAGGGCTTCCTCGGCACCGTGGAGCTCACCGTCTACGCCTCGGTCCTGGCGCTGCTGCTCGGCTTCCTCATGGCGTCCTTCCGGGTCGCGCCCGTCGGCTCGCTCCGGGTGATCGGCACGGTGTGGGTGGCGGTGCTCCGCAACACCCCGCTGACCCTGCTGTTCTTCGCCGTCCTCCTCGGGCTGCCGCGCTTCGGCCTGGTGCTGCCCTTCGAGGTCTTCGCGGTCCTCGCCCTCGGCTGCTACACCTCGGCCTTCATCTGCGAGGCCCTGCGCTCCGGCATCAACACCGTGTCCACGGGACAGGGCGAGGCGTCCCGCAGCCTCGGGATGTCCTTCGGCCAGACGCTGAACAGCGTCGTGCTGCCGCAGGCCTTCCGCTCGGTGATCCCGCCGGTCGGATCGACGCTCATCGCGCTCGCCAAGAACTCCGCGATCGCCGGGGCGTTCAGCGTCACCGAGCTGCTCGGCACCTACAAGACCCTCAACGAACTGGGCTACAGCATCATCTGGTCCTTCGTCTGGATCGCCCTCGGATACCTGATCATCACCCTGTCCATCAGTGCGCTCTTCAACGTGATGGAGAAGCGCTGGGGAGTCGCCCGATGACCCACTCCACCGCCTCGGCCACCGCGCTCTACGACATTCCGGGGCCGGCGACCCGCAAGAGGCACTTCCTGTACGGGGTCGTCTCGACGATCGCGATCGTCGCGCTGCTCGGCTGGATCCTCTACCTGCTCTTCGACACGGACCAGTTCACCGCCGCGAAGTGGAATCCCTTCACCTACAAGGGCATCCAGGAGCTGCTGCTCCGCGGGCTGGGCAACACCCTGAAGGCCTTCGCGTACGCCGCGGTGCTCTCCCTCGCACTCGGGGCGGTGCTCGCCGTCGGTCGCCTCTCCGTCCACCGGCCGGTGCGCTGGACCGCGACGCTGCTGGTCGAGTTCTTCCGGGCCATGCCCGTGCTGGTGATGATCTTCTTCATCTTCGTCGCGCTCAAGGTGCAGCCGCTGCCCGCGCTGGTGGCCGGGCTCACCCTCTACAACGGTTCCGTGCTCGCCGAGGTCTTCCGTACCGGAATCGTCTCCGTGGAACGGGGCCAGCGGGAGGCGGCGTACGCCCTGGGCATGCGCAAGACGCAGGTCACCACCCACGTCCTCGCCCCGCAGGCCGTCCGTGCGATGCTGCCCACCATCATCAGCCAGCTCGTGGTGGCCCTGAAGGACACCTCGCTGGGCTATCTGATCACCTACGAGGAATTCCTCCACGCGGGCAAGCTCATCGCGTCGAACCTCGACTACGATCTGCCGTTCATCCCGGTGGTCATGGTGATCTCACCCATCTACATCGGGATGTGCATGCTGCTCTCGTGGTTCGCGACCTGGATGGCCAGACGGCAGCGGCGCAACCCGAAGACGGAAGCGGTGGGCGTCGCCCCCGCGGAACCAGGAACGGTGCTGCCGGGCAGGCAGTAGCCGAGACCGCCCGGCAGCAGCCGGTGATCACTCCTCACGCGGCGGTACCGGGACGTGTCCCGGGTCCGTTCCTCGCGCGGAGAAGGTCAGCTGTTCGCCGGTCGGAGGGAGATCGACGCAGCGGTGACCGCATGCCGGTCACCGGGGCGAGCCGGTGACCGGTCGGGACGCCGTGGGCGATGGAGTACGGCTCCAGGCCGACGGAGGACGACCGGCCCGGTGCCCGCCCACGAAACGTATGGGGGGCGTTGCCGGCCAGTCTGCCGAGGCCGGGCGCCGCTCTCGCTGGGGCGGGTGGCCCGGCACCAGGCAGCGCAAGGGTGCCGCCGACCGTCGGCCCGGGCGGACCGCGCCACCGCTTTCAGCCGGATGCCCGGTGCGGGTGAAGGTGGAGGGGGACCTCGACGAAGCCACATCGACCGCTCGGCCCGGACCCTTGAGCGGCGCAAACGGCCATGTGGCAGATCTGGCATGGATTGTCATGATGGAGAGTGATGCGCCCGCTATGGGCAGAGGGGCACGTCCCCCACCCCGCGCAGGATGACCGAGGAGGAACGTTGAGTGACTTCAGCGGTGCGAACCGTCCGGATGACAAGACAGCGGCAGCCGTGAAGCAGACGGCGCAGGACAAAGCCGGAGAAGGCGTCGGACTGGTGGGTGAGAAGGCGACCGATGTCGCCGGCACCGCCAGGGAACGTGCGGGCGACGTGGCGGACGAAGCCTCGGCCCGGGCCCGGGACGTCGTGGGTGAGCTTCGCGATCAGCTACAGGACCAAGCGCGGACCCAGACGCAGCGCCTGGCTCAGAACGTCCGCCAACTGGCTGACGAGCTGGGTGACATGGGAGACAGAGGGAAGGAGAATTCCCCGGCCACGAACGCGGTCAGGCAGATATCCCATCGCGGCCACGACATGGCGGCAAAGCTGGAGGACCGGGGTCCGCAAGGACTCCTCAGCGACCTGCAGGACTTTGCGCGCCGACGCCCGGGCACTTTCCTCGCGGGTGCCGCCCTGGCCGGTTTCGCGACGGCTCGTCTCGGTAAAGGCATGAAGTCCGCGAGCAACGGGCCGGCTTCCGGCACCGAGGCCGACCGTAGCGACCACTCGGCGGTGGGAGCCGGTGAAAGCGCTTGGCCCGCCGCTGTCACGGACGGTCGGACACGCGGCGCGACGGAGCCCGCAGACTCCTACGAACAGGCGCCGCCCACCCCGTCGTACGGCGGCTCGGTCTCGCTGTCCGGGCCCCTTCCGGTCACGGACCCGTATCCGAACTCTGACCCGCAACAGCCATAAGGGGGGCTGAACAGTGGCCATTTCCTCTTCGCGGAACGCCCCCGCCCCACAGGACGCCACCTGGTCCGGTTCTCACCGGGCCACCCCGGCGGACCCCTCCGTCGGAGAACTCGTCGGCGAGATCAGTGACGACCTCACCCACCTTGTCCGTAGCGAGATCGAACTGGCGAAAGCCGAACTCAAGCAGGAGGCGACCAGGGCGGGCAAGGCGGCGGGGATGCTCGCCGGCTCCGGATACGCCGGTCACCTGGTGCTGTTGTTGGGCAGCCTGGCCGCGATCTTCGGATTCGCGCACCTGGTCGACCTCGCCTGGGCCGCCCTCATCGTGACCGGCATCTGGGCACTGGTGGGTGGTGTCCTCTTCGTGATCGGTCGCAAGCGTATGCGCGCGGTACAGGTCAAACCGGAGCGGACCGCGGAAACATTGAAGGAGGATGCCCGATGGGCACGGACCCGGACGAACTGAAGACCGAGGTGGAAGACACCCGGGCGCGGCTGGCGCACAACGTGGATCGTCTCGCGGACAAGGCGACGCCGGGAAAGATAGCCCGGCGCAAGGCCGACGCCGCGCAGCACAGGCTGACCGGCTTGAAGGAGCGTGTGATGGGAACGGCAGACCACACTCCAGGCACACAGCCCGGACAGAAGGCACACGATCTCGCCCAGGCCGCGGGTGATGCCACCGGTCAGGCCGGGGACGCCGCCCGGCGCACGGCCGATCAGGTCAGCCAGTCCGTGCGGGAAGCCCCGGGGCAGGTGACCAGGCAGACGCAAGGCAGCCCGCTCGCCGCCGGGGTCATCGCCTTCGGCGCCGGAATGCTCGCCGCCGCACTCCTATCGGTCTCGGAGGCCGAAGAGCGGATCGGGTCCCAGCTCCGCGAGCACTCCGACGAACTGCTCCAGCCCGCCAAGGAAGCGGCACAGGACCTCAAGGTGGGGATGCGCCAGCCGGCCACGGAAGCCGTGGAGTCGGTGAAGAGCACCGCGCAGGACGCCGCCGAAGCCACCAAGCAGCAGGCTCAGGAATCCGGCCAGGAGGCTGCCACCGGCCTGCGCGAGGTCGGCCAGAGCGCAGCCCAGGAGGCACGCGAAACGGGTCGCCCTTGAGCGGCTGACAGCCGCCGCGCATCCAGGAGAGGGGGCACGGCACCCATCAGGAGCGCCCCCTTCCACGGCCAGAGGCGGGCGCGCGCGCCGAGACGCCTCGGCCGAACGGGACCACGCTGTGTGTGGCAGGCCACCGCCGCAGCTCGTCGAACAGGGGTACACCCGCATGAACCGGTCCAACAAGCCACCCCAGTCGCCGACGCAGGTGAGTAAGAGCTCGTGGGCGCAGGTGCTGAGACGTACGCTGAAGGAGTTCAAGCGGGACGAGCTGACCGACAGGGCGGCAGGGCTGACCTATTACGGCATCCTTGCTCTGTTCCCCGCTCTGCTGGTGCTGGTCGCCCTGCTCGGCATCGCCGGCGACTCGGCCACCCAGACCGTCCTGGACAACATCAAGAAGCTCGCACCCGGCTCGGCCCGCGACGTCATCACGAACGCGGTGACGCAACTGCAGTCCAGTGGCGGGACCAGCACGGTGCTGGCCATCGTCGGTCTGCTGGGCGCCTTGTGGTCCGCCTCCGGATACATCGCCGCCTTCATCCGCGCGTCCAACGTCGTCTACGACGTGCCGGAGGGCCGCCCGGTATGGAAGATTCTGCCGGTGCGCGTGGGGCTCACGCTCGTACTGATGATCCTGGCCTGTGTCAGTGCGCTGATCGTCGTACTCACAGGAGGACTGGCCCGGCAGATCGGCACGGCGCTGGGGGTGGGCGACACCGCCATGACCGTCTGGTCCATCGCCAAGTGGCCCGTGCTCGTGGTGCTGGTGGCCACCATGCTGGCGATCCTCTACTGGGCCGCGCCGAACGCCAAGGGCCGAGGCTTCAAGTTCGTCTCCCTGGGCAGTCTGCTGGCCTTGCTGATCTGGCTGGCCGCCTCGGCCGGTTTCGCGTTCTACGTGGCGAACTTCGGCTCCTACAACAAGACATACGGGACTCTCGCCGGCGTCATCATCTTCCTCGTGTGGCTTTGGATCACGAACCTGGCCATTCTCCTGGGCCTCGAGTTCGACGCGGAGATGGCGCGCGAACGAGCCATCGTGAGCGGCCACCCGACGGACGAAGAACCCTACGTCGAGCCACGCGACACCCAGAAGTGGACGGATGAGGATCGCCGATCCGCCGGACACACCGACCCGTCCACCGCCGAACGTGGCGAACGGAATGGCCAGGGACCGCAACACGATGAACGCGACAGGGACCGGTGACGGCATCGCGGGCCGAGGGCACGGCCGCGCCGGAGAGGGCGATACCGGGGCCTCACCGGGAGGGCTGCCATCCGTCACATACCCAGCCTGGGCAGGACGCGTTGAGGTTCGGCACGTGTGTGTCCCCGTCCACAGCCGTCCTTGCCTGAACCGGCTGCAACGTGATGCGACCGGCGCCGCGAGGAGGAGCCCGGCGCGACTCCGCGGACCGCCGTACGGCTCAGGCCGACTCACCGGACGGGCCGCGGACCTCGCCGATCTGCCGGAGGAGCGGCCTTCGCCGGACGACCGCGCCGGGTCAGGAGGTGCTGGGCGGGCAGCACGGACGCGAGTGCCGCGAGCGCGACCATGATGACGGCCATGCCACGGAACGCGCTTCCGTAGCTGTCCGCGAGCACCGCAGGCGCCTCGGCGGTGTGCGTGGAGGTCAGGGTGAGCAGCACGGCGAGACCGAACGCTCCGCCGAACTGCCGCGTGGTGTTGACCAGTCCGGATGCGGCGCCGGCCTCGGCGGGCCCGACGCCTGTGGTGACGGTGGTGGTCAGCGGGGTGCTGACCAGGCCGGTGCCGAACGAGATCACCACCGCCGGGCCGAATATGCCGGTGACGTAGCCGCTGTCCGGGGTGATGCCGCCCTGCCACAGGAAGCCCGCGGCGGCGATGAGAGCCCCGGTGGCGATCAGGGTCCGGGCCTGCACGTACCGCATCAGCCTCGGCGTCAGGAACAACCCGACCAGCAGCATCACCACGGTGTGCGGCAGGAACCCCAGCCCCGTCTGCGCGGCGCTGTAGTGGAGCACGTCCTGCATGGTCAGGGTCAGGAAGTACCACATCGGTATGTGGAAGCCCGCTCCGGCCAGCATCATCGCCAGGTTGCCCCAGCCCACTCCGGGCAGCTTGAACAGCCGCGGTGGTATCAGTGGTTCCGAGGCCGGCCTCGTCTCGACGATCCCGAAGGCGGCGAGGGCGACGGCACCGCCGAGGAGGGGCAGAGCGGTCTGGAAGTCGGACCAGGCGTGCGTGTGGGCCTGGGCGATGCCGAGGGTGAGCAGGGTCAGCGCGGCCGTGGCCAGCACCGCGCCGGGCACGTCGAGCCGGACCCGTCGCACGGGGGTGGCGCGCCGGGCGAGAGCCCGGGTGGCGAACAGGATGGCGGGGACCCCCAGCGGGACGTTGACCAGCAGCACCGACCGCCAGGTCAGGTACTCGGTCAGCACACCGCCGAGGAGGTTGCCCGAGGCGCCGCCGGCCAGGCTCACCGCGGTCCAGATCGTCAACGCCCTCGTGCGCCGCGGACCTTCGGGGAACGTGGTGGTGAGCAGGGTCAGGGCGAGCGGGGCGAGCACGGCCGCGGCGACGCCCTGCGCGGCACGCGCCGTGATCAGCATCGCCGGGGTGATCGCGAGACCGCCGACCAGACTGGCGGCGGTGAACGCCGCCAGACCGCCGACGAAGACCCGCCGGTGTCCGCAGAGGTCGGCCAGCCTCCCGCCCAGCAGCAACAGGCCGGCAAAGGCCAACGCGTAGCCACTGACGACCCACTGCAGGTCCGCCGAGGCGAAACCCAGATCCGTCTGGATCGACGGCAACGCCACGGTGATCACCGAGATGTCGAACAGAACTATGAACTGGGCCGCGCACGCCAACGCAAGCGTCGTCGTGGCTGTCGCTCTGCCGCGCATGTCCCCAACCCTTCGGACCAGATGGTGCCGAGCCATGGCCTCGCCGCTGACCCGACGGCTGTCGGGCTCCCCGGTCGTCCCTACCGGGAGAAGTCCACGCCCTGTGCCAGCGCCACCTGCCCGGAGTAGTTCACCGTGTTGGTCGCGCGGCGCATGTACGCCCGCCAGGCGTCGGATCCGGACTCGCGGCCGCCGCCCGTCTCCTTCTCGCCGCCGAACGCGCCGCCGATCTCCGCGCCCGAGGTGCCGATGTTGACGTTGACGATGCCGCAGTCCGCGCCGTCGGCGGCCAGGAACCTCTCCGCCTCGCTCTGGTCGGCGGTGAAGATGCCGGAGGACAGCCCCTGCGGCACGTCGTTGTGCAGCCGGATCGCCTCGCCGAGGTCGCGGTAGGTGAGGACGTACAGGATGGGCGCGAAGGTCTCCTCCCGTACGACGGCGGTCTGCTCGGGCATCCGCACGATGGCGGGCCGGACGTAGAAGGAGTCCGGTGCCGCGTCCGAGAGTTGCCGTTCACCACCGACGCACAGGGTGCCGCCCTCCTCGACCGCACGGGCCAGAGAGGCGCGCATCCTGTCGTAGGAGGCCTCGTTGACGAGGGGGCCGACCAGGGTGGCGTCCTGGAAGGGATCGCCGATCGGGAGCCGGCGGTAGGCGGCGGTGAGCTGCTCGACGACGGTGTCGGCGATGTCGGCGTGCACGATCAGCCTGCGGAGCGTGGTGCACCGCTGGCCGGCCGTGCCTGCCGCGGCGAACACAGCCGCGTTGACGGTGAGAGCGAGGTCCGCCGACGGCGTCACCACGGCGGCGTTGTTCCCGCCGAGCTCCAGGATGCTGCGCCCGAACCGGGCGGCCACGCGGGGGCCGACCGCACGACCCATCCGGGTCGAGCCGGTCGCGCTGATCAGCGGCACCAGCGGGGAGTCCACGAGTCGCTCGCCGATCTCGGAGGCACCGAGCACGACCTGGTTGAGGTGGGCAGGGGCGCCGGTTTCGGTGCAGGCGCGGTCGAGCAGAGCGGTACATGCCAGCGCGGTCAGAGGGGTGAGCTCGGACGGCTTCCAGACCACGGTGTCGCCGCAGACCAGGGCCACCGTCGCGTTCCACGCCCACACGGCGACCGGGAAGTTGAAGGCGGAGATCACGCCGACCACCCCCAGGGGGTGCCAGGTCTCCATCAGCCGGTGCCCGGGGCGCTCGGAGGGCATGGTGCGGCCGTAGAGCTGCCGGGACAGGCCCACCGCGAAGTCGCAGATGTCGATCATCTCCTGCACCTCGCCGAGGGCCTCGGACCGGATCTTGCCGGCCTCGACGGTGACCAGGTCGGCGAGGTCCTGCTTGTGCTCGGTGAGCAGCTCGCCGAACCGCTTGACCAGAGCGCCCCGCGCCGGCGCCGGAGTGGTCCGCCAGTCCAGGAACGCCGCCTGCGCGGCTTCGACGGCCCGGTCGACGTCCGCCGGGGTGTCGGCGCGCAGGCCGAACAGGGCGGCGCCGGTGACCGGCGTCCGGGCGGTGATGGCATCGCCCTTGAAAGCGCCGAGTTCGACTCCGCAGCGCGCCAGAGCGTTCTCGGCCTTCGCACGGACGTCGTCGGTGCTGCTGACCTCTGTAACCATGGAGACTCCTCATCGACCGTGTCGAGACCCGGCTGCCTCTTGCATCCCGCGCCCGAACTTCCTGCTGCCTGAACGTGACGGATCTCGTCCACCTCGCGGCGTCAGCCGCTCCCGCCCTGCCACACGGGCGGCCCGCCGGCGGCCGTCCCCGCACCGGGGGCGCGCGCCCCACGAGAACCCGACCGCGGGGAAGCGCAGGTGCGGGAAGCGCGACGCGGTGGTGACCCCGGGACTCGAGACCGGGTCATGGGCTTCACATCAACTCCTTCAGCGCCTCCGCCAAGCAGTCGATCTCGCCTTCGGTGGTGTAGAAGTGCGTCGAGACCCGGATCAGAGAGTGGTCCGGCCGCTCCGCCACCGCCGTCTCGATGCGGAAGCGCTCCCAGAGCAGGCGGTGCAGTCCGGCCGCGTCCGTTCCCTCGGGCAGGCGGAACGCCACCATCCCGCCGGACAGCGCCGCAGCCTCCGGCGTCGCCGGCTCCAGCCCCTGCCAGCCGGTGAGGCGTTGGCGCGCGTAGCCCGCGACCTCGCGCATGCGCGAGCGGATCAGATCGTGGCCGAGGGCCGCCTGGAAGTCGATGGACTCCGGCACGGTGAGCCACGGGCAGATGTCCCGCGTCCCCTCGCACTCGAGTCCGCGCACCCGTGGGGTACTGCCGAACCGGTCGGGTTCGTCCGGCGGTCCGCTCCCCGACGGGGACCGGTACGCCCAGCTCACCTGCAGCGGTTCAAGGCTCTCCTCGTGCCCCGCGCCGAAGTGCAGAAAGCCCACGCCGGTGGGTGCCAACAGCCATTTGTGGCCGCTACCCGCGTAGAAGTCGCACGGGATGCCGTCCAGGTCCAGATCCGTGAACGCCGGTGCGTGGGCGCCGTCGACCACGGTCACGATCCCGCGGCGGCGGGCCTCTTCGCACAACTCCCGGGCGGGCAGGACGAGCCCCGTCGACGACACGACATGGCTGAAGGACAACAGCCGGGTCCGCGGACTCATCGCGGCGACGGCGGCGTCGACGATCTCACCCGGGCCGGTGGGCAGGGTCGGCAGGCGGAACGTTCTCAGCGCCAGTCCCTGGCGCCGCGCCACGCGTTCCCAACACCACCGCATCGGCGTGTACTCGTGGTCGGTCAGCAGGATCTCGCCCGGTGCGGCCAGGTCGAGGGAGGAGGCCACCAGGTTGACGGCTCCGGTCACGTTGGTGGTGAAGACCAGGCGTCGCGGATCTCCACCCAGGAAACCGGCCATGCGCTCGCGCGCCTTCCCCAACAGTGAGGGGACCTCGCGCAACAGGAAGTCCATCGGTTCGGCGGCGAGGCGGCTGCGAAGGCTGGTCACATGCGCGAAGGTGCTACGGGACAGCGGTCCACCGGAGCCGGTGTTGAGGTTGACGACCGTGGGGTCGAGCAGCATCTGTTCACGGGCATTACCCCAGTCGGCTACGACCATGTGGTGATCTCCCGCCCCTCGCACCCATTGACTCGCCTGCCTCGTGGTCCCGTTGCGTCACTTCGTGTTGCTGGTTCTCCGGACTTCCCCGGGACGCCGACCACCGCTCGCCCCGATAGGCGCCTCGGCTCCGCAGGGAATTGGCGGCTTCGCTCGGACGCCGCGCTCCCGGAACACCCGCCGAGCCTTTCCGTGGATCGTTCAATGCCGGATGCATAACTGGGCCGATTTGCGAGGAACTCGGGCGGGCCCTTGGTCGACGCGGTCACCGTACCAGCGACCTCCACTTCCTGGGTAGCTTCGGTCGAGACGATTACCATGGCTTCACGTCGGCGTTCTGATCAAGCTGATGACATACTTTCGGCCACATCGGCGAGACGGTGAGGCCTGTCCGAATTGCGGCCTGTGGAATGGCTCTTCCGCTATTTACGGAAACCCCTCGACGGCTCTTGTGGACGTGTATGCGCAGGTCGCGTTCCGTAAAGAGAGCTTCGAGAGCGGCAGAGGAAGATCCTGAGAGTTCCGGAAGAGAACCCGAAGAGTTCGGGCAATAGAGTAGGTCGTCGACTCGAGGGGTGCGTCGCGACCACGCGCCCCTCGCGTTCGGCGTGCCCGCCGGCGGCTGGGCCATGCATGTACGGCGTTCCCGAGCCGGCCGTCCATGCCGTCAGGGTGCTTATCCGTCTTCGATCGATCAGTTGGTGCGGGAGTGCGCTCGAAGGGTGCCGGCCGCGTCGGTGCAGCGAATTGCTGCGCTGTCCGCCGCCCTGGGGAGGGTTTGGCAGGTGTTGACAACTCCTCCTACGGCACAGGATTGTGCACTCATCGCGCCCGGCGACACTGGGAGAGTGCATGTCTCTGAAAACGTCAAAAATGGGTGAACGAGAAGACGACCCCGATTTCGGCATTCCTGAAAAGGCTGGTCCGAATGCTCGGGATGTGCGCAGCGCGCTTGAGCCCCACGTGCTGGTCGATGGATACGACTTCGTACTCGACCTGTCGGCGAGTTCGGGCTCCTGGCTCGTGGACGCCGTGACGGGAAACCGCTACCTCGACCTGTTCTCATTCTTCGCCTCGGCACCCCTGGGTATAAATCCGGGCTGCATCGTCGACGACGAGGAGTTCATGCGTGAACTCGCCGCGGCAGCCGTCAACAAGCCATCGAACCCGGATATGTACACGGTTCCGTACGCCCGGTTCGTCAGGACGTTCGCCCGGGTGCTCGGAGACCCGCTGCTGCCGCACCTGTTCTTCGTGGACGGCGGTGCGCTGGCCGTCGAGAACGCGCTCAAGGCCGCCTTCGACTGGAAGGCGCAGCAGCTCGGCCTCGACGAGGACGCCGTCAACGGTCTCCAGGTGCTGCACCTGGAGCGGTCGTTCCACGGTCGCAGCGGCTACACGCTGTCCCTGACGAACACCGAGCCGGCGAAGACCGCCCGCTACCCCAAGTTCACCTGGCCGCGGATCCCCTCGCCCGCCCTTCAGCATCCACTCACCGAGCACGCCGAGGCGAATCGAGAGGCCGAGCAGCGGGCGCTGGAAGCCGCCGAGGCGGCATTCCGTGCCGCGGGCGGGACGATCGCCTGCTTCCTCGCCGAGCCGATCCAGGGCGAAGGCGGCGACAACCACCTCAGCGCCGGCTTCCTCCAGGCCATGCAGCGACTCTGCCACGAGTACGACGCCCTGTTCGTGCTCGACGAGGTCCAGAGCGGCTGTGGGATCACGGGCACCGCGTGGGCCTACCAGCAGCTGGGCCTGCGGCCCGACCTGGTGGCGTTCGGCAAGAAGACCCAGGCCTGCGGCGTGATGGGCGGCGGTCGGATCGACGAGGTCGCGGACAACGTCTTCCGCGTGTCCTCCCGGATCAGCTCGACCTGGGGCGGCAACCTCGCCGACATGGTCCGGGCCACCCGGGTGCTCGAGACGATCGAGCGTACGCAGCTCTTCGACACCGTCGTCCAGCGCGGCAAGTACCTCCGCGACGGCCTCGAAGCCCTGGCCACCGAGCTGCCCGCGCTCGTGAGCAACGCCCGCGGCCGCGGTCTGATGTGCGCGATCGACCTGCCGGACGCCCAGGTCCGTGACGACGTCCTGCGCCGGATGTACCAGGAGCACCAGGTGATCGCTCTGCCGTGCGGTGACCGCAGCCTCCGGTTCCGTCCGCCGTTGACGATCACCGAGAGCGAGATCGACCACGCTCTCGCCGCACTGGCGCGCAGCGTCGGCCTCTCACCGTCCGATGCACGTTCCGTCTGACCGGCGGCGATCAGAAAGCCACAGGGCGGTTCCCCGAGGACGTCCCCGTTGCCGGTGACGTCCTCGCGCCGTGCGAAACGACGAGTTCCCTCATCTCGCGACCGGGAGGTGGCTCCTGCCACCGCTGTGCGTCGCACACATCCTGCATGACGGAGAGCCTACGTATGATGTCAGGACGACACGGCACGACGGCCGCGGAATGGTCTGCCCGCATCGAAGGTGTGTCGGGCGAGCGCTGCGATCTGGAAATGCTCCTCAAGGACGAGTGGCGCAAGAGGATCGCGGTGCGGGACGACGATCCTGGCATCCGTGCGACGAAACACCAGGCCTTACTCATCGGTGGGCAGGACTACACCGCGCTGAGGAGCGCGCTGCGCGACAACAGTGGTGTGTCGGTCGGTGCGTTCGCACTCGCCACGCTGCACAGCGTCATGCGCGCGTACGGCCACGGAAACCGGACGGTCACCGCACTCGTCGACGCCACCGGAACGGATGACATACGGCAGGCCGGTGTTCTTCCGGTCATCGTCGACCATGTCGAGCAGTCCGGGCTCACCTGCCTCGCGGCGGTCGAGGAGCTCGACGAGGCCCTGCGCCGGAAGGACGCGTACACACGTCCGGACGCGTTGCTGCAGCGTGGTCTGTTCGACGCCCTGCTTCTGCTGGCCGATCACGACGTGGCCTTGGCCGACCTGCCCTCGACACCACTCGCCGTCATCGTCAGGGACGTCGAGACGGACGGATGCCTGCAGTGGACGCTGGCCTACGCCGGAGACCTGTTCGAGGACAGGACGATCGCCGGCGTGCTCGACGTCGTCCGCGAGGTGCTCGGCCAGTTCCTCGGCTGTCCCACGCAGCTCGTCTCCGGCATCGAGCTGGTGTCCGAGGAGCAGCGGGAGCAGCTTCACCGGTGGAACGACACCGATGGTGACTTCCCGGTGGGGAAGCGGCTCAACGACCTGTTCGAGGACGCTGCCCGGCAGTCGCCGGACAGCACGGCCGTCGTCTTCGGCGACACCAGGCTGACCTATCGCGAGGTCGACGAGCGGTCCAACCAGTTCGCGCACCGGCTGCTCGGGTCCGAGCTGGGTGTCCGGCCGCAGGAGCTCGTCGGTCTCTACCTCGACAAGAGTGACCTGGGCGTCGTCGCCACCCTCGGGATCTGGAAGGCCGGGGCGGCCTACGTGCCGATCGACCCCGGCTACCCGGCCGAGCGGGTTCGCTTCGTCGTCGGTGACACCCGGCTTTCCGGCATCGTCACCGATCGGCGCAACTCAGCGCGGATCAGGGAGATCCTCGGTCCGGAGCACGCCGCCGTCCGCGTCATCGAGATCGAAACGGCCCTCGCGGAGCAGGCCGCCGGCGGGAGCGCGGTGCGGGACAAGCCGGCGCTGTCGCTCGGCAGTGGGGATCTCGCCTACCTCACGTACACCTCGGGCACCACCGGGGTGCCGAAGGGAGTTCCCAAATATCACGACAGCGTCGTGAACAGCATCACGGACCTGTCCGAGCGTTACGACATGCGTCGGCCCGGCGAGGAGCGTGTCGCGCTCTTCGCCTCGTACGTGTTCGAACCGCATCTGCGGCAGACCCTGATCGCGCTCATCAACGGACAGACCCTGGTGATCGTCCCCGAGGCGGTCAGGCTGGACCCCGACCAGTTCCCCGCATTCCTGGAGCGGCACGGCGTCACCTATCTCAACGCCACGGGATCGGTGCTCCAGCATTTCGACCTGCGTCGATGTTCGAGCCTCAAGAAGCTGTTGCTGGTCGGGGAGGAATTGACGGCGGCCTCGCTTCGCCAGCTCCGTGAGGTCTTCTCCGGTCACATCATCAATGAGTACGCCTTCACCGAGGCCGCCTTCGTCACCGCCGTCAAGGAATTCGCACCGGGCGTCACGGAGCGCAGGGACCGCAGCATCGGCCGGCCGGTACGCAACGTGAAGTGGTACGTCCTGAGTCAGAATCTCAAGCAACTGCCGATCGGTGCCATCGGCGAGTTGTACATCGGCGGACGGGGTGTGGCTCCGGGCTATCTCAATCGGGACGACCTGACCGCCGAGCGCTTCACACCGAACCCGTTCCAGTCGGAGCGGGACGAGACCCGCGGACAGAACTCCCGCATCTACCGGACCGGTGATCTGGCCCGGGTCCTGCCGTCCGGCGAAGTCGAATTCATGGGCCGCAGCGACTTCCAGCTGAAGCTGAACGGTGTCCGCGTGGAGCCGGGCGAGATCGAGGCGCAGGCGACCGAGTTCCCGGGTGTACGCAAGTGCGTCGTCGTGGCCCGTGAAGGGGCCGGCGGTGCGACCGACCGCTGCCTGGTCGGCTATTACGTGACCGAACCCTCGGCGGAGGTGACCGAGGAGGAACTGCTGGCGTTCCTCGAACAGCGGCTGATCCGCATCATGGTCCCCGCCCGGATGGTCCGCCTCAGCAGCGTCCCGGTCAACGTCAACGGAAAGGTGGACTGGCGGGCGCTGCCCGAGGTGGACATCACCCGCTCGGGCGGGGCGTCCGCACTGTCCGCCGGCGGCGACCGTCCGGCGGGTACGGCCGGCGGCTTCCGCGACGAGCTGCGCGAGATCTGGAGCACGGTCCTCGGCGTCCCGGCGGAACGGATCGGCGACCGTGACGACTTCTTCCGGCTCGGGGGCCAGAGCATCTCGTGCATCCTGCTCATCGCACGGGTGCGGCAGCGCCTGGGCGTCTACGTCGGTGTCGAGGACGTGTTCACCCTCAGGACGCTGGGGGAGCTGGCGGACCACCTGGAGCGGCAGCAGGGGCAGGCGGAGGAACCGCCGTTGGACGTGCAGCAGTTCACGGCCGAGGACGGATCCCTCAGGCTGCGCGCGAACGGCCTGCAGCAGGGTCTGCTCTATCACGCGCTGAAGAGCCGGGACGGCGACGACGCCTACGTGATGCAGTCGGTGCATCGCTATCGATGTCACATCCGCCCCGACCTGATGAAGGAGGCGTGGCAGGCGGCGCAGCGGAAGTACCCCGCGCTGAGGCTGCGCTTCGAGTGGGCCGAGCAACCGCTGCAGATCATCGACCACGACGACCGGCCCTTCGACTGGCGATTCGTCGATCTGAGCGGGCCGGCGGACTGCGGTGAGCAGGACGACCGCATCCGGGAGCTGCAGGAGCGGGACCGGACCGAGCCGTACGAGCCGGCCGAGGGCCGGCTGTTCCGTGTCTACCTGGTCAAGCAGCGCGAGGACCTGTTCTCGCTGGTCTTCAGCTGCCACCACCTCATCCTGGACGGCTGGAGCCTGGCGGTACTGCACGACGACGTGCACCGCACGTACCTGCGTCTGATCCGGGGCGACGAGCTCGAACCGGCGGTGGACAGCGCGTACGTGGCGACCCAGCTGCACTGGGAGGCGCACCGGGACGACCACGCCGACTACTGGGTGGAGCAGATCGAGCGCATCGACGAACGCGGCGACTTCGGCGGACTGGTCAAGGAGGAGATCCGCTACCAGGTCGCGCTGAACGACTACGACCACGTGCGGGAGCACCGGACGCGGAAGCTGTGCCTCGGTGCGGAGCGGACCGCCGCGCTCAAGGCGAGGTGCGCCGCCAACTCCGTCACTCTGCACTCGGTGTTGCAGTTCGTGTGGCACAAGGTCCTGTACGCCATCGGTGGCGGGAACACCACGGTGGTGGGGACGATCGTGTCCGGACGCAACCTTCACGTCGACGCCATCGAGAACTCGGTCGGCCTGTTCATCAACACTCTTCCCCTGATCGTCGACCACGATGACCAGGCGTCCAAGAGCGTGGGCGAAGCCATCGGTGACATCCAGGCCGCCGTCAACACCATGACCAGCACGAGCACGGTGGAGTTGGGCCGGCTGGAGACCGGCGGCATGAAGCGCCGGTTGTTCGACACCCTGCTGGTGCTGGAGAACTACCCGCGCCTGCTGGACGAGGCCGAGCAGCGGGAGCATGACGAACTCCTCCGCTACGAGAAGGGATACGACGCCGACAAGGTCGACTACCCGCTGGCCGTCGTGGCGCGTGAGGAGGGCGACGAGCTGACGATCACCCTGTGGTACGCGGGTGAGCTGTTCGAATCCGCCACCATCGACACCCTGCTCGACGCGACACGGACGCTGTTCGGCCAGGTGGCCGACGACATCGAGCAGCCGGTCGGCGCCCTGGAGTTCGTGTCACCGGCGATGGTCGAGTGCTTCGACTCCTGGAACCGCACGGAGACCGAGTTCCCGGCGGAGAAGACCCTTCACGGGGTGTTCGAGGAGATGGCCGCGGCCTGGCCGGACGAGATCGCGGTCGTGTACCGCGACCGGAGGCTGACCTATCGTCAGCTCGACGAACGGGCGAACCGGTTGGCGCACCACCTGAGGTCCCTCGTCGATCTGGGGCCGAATGATCTGGTGGGCCTGGTGCTGGACAAGAGCGAGTTGATGTTCGTCGCGATTCTGGGGGTGTGGAAGGCCGGGGCGGCGTATGTCCCGATCGACCCGGGCTACCCCGACGACCGCATCGCTTTCATGCTGGAGGACACCAGGGCCCGCCTGGTGGTGACCGGCGAGACACACGGTGAGCGGCTCCGGGGTCTGCCGGCCACGGCAGAGCTGCCGGTGCTGGACATCGAGCGGCTCCCGTTGGACGAGCAGCCCGGACCCAAGCCGCTCACCACGGTGACGAGCACCGATCTGGCCTACGCGATCTACACCTCGGGCACCACCGGCAAGCCCAAGGCGGTGCTCGTCGAACACCGGGGAGTCGTCAACCTCCAGGCCTCCATGGTGAAGCTGTTCGGGCTGGAGAAGGACCGGCGGGACGAGGCCGTCCTGTCGTTCTCCAACTACGTCTTCGACCACTTCGTCGAACAGATGACCGACGCGCTGCTCAGTGGGCAGAAGCTGGTGGTGCTCGACGACAGGATGCGCACGGACACGGAACGCCTGTACCGGTACATCAACGACGAGAAGGTCACGTACCTCTCCGGAACGCCCTCGGTGCTGTCGCTGTACGACTACTCGACGACGACGACCCTGACCCGTATCGACGCGATCGGTGAGGACTTCACCGAGCCGGTCTTCAACAAGATCCGCGGGACGTTCAAGGGCACCATCATCAACGGGTACGGCCCGACGGAGATCTCGATCACGAGCCACAAGCGGCTCTACGGGCTGGGCGAGCGGCGCGCCACCAAGAGCATCGGCCACCCGGTGGCGAACACCGCGTGCTATGTGCTCAACAAGGAGATGAAGCGCGTTCCGGTCGGCGGTATGGGCGAGCTCTACATCGGTGGCACCGGCGTCACGCGTGGATACCTCAATCGTGACGACCTGACGGCTGACCGGTTCGTCGACAACCCGTTCCAGACCCCTCAGGAGAGGGAGTCGGGGCAGAACGCGCGCGTCTACAAGACGGGCGACCTGGTCCGGTGGCTGCCCAACGGAGAACTGGAGTGCCTGGGCCGCACCGACCTCCAGGTCAAGATCCGAGGACAGCGCGTCGAGCTCGGTGAGGTCGAGGCGGCCCTGTCCTCGTACCCCGGCGTTACCCGGTCCCTGGTGATCGCCCGCGAGCACAAGGCGACGGTGGCCGCCGTCACGCAGAAGTACCTCGTCGGCTTCTACGTCTGCGACGACGACCTCGACGAGCAGGACGTGAGGCAGTGGATGCGGGCGAAGCTGCCCGACGCCATCGTGCCGTCCCGCATCCTGCGGATCACGGACATCCCGGTGACACCGAGCGGAAAGCTCGACACCCGGCGGCTCCCGGAGACGGACTTCGGGGCGGGGGACAACACCGAGTACGTCGCGCCCGCCGACGACGTCGAGGTCAAGCTCTGCGGCCTCTGGTCCACGGTGCTGGGCGTCGCGCCCGAGCGCATCGGCGTGAACGACGACTTCTTCGCACTCGGCGGCGACAGCATCCGTGCGATGGCGCTCGCGCAGGCCATCACCACCGGTTTCGGCCGTGGCCTCGGCGTCGCGACCGTACTCCAGCACACGACCCTCGGGGCACAGGCGAAACACATCCACGGCATGGGCGCACAGGCCGGTGACGAACACATCGAGCCGGTGGCCGGACGCGCCGCGGCGGGGGCCGCACGCCCCCTGCTCTCCCTCGCGCAGGAACGTCTCCTGTTCATCGACGAGTTCGAGGGCGGCACCGCTGCCTACAACATCCCGTTCGTGCTCCGGATCGCGACGGACGACGTCGTGTCCAAGGAAGCGATCGTCCGGGCCCTGCGCACCCTGATGCGGCGCCACCCCGCGCTGCGCACGCTGCTCAGGACGGACCAGGACGGTGCCCGGCGGCTGCACACGGTGCCGGAGGACGAGGCATCGGCCATGTTCGACGTGGTCGCTCACGCGGTCGAGGACCTCACGGAGCTGGACAGGAGACTCGTCGAGCGCTCCCTGCGGGTGTTCCGGCTGCACGAGGAGCTGCCCCTCCAGGCGGACCTGTTCGAACTCGCCGAGACTCCGGACACCGTCTACCTGAGCCTGGTCTTCCACCACAGCTCCTTCGACGGCTGGTCATGGAACGGCTTCCGACGGGAGCTCGCTGCCCTGCTCCACGGTGTGCCCGCCGCGGACCTCGGAACGATCCGCGGCACGTACGCGGACTTCGCCGTGTGGCAGCGGCAGTACCTGACCGGCCGGCGGCTGTCGGCGCTGACCGAGTTCTGGACGAACAGGCTCGCCGGGTTCGAGACGGTGAGGCTGCCGCTGGACAAGCCGCGTCCGCCCCGGTTCGACTACCGCGGCCGTGAGATCGAGTTCGACCTCGACGAGCGGACCACGGAAGCGCTCCGGGCCCTGGCCCAGTCGGCACGGGTCAGTCTCTACAGTGTGCTGCTCGGCGCGTGGAGCCTCATGCTGAACGTGTACACGGGCCAGCACGACATCGTCGTCGGAACTCCCTCCGCCAACCGCGGGCGACCGGAGTTCGACCGCACGATCGGCTTCTTCGCCAACCTGCTCGCTCTCCGCGTCCGGGTCGACCCGGACGCGACGCTGATGGACCACGTACGCGCGGTCGGCGGGGACGTCGTCGCGGCACAGGTGCACGGCGAGCTGCCCTTCGAGCAGCTCGTCAAGGAACTCGACCTGGAGAAGGACCCGAGCCGCCACCCGGTGCTGCAGATCAACTTCACCCTGCAGAACGGAACGGAGCGCACCGCCCGTGCCTCGGTGGAGGGACTGCCCGAGCTGGTCGAGCACAAGCCGGACGCCGGCGGCTGGACCGCCACCAAGTTCGACCTGTCGGCCACTCTGACCGAGACCTCCGAGGGCCTGGCGGGCAACCTGACGTTCGCCGCGTCGCTCTTCGACGACGCACGGGCCGGCGGCTTCATCTCCACGTTCCGGCACATCCTGACGGAGTTCGCCCGGCTCTCCGCCCTGGGGGAGCAGGCCAGGCTGACCGACGTCACCTGCCTCGACGAAGCGGGTCAGGCGGCGCTGCTGGACGCCGGGTCCGGCCACGGTGTGGCGCCGGCGGCCCCCGCCGGCCCTGCGCGGACGCTGCACGGGGTGTTCGAGGAGATGGCCGAGGCGTGGCCGGAGGAGATCGCGGTGGTCTGCCGCGACACGCGGCTGACCTATCGGGAACTCAACGAGCGCGCCAACCGGTTGGCGCACCACCTCAGCTCCGTCGTCGAGCTGCGTCCGAGCGATCTGGTCGGTCTCGTGCTGGACAAGAGCGAGGCGATGATCACGGCGATCCTCGCGGTGTGGAAGGCCGGGGCGGCGTACGTGCCGATCGACCCGGGCCATCCCGACGAGCGGGTCGCGTTCATGCTGCAGGACACGCGGGCCCGGCTCGTGCTGGCCGGCCAGGACCACGGCGAACGCCTTCGCGGTCTGCCGGCCGCGGCAGAGCTGCCGGTGCTGGACATCGAGCGTCTGCCCTTGGACACGGAGTCCGCGCAGAACCCGGTGACGCCGGTGACGAGCGCCGATGTGGCGTACGCGATCTACACGTCCGGCACCACCGGCAGGCCCAAGGCGGTCCTCGTCCCGCACCGCGCGGTGGACAGCTTCCGGGAGCAGCTGGCCGGACGGTACTTCGGGACACCCGACGTGGCGCGTCACGGCGTCCTGTTCCTGGCGAACTACGTCTTCGACTTCTCCGTCGAGCAGCTGGCACTGTCGATCCTGGGCGGCCACACGCTCATCGTGCCGCCGCCCTCGCCCGCCCACGACGACGCCTTCTACGCGTACGCGAACGGTGCGGGGCTGACGTACATGAGCGGTACGCCGACGCAGATCCAGCAGTTCGACCTCACACGTCTGGAGCACCTGCGGTGCGTTCTCGTCGCCGGGGAGGCGTTCCACGAGCGCCACTTCGAGAAGATCCGGCGCGAGTTCTCCGGGCCCGTCGTCAACGCGTACGGGACCACGGAGAGCGCCGTGTACAACACGGTCCGGCGCTTCGAGCCCGGTGAGCCCTACCGGAACACCCTCGGTCAGCCACTCGGCAACTCCCGGCTCCACGTGCTCAGCGGCTCGATGAAGCTGCTTCCCCCCGGGGCGGTCGGCGAGCTCTGCATCGCCGGTGAGTGCGTCACGGACGGGTACCTGAACAGGCCGGAGCTCACCCGGGAGCGGTTCCTGCCGAACCCGTTCCAGACCGAGGCCGAGCGCCGTGACGGCCGCTGTCCGGTCATCTACCGAACCGGTGACCTCGTTCGGCGGACCGGGAACGGCGAGATCCAGTACCTGGGACGCAACGACGCCCAGGTCAAGATCAACGGACTCCGAATCGAACCCGGCGAGGTGGAGGCGGTCCTGGCCACCTGTCCGCAGGTGCGGGAGTGCGCGGTCGTCGTGGTGGCGGACGAGCGCTCCCCGGAGAGCAGGCGGCTCGTCGGCTACTACGTGCCGGACGGGGACACGGCCGTCGACGAGGACGCGATCTTCGCCGTTCTGCGGGCGAGGCTGATGCCGAGCATGGTGCCGTCGCTGCTGGTGCGGCTCGACCGGCCGCTGCCGATGACGATCAACGGGAAGCTCGATCTCAAGGCCCTGCCGCGGGTGGGCCTCTCGGCGAAGCGGGCGGTCTACGTGGCTCCGCGGAGCCGTACCGAGGCTCGTCTGTGCCAGTTGTGGAGCGCGCAGCTGCCGGGCGGCTCGGTGGGCATCGACGACGACTTCTTCCGGTCGGGCGGTGACAGCATCAGTTCCCTGCACCTGGCGGTCCAGGTGCAGCGGGAGGTCGGGCGCAAGGTCGGCGTCAAGGACATCTTCGACTTCCCCACCGTCCGGCAACTGGTCGACAACGTCCTGGCCAGGCCGGAAGGCCGGAGCGCCGCCGAAGGGGACGAGCACGACGAGCCCGAGCAGGGCCGGCTGACCGGCGACTGCCCGCTGCTTCCCGTCCAGGAGTGGTTCTTCGCGAAGCCGCTGGCCGAACGCGGCTACTGGAACCACAACTTCGCCGTCCGCACTCCACCGCTCGACGTGGCGAAGCTGCGCGGGGCCATGGATGAACTCGTCACGCACCACGACGCGTTCAGCCTGCGTTACACCGGGACCGACGACGGGGGAGAGGTCACGCAGACCTACGGGGACGACCGCCCCGGCATCGTGCTGCACGAGCTCGATGTACGAGGCCTGCGCGACGAGGACATCAGCCGCCAACTCGCGCGGTGGCAGAGCGGTTTCGACCTCGAACAAGGCCCGACCTCCTGCGCCGCGTACCTCCACGGGTTCGACGACGGCACGGCGAGGATCTGGTTCGCCATGCATCACCTGATCGTGGACAGCGTCAGCTGGCACATCCTCGCCCAGGATCTGGAGATCCTCTACCACGACGGTGAGCTGGAGGAGAAGACCAGTAGCTACCGTCAGTGGGCCCAGGCCCTGAGCGGCTACGTGCCCGGCGAGGACGAGCGGCAGCTCTGGGAGGAGGTCACCGAGGGCATGGCCACGACGGCCTCGGAAGCGCTGGCAGCCGAGTCACGCGATGTGGTGACGCACCGGCGGGAGTTCGCGTTGAACGCCTCGGACACCCAGACGCTGCTCACCGAGAGCCACTGGGCCTACGACACCACCATGAACGACCTGCTGCTGACGGCGACCGGGTTCGCCCTGCGGTCGATCACCGGGCTGACGACGAACTACGTCACGGTCGAAGGCCACGGTCGTGAGCGCTTCGACGGTGCGCCCGACGTCCGGCACACCGTCGGATGGTTCACGACGATGCACCCGCTGGCCCTCGAGGTGGACCAGCAGGACCTCGGGCGCAGCATCCAGGCGACGAGGGAGGCCGCCCGGCGGGTACCGCACCACGGCGTCGGTTACGGTGCCCTCTTCGGCAGGTACGGAACAGAGCGGGCGCCCCTTCCGCCGGTCAGCTTCAACTATCTGGGGCGGCTGTCCGACGAGGGCCGGCACACGCCGGACGTGTCGGCGGGCTGGCATCTCGACTCCGCGATGTCGGGCAGCCGGATCTCGGACCACAACCGGGGAGCGGACCAGTTCAGCGTCGACGTGACGATGAGGTGCACCGGCGGTCGTCTCGTCACCGTGGTCGACAGTCGGCTGAGCGAGGCCGCCACCCAGCGGTTCACGACCGAACTGCAGTCGTGGCTTGAGCAGTTGGTGGTCCACACGTCGACCGTGTCGCGGGAGGGGAGCGGTTCCCGGCAGGCGGAGGCACCGGAAGCGGCCGAGGGTGACTTCGACCCGTACATCCTCGTCAACGAGGAGAGCACCGAGCACACCCTCTTCGTCTTCCCCCCGGGCGAGGGCGGGGCCGAGAGCTACCTGAGCAACATCGCGCAACGGCTGCCCGGATACCGGCTCGTGCTCTTCAACAACGTGCACCTGCACTCTCCCATGGAGTCGTTCGAGGCCCTGGCCCGGTACCACCTCGACCACATAAGGGACCTCCAGCCGTCCGGCTCGTACAGCTTCCTCGGCTGGAGCTTCGGAGGTGTGCTCGCTCTGGAGGTGTCGTTGCAGCTGTCGCGTGCCGGTGAGAAGGTCGACAACCTGTTCCTCATCGACTCGTACTTCAACATGCGGCACGCGTCGGCCGGTATCGGGCTTCCCGAGGTCGAGGACATCCTCGATCCGATCAACTACCACTACCAGCCCAGCCAGGCGGATCTGGAGAGGCTGGGCGCGGGCATCGGAAACCTGGTGATGTTCAAGGCGGGCGAGCCGAACGAGATCGTCCGCGACGACCAGCAGCGCCGGCTGTTCGACTTCTATCAGCGATCGCCGTACAACGGCCTGGACACGCTCCTGCCGACCGAACTGATCGAGGTTCACCTGCTCCGCGGTGAGACCCATCATTCGTGGGTACGCAACGAACGCCTGGTCGGTGGCATATGTGAACGCGTCTCGACGTCGTTGTCGGATGCCTGGTGAACAAGACATGCGGAACCCGGGTCGATTCAGCCGGGTGATGTCCCGCAGATCGCGGTCGAGCACTCGACGAGGGTGCTCGACCGCCCGGAGGCGCGGTTCACGCGTCGATTCCAGCCACCAGCGCCAGCGCTGGGTGCTCAGTCCACGGAGGGGTTCCATGCCAATTCCGATGCCGTCGGCAGAAGTTCCGACGATCGACATCTCGCCGCTGTTCGGTGACGACTCGAACGAGAAGACGCGCGTCGCGCAGCAGATCAACAAGGCGTGCCGGGGATCCGGCTTCTTCTACGCATCCCACCACGGCATCGACGTTCAGCGGCTGCAGGACGTGGTCAACGAGTTCCACCGGACCATGAGCGACCAGGAGAAGTACGACCTGGCGATCAACGCGTACAACGAGAACAACCCGCACGTGCGCAACGGCTACTACATGGCCGTCAAGGGCAGGAAGGCCGTCGAGTCCTTCTGCTACCTGAACCCGCTCTTCAACGACGAACACCCCATGATCAAGTCCGGCACGCCGATGCACGAGGTGAACATCTGGCCGGACGAGGACAGGCACCCGGGGTTCCGGACGTTCTGCGAGCAGTACTACCGGGACATGCTCCAGCTCTCCACGGTGATCATGCGAGGCCTCGCGCTGGCTCTCGGGAAGGCCGAGAACTTCTTCGACCCCGCGCTCGCGAAGGCCGACTCGCTGTCCTCCGTCTCGATGATCCGCTACCCCTATCTGGAGGACTACCCGCCGGTCAAGACGGGACCGGACGGTACGAAGCTGAGCTTCGAGGACCACCTGGACGTGTCGATGATCACCGTGCTCTTCCAGACCCAGGTGCAGAACCTGCAGGTCGAGACGGTCGATGGCTGGCAGGACCTGCCGACGTCCGAGGACAACTTCCTGGTCAACTGCGGCACCTACATGGGGCACGTCACGAACGACTACTTCCCGGCCCCGAATCACCGCGTGAAGTTCGTCAACGCGGAGCGCCTGTCCCTGCCGTTCTTCCTCAACGGCGGGCACAACAGCGTGGTCGAGCCCTTCCTGCCCGACAGTGGAGGCGAGGTGGAGCTGAACCCGGCGATCTCGTACGGCGAGTATCTCCAGCAGGGCCTGCAGAAGCTGATCACCAAGAACGGCCAGACCTGAGACGGCTCTGCCGGCCGTGTTGACCACGATCGGCCGAAGCCCGGCCGATGACAACGGCACGCCGGTCGGATCCTGGGGATAGCACCGGCCTTCCACGAGGGCCCGTCAGTTTGCTGACGGGCCCTTTCGCGTTCTCCCTGCGGATCGGACGGGGCGAGTTCCCGCGGCAACCGGTGCTCGCCGCGAAGACACCGGATCGCCCACACCATCCCCGGGCCGGAACCGGCGGGCCCACCGAAGACGGAGCGGCAGGAAATGCGGCCCGCCCACCGCGCGGGATCCGCAGACGCCGCGACGAGCCGCGACGACAACGAGCCGCAACGACAAGAGGGCCTGCGTCTGCGCACCGTCGCCACGGCAGCACGGCAGCCATCCGCTCATGGCTCTGGATCCTCCGGCTGCCTTCCGTTCCTGACGGGCCAGCAGGATCCGCGTTCCGCCGGACAGGGCCTGGGGCGGGAGCATCCGAACGGCGAGCGCACCGTCGGAACGGCCGATGGCCGCGCGACACGCTCCCACGAGATCCACGGTCCCCCGCCCATCGGACAGGAGACTGCACACCAGTGCATTTGACCGCATAGGCCCCGAACGCAAGGATGGTCCCGATAATGATCACGCTCCGGAACGGGGCCCGGTCGCTCCATCATCTGTGCGTCCCGCGTCCTGCGCGCAGGGGCGATCCGGAGGCTTGGACCATGCAGCATACCCGTGCCCGACATGCCGTTCTCAGTGCGCTCACGGTGCTCACCCTCGTCCCGCTGGCGGCCTGCGGGGAGGGGGCACCACCGGCCGCGTCGCCCCCGGCCCCGTCGTCCCCCTCCGCCGGGATGACGAAGCCCGGCCCGGACGCGAAGTCGTCCGTCCGCGAGTTCACCGCGCTGGAGCGCAGGTTCGACGCACGGCTGGGTGTCTATGCCGTCGACACCGGAACGGGGCAGGAGGTCGTCCACAACGACGGCGAGCGGTTCGCCTACGCCTCCACCTTCAAGGCGCTGGCAGCGGGTGCCGTGCTGCGCAAGCACTCGCTGAGCGGGACGAGGCGCACGGTCACCTACTCCTCGGGCGATCTGGTCTCCCGCTCCCCGATGACCGAGAAGCACGTCGACACGGGGATGAGCCTGCTCGAGCTGTGTGACGCCGCCGTCCGCGTCGGCGACAACACCGCGGGCAATCTGCTTCTCGATGAGCTCGGGGGTCCTCAGGGCCTCGACGCCGCTCTTGAGGAGATCGGCGACGACGTCACCCAGGTGGAACGCCGGGAGCCGGATCTCAACCAGTGGTCTCCGGGCGCCACGAGCGACACGAGCACGCCGCGGGCGCTGGCCGAGGACCTGCGTGCGTTCGTCCTCGGGGACGTTCTCGGCGAGGGCGAGCGCACACAGCTCACCAAGTGGCTGAAGGCCAGCACCACCGGCGCCGGACTCATCAAGGCCGGGATGCCCAAGGGCTGGGTCGTCGGCGACCGGAGCGGAGCCGGGAGCACCTACGGCACCCGTAACGACATCGCCGTGGTGTGGCCCCCCGACACCGCCCCCATCGTCATGGCGATCATGTCGAACGGGCGGCAGGCGGACGCCGACTACGACGACAGGCTGATCGCGGAAGCGGCAGCCGTGGTCGCCGACGACCTGTCGTAGCGGCAGAGCGCATTCGCCGCGGGCCGGCGAAGCGGGGCACCGGGGCGAATTCCGGGGTCTGCGAGGGCCGCGCCCGCCGCGGCGTGTCACCACCGTCGGCACCGTGAGCCGGCACCGGAGTCCCGCGGTGACGGGGGTGCGGCAGACGGCGGTGGCGACATCCGGCCATGCGGCCCCCCTGCCTGGTGATCCGTCGGCCAGGCACCGCGCCTGCGCCGCCGCAGTGGCTCCGGGCGAGCCGGCCCGGACAGGCGCTGATCCTGGCAGCCACGGCACCCGGCACCGTGCGCGCGCGTCGTCCATCGCGAGCGTGTGTACGCGCGGCCCCGCGTCCGAGGCGGTCCTGACGATCCGGCCGGGGCGGGGTTACCCTGCGCGGACGATCCCTCACAGGAGGTACGGATGCGTCGTTCCGTAGGCCGGAATGTGTCGTTCCTAAGCGTGATCGCCGTGATCGGCTCGCTCGGTGCCGCGGCCCCGGCGACGCCGTCCCCGGAGCCACCGCCCAAGTCGCCGGTGGCGGTGGGATTCGGGGGAGCCGTCGCGAGCGTCGACGCGGACGCGTCCGCCGCCGGTATCGAGGTGCTCCGCAAGGGCGGCAACGCCGTCGACGCGGCCGTGGCGACCGCGGCGGCGCTGGGCGTCACCGAGCCCTACTCGGCGGGCATCGGCGGCGGAGGCTACTTCGTCCACTACGACGCCACGAAGCGCACCGTGGAGACCATCGACGGCCGGGAGACGGCGCCACGCAGCGCCGACTCCTCGCTCTTCCTGGAGAACGGGCAGCCGATCCCCTTCTCCGACGCCGTCACGAGCGGTCTCGGTGTCGGCACCCCCGGCACCCCCGCCACCTGGGACAAGGCGCTGGACGCCTGGGGCACCAAGTCCCTGCGCCAACTGCTGAAGCCGGCCGAGCGACTCGCCCGCGACGGATTCGTCGTCGACGACACCTTCCGCTCGCAGACCGCGGGCAACCAGGCCAGGTTCGCCGACTTCCCCGCCTCCGCGGACCTCTTCCTGCCCGGTGGGCAACTCCCGGTGGTCGGCTCGGTCTTCAAGAACCCCGACCTCGCACGCACCTACCGGACCCTGGGCCGGGAAGGCATCGACGAGCTGTACCGGGGCGACATCGCCCAGGACATCGTGTCGACGGTACGCAATCCCCCCGTGGCTCCGGCGGCTGCCCGCGTGGTGCGACCTGGAGATCTGACGGCCGAAGACCTGACGTCCTACAAGGCCCTTCGTCAGGCCCCGACGAGAATCGGCTACCGGGGCCTCGACGTCTACGGCATCGCACCCTCCTCCTCCGGGGGGACCAGCGTGGGCGAGGCACTCAACATCCTGGAGTCCACAGACCTTTCGAAGTCCACCGAGGCGCAGTACCTGCACCGGCTCATCGAGGCGAGCCGGATCGCGTTCGCCGACCGGGGGCGCTGGGTCGGCGACCCGGCCTTCGAGGACGTACCGACGCGAGGACTGCTCAGCCAGCGCTTCGCCGACGCACGCGAGTGCCTCATCAAGGACGACGCGGTCCTCACCAGCCCCCTCGCTCCGGGCGACCCGCGCGACCCCGCGCGCTGCGCAACCGGCGGCACCGCCTCCCCGACGACGTTCGAGGGCGAGAACACGACGCATCTGACCGCCGCCGACAAGTGGGGCAACGTCGTCGCGTACACCCTCACCATCGAGTCGACGGGCGGCAGCGGAATCACGGTGCCGGGCCGGGGCTTCCTGCTCAACAACGAACTGACGGACTTCTCCTTCGCGCCCGCCGCCCCGGCGGTCCACGACCCGAACCTGCCCGGTCCGGGCAAACGGCCGCGGTCGTCGATCTCGCCGACCATCGTGCTGAAGCACGGCACCCCCGTACTGGCCCTGGGCTCGCCCGGCGGCGCCACGATCATCACCACCGTGCTGCAGTCGCTGACCGGTCATCTCGACCGGGGGCTGCCGCTGGTCGAGGCGATCGCCGCGCCGCGCGCCAGCCAGCGCAACGCGGCCACCACGGACATCGAGCCGGGGCTGTGGAACAGTCCGGTGCGCGGGCAACTGGAGGCGCTCGGGCACGTCTTCAGGGCGAATCCGGAGATCGGGGCCGCCACCGGCGTCCAGCGGCTGCCGGACGGACGCTGGCTCGCGGCCGCGGAGAAGGTGCGGCGGGGCGGCGGCTCGGCCATGGTGGTGCGTCCGAGCGGTCGTCCATGACCGGCCGGCCGTAGCACCGGCCCCGGGGCCGGTACGCCGCGCTCTGCCGCGTCGTACCGGACCCCGAGGTCATGACGCGGCCGGGTCTGTCCCGTCCGCGTAGGCGAGGAAGGACCCGCCGGGGTTCTCCGCGTCCGGCCGGCCGCTGTCCCTCCCGACGGCCGTAGCGTCCTGTGCCGGTGACCGGACCGGGGACACCGCGCTGCTCATGGCGAAGGGCGGAGTAAGGTCACGCCCGTGACCCTCCAGGACTTCGCCCGCAGTGAGTACGTCAGCCTGACCACGTACCGGAAGGACGGCACGCCCGTCGCCACGCCCGTCTGGGCCGCGGCGGACGGCGACGTGCTGTACGTCTGGACCCGAAGCGATTCCTGGAAGGTCAAGCGGCTGCGCAACGACCCGCGGGTCCTGGTCACCGTCTGCGACGCCCGCGGCAGGATCGCCGAGGGGGCGCCGAGCGCCGAAGGGACGGCGCGGCTCCTCGACGAGGCCGGGACGACCGGGGTGCGCAAGGTGCTGGCACGCAAGTACACCTGGAAGTTCTGGATCGTGGACTGGCCCGCCATGGTCGTACGCCTCGGCAAGCGGCCCCACACCGGGATCGCCGTCACCTTCTGAGGGGCGCGCGCGGCCCGTGCCGCGCTCCGGACGCACCACGCTCGAAAAGCGCGCGTAGTCCGCCCGTAACACGCCTGCGGTCGAATGCCACCGGACTGGAACGCTCCAGTCGACGGCCGGCGAGGGCGACGGTGACAGTGCAGCAACATGCTTGGGACATAAGGAAGTTCGCGCAGTACCTGCGAGATCTCGCTGCCCTGCTCGATCCCGGGCAGGGGTGGTACGGAGTCTTCTGCACCCGTGACCCCGAGGGGATGCGTGCCTGCTTCGACGGCGCCGAGGTGCCGCCCTGGGACGTGGTCGAATCGCTCCTCCAGGACCTCGCCGCGGCACGGGGCAACGACGTCGCCGCGCAGGAATCCGTCCGGGCCGCCGCGCTGTACACCGCGTCCGCCGGTGCGTACGACCGGCGACCGGGCGGACGGCAGGCCCTCGTCGACCGACTGGGACTGATGCTCAGGGAGCAGACCCATGCGGCCCAGCGGCTGCGGGCCGCCGAGGAGCACGCGGGCGCGGAGCCGGACGTCCTGGCCTGGGCGCGCGACGACCACAGTCGTGCCACGGCCCGCTGCGCGGAGCTCCGCAACCGGCTGGCGGCCGTGGAGGGCGCCGTACCGGACACCTGGTTCCGCACGGAGGTGGACGGGCGCACACCCGGACCGGAACCCGCCGGGAGTACGCACCGGATCCCGCGACCCCGCCGCCTGTCCGGGACGGTGGCCCCGGCTCCGGGCGGTGAGCCGGAGGCGCGGCCCGCACCGAAGCGCGGGAAGCCGCGCGGCGCCCGCTTCGCCGGTCTGGAACCGGAGGACGACACGGAGGCGGCCCCCGCCGCGCCGGCCGTCCCCGTGCTGCCCGAGCCCTCTCCGGCCGCCGCCGTACCGCGCGGCGCCCGCTTCGGCGGTGCCCCCGCCGAGAACGTGACCGCGGCCCTGCCCCAGGCGCCCGTACCCGACCCCGCTGCCCGAGGCGCCGCCGACGACGCCGTCGCACTGCTCGTGCGGCTGCGCGCGGAGGGCCGCAGCGGCGAGGCGCACGCCGTGCTCTGCGAGGCGGCGGCCTGGCCGGCCGGGCATCTGCCGGTACTCGCCGTGGCGCTGCACCGGGCCGGACTGGCCGCCGACTGGGCCACCCTGCTGTGGGAGGTGTCCTCCCTGCCGCCCGCCGAACTCGCGGCAGCGGCCGGAGCGTTGGCCGCGGCGGGACGCGCCGAGGACTGTGGGCACCTGCTCCGGCAGGGCGTGGCGCGGCCCGCCGCCGAGATCGCCGACGCCGTGGTCGCCCTCGACCGGGCAGGCCGGGAACCCGAGGCGCGGGCGCTGCTGGGCGCGTTCGTGCGCGTACGGACGGCGCAGGACGCGGCGCGGATCGCCGAGGGCGGTCCGCGACACCTCGTCCCCCAGCTGCTCGCCGCCGCCCGCGACGTGTCCGCGGAGCGGGAGTGGGACCTGGTCCACGCCCTGCGGGTGGCGGGCATCGCGGCGCCGTAGGCCAGACAGTCCGTGGGCCGCGCCCCGTGGGGGAGCCGGCGACCGGCACGGTGTCGTCCGGCCGGCCGCGCAGCCGGGACGGCGCGACCTGGTCCCCGGTCCCGCCGCCCTGCTCGCGAATCTCCACGACCGCGGTGACATCGGAGGGGCAGACCGCGCCCGGTCCCGCTGATGCCCGGCCTGCCCGCCCCGGCCGGGCGTGCCCAGGACCGGTTCCCGGGCGTGCGCGTCCGGAATCTCCGCCCGCGACCGGACGGAGCGGTGCTCCACCCCTCCGGAGGCACCCGCGGTCACCGCTTCCGCGGGCTTCCTCCCCGGCTCGCGCACCGGACCAGTGGCCCTCACGGACACGGCCGCCACCCGCTCGCGCGGTTCGTCCCGGCCGCGTACGGGACGCCACGCGCACCGGACGAGCCGCCGCCCGGACCCTGTGGACCGCTCGGGTGTGAAACATGATCGACTCCGTCGCTTCACGGCGATGGTCTTGCCCCGCTGTGTGACGGGGCTTACGTTCTCCTCCTATGCACCGCGTCTACGGGCGTAGAAAACGCGTAGAGGCTCTCTGACGCCGCGTCGAAGGAGCAGCTCATGTCCCACGTCGTACGCGCCGCACTTGTCCAGGCGACCTGGACCGGCGACACCGAATCCATGATCTCCAAGCATGAGGAACACGCTCGCGAGGCTGCCCGGCAGGGCGCGCAGATCATCGGCTTCCAGGAGGTGTTCAACGCCCCCTACTTCTGTCAGGTGCAGGAGCCCGAGCACTACCGCTGGGCCGAAGCCGTCCCGGACGGTCCCACCGTCCGGCGGATGCGGGACCTGGCCCGCGAGACGGGCATGGTGATCGTCGTGCCGGTCTTCGAGCTGGAGCAGTCCGGCTTCTACTACAACACCGCCGCGGTGATCGACGCCGACGGCTCGTACCTCGGCAAGTACCGCAAGCACCACATCCCGCAGGTCAAGGGCTTCTGGGAGAAGTACTACTTCAAGCCCGGGAACGCAGGCTGGCCGGTCTTCGACACCGCGGTCGGCAAGGTCGGCGTCTACATCTGCTACGACCGGCACTTCCCCGAGGGATGGCGCCAACTAGGGCTCAACGGAGCCCAGTTGGTCTACAACCCGTCGGCCACCTCGCGCGGCCTCTCCAGCTATCTGTGGCAGCTGGAGCAGCCCGCGTCCGCCGTCGCCAACGAGTACTTCATCGCCGCGATCAACCGCGTCGGCCAGGAGGAGTACGGCGACAACGACTTCTACGGCACGAGCTACTTCGTCGACCCGCGCGGTCAGTTCGTCGGCGAGGTCGCCAGCGACAAGGCGGAGGAACTCCTCGTCCGCGACCTCGACTTCGACCTGATCGAGGAGGTCCGGCAGCAGTGGGCCTTCTACCGGGACCGCCGGCCGGACGCTTACGAAGGGCTGGTGGAGCCGTGACCGGACTGCACGAACGGCATCTGGCGGTCAGTCCCGACTGGCTGGCCCTCTACTACCGGCAGCCCCTGGAGATCACCCACGGCGAGGGGCGCCATGTCTGGGACGCGGACGGCCGCCGCTACCTCGACTTCTTCGGCGGCATCCTCACCACGATGACGGCGCACGCGCTGCCCGAGGTGACCAAGGCCGTCACCGAGCAGGCCGGCCGGATCATCCACTCCTCGACGCTCTACCTCAACCGGCCGATGGTCGAGCTGGCCGAGCGCATCGCCACACTCTCCGGCATCCCCGACGCCCGGGTCTTCTTCACCACCTCGGGCACCGAGGCCAACGACACCGCCCTGCTGCTCGCCACCGCCTACCGTCGGTCGAACCAGATCCTGGCGATGCGCAACAGCTACCACGGCAGATCGTTCTCGGCGGTGTCCATCACGGGCAACCAGGCCTGGTCGCCCACCGGTCTGTCGCCGCTGCAGACGCTGTACGTCCATGGCGGGGTCCGCAGCCGCGGACCGTACGCGGAGCTCAGCGACGCGCAGTTCATCAGGGCGTGCGTGGCCGACCTGGAGGACCTGCTGGGCCACACCCGGCAGGCCGCGGCGCTGATCGCCGAACCGGTCCAGGGCGTCGGCGGCTTCACCTCACCGCCCGACGGGCTGTACGCGGCCTTCCGCGAGGTCCTCGACCGGCACGGCGTCCTGTGGATCTCGGACGAGGTGCAGACCGGCTGGGGCCGGACCGGCGAGCACTTCTGGGGCTGGCAGGCACACGCTTCGAGCGGCCCGCCGGACATCCTCACCTTCGCCAAGGGCATCGGCAACGGCATGTCCATCGGCGGGGTCGTCGCCCGTGCCGACGTCATGAACTGCCTGGACGCCAACTCCATCTCGACGTTCGGCGGTTCCCCGGTCACGATGGCTGCCGGGCTCGCCAACCTCTCGTACCTCCTGGAACACGACCTCCAGGGGAACGCGCGGCGGGTCGGCGGCCTGCTCATCGAGCGGATCCGCGCGGTCGGTGCCGGTTCCGCGGCCGTACGGGAGGTGCGCGGCCGGGGCCTCATGATCGGCATCGAGCTCGTGAGACCCGGCACCGACGAGGCCGATCCGGAGGCCGCGGCGGCCGTGCTCGAAGCGGCCCGCGCGGGCGGACTGCTCATCGGTAAGGGTGGCGGGCACAGCACCAGCGTCCTGCGGATCGCACCACCGCTCTCGCTCACCGTCGCCGAGGCGGAGGAGGGCGCGGAGATCCTGGCCGACGCCCTGCGCGCCGTGTGAGACGTCCTGACCGGCCCGGCCGCACGGGCCGGCCGGTCAGGGGCCCTCCGGCACCGGCCGCCCGCCGGGGGTCCGCGCCCCCTGTCCGGGCGCCCGTATACGGCACGCCGCGCGCCGGGCCGCAGGGGTGTGCCGCAGCGGAAACAGAAACGTCTTCACCGGTTGACAGCAGCGGTATTGCCACAGTGGGGCACCCGCTCCTACGTTCTTGACCACGCATCATGTCTACGTGCGTAGACCCATTCCGCCACTGCGAGGAGGGGTACATGAGCCGCACCGTCATTCACGGCGGCCTCGTCATCACCGCGTCCGACGAGATCCACGCCGACGTACTCATCGAGGGCGGTCGCATCGCCGCCCTCGCCGCCCACGGCACCGACGCGGCCGCGAGCTGGAGTGCCGACCGGCGGATCGACGCCACCGGGAAGTACGTCATCCCGGGAGGAGTCGACGCGCACACGCACATGGAGATGCCGTTCGGCGGGACCTTCGCCGCGGACACCTTCGAGACCGGCACCCGGGCCGCCGCCTGGGGCGGTACCACGACGATCGTCGACTTCGCGATCCAGAGCATGGGCCGTTCCCTGTGCGAGGGGCTCGACACCTGGCACGCCAAGGCGGACGGCAACTGCGCGGTCGACTACGCGTTCCACATGATCCTCTCCGACGTGAACGAGTCCTCGCTCAAGGAGATGGACCTCCTGGTCGCGGAGGGCATCACCTCCTTCAAGCTGTTCATGGCCTACCCCGGAGTCTTCTACAGCGACGACGGACAGATCCTGCGCGCCATGCAGCGGGCCTCCGGCAACGGCGGCCTGATCATGATGCACGCGGAGAACGGCATCGCCATCGACGTCCTCGTCGAGCAGGCGCTCGCAGAGGGCCGAACCGACCCGCGTCACCACGGCGACGTACGCAAGGTCGCCCTGGAGGCCGAGGCCACCCACCGCGCCGTCCAGCTCGCCAGGGTCGCCGGTTCACCCCTGTACGTCGTCCACGTCTCCGCCGACGAGGCCGTCGCCGAGCTCGCCGCCGCCCGCCACAAGGGACTCCCGGTCTTCGGTGAGACCTGCCCGCAATACCTCTTCCTCTCCACGGACAACCTCGCCGAGCCCGGTTTCGAGGGCGCGAAATACGTCTGTTCCACCCCGCTGCGCCCCAAGGAGCACCAGGAGGCGCTCTGGCGCGGGCTGCGGAACAACGAACTGCAGGTCGTCTCCACCGACCACTGCCCGTTCTGCTTCTCGGGCCAGAAGGAGATGGGCCGCGGCGACTTCTCGAAGATCCCCAACGGCATGCCCGGTGTGGAGAACCGGATGGACCTCCTCCACCAGGCGGTCGTGGACGGCCACATCTCCCGCCGCCGGTGGATCGAGATCGCCTGCGCCTCCCCGGCCAGGATGTTCGGGCTCTACCCGAAGAAGGGCACCATCGCGCCCGGTGCCGACGCGGACGTCGTCGTCTACGACCCGCGGGCCCGGCAGACCGTCTCGGCCGAGACCCACCACATGAACGTCGACTACTCGGCGTACGAGGGCAAGCAGCTCACCGGCCGGGTGGAGACCGTCCTCTCGCGCGGCGACGTGGTCATCGACGAGCGCACGTTCACCGGCCGGGCCGGTCACGGCATGTACACCCCGCGCGCCACCTGTCAGTACCTCGACTAGGAGCACCCGCCATGGACTTCGGACTCGTCCTCCAGACCGACCCGCCCGCCTCGGCCGTCGTCGGACTCATGCGCCGCGCCGAACGGAACGGCTTCCGCTACGGCTGGACCTTCGACTCGGCGGTGCTCTGGCAGGAGCCCTTCGTCATCTACAGCCGCATCCTGGAACACACCGAGCGGCTGATCGTCGGCCCGATGGTCACCAACCCCGGCACCCGCACCTGGGAGGTCACCGCCTCCACCTTCGCCACCCTCAACGAGATGTACGGCAACCGCACCGTCTGCGGGATCGGGCGCGGCGACTCGGCGATGCGGGTGGCCGGCCGCAAGCCCAACACCCTGGCCAGGCTGGGGGAGGCCATCGACGTGATCCGCGACCTCGCCGAGGGGCGCGAGGCCACCGTGGACGGGCAGCAGGTCCGGATCCCGTGGGTGAAGGACGGCCGGCTCCCCGTCTGGATGGGCGCGTACGGCCCCAAGGCGCTGGCCCTGGCCGGGCAGAAGGCCGACGGATTCATCCTGCAGCTGGCCGACCCCTATCTCACCGAATGGATGATCAAGGCGGTGCGCGACGCGGCGGCCGACGCCGGCCGCGACCCGGACTCCGTCACCATCTGTGTCGCCGCGCCCGCCTACGTCGGTGAGGACCTGGACCACGCCCGCGAGCAGTGCCGCTGGTTCGGGGGCATGGTCGGCAACCACGTCGCCGACCTCGTCTCCCGGTACGGAGAGCACTCGGACCTCGTGCCCGAAGCCCTCACGGCGTACATCGCCGGCCGCTCCGGATACGACTACAGCCATCACGGCCGCACCGGGAACCCGGACACGGCCTTCGTCCCCGACGAGATCGTCGACCGGTTCTGCCTGCTGGGCCCGGCCGAGGCCCACATCGAGAAGCTGCGGGCCCTGCGCGACCTGGGTGTCGACCAGTTCGCCGTCTACGACATGCACGACGCGCGAGAGGCGACCATCGACGCCTACGGCTCGACGATCATCCCCGCGCTCTCCGCCTGACCCGCGCCCGCGCGAGTCCCCCGGCCGCACCCCCAACCCCCCCCGCGCCCCGCACGGCACCGCTCCCGAGCGAAGGGTCCCGCAGCCATGACCGCCACCGTCCCACCCGTCCCACCCTCCGGACCCGGGGAGCAGATACCCGATCCTTCCGGCCGGGTCGAACTCGTCCAGGGTGCCGTCCCCGACGACCCCCGCTTCGTCAACGAGGACCTGCTGCCGGTCCCCCTGGAGCGGCGCCGCTGGACGACGTACAACTTCGCCGCCCTGTGGATCGGGATGGCGCACAACATCCCGTCCTGGCTGCTGGCCTCCGGGCTCGTCGCGCTCGGCATGGACTGGAAACAGGCCGTCTTCACGATCGCGCTGGCCAACCTGATCGTGCTCGCCCCGATGCTGCTCACCGGGCACGCCGGACCCAAGTACGGCATCCCCTTCCCCGTCCTGGCCCGCGCCTCCTTCGGGCTGCGCGGCGCCAATCTGCCCGCGATGATCCGGGCGGCGGTCGCCTGCGCCTGGTTCGGGATCCAGACCTGGATCGGCGGCGTCGGCATCTTCACGCTGCTCGGCAAGATCTTCGGCGGCTGGGCGCGGGCCGACGAGATCGGCGGGCAGCCCTGGACGCTCTGGCTCTGCTTCGTCCTCTTCTGGGCGCTCGAACTCGCCATCATCTACCGGGGCATGGACACCCTGCGGCGCTTCGAGAACTGGGCGGCGCCGTTCGTCCTGGTCGGCGCGGTGGTGCTGCTGGTCTGGGTCGCGGTCAGGGCCGGCGGCTTCGGCCCGCTCCTTGACCAGCCGTCCGCGCTCGGCTGGGGTGCCGACTTCTGGCCGGTCTTCTTCCCGTCCCTGATGGGCATGATCGCCTTCTGGTCCACGCTGTCGCTGAACATTCCCGACTTCACCCGCTTCGGCGCCGGCCAACGCGCACAGATCTGGGGCCAGTCGCTCGGACTTCCGACCACGATGACGTTCTTCGCCTTGCTCTCCGTCTTCGTGACCTCCGGCTCGCAGGCCGTGTACGGGGAGGCCATCTGGGACCCGGTGCAGCTCGTCGCCAGGACCGACAACGTCTTCGGACTCCTCTTCGGACTGATCACCGTGCTCATCGCGACGATCTCCGTCAACATCGCGGCCAACGTCGTGTCACCCGCGTACGACCTGGCGAATCTGGCGCCGAAGTTCATCACCTTCCGTACGGGCGCACTGATCACCGGTGTCGTCGGCGTCCTGATCATGCCGTGGAAGCTCACCGAGACCCCGGAGCTGTACATCTTCACCTGGCTCGGCCTGGTGGGCGGGCTGCTCGGTACGGTCGCGGGCATCCTGATCGCCGACTACTGGATCATCCGCCGTACCGTGCTCGACCTGCCCGACCTCTACCGGCCGGGCGGCCGCTACTGGTACACCAACGGCTGGAACCCGCGGGCGGTGGCGGCCTTCGCGGCCGGTGGCGTCCTCGCGATCGGCGGCTCCCACTCGGCCCCCGGCAAGGGCCCCTTCCCGGCCGACGGGCTCATCCCCTTCCTGAAACCGCTCGCCGACTACGGCTGGGCGGTGGGCCTGGCCTCGTCGCTGCTGCTGTACATACTGCTCAGCCGAGGTTCCCGGGCCCGGGTCTGACCGAGGGGCCGCCGTCCGCGGCGGCCCACCTCCCCGGGCCGCCGCACCTCTCCCCCACGCGGCCGACAGCATGCACGGAGTGTGAGGTTCGGCGCTGTTTTCGGCTACGGACCGTGGGGGAGAGCTGCCGTGACGAGCGAGGAACCGAAGGGGAGACATGAAGAAGCTGTCCAAGGTCCGCACCCTCGCGCGCGCCGCCGCGGTCATGGGGCTGGCCCTCGCGTCGGCCGCGCCGGTGACCGCCGCGGCCGCCCCGGCTCCGGCCGCCGCACCTCCCGGCCTGTCCTGCGACACCGGAAAGCACGCGGCCGACGACCACACCGGGTACGCGCTCTGCCGGAACGACGGCGCCGCGCCCCGGACCTTCTGGGTCCATCTGGTCTGCGGCTGGTCCCCGGACGTGGACGGCGAGCACGTCACCCTCGATCCGGGCCAGTCCGGGCAGTCGACCGCCCACTGCGCCGGTCTCGGTACGGGGATCGGCGAGATCCACGTCAGGCCGTAGGCCTCCGGCCCCCCCATGGAGCCCCCGGACCGTCCGCGTCGCCGGCGGCGGCGCGGACCGTCCTTCCGACAGCATGCTTGAGCGGACCACCCCGCCTCGTTACTCTCCAGTAGACCCCGCTCGGGCGGCCCCGGGGCGGACCCGGGAGACCGGTGCTCGGGCGGGCGCGAGGAGGCGGCAGCGATGTCCTCAGCAGAACCGATGGAGCGGCGACCGGGCAGGCCCGACGAGCTGTCCGAACAGCCCGGACTCGCAGACAGCGCACAGTGGCTGGCCGACGGCCGGACGACCTCGCGGGCCCTCGTCTCCGCCGCGCTCGCCCGCATCGAGGCGAGCCGCGACTCCCTGAACGCCTTCCGGCACCTGCGGACCGAGGCCGCGCTCGCCGAGGCCGCCGACGCCGACCGGCGCCTCGCCGCGGGGGAGCGGCTCCCGCTGCTCGGGGTGCCGGTCGCCGTCAAGGACGACACCGACGTCGCCGGCATGCCCACCTACTTCGGCTGCGACGGCGAACTGCCGCCCGCCACCGCCGACAGCGAGGCCGTCCGACGGCTGCGCGCGGCCGGGGCCGTCGTCGTCGGCAAGACCAACTCCTGCGAGCTGGGCCAGTGGGCCTTCACCGAGGGGCCCGCCTTCGGCGTCACCCGTAACCCGTGGAACACCGCCCACACGCCCGGCGGTTCGTCCGGCGGCTCCGCCGCGGCCGTCGCCGCCGGCCTCGTCCCCGCGGCACTCGGTTCGGACGGCGCGGGATCCATCCGCATCCCCGCAGCCTGGACCCACCTCGTCGGCATCAAGCCGCAGCGCGGCCGGATCTCCGTCCACCCCAACAGCGACGCCTTCCAGGGCCTCACCGTCAACGGCCCTCTCGCCCGTACGGTCGCCGACGCGGCCCTGCTCCTGGACGCCGCCGCGGGACCGCACCCCGGCGACCCGCACCGGCCGCCCGCCGTCGACGCGTCCGCCGCGGCGCGCCGCGACCCCGGCAGACTGCGGATCGGCCTCGCCCTGCAGCCCCCGCTCACCCTCACCAGGAACACACCCCACCCCGAGGTGGTGCGCGCCGTCACCGCACTCGCCGAAGCCCTCGCCCGCCTCGGCCACCACGTCGAGGAGGCCCGCCCCCGCTACGGACTCATCGGTCTCTCCTTCGTCCCCCGTGCCACCGCCGGAATCGCCGAACTCGCCGCGCTGCACCCCGATCCTGCTCTCCTGGACCCGCGCACCCGCAGCGCCCTGCGCACCGGAACCCGCCTCGGCGGCCGGGTGGTCCGCGCGGCCAGGGCCCGCGAGGTGCGCCAGCACCGCAGGCTCGGCGCCTTCTTCGAGCCGACGGGGTCCGGCCGCGGATACGACGTACTGCTCACCCCGACCACCGCCGCCCCGCCGCCCCGGGTCGGCACCTTCGACCACCTGAGCGCCTGGCGCACCGACCTCGCGATGACCGCGGCCTGCCCGTACGCCTGGCCGTGGAACGTCCTCGGCTGGCCCGGCGTCAACGTCCCCGCGGGCTTCACCCGCGACGGCCTGCCCCTGGGCGCCCAGCTGCTCGGCCCCTCCCGCAGCGAGGAACGCCTCGTCTCGCTCGCCGCCCAGCTGGAATCCGACCAGCGCTGGTACGAGCACCGGCCGCCCGCCCCCGGGACGTCACGGGGCTGACCTCTCCCTCTCCCGCAGACCGGACGCGACCCGCTCCACGGCGCAGACCGCGCCGGACGCGACCAGATGCGCCTCGTCGCTCATCAGCCGCGCCATGATCAAGCTGGGCGCGCGGACCGGCTGCGGCTGGTGGTCTTCGCGTACGAGTCGGGGCTGGTCGGGGCAGGCAGGCCACCCGGGACGCGGGGGACCGGTGCGCCGGGTACCGGGCGCACGTGACATCCGGCCGAGAACGGGGGCGGGCCCCTGTGGAGAGGGGGGCGGTCACGAGATATCTTGATGTCAAGCAATGTTGCAGACGTGGAGCGGAGCACCCGGTGACTGACTCGACCATCATCTATACGCACACCGACGAGGCCCCTGCCCTGGCGACGTACTCGTTCCTGCCGGTCGTCGAGGCCTACGCCTCGACCGCAGGAGTCACGGTGGAGAGCCGCGACATCTCCCTGGCAGGCCGGATCATCGCCGCCTTCCCGGAGCACCTCGAGGCCGGCCAGCGTATCGATGACGCACTCGCCGAGCTCGGCGAGCTGGCCAAGGCTCCCGGCGCCAACATCATCAAGCTGCCGAACGTCTCGGCGTCGATTCCGCAGCTCAAGGCCGCGGTCGCCGAGCTGCAGGCGCAGGGTTACGCACTTCCGGACTACCCGGACGACCCCAGGAGCGACGAGGACAAGGACGTCCGCGCGCGCTACGACAAGATCAAGGGCAGCGCGGTCAACCCCGTCCTGCGCGAGGGCAACTCCGACCGCCGCGCCCCCGCCTCGGTCAAGAACTACGCCAAGACGCACCCGCACCGCATGGGCGCCTGGTCGGCCGACTCCAGGACGAACGTCGCCACCATGGGCGTCGACGACTTCCGGTCCACGGAGAAGTCCGCCGTCATCGCCGAGCCCGGCACCCTGCGCATCGAGCTCGTCGGCGACGACGGCACCACCACCGTGCTGCGCGAGTCCGTGCCCGTCCTGGCGGGCGAGGTCGTCGACGCCGCCGTGATGCGGGTGGCCGCGCTGCGCGAGTTCTTCACCGCGCAGATCGCCCGGGCCAAGGCCGAGGGCGTGCTGTTCTCCGTGCACCTCAAGGCCACCATGATGAAGGTCTCCGACCCGATCATCTTCGGCCACGTGGTCCGCGCGTTCTTCCCGAAGACGTTCGCCGAGTACGGCGAGACGCTCGCCGCGGCCGGCCTCACCCCGAACGACGGGCTCGGCGGCATCCTCAAGGGACTCGAGGCGCTGCCCGAGGGCGCGAAGATCAAGGCGTCCTTCGAGGCCGAGATCGCCGAGGGCCCCGAGCTCGCGATGGTCGACTCCGACAAGGGCATCACCAACCTGCACGTCCCCAGCGACGTCATCGTCGACGCCTCCATGCCGGCCATGATCCGCACCTCCGGCCACATGTGGGGCCCGGACGGCCAGGAGGCCGACACCATCGCCGTCCTGCCGGACAGCAGCTACGCGGGTGTCTACCAGGTCGTCATCGACGACTGCCGTGCGAACGGTGCCTTCGACCCGTCCACGATGGGCTCGGTGCCCAACGTCGGCCTCATGGCGCAGAAGGCCGAGGAGTACGGCAGCCACGACAAGACCTTCGAGATCCCCGCCACGGGCACCGTGCGGGTCGTCGACGCCGCCGGCAACGCCGTGCTGGAGCAGGCCGTCGGCGCCGGTGACATCTTCCGGATGTGCCAGACCAAGGACCTGCCGATCCAGGACTGGGTCAAGCTCGCCGTCACCCGCGCCCGCGCGACCGGCAACCCTGCCGTCTTCTGGCTCGACGAGGACCGCGCACACGACGCCAAGCTCATCGAGAAGGTCCGCACCTACCTCGCGGACCACGACACCGACGGTCTGCAGATCGAGATCAAGACGCCCGAGGAGGCCACCGCCTTCTCCCTGGAGCGCATCCGCCGCGGCGAGGACACCATCTCCGTCACCGGCAACGTGCTGCGTGACTACCTGACGGACCTGTTCCCTATCCTCGAACTGGGCACCAGCGCGAAGATGCTCTCCGTCGTCCCGCTGATGAACGGCGGCGGACTGTTCGAGACGGGCGCCGGCGGTTCCGCGCCGAAGCACGTCCAGCAGCTCCTCAAGGAGGACTACCTGCGCTGGGACAGCCTGGGTGAGTTCCTCGCCCTGGCGGTCAGCTTCGAGCACCTCGCGCAGACCACGGCCAACGCCCGTGCCCAGGTCCTCGCGGACACGCTGGACCGTGCGACCGCCACGTTCCTCAACGAGGACAAGTCGCCCAGCCGCAAGCTAGGCGGCATCGACAACCGCGGCAGCCACTTCTACCTGGCCCTCTACTGGGCCCAGGAGCTGGCGAGGCAGGACGAGGACGCCAAGCTCGCCGAGGCGTTCGCGCCCCTCGCCAGGACGCTGGCCGAGCAGGAGCAGACCATCGTCGACGAACTGGTCGCCGTCCAGGGCAAGCCCGCCGACATCGGCGGCTACTACCGTCCCGACCCGGCGAAGGCGGCCGCCGTCATGCGTCCGTCGGCGACCTTCAACAAGGCCATCGCGACGCTGGGCTGATCCCTGCTGCGCCGTCCCGTCGGCGCGGCACCCACGTCACCGGCCGCCCCGGCAGGCACCAGCCTGCCGGGGCGGCCCGCGTGTGCCCTCCCGAGCCCGGCCGGTGGTGAGGGGGCCGCGCCCCTTACGACCCGCGCCCCGTACGACCCGCGCCCGTGACCACCCCCACGGCCCGCCACGTGCCGGCCGCCCGGCGAAGGGGCAGGCCTGACGACGAGATCCGGCCGGGCACGGGTCTGCGCACCGCTGACACGCGTGTACCGCCCGCTGGTCCTCGAATCCGGAGACCGGCACCCTCACCGAACGAGAGCCCGGCGGAGATGAGTACCCGCGCTCATGCCCGTACGCGGCCCGGGTGGGAAACTTCGCGCATGGCCAACCCCATCCGGCGGTCCGTCGCGGCAGCCGCCCTCCTGCTGATCATCGTCACCGCCTGCGGAACCGAGCGGAGCGGTGGGGTGCGGTCGGCGCCGCAGCCCTCCGTCACCCCGCAGACATCCTTCGCACCCCGGCCGACATGCGCGCAGCCCGCCGAGGGGGTGCCCGCGGATCTTCCGTCCTCCCCGGCTCCGAGTGCCGTTCCTGACGCCGACGGCACGCGGCAGGGCGAGAACGGCGACGGCGCACCCCACTACGACGAGAACCACGCGTACCGCATGCAGGTCCCGCTGGCCGAGGACCAGCGCGCACAGGGAGAAGCCTCGGCCCGGCTCATCCGCACGGAGCTGGAGAACGTCCGCGAGGAGGGCGACTTCAGCGACGCCCGGATCGCGGCGGCGCTGAAGCGCCTCGGGTGTGGCAAGGAGCACGGCGTCTACATCTGGTCCGGTTTCTACAGCGTCCACACGGGAGTCACGTGTGTGTCCGGACATGTGACGAAGGACGAGCTGACCGGCGACGTGCACGGTGCCTACGCCGAGCCGCAGCCCGGCACGGGGCCCTGCGTCGAGAACCGGGGAGGCCACTGACCCGCCGGACGGTGCCGGGCCGGCGGAACCGTCGTCGGACGAGGTCCGACGACGGGCGCCGCCCGGGGAACCGGACCGCGGGTGCCGGTCGTCAGAGCTGGAACTCGGCCGGGGACAGCCCCAACGCCGTGCACACCTCCCGCAGCACCATGTGTTCGGCATGGGAGAAGTCGCCGTCCGCACCGGCGACGACGATGCCGGTCTGGATGACCGCCCGCGCCTCGGTCGGCTTCTTGGCGGTCTTGGCGATCTCCTGCAGCGCATCGGCCTTGCCCTGCGGGAAGTTCAGGGCCAGCTGGTCCACGTGCTTGTTGAAACGCTGGCGCAACTGATCCGGAGGGAAGTTCTGCAGGACGTCGTTGCCGAGGATCATCGACTCCACGTGCTGCCGCTCGGCCGGGTCCACATGCCCGTCCGCGGCGGCCACCAGTGCGCACACCGCCATGCTCGCGTCCCGGTACGCGCCGCTCTTCAGCTCGGTCTTGAGAGACGTCAGTTGCGATTTCAGCGTGCTGACCAGCTGGGCACGTGAACCACCGCCGGACCGCGTTCCGCCGCTCCGTCCGCCGGACGGGCGTCCTCCCTGGGACTGCTGCAGATTCTTGGCCTGGTCCTTGAGCCGGTCCCACACTGCCATTGACATCACCTCGGTCTGATTCTGACTTGTCGTCGCGAGCCGTGTGCTCACTGGCCCAACGGCCGGTTCCGGGTAAAGGTTCCGCAAAGTGAGCCATCCGGTGGTCGGCGCCTGGCCGCGCATGGCCGCCCGCCGCGCGGGCCTGCCTCATCTTGACCTCGCTACGCACCCAGGCCCGGGCATGCTCGATCGCCCGGCGCGGTCGCGGGTCCCCGGGCTGGGCCGACTCGAAGAGGCCGAGGACGTGCTCCGCACAGGCGGCAGCCCACGGTCACGCCGAGGCCGGACCGTGCGGTGACAGTGCGCAGGACGGGCGCGGTCATGCAATCTCCTGGATCGCGTCGATGGTGTCGGTGCTGCTCGCGGCGGTCACTCGGCTGCCGGTCCGGAAGTGAAGAACTGGATCATCCGCTCCAGCGCCTGGTCGCCGAACATTGCCTCCAGGCCGGCGGCGGACTCGGCGGCGGATGCCTCGCTGCGCGGGAAGAGAGCCTGTTCGTACGCGGCGAGCGCGGCCTCGGTGTCGCCCGGGTGGGCGGCGAGCGCCTCTGCGAGTTCGGCGCCGTCGAACATGGCCAGGTTGGCGCCCTCTCCGGCGAAGGGGGACATCACGTGGGCGGCGTCACCGAGGAGCGTCACTCCCGCGATCCGCTCCCAGCGGTGTCCGACCGGCAGGGCGTGGATGCGGCGCGGGGTGATGGTGTCCGCGTCGGCGACCAGGGCACGCAGATCCTCGTGCCAGTCCTTGAAGTGGGCGAGGACGGCGGTCTTGGCGGCAGCGAGATCGGTGAAGTCGATGGCGTCGAGCCAGCCCTCGTCGGCCTTCAGCGCGGCGTAGACGTGGAGACTGCCGTCGGTCTCGCGGTGCGCGAGGAAGCCGCACCGGTTGCCCAGGCTGATGAAGAACCCGCCCCCAATGACGGCGGCGCTGCGCGAGTGGCGGGCATCGGCCTCGTACAGGTCGGTCTCTGCGAAGGAGATGCCGGTGTAGGCGGGCGTTGCGTCGGAGAGCAGCGGCCTCACGCGGGACCATGCCCCGTCGGCGCCGATCAGAAGGTCGGTGGTGATGGCGGAGTCGTCGGCGAACGACACCTCGTGGCGGCCGTCGCCCAGGGCATGGGCGCCGGTGACCTTCCTGCCCCAATGGATCGTGCCGTCGGGCAGCGAGTTCAGCAGTAGGTCCCGCAGGTCACCGCGGTCCACCTCCGGGCGGCCGCCGGTGGCGTCGTCCTTTTCCGAGACGTGGACGACGGCGTCCGGGCCGACCAGGCGCATCTCCTGCCCGCCCTCGTGGACGATCTTCAAGAAGTCCTCGTAGAGGCCGGCGGCGCGCAGCGCCTTCTGGCCGCTCTCCTCATGGATGTCGAGCATGCCGCCCTGGGTGCGGGTCGAGGCGGACGCCTCCAGTTCGAAGGTGGCGGCCTGGATGCCATTGACGTGCAGGACGCGGGCGGCGGTGAGACCGCCGAGACCCGCGCCGATGATCGCGATGGGGTGGTGGGTGCTCATAAGAGCCTCCAGATGACTGGCCGAGTGCGCACAAGCGCAGCCCGGGAAGGGGTTGGAGCAGCACCGCCCGTCCCGCGGCAGGGCGGCGGACGGCTCGGTCGTGAGGCGACCTGACCGGACACCCAGACGATAACGAACATGTTCGTTCCGAACAAGTTCGTTATGCCGGTGCCGGCTTCGCGCGGTCACGGGGCGTGCGCCCACGGCGGAGCTGCCCGGGCTGCCTGCTCGGCCGCTTCAGCCCTCCGTGCCGGGGACGGGTGTGTGCGTGATGCCGTTGACCAGAACGTCGAAGCTCCAGCCCATGCGGTCGTCGGCCGAGCCGCTGACCAGGGCTGGCATGTGTGCTGCGATCGCCGGATGGGTGGCCTCGTCCACGGACTGCAGGGCCCGGGTGGTGGCGTTCCAGTCGTCCTCGGTCATGGGGTCGTGTTCCTGCGTCGAGTGCTCGGCGGCCGTGGCCGTGGCGACCTGGAGCAGCGTGTCCACGCCCCAGGCGACCTGCTCGCGGGACGCTCCGCTGCGGGACAACAGCTCCAGGACGCGCTCCACCAGGCGCAGGTAGTTCTCGCCGCCGGGGCGTGCGACGAGAGCCGACCGGGCCAGCTGCGGGTGCGCGAACAGCACGGTGGTGTAGGAGGCCAGTACGGCGCGGAGCCGCTCGCGCCAGCTGTCCTCGGCGCCTCCGCCGGTCAGGTCGACCTCGCCCAGCAGGGTGTCCAGCACGGCCGCGTGCAGTTCGGCGGTGTTGGCCACATAGACGTACAGCGACGCCGGACCGGTATCCAGCTCTTTGGCCAGACGGCGCATGGTGACCTTCTCCAGCCCTTCGGCGCGCATGACCCGCACGGCGGTGTCCACGATCCACTGCCGTGAAAGGGCAGGCTTTGCCGGACGCTCCCGGCGGCTGATCGGCTCTCTTCTCGCAGTCATAGCCCGATCGTAACGAACGTGTTCGCGAATATGTCGGGTATGCGGCTCGATCTGGCTGGAGCGCAAGCTCGAAGGCGGCGCCCCCGGAATCCGCCGCGACATGGAGCACCGGGCTCGCCTCCTGCACGACGTCGGCCCCAGGTCCCGGCCCCGCGACGAGGCCACGGTCTGGGGCTGTCCCAACCGGATCCGCCCCGTCCTGCTGGATGGTGGACCACCGAAACGCTGCCGCTGATCGGGCACCGGCCCGGTCAGTCGGACTCGGTGCGGGCGCGCCTAGGCTGTCGCAGATATTTGGTCAAGGAGCAGGGCAGTGCGAATAGAGCGTCACCAGGTGGGCGGAGCCGTCGTGTCGGCAGCGCGCGAGGACTTCACGAACCGCATCGGGGGTCAGGTTCGTTCCATGTCGAGGGCGGGCCGCATGGCCACCTACGAGTGGCAGGCGATCGCCGAGGAGTTCCTCGACCACCTGGGCGCCCTCTCCGTCGAGACACCCGGCCTCGGCACCCCGGAGGCCAAGGCCGCCCTCAAGGACGCCTCCGAAGCCGCTGCCGGCGCCTACGCCGCTTACCACCCCCTGCAGCTTCCAGGTCTTCCTGGAGTACGTGAACTTCGGCATGAGCTACGACCCGGGTGAGGATGCCCCCGCGGAGAGCATCACGACTGGGGAGTGGATCGACGCGCTCTGCCTGGCAGTCATCCGGGGCAAGGCCAAGTGACACGGCGAGGCCAAGCTTCCGTCAACCTCGACGTCCTCGCACCGGCCTGCCACGCGCGCCGCCGCGGCTGGGCCATCCGCGTCGAGTCCCCCACCTTCCGCAGGATCTCCTCCAGGCCGCTGAACCGTTCCAGGGCCTTGGGCCAGGGCCCCATCTCGCCCGTGATCTGCAGTGCGTAGGCAAGGCCGCGGTCTTCCAGGCCGGCTGAACAACGCGACCCGGGAGGCCGCGTCGCCCGGTCATGGCCGGGATTGTCGTCGTACCCGCCTGTTGCCGGCGCCGCTGGCTCCGGGCTCCCGCCCCTGGCCCGGTAGGAGTTGTCGGCTTTTCGGGTCCGCGGACGGCTCCGGACTCGCCGTGCCACTGGGGCCGGCGTAGAGCACTCCATGATCACGGGAAGCTTCCCTCACCATCATCCTCGATCGCTACGGGCACTTCGTGCCGGAGGCGGGTCGCGATCGATAGTCTGCTCGACGATCAGGTGAACGACCTTGCAGGGCGAAACTCCCCAGACTCTCCCCAGGGCCGGTCATGAGCCGTGTTCGGTCCGTTTGACACGTCCAACCAGCAAGGTGAGGTGCGATGTTCACGACCCGGCCGACCCTCCAAGGCACCTTCGGAATGGTGTCCTCCACCCACTGGCTCGCCTCGCAGTCCGCGATGGCCGTCCTGGAGGACGGCGGCAACGCCTTCGACGCGGCCGTCGCCGCCGGATTCGTCCTGCACGTCGTCGAACCCCACCTCAACGGTCCGGCCGGGGAGGTCCCGGTCATTCTGGCGCCGAAGGACGGCGACGTGCGGGTGCTGTGCGGCCAGGGCCCCGCCCCCGCCGGAGCGACCGTCGCCCACTACCGGGCGCTCGGCCTCGACCTGGTACCCGGCACCGGGCCGCTGGCCGCCGCCGTGCCGGGCGCCTTCGACGCGTGGATGGTCCTCCTGCGCGACCACGGCACCAGGACCCTCGGCCAGGTGCTGCGGTACGCGATCGGATACGCCGAGGACGGCCACGCACCGGTCGAGCGGATCGGGGAGACCGTCGAGGCCGTCCGCGAACTGTTCGAGACCGCCTGGCGGTCCTCCGCCGAGGTGTACCTCCCCGGCGGGAAGGCCCCGCGGCCGGGCGAGCTGTTCCGCAACCCCGCACTCGCCGCGACCTGGCGGCGGCTGACCGCCGAGGCCGAGCGGACCGGGGGCACCGACCGCGTCGCCCAGATCGAGGCAGCCCGCCGGATCTGGAGCGAGGGCTTCGTCGCCGAGGCGCTGGTCCGCCAGGCGGCCGTCCCCACCCTGGACACCAGCGGCACCCACCACACCGGCACGCTCACCGCCGCCGACCTGGCCGGCTGGTCGGCGGCCTACGAGGCCCCGGTCACGTACGACTGGCACGGCTGGACGCTGGCCAAGGCCGGGGGCTGGAGCCAGGGCCCCGTCCTCCTCCAGCAGCTCGCGCTGCTCCCCGACGAGCTGCCGCCCTACGGCTCTGCCGACTACGTGCACCTGCTCATCGAGGGCTGCAAGCTCGCCATGGCAGACCGTGAGGCCTGGTACGGCGACGCCGACGACGTCCCCCTGGACACCCTGCTCTCCGAGCCGTACAACACCGCGCGCCGTGCCCTCGTCACCGGCGAGGCGTCCCACGAGCTCCGCCCCGGCAGCCCCGGCGGGCGCGCCCCCGTCCTCAGCGCCCACGCCCGGGCGGTCGCGTCCGGCCTCTGCACCCCCGGCCTACCCGCGGCAGCCGCCGGTGCGGGCGAGCCGACCGTCTCCAGGGACGGTGCGACCCGCGGCGACACCTGCCACCTCGACGTCGTCGACCGCTGGGGCAACATGGTCTCGGCCACCCCCAGCGGCGGCTGGCTCCAGTCGAACCCTGTCGTCCCCGAGCTCGGTTTTCCGCTCGGCACCCGCCTGCAGATGGCCTGGCTCGACGACGGGCTGCCCAACACCCTCACCCCCGGCCGCCGCCCCCGCACGACCCTGACCCCCTCGCTCGCCCTGCGCGACGGCATCCCGGTCATGGCCTTCGGCACCCCCGGAGGCGACCAGCAGGACCAGTGGCAGCTCCACTTCTTCCTGGCCGTCGCCCTGCGGCCCCGGGTCCGCGGCGGGCTCGACCTGCAAGGTGCCATCGACGCCCCGAACTGGCACAACGACAGCTTCCCCGGCTCCTTCCACCCGCGCGGCATGCGCCCGGGCAGTGTGACCGTCGAGGAGCGCACGGACCCCGCAGTCGTCGCGGAGCTGCGCCGCCGCGGCCACGACGTCACCGTCGGCGCGCCCTGGTCCGAGGGGAGGCTGTGCGTCGTCGCCCGCGATCCGGAGACCGGAGTGCTGTCCGCCGCCGCCAATCCGCGCGGCATGCAGGGGTACGCGGTCGGCCGCTGAACGCCCACCCTCGGTGCCCCGCGAGGAGCATGCTTAGCTGGAGGCATGATCGATGACTTCCTCGCCGACAACGGGCGCCTGACCGAGGTCGAGGCGGCGGTCCGCGCAGCGGCCGCCGCGGAGATCCTGCCGCGCTACCGGCAGCTCGCCACGCACGAGATCGTCGAGAAGAGCGGCCCGCACGACCTGGTCACCGCCGCGGACCGGCTGGCCGAGGAGCACCTCACCAGGTCACTGACCCGGCTCCTGCCCGGTTCGGCCGTCGTCGGCGAGGAGGCCGTCCACGCCGACCCGGCGGTGTACGAGGCGCTCGGCGGCGACGCACCCGTATGGATCGTCGACCCCGTCGACGGCACCCGCCAGTTCGTCCACGGCGAACCCGGCTTCTGCACTCTGGTCGCCCTCGCCCGCCACGGAGAGGTATACGCCTCATGGACGTACGCCCCCGTGCTCGGCGAGATGGCCGTCGCCGTCCGGGGGAGGGGTGCCACGCTCAACGGCACACCGCTGCACAGCGGTTCGCCCGCGGCGGGCGCCGTGCTCAAGGTGGCGATGTCGCACCCCGACTACACCTCCGACGCCCAGAAGCGCGCCCTGCTCGGCCTGCGTACCGAAGGCATCGAAGCGCGTGCGTGCGGATCGGCCGGCCTGGAGTACCTCGCCGTCGCCTGCGGCGCACAGGACGCCGTCGCGTTCAACTGGGAATTCGCCTGGGACCACGCGGCGGGCCTCCTCCTGGTCACCGAGGCGGGCGGGGCCCAGTCGACCCTCTCCGGTGTCCCGTACCGCATCACCGGCGGCAACGACCTCCCGTTCACGGCCGCCAGGGACAGGACCACCGCGGACAGGATCCTGTCCGCGCTGCGCGCGGGCCTGTAGCGTTCACGCTCCGGGGCTGGTGGGCGTCCCGCCGCCGGAGAGCACCTCCCGCACGTCCCGCACGACACCGGCCGCGGTCTCCACCGCTGCCGCGTCCAGGCCGCGCAGGGACCGGGCGACCCGGCCCGCGAAGTCCGCGGGCGTGTGCGGCAGGGCCGCCGCCGCGGCGAGGGCGCCCTTCTCGTTGAGACACCAGGTGCGGTGGTGGGCGTGCAGGGACTGGGCGAGGATCCCGAACGCCTTCGACAGGCACAGGGCGACATGGAGCGTGTCGCCCGCCGGGGCCGACTTGCGGGCGCCGGCCACGGAGAACTCCGCCTCCCACGCGGCGTCGGCGAGCGCCTCGCGCAGAGGCTCGGGATAGGTCCGCACCGCTTGCTGAAGGAGCGTCAACTCGTTGCGGGAATCCTCCAGCACGCGGCCGAGGGCGACCTCGCCGACGTAGCAGGGGGACCAGAAGCCCAGCGGATGGCCGGGCTGGACGCCCACCTCGAAGCGGCCCTTCCGGCAGTCGGACCACACCGACTCCACCCGGTCCAGATCGCGCAGGATCCAGTCGACCCGGACTCCGTCCACCGTCAGCCACGCACCGCCGTTGACCCACGGCCCCCAGCCGCCCGGCCCCGCCACCTCCAGCGGTGAACCCTGGATCCCGGAGCCCAGGGCGGCCAGCGCGGCCAGGTCGGGGGCGCCGCGGTAGTACACGCCGAGGTCCCAGTCGGAATCGGGCCGGTGTGTGCCGCGGGCCCGGCTGCCGCCCAGGACGACGGCCCGTACGCCGGGCAGCCCGGCGAGCCGGGAGGCCATCGAGGACACGGCCGAGGAGAGTGCGGGTGCGCTGTTCATCGGGCGGGAGGCTACCCGCGGACAGGTCGTCGGCGCGCCCGAATATCCTGGGTGTCCTGGCCATCGGCTGACGAAGGAGTCCGAAGGTGCCATCGATGCTGGATGCCGTAGTCGTGGGGGCGGGCCCCAACGGGCTGACGGCCGCGGCCGAGCTGGCCCGCCGGGGCTTCGCCGTCGAGGTCTTCGAGGCCAAGGAGACCGTCGGCGGTGGCGCGCGGACCGAGGAGCTCACCCTGCCCGGGTTCCGCCACGATCCGTGTTCCGCTGTACACCCGCTGGGCATCGGCTCGCCCGCCTTCAACGCGATGCCACTGGCCCGGCACGGCCTGGAATGGCTGCAGCCCGAACTGGCGCTCGCCCACCCCTTCCCGGACGGATCGGCCGCCGTGCTCACGCGGTCCGTGGGGGAGAGCGCCATGTCGCTCGGCCCGCAGGACGCGGGCGCGTACCGCAGGCTGGTCGCGCCCTACACCGGCCACTGGGACACACTCGCCGCGGACTTCCTGCGCACCCCGTGGGACGGGCTGCCCCGAGACCCGTACCGCTGGATGCGCTTCGGGCTCGACGCGCTGCCGCCCGCCACGTTTCTCTCCCGCCGCTTCCGGGGTGCCAGGGCGCGCGGACTCGTCGCGGGGCTCGCCGCCCACGCCATCGCGCCCACCAGCGGCATCGCGACGAGTGGAATCGCCCTGCTGTTCGCGCTCGCCGCGCACGCGAACGGCTGGCCGGTGCCGCGCGGCGGCTCGCAGGCCATCTCCGACGCCCTCGCCTCGTACCTGCGCGAACAGGGCGGCACGATCCGGACGGGCGTGGAGGTCAAGCGCCTCGACGAGCTCCCGCCGGCCCGCGCGTACATCTTCGACACCTCGCCCACCTCGCTCGCCCGCATCGCCGGACTCGGCAGCGCCTACGGCCGCTACCGCTACGGGGCCTCCTGCTTCAAGATCGACTACGCGCTGTCGGGCCCCGTCCCGTGGACGGCGCAGGAGGCCCGGCGGGCCGGTACGGTCCATGTCGGGCCCACGGCCGGGGAGATCGACACCGCCCTGCGCGCCGCCGTGGAGGGCCGCGACCCGAGCGTCCCCTTCCTGATCACCGCACAGCCGAGCCTCGTCGACCCGTCCCGGGCCCCCGAGGGCCGCCATGTCTTCTGGGTCTACGGACACGTCCCCGCGGGCTGGGAGGGGGACGCGACCGAGGTCATCGAGCGGCAGATCGAGCGGTTCGCGCCCGGGTTCCGCGATCTCGTCCTGGCCCGCGCGATCGCCGGGCCGCCCCAACTCGCCGCGCGCAACGCCAATTACGTCGGCGGCGACATCGCGACCGGAGCGTTCGCCGGGCTGCAGACGGTGCTCCGCCCCAAGCTCGCCCGCGTGCCGTACGCCACGGCCCACCCCGCGGTCTTCCTCTGCTCCTCGGCCACCCCGCCCGGCCCCGGAGTGCACGGCATGTCCGGCCACCACGCGGCGAAGGCGGTGCGGCGGCGGCTGCGGGCCGCGTGAGATCCGGCCGCTCCCAGTCGTCCCGCGCCGGGTCGCCGTGCTCAGGCGCGGTGTGTGCGCGTCGAGTCCGCTGCCGCGGACGGGACCTGACGGCGTGGTGTCCTGCCGCGGCCGGTGCGGGGTGTCACTCCCGGGCCGGCCGGGCAGTGGTGTCATCGGGCGGCCGATGTCGGATTCCCGCGCGAGGCTGATGTCGGATTTCCGCCAGCCCTCCCGTTCCGGGTGCCCGATCCTTGAACCATGCACACCGACACCGAGCGCTGCGTACGGGCCGTACAGTCGAAGGACGCCCGCTTCGACGGCTGGTTCTTCACCGCGGTCCTGACCACCGGGATCTACTGTCGGCCCAGCTGCCCCGTCGTGCCGCCCAAGGTGCGCAACATGAGCTTCTACCCCAGCGCCGCCGCCTGCCAGCAGGCCGGATTCCGGGCCTGCAAGCGGTGCCGGCCCGACACCAGCCCCGGCTCCCCGGAGTGGAACGCCCGCGCCGACTCCGTCGCCCGTGCGATGCGCCTCATCCAGGACGGGGTCGTCGACCGGGAGGGTGTGCCGGGTCTCGCGGCGCGGCTCGGCTACTCCGCCCGGCAGATCGAGCGCCAGCTCCTCGCCGAGCTCGGCGCGGGGCCGCTCGCCCTGGCCCGGTCGCAGCGGGCCCAGACCGCCCGGGTCCTCATCGAGACGACCGCGCTGCCGATGGCCGAAGTGGCGTTCGCCGCCGGGTTCGCCTCCATCCGCACGTTCAACGACACCGTCCGCGAGGTCTTCGCGCTCGCCCCGGGGGAGCTGCGCACCCGTGCGGCACGCGGGGCCGGGGCGGCCGAGGCCTCCGGAATCATCGCCCTGCGGCTGCCGTACCGCGCCCCGCTCAACCCCAGCAACCTCTTCGGGCACCTGGCCGCGACCGCCGTCCCCGGGGTCGAGGAATGGCGTGACGGCGTCTACCGCCGCACGCTCACGCTCCCGCACGGACACGGCACAGTGGCCCTCTCCCCGCGGTCCGACCACATCGCCTGCCGGCTCTCCCTCACCGATCCGCGCGACCTGACCCAGGCCATCAGCCGCTGCCGCAGACTGCTCGACCTGGACGCCGACCCCGTCGCCGTCGACGAGCAGCTGCGCTCCGACCCGTTGCTCGCGCCGCTGGTCGACCGGGCCCCGGGGCGCCGGGTGCCGCGCACGGTGGACGCGGCGGAGTTCGCCGTACGCGCCGTGCTCGGTCAGCAGGTCTCCACGGCCGCGGCCCGCACCCACGCGGCCCGGCTGGTCACCGCCCACGGGGTATCGGTCGAGGACCCCGAGGGCGGCCTGACCCATCTCTTCCCCACGCCGGAGGCGCTGGCCGGACTCGATCCGGAGGCCCTCGCGCTGCCGCGCAGCCGCCGCACCACGCTCACCACCCTGGTCACCGCCCTCGCCGAGGGATCCCTCCGGCTGGGCGAGGGCACCGACTGGGAACAGGCCCGCGCCGAGCTGACCGCATTGCCTGGGTTCGGCCCCTGGACGGTCGAGGTGATCGCCATGCGTGCCCTCGGGGACCCGGACGCCTTCGTCCCCACCGATCTGGGAATCCGCAGGGCGGCCGAGCGGCTCGGCCTTCCGGCCACCCCCGCGGCCCTCACCGCACGTGCCGCGGACTGGCGGCCCTGGCGCGCGTACGCCGTGCAGTATCTCTGGACCGTCGACGACCACCCCATCAACCACCTGCCCGTCTGACAACCGAGGACGAACCATGACAGCCACACCTGCGGCGACCAGGCAGCACACGGTCATCGACAGCCCCTACGGAGACCTCACGCTGGTCGCGACCGACGGTGTCCTGGCCGGTCTGTACATGACCGCCCAGCGGCACCGCCCGCCTCAGGAGACCTTCGGCGCACCGGATCCGCGGCCCTTCACCGAGGCCGTCCGGCAGCTGGACGCCTACTTCGCGGGCGAGCTGACGGAATTCGACCTGCCGCTGCGTCTGGACGGCACGCCCTTCCAGCGCAGCGTCTGGGCCGAGCTGGAACGGATCCCGTACGGCGAGACCCGTTCGTACGGCGAACTGGCCCAATGCCTCGGAAAGCCCGGTGCCTCCCGTGCGGTCGGCCTCGCCAACGGCAAGAACCCGGTCGGGATCATCGTCCCGTGCCACCGGGTCGTCGGAGCCTCGGGGAGCCTCACGGGGTACGGCGGCGGGCTGGACCGCAAGCAGCGGCTGCTCGCCTTCGAGCGGGGGACGGACAGCGACGTGCCGGCCCTGTTCTGAAGGGCCGGCACGCCGGACAGCCGGTACCGGGCGGGCCGGTCAGGCCGCTGCCCGCCTCGGCCGGTCAGGCGGTGAAGATCTCGACCACCGACCAGATCGCGAGCCCGAGCATGCACAGCCCGCCGATGCGCTGCACGGTCCTCAGCGGCACCCGCTTGGCGATGAACCGTCCGGCCAGCAGCGCCAGCGCGGACACGGACATGAGAGCGGCGGCCGATCCGACGGCCGTGGACCAGGCGCCGTTGCTCGCGGCGAGGTTCGCGGTGGTGATCTGGGTCAGGTCGCCCCACTCGCTGATGAAGACGGCCATGAAGGCGGTCGAGTAGACCGGCCAGAAACCGGTCACGGTCTTGATCTCGTCCTCGTCGTCCTGGTCGTCGCCACCGCTGCGGAGCAGCATGAACGCGCCGAAGCCGAACAGGAGGGCCGAGACCAGCTTGACGGTCCAGTCGGGCAGCAGACCGATCAGGCCACCCGCCCCGACCGCGATGGCGACGTGCACCACGAAGGCGGACGACGTGCCGAACCAGACGTACAGGGGGCGCATGCGCGTGCCCATGGCCAACGAGGCGAACATCGTCTTGTCGGGGAGCTCCGCGAGGAAGATCAGCCCGAAGGCGGTGAGGATCGCCAGTGGGTCGAGATGCATTCCGGGTGGCTTTCTGTGAGAGCCGGGCCCCGGGCCATCCGCGAAGTGCCGTTCGGGCGTTTCGGAGGACCACTCGGCCCGGCACGACGGCAGCGCCCGCAGGGCACGGGCGTGTCATACCTGACCGAAGGTCTCGCCCACCCGCAAGGATCCACGGGCCCGGCCACCGGGAACCCGTGGGCTCCAGTGTGTCGACGACCGGTTTTCGGGGCTACTCCCCTTCGCAGCCGTCAACACTACCCCACCCGGGGGCCGGGATCCGCGGGGGAGCCGCTCGGTACAGTCCTACGGTGATCATCCGCGCCACCACCGGGAGTGCCCCCGCATGAGCCGCCGCACCCGCAAGCCCGCAGCAGGGCCGGGGCCGTCCCGGCCCACCGTCAGTGTCTGCCGGGGCTGCTGCTGCGGCACCCCGAAGATCCCCGGCGTGGACCACGCCGGCCAGCTGGCGCAGCTGCGGCAGTCCCTCGACGGGATCGCCACCGTGCGTGCCGTGGAGTGCCTGGACGCGTGCGAGCACGGCAACGTCATGGTCGTACAGCCCTCCGCCGAGGGCCGCGACGCGGGCGGCCGCCCCGTCTGGCTCGGGCTGGTGAACGATCCGCAGGCCGTCGCGGACATAGCCGTCTGGGCGGGGGAGGGCGGACCGGGCCTCGCCGAGGTGCCCGAGATCCTGGACCTGTACACCTTCAAGCCGTCGCGCCGGATCCAGGGCGGTCTGGAGGGATGAGCCCGACGGACGGCGGAGACCCGGGGGCCCGTGTGCGGACCGGTCAGTCCTCCGCGGACGGGGCCAGCCGTGCGAGCAGCGCGGGCAGGGCCGTCCCGATGGGTTCGCGGATCGTCTCCTCTGCCAGCCCGTCGTAGGGGGTCGGCTCGGCGTTCACCACGATGAGCCGGGCCCCGTGCTCCGCCGCGATCCGCGCCAGCGAGGCGGCGGGCTGCACCTGGAGCGTCGTGCCCACCGCGATGAAGACCTGGCTCGCCTTGGTGACGGCCATGGCCTCACCCAGCACCCGCGGGTCCAGGCGCTCGCCGAACATCACCGTCGCCGACTTCAGGATCCCGCCGCAGACCGTGCAGGGCGGATCAGCCTCGCCCGCCTCGACACGGGCCAGCGCCCGCTCCATGCCGGACCGGGCGTGGCAGCGTGTGCAGACGACCTCGCGTGCCGTGCCATGGAGTTCGACGACCTTACGGGCGGACAGCCCGGCCCGCTGGTGCAGCCCGTCCACATTCTGCGTGATCACGCGCACCGGCGTCCCGGACCGTTCGAGGGCGGCCACGGCACGATGGGCCGCGTTCGGTTGCGCGTTCCAGGTGGCGCTGGTGCGGCGCATCTGCCAGGAGCGGCGCCGGATCTCCGGGTCGGCCATGTAGAAGTCGTACGTGACGAGCTTCTCGGCCTCCGGGTCCTTCCGCCAGAGGCCCTGCGGCCCGCGGTAGTCGGGGATGCCGGAGTCCGTGGAGATGCCGGCGCCGCTGAGGATCGCGACGAGAGTCATGGGCCGAGCGTACGCAGGACCCCGTGCCGTCCGCGATCGCCCGAGGGCGCCGTGAACGGCGACCCGGTTCAGGGCCTCGCGCCGACGGGCGGTTCACCGTCCTCCAGCTCGGCCGTACCCGCTCCGGTGTCCAGCACCCGCAGTGCCGCCAGGACCCGTCGTCCGAGCCGTCGCGGCAGATATCCGCCGAGGTCCGCGCGGTCCACCAGCCGCCAGGACAGGAGTTCCTCCTCCTGCAGCCGGATCGCCCCGAACTGCTCACCGGACAGCACGCCGCCGTCGTACAGGTACGCGGCGATCGGCGGACGCCCCGCACCGCGGGCCCAGTCGACCGCGAGCAGCCGGCCCGGCTCCAGATCCAGCCCGATCTCCTCGGCCGTCTCCCGGCGCGCGGCCTGCCGGGGACTCTCGCCCCCGTCCGACTCGACCGTGCCGCCGGGCAGTGCCCAGCCCTCCCGGTAGTTCGGCTCGACGAGCAGCAGCCGGCCGTGCTCGTCCCGGAAGAGCGAGGCCGCCGCGGCCAGTACCCGGGGCAGCCCTGCGATGTAGGTGGCGTAGTCAGTGGTGGTCACCGGGGCAGCGTAGAGGCATCGGCAGGGGCCGCGCCGGGTCGTGGCCCGACGGGCGGACGGCCATGGGCAGACCAGGTGCGGTCCGGATAGGGTCGGGGCGGCGCGACTGCCTGTTCGAAAGCAAAGGATGCAAGGTGACGGACGGAGCAGTGATGGAGACCGCCCGCGTGCTCGTCGCGGCGGACAAGTTCAAGGGCTCGCTCACGGCCGTGCAGGTCGCGGAACGGGTGACGGCCGGACTGCGGCGCGTCGTCCCCGGTGTGCGGGTCGAGACCCTGCCGGTGGCGGACGGCGGCGACGGTACGGTCGCGGCGGCGGTGGCTGCCGGATTCGACCGCCGCGAGGCCCGGGTGACCGGGCCGCTGGGGATGCCGGTGGACGCCGCGTACGCGGTGCGCGGCACCACGGCCGTGGTGGAGATGGCGGAGGCCTCGGGCCTCCAGCGCCTCCCCGCGGGGGAGTTCGCCCCGCTCACGGCGACCACGTACGGCTCCGGCGAGCTGCTGCTGGCCGCGCTCGACGCCGGCGCCCGGACGATCGTGTTCGGGGTCGGCGGCAGTGCCACGACGGACGGCGGAGCGGGCATGCTCGCCGCACTGGGGGCCCGCTTCCTGGACGCGGACCAAAAGCCCGCCGGACCCGGCGGCGGCGGGCTCGCCGACCTCGCCGAGGCCGATCTGTCGGGGCTCGACCCCCGGCTGGCGGACATCGACCTGATCCTGGCCAGCGACGTGGACAACCCCCTGACCGGCGCGAAGGGGGCCCCCGAGGTGTACGGGCGGCAGAAGGGCGCCACCGAGGACGACATCGCTGTCCTCGACGCGGCGCTCGCCCACTACGCCTCCGTGCTGGGACCCGGGCACGCCGCGCTTCCCGGCGCGGGCGCCGCCGGAGGCGTCGGCTACGGCGCGCTCGTCGCGCTGGGAGCCCGCTTCCGGCCCGGCATCGAGGTCATGCTCGACGTCCTGGGCTTCGCCCCGGCGCTCGCCCGGGCCACCCTCGTCGTGACCGGCGAGGGATCGCTCGACGAGCAGACGCTGCACGGCAAGGCACCGGCGGGCGTCGCCGCGGCGGCCCGGGCCGCCGGGGTGGAGGTCGTCGCCGTCTGCGGACGCCTCGCCCTGCCGCCCGAGGCGCTGGAGGGGGCCGGGATCCGGCGGGCCTACGCCCTGACGGAGCTGGAACCCGATCCGGCGGTCTGCATGGCCCAGGCGGGGCCCCTGCTGGAGCGTGCGGCCGAGTCGATCGCCCGCGACTTCCTGGTCTGAGGCCCCCCGTGGAGGGGCGGGACACCCGCCCCTCCACACCGCCCCCTCACACAGGCCCGCGGGCCGTACCTCACGGCGGGGACGCAGAGAGCCGGAACGCGTCCAGGGCCAGCATCATCTCGACCAGTTCGCGCGGCCGTGACAGCGACCGCGACGTCAGCTGCTCCAGCCGCCGCAGCCGGTTGAGCACGGTGTTGCGGTGGCAGTACAGCCGTCCCGCCGCCCGGCCCGCGGATCCCCCGCACTCCAGCCACGCGTCCAGCGTCCGCACCAGCAGGGCCCGGTCCGCCGGATCAAGGGCCAGCAGCGGACCGAAGACGTCCGCGACCAGCCGCGCCGCGAGCTCCGGCTGGCTCACCACCAGCGCCGCGGGCATCCGTTCCTCCAGCCGCACGATCCCCTCCTCGTTCGGCTGACACGTCAGCAGCGCCACCTCGGCCAGCCGGCGCGCCGTCCCCAGCCCCGCCAGGCCGTCCGCCACCGGGCCGATCCCGCCCGGACCCGGACACCACCGCGCCATCAGCGTCGCGAGCCCGGCCGGATCACGGTCACCCAGGGCCACGACGACGAGCTCGCCGTCCGCCCGCACCCGCCGGAAGAACCGCAGGCCGTCCGCGTCCATGACCTGCCCGGCCGGAGCGCCCCGCCGCAGCACCACCACCGCGTAACGGCCCTGCTCCGGCACGTCCAGACCCGCCGCCGCGCGTGCCGCGAGGCCCGGTGCGGACCGGCCGTCCAGCAGGGCGTCGAGCAGCACCTCGCCCCGCTCGTCACCGCGCAGCTGCATGTGTTCGCTCCGTTTCGCGACCGGGCCGTTCATGGCTGGTGACGATGCCATCCGTCGTGGTGGCGGCGGCAGCGGATCACCCCCCTCTGTGCGCGTGCACAACACGGCCGTTCGAACGCTGGTCACCCGCAGCGAGTGCGCGACGGACCGTGGACGCACGGTGGGCCCCCCTGCTGGTCTGTGGCACCACAACGACCAGTCGGAAGGAGGAGGACGCATGGCAACGCTCGAGATCCGCGAACTGTCCGTGGGCTACGGCCCGGTACGGGCCCTGCGCGACGTCTCCGTCGACGTGCCGCCCGGCGCGATCACCGCCGTACTCGGCGGCAACGGCGCCGGCAAGACCACGCTGCTGCGGGCCGTATCGCGGACCCTCGGCTTCCACCGCGGCACGGGCACGGGCACCATCCGCTTCGACGGACAGCCCCTGGACGGCCTGCGCCCCGCCCAGGTGGTGGCGGCGGGAGTGATCCAGGTACCGGAGGGGCGGCAGGTGTTCGCCCGCATGACGGTGGCGGACAACCTCCGGGCGGGCGCGCTCGGCGCCCGCGGCGGACGCAAGGAGACCACCGCCGCGCTCGACCGTGTCCACGAACTGTTCCCGGTACTCGCCCAGCGCGCGCACCAGCGGGCCGGACTGCTGTCCGGCGGTGAGCAGCAGATGCTGGCGATGGGACGGGCCCTGATGGCAGGGCCCCGCCTGCTCCTGCTCGACGAACCCTCCCTCGGCCTCGCACCGCTGATGGCGGCCAGGATCGCCGAGACGATCCAGGAGATCAACGCGACAGGGACCTCCGTCATGCTCGTCGAACAGAACGCGGCCATCGCCCTGCGGCTCGCCTCCACCGCGTACGTCCTGGACGTCGGCGAGGTCGCCCTCGAAGGCCCCGCCGACGATCTCGCCGCCTCCGACGAGGTGCGCCGCCGCTACCTGGGCGTCGTCGACGAGACGGCCGCCGAGGACGCCACGCAGGCCGTCGCCGGACCCTCGCGCTCGCTGAGCAGGTGGTCCGCATGACCACCGCTCCGGCCACCACGGCGCCCGTCACCGCCCCTGCCGCACTCGCCGTGCGCGACGTGACCGTACGCTTCGCGGGGCTCACCGCCCTCGACGCGGTCTCGTTCACCGTCGAACCGGGCAGTGTGCACGCCGTCATCGGACCCAACGGCGCCGGCAAGTCGACCACGTTCAACGTGCTCTCCGGCGTGTACCGCGCCACCTCCGGCACGGTGCACCTCGGCGACACCGAACTCACCGGGCTCGCCCCGCACAAGATCGCCGGCCTCGGCATCGCGCGCACGTTCCAGAACCTGGCGCTGCCCCCGCACGCCACCGTCGCCGAGAGTCTCCTGCTCGGCCGGCACCGCCTCACCCGCTCCGGCTTCCTCGCCAGCGGACTGCGGCTGCCTTCGGCGGCCCGCGAGGCGCGGCTGCACCGGGAACGGGTCCGGGAGATCGCCGAATTCATCGGCCTGGAAAAGGAGTTGGAGCTGCCCGCCGGGATCCTTCCGTACGGGAAGCAGAAGCTCGTGGAGCTCGGCCGCGCGCTCTGCATGGAGCCGCGGGTGCTGCTGCTCGACGAACCCATCGCCGGCATGACGGCCGACGAACGGCGCCGCGTCGCGGCTGTCGTCGCGGACGTACGCGACAGCCTCGGCATCTCCATCGTGCTGGTCGAACACGACATGGGTGTGGTGATGCGGCTCGCGGACGCGGTGACCGTACTCGACTTCGGACGCAGGATCGCGGGCGGCAGCCCCGCCGAGGTCCAGAACGATCCGGCCGTCGTCCAGGCCTACTTGGGGACACAGGAATGACCACCTTCATCGAACTCCTCCTCGGCGGACTCTCCATCGGCTCGGTCTACGCACTGATCGCGCTCGGCTTCGTCGTCATCTTCAAGGCCACCGAGGTGGTCAACTTCGCCCACGCCTCCCTGCTGCTGGCGGGCGGCTACGTCACCGCCGTGCTGCACGACGACATCGGCTTCTGGCCGGCCCTCGGCGTCGGGATCGCGGGCGCCGCGGTCGTCGGCTCCGCGGTCGAGTTCCTCGTGATGCGCCGCTACCGGGGCAGCGACCACAGCGTCCTGGCCATCGTCACCATCGGCGTCGACATCGTCATCACGACGGAACTCGTCCGGCGGATGGGCACCGAGGTCCTCTCGCTCGGCGACCCGTGGGGCGACGACGTCGTCACCGTCGGCGGGGTCACCCTGGCCGAGACCCGCATCGCCGCGTTCGTCGCGGCGGCGCTCCTGATCACGGTGTTCCTGCTCGCGTTCCGCTACACCTCCTGGGGTGTGTCGATGCGGGCCGCCGCCGAGAACCCGCAGACCGCCGCCCTCATGGGCATCCGGCTCGGCCGGGTCTCGCTCTCCGCCTGGGCGGTCGCCGGGGCACTCGCCGCCGTCGCCGCGCTCTTCCTCACCGTCTTCCCGACCCCGGGCCTCGAACGGGCCACGTCCTTCGCCGCGCTCAAGGCCTTCCCGGCCGCGATCCTCGGCGGCCTCGACTCGACGACGGGAGCACTGGTCGGGGGCCTCGTCGTCGGGGTCACCGAGTCCCTCGCCACCGGATACCAGAGCGATCTCTCCTTCCTCGGACGCGGCATCGGTGATCTCGCGCCCTACCTCGTGATGGTGATCGTCCTGCTCATCCGGCCCGCGGGACTCTTCGGCACGAAGGAGCTCGCCCGTGTCTGAAGCCATGCCCGACACCGTGAAGGAACCGTCCGTGGGACCCGGCCCCGAGGCCGCCCCGGCCGGCGGCGGGCGATCGCTCACCGGACCGCTGCGGAGCCTGAGCACGTACCTCTGGCTCGCCGGATCCGTCCTGCTCCTCCTCCTTCCGTTCTATCTGGACCGTTTCTGGCTCCAGGCCGGACTCTTCGCGATGGCCGCCGCGATCGGGGCGATCGGGATCAACCTGCTCACCGGCAGCACCGGCCAGCTCTCCATGGGCCATGCCTTCTTCCTCGCCGTCGGCGCCTACGGCTACTGCGTCCTGGCGGGGGAGAGCAGCACCGAGAACGGCCACGAACTGAACGGCCTCGGCCTGCCCACCTGGCTCGCCGCGATCCTCGCCGTCCTGCTGGCGGGAGCGGCGGGCGGACTGTTCAGCCCCATCGCAGGCCGGCTGCGTGGCGCCTACCTCGGTATCGCCACGCTCGCGCTGATCTTCATCGGACAGCACGTGCTGTTCAACGCGGGCTCGCTCACCGGCGGCTTCAACGGCCGTGCCGTGCCCCCGCTCTCACTGTTCGGGTTCACCTTCGACGACACCGAGGTGGTCGTCGCCGCGGTGCCCTTCCAGGCTTCGGAGAAGCTCTGGTACGTGGCGCTGGCCGCCCTCGCCTTCAGCGCGCTCTTCGCCCGCGGAGTGCTGCGCGGCAGGCCCGGCCGGGCACTCAACGCCATCCGGGACCACCGGATCGCGGCCGGCGTGATGGGGGTACCGGTGGCGCGGTACCGGGCCGGGGTGTTCGTCCTGTCCTCCATGTACGCGGGCCTCGCGGGTGTCCTGCTCGCGCTGGTCTTCCAGCGGACCGTGCCCGAGTACTTCGGCATGGTCCTGTCCCTCGAATACCTCGCCATGATCGTCATCGGCGGGCTCGGCAGCGTCGCCGGAGCCGTGGTCGGCGCCGCGTTCGTCACGCTGCTCCCGCAGGTGCTCACCCACTACAGCGACTCCCTGCCCCTGGTGTCCGCCCCCGGTACGGGCGGGCTGACACCGGGCGAGGCGTCCCGCTACCTGTACGGCGCCGCGGTGGTCGCGGTGGTCCTGTTCCTGCCCGGCGGCCTTACGCGTCTGAAGAAACCAGGGGAGAAGAAATGAAACTGCGTGTGTACGGAGCGGTCCTCGCGGCCCTCACCCTCACCCTCGTCGGGTGCAGCGGCAAAGCCGACACCGGGGGCGGCGCCGGGACGGACAAGAGCGGCGTGAAGACCGGTGAGGGGGTCACCGACTCCAAGATCACCCTCGGCGCCCTCACCGACATGACCGGTGTGTACGCCTCCCTGGGCAAGAGCGTCACCCAGGCCCAGCAACTGTGGGTGAAGGAGGCCAACGCCGCGGGCGGCATCTGCGACCGGCAGATCGAACTGACGGTCCGCGACCACGGCTACGACCCGCAGAAGGCCATCGCCGCCTACACCGAGCTGGAACCGGACGTGCTGGGCTTCGCCCAGTTCATCGGCTCCCCGTTCGTCGCCGCCGTCGAACAGCGCATCGACGGCCAGGACAAGGGCATCGTCCTGCCGCAGGCATGGTCCGCGAACCTCCTGGGTTCCGAGTACGTCCGGGTCATCGGTGCCACGTACGACGTCGAGACGATCAACCTGATCGACTTCCTCCTCGCCGAGAAGCGCATCGCCAAGGGCGACAAGATCGGTCACGTCTACTTCGAGGGCGACTACGGCGAGAACGCCCTGGCCGGCTCCGAGCACGCGGCGAAGGAGGCGGGCCTCACGGTCGTCGAGCAGAAGATCAAGCCGACCGACAACGACATGACCGCCCAGGTCTCCGCGCTCAAGCAGGCCGGTGTCAAGGCGATCGTCATCAGCGCCGGACCGCGTCAGGCGGCCTCGCTGGTCGGCGTCGCCGCGGCCACGGGCTTCGACGTCCCCGTCGTGGGCAACAACTCGGCCTACGCCCCGCAGCTCCTGGCCACCCAGGCGGGCGCGGCCCTGCAGAAGGACTACTACATCGGCTCCTCCACCCTGCCCATCGGCGACTCGGCCGAGGGCCCGGCCAAGCTGGCCAAGGCGTATGCGGCCCAGTACCCGAAGGACGGCCTCGACAACGGGGTCATCGCCGGATACAACGCGGCGTCCGTCTTCGGCGAAGCCCTGAAGAAGGCCTGCGAGTCCAAGGACCTCACCCGTGAGGGTGTCGACAAGGCCCTGCTCACGATCAAGGGCTTCGGCAGCGACTTCGGGATCTCGCACGACTTCACCGACCCGGCGGCCCCCTCCACCAGGGAGACCGTCATCATGAAGCCGGACGCCAAGACCCCCGGCGGTCTGAAGGTCGTCCGCCCGGCCGAGGTGGCCCCGGCCGCCGAGTCCTTCGCGACGAAGTCCTGACCCCGCCGCACACAAGGACGGGCCCGGCCGGTGAGGCCGGGCCCGTCCGCGTGCGCGGTCAGCTGATGCGGGCGTCCAGCTCGGACGGCTGGGCAGCCGGCAGGTTCGTCGGCCGCGACCGCCACGCCGGGCCCGGCGGCGCGGACAGCACCACGGGCGTCGGTCCGGGCGACCTGTACGGCGGCCGAAGCCCGCTCTCAGCTCCCTGTCCGCAGTGCGTTGACGAGGAGCAGCGCGATGTCGTCGGTGCCGGGCGTGGACCGCTTCGCGTACCGGACGAGCGTGTCGGCGACCTCGTCCATGGTCTGGTCCAGTGCCAGGGCGAAGTGCTCGGCCAGTTCGGCGGCGGCGTCGTCGAAGTCCACGCCCGGCGCCTCCACGAGTCCGTCGGTGTACAGGGCGAGCGCCGCGCCCGGGGGCAGCGGGATCTCGGCCGTCGGGTAGCGGGACGACGGGTCGATGCCGAGCAGCAGACCCGGCGGCAGGCCGAGCACCTCGGTCTGCCCGTCGGGCTGCCGCACCAGCGGCGGCGGATGGCCGGCGGTGGCCAGGACCGCGCGGTGCCCGGCGAGGTCGAGATGGACGTACAGGCAGCTGGTGAACAGGCCCGGGTCGAGGTCGGTGAGCAGCCGGTTGGTGCGGCCGAGGACCTCGTCGGGCGGCGCGCCCGCCGAGGCGTGCACGGCGGTGCGGACCTGCCCCATGAGCGCGGCGGCGTTCACGTTGTGCCCCTGCACGTCGCCGATGGTCACCGCCGCCGTGCTGTCGTCCAGGCGGATCAGGTCGTAGAAGTCCCCGCCGATGCCCATGCCGCGGGTGGCCGGCAGGTACCGGGCCGCGACGTCCAGGCCCTCGATCCGCGGCAGGGTGTGGGGGAGGAGATGGGCCTGCAGACTGTGCGCGAGCCGGTCCTTGGTGTCGTAGAGGCGGGCACGGTCGAGGGCCTGGGCGAGCAGCCCCGCGATCGAGGTGAGCAGGGCGCGTTCCTCGGGCTCGAAGACGTGACCCTGGTCGTAGGCGAGCACCAGCGAGCCGACCGGATGCCCGGAGACGATGAGAGGGAGGAAGGCGCTGGCGGCCACGGCATCGCGCATGCCCGCGGAGGGGTAGGCGCGTTCCAGTTCCGAGAAGTCGGCGAAGAAGCCGGGAACGCCGGTCATCAGCACGTGCGCCGCGGGCGTGTCCGAGTTCAGCGGGGCGCCGTCGAAGCGGTCCATGAGTGTGGGATGGAGCCCGCGCCGGCCCTCGATCCGCAGCCGCCCCGCGACCGAGGTCATCACGATGAGGGACTGGATCCGGAAGGCGGGCATCAGCTGGTCACCCGCCAGCTCGATGACGTCCTGGGTGCCGACGGCCTCCGTGAGCGTCGCGGCCAGGTGCATCAGGTGGTACAGGGCGGTCGCCCTGCTCGGAACGGTTCGTGGGGTGTACCCCTGGGGCGCCGGGGGCGTCCTGGCCTCCGGCCCCGCGGCGGGGGTGATCCGGATGCTGATGCCGGAGGCGTTCGGGAAGAGCTCGAAGGACAGCCACCGGTCCGGCGGCCGGAGCGTGGTGAAGGAGGTCTGCTGGCGGCCGATGACCGCGGCCCGGTAGTGGTCCTCGACGGCCGGGTCGTCCATCCACGGCAGGGACACCCAGGGGAGCGTGCCCAGTACGTCCGCGGCACGGACGCCCAGGAGGTCCGCGGCGGCCTCGTTGAGGAAGGTGATCGACCCGTCCAGGGACAGCGCGCAGCTTCCCCCCGGAAGCCGCCGGACGAACTCCATGGCGGCCGCGGCCTCGGCGGGCTCCGGTACGGGCGGCTCCGGCGGGGCGAGCATCCGCGGCTGGATGCCCGGCAGCACAGGGAAGCCACCGCTCTCGGCCTGCTGGAGCAGCATCCCGATGCCGTGGCAGGCGGCGGTCAAGGCATCGCGCTCCCGGGGCGACAGCTGTGGCGGGTGCGAGCCGGGCCACAGCAGCACGATCCCGCCCCGGTCGACGCCGCCGGTCCGGATCGGGGCGGCGCACAGCGCGAAGCGGTACGGCATCACGAGCGCGGGCCGCGGATAGCGGCGGGCCAGCTCCTCCTGGCTGCCCAGCCAGATCAGGCACCGGTGCCGTACGGCGTCGGCCACCGGGATCGGGGCGGACAGCGTGACCCGGTTCCACGGGGTCGCAAGCTGCCAGGGCACCCCGGAAAGCACCGCGAGGTGCAGCGTGGTCTCGTTCCTCGGCAGCAGGTACAGCATGGCCACGGAGGCCCCGGCCTCCCGCACGAGGTGGGCCACCGCACTGTCCAGGAGCTCCGTGCCGGAACCCGTTGCGGTGGTGGAGGCAGCTTGGTCCTGCACCCTCTCAACCCTTCTCGGTGACGAGCGGCGGGGCATCCGGTGACGACGGCTTGTCCGGGCATCCGGTTGGAACGGCTTATAAGGGACGATACGCCCACCGTGCGTCAGGGACATCGTGATCATCCCGCACGCGCGAGGGCCCGGACGCTGGGGAGCATCCGGGCCCTCGTCACTGTCCGTTCCGTACGGCTACGGGAGCTGTGCCGCCCGTGCCTCGCGCCGGTTGTCGCGGAAGGTGTTCACCCGCCGCGCCGTGGCGAAGAGCGGGATCACCGCACCCAGCACGACCTGCAGCGCACAGCCGGTCTGCAGGAGCAGCTGGCCGCCGGGGGCGTCGAACGCCCATGCGGCCAGGAGCCCCATCGCGGCCACGATCCAGCTGAGCATCGCCACCGCGAGGACACCCCGCGGCTTCGGGTACTCGACCCGGCTGACCATGAGCCACGCCACTCCGACGATCGCGAGCAGCGTCGGCACGAAAGGCAGCTCCAGGAGCACGATCGAGACGACCGTGAGCGCTCCGAAGGGGCTCGGCATGCCCTGGAACATGCCGTCCTTCAGGGTCACGCAGGAGAATCTGGCAAGCCTGAGCACCACCGCCAGCAGCACCACGATCGCCGCGAGCGCGGACACCCTCTGGTGCGCGTCGTCCGCGACCATCCCGTACACGAGCACGAAGTACGCCGGGGCGAGCCCGAAGCTGATCAGGTCGGAGAGGTTGTCCAGCTCCGCGCCCATCGGCGAGGAACGCAGCTTGCGCGCCACGAGCCCGTCGAAGAGGTCGAACACGGCGGCCAGGAGCATGAGGATGACCGCCGTGGCCGCGGAGTGCCGGGCCATGCCCGTCTCGTCGCTGCCCGTGAGATGCGGGATGAGGATCCCCGTGGTGGTGAAGTACACCGCCATGAATCCGCACGTGGCGTTACCGAGGGTGAGCGTGTCGGCTATCGACAGCCGCATGGAGAGCGGCATGTCCTCCGTGCCGTCGGAGTCCTCGTCCTCGACGGCCTCCGGCACCCAGCCGGCCTGTGTATCAGGATCAATCACGGTCAATTCGAGTCACCCCCGCGGTGGTGGCCTGGCCGACCTCGACCGCGACATCGATACCTTCCGGAAGGTAGATGTCGACGCGCGAGCCGAACCGGATCAGACCGATGCGTTCGCCCTGCTCCACCTTCGTACCCTGCGGGATGTAGGGGACGATGCGACGGGCGACCGCTCCCGCGATCTGCACCATCTCGATGTCGCCGAGCTCCGTGTCGAAGTGCCAGACAACACGCTCGTTGTTCTCGCTCTCCTTGTTGAACGCCGGCACGAACCCGCCCGGGATGTGCTCGACCGATGTCACGGTGCCGGACAGTGGCGCCCGGTTCACATGCACATTCAGCGGGCTCATGAAGATCGCGACGCGGGTGCGCCCGTCCTTCCACGGCATGATGCTCTGCACCACACCGTCGGCCGGCGAGATGACGCGACCCTGGGTGATCTCGCGCTCGGGGTCGCGGAAGAACCACAGCATGCCCGCCGCGAGCGCGGTGGTGGGCACGGCCACGGCGGCCCAGCGTCCGGACCTGCGGGCCCGGGCGAGGCTGAGTGCCGCGGTGGCGACGGTCGGGAGGAGCCACGGCGATGCTCCGCGGGCAAGGCGGACCCCGCCGCGTGGTGCAGAGTTCTGACTGTCGGGCATGGATGACCTTCGTAGCGGATGATGCCGCGCAGGCAACGGGGGGACGGCGGCTTTCCGGCGATGCTATCGGGTGCGAGCGGCAACTGGGCAAGCCAGCAGCCGAGTCGGACAGCTGAAAGGCTCCGGACGAGGATGACTCGGTGTGATGTTCTTCGCCACCAAATCACCTTGAAGGGGACAATCAGCCCTGGAACCGGTACTCCTCGAGGAGCCGGCGACCGATGATCATTTTCTGGATCTCGGCGGTACCTTCACCGATCAGCAGCATCGGGGCCTCACGGTAGAGGCGCTCGATCTCGTACTCCTTGGAGAAGCCGTAACCGCCGTGGATACGGAAGGCGTCCTCGACGACTTCCTTGCAGTACTCGGAGGCGAGGTACTTCGCCATCCCTGCCTCCAGGTCGTTTCGCTCCCCGGAGTCCTTCTTGCGTGCCGCATTCACCATCATCGCATGGGCGGCTTCGACCTTGGTGGCCATTTCAGCCAGTTTGAACTGGATCGCCTGGTGCTGGGCGATCGGCTTTCCGAAGGTATGACGCTGCTGCGCGTACGAGACACCCAGCTCGAATGCACGCTGCGCGACGCCACAACCACGCGCTGCGACATTTACCCGGCCGACCTCCACACCGTCCATCATCTGGTAGAAACCTCGGCCGGTCGTGCCCCCCAGTACACGATTGGCCGGAACGCGCAGGCCGTCCATGATGAGCTCGGTCGTGTCGACGCCCTTGTAGCCCATCTTGTCGATCTTCCCCGGGATGGTGAGACCGGGGCGGACCTCGCCGAAGCCCGCCTCCTTCTCCACCAGGAAGGTCGTCATCGACTTGTGGGGCGCGGTGCCCTCGGGGTGTCCTTCGTCACTCTTGCAGAGGACGGCTACCAGCGTGGACGTTCCGCCGTTCGTCAGCCACATCTTCTGGCCGTTGAGGACGTACTCGTCGCCCTCCTTCACGCCCTTGGACGTGATCGCGGAGACATCGGAACCCAGGGCCGGCTCGGACATCGAGAAGGCGCCCCGCACCTCGCCGAGCGCCATCCGCGGCAGGAACGTGTCCTTCTGCTCCTGCGTGCCGTGCTGCTTGAGCATGTACGCCACGATGAAGTGCGTGTTGATGATGCCCGACACGCTCATCCAGCCGCGGGCGATCTCCTCGACGCACAGGGCGTAGGTGAGAAGCGACTCGCCCAGACCGCCGTACTCCTCGGGAATCATCAGCCCGAACAGACCGAGTTCCTTGAGTCCTTCGACGATCTCCGTCGGGTACTCGTCGCGGTGCTCCAGGCGGGTCGCGACAGGAATGATCTCCTTGTCGACGAAATCCCGGACCGTGGAGAGGATTTCCTGCTGGACGTCCGTCAGGCCGGCGGTCTGCGCGAGTCGGCTCATGGCTACTTCTCCACGTTCTTCTGCGGCGGCTGGATCGGCTCAGGGCGGCCGGGCTGCTCGCCGCCACGCTCCGTGATGTACGTCTCGGTGGGGACCATCACCTTGCGACGGAACACGCAGACCAGCGTGCCGTCCTGCTTGTAGCCCCTCGTCTCGACATGAACGATGCCGCGGTCGCTCCTGGACCTCGACGGGGTCTTGTCGAGCACGGTCGTCTCGCCGTAGATCGTGTCGCCGTGGAAGGTCGGCGCGACATGCTTCAGCGACTCCACCTCCAGATTGGCGATCGCCTTGCCGGACACGTCCGGCACCGACATGCCGAGCAGCAGCGAGTAGATGTAGTTGCCGACAACGACGTTCTTTCCGAAATCGGTCGTCTTCCCGGCGTAGTTGCTGTCCATGTGCAGCGGGTGGTGATTCATGGTCAGCAGGCAGAAGAGGTGGTCGTCGTATTCCGTGACCGTCTTCCCGGGCCAGTGCTTGTAGACGGCACCGACCTCGAACTCCTCATAGGTCCGTCCGAACTGCATGATCAGGCCTCCGGTGCTTCGAACTTGGAGGTGCGCTGCATGCCGGCCGCGCGGCCCTTGCCCGCGATCACCAGCGCCATCTTGCGGCTGGCCTCGTCGATCATCTCGTCGCCGAGCATGGCCGAGCCCTTCTTGCCGCCCTCCTCCGAGGTGCACCAGTCGTACGCGTCGAGGATGAGCTCGGCGTGGTCGTAGTCCTCCTGCGAGGGCGAGAACACCTCGTTGGCCGCGTCGACCTGACCGGGGTGCAGCACCCACTTGCCGTCGAAGCCCAGAGCCGCGGCACGGCCGGCGACCTCGCGGTACGCGTCCACGTCGCGGATCTGCAGGAACGGTCCGTCGATCGCCTGGAGGTCGTGCGTACGGGCCGCCATCAGGATGCGCATCAGGATGTAGTGGTACGCGTCCGCCGGGTAGCCGGGCGGCTGCTGGCCGACGACCAGGGTCTTCATGTTGATCGAGGCCATGAAGTCGGCCGGGCCGAAGATCAGGGTCTCCAGGCGGGGCGAGGCGGCGGCGATGTCGTCGATGTTCACCAGGCCCTTGGCGTTCTCGATCTGCGCCTCGATGCCGATCTTCCCGACCTCGAAGCCCATCGTCTTCTCGATCTGGGTGAGCAGCAGGTCCAGCGCGACGACCTGCTGGGCGTCCTGGACCTTCGGCAGCATGATGCAGTCGAGGTTCGGGCCCGCGCCCTCGACGACCGTGATGACGTCGCGGTACGTCCAGTGCGTCGTCCAGTCGTTCACCCGCACGACCCGGGTCTTGCCCGTCCAGTCGCCGTTGTTGAGCGCGTCGACGATGTGGTGACGGGCGCCTTCCTTGGCGAGCGGCGCGCAGGCGTCCTCCAGGTCCAGGAAGACCTGGTCGGCTGGAAGGCCCTGGGCCTTCTCCAGGAACCGCGGGTTCGAGCCGGGGACCGCCAGGCACGAGCGGCGCGGGCGCAGCCGGTTCACGGGGGACGAGGGCGTGGTCATGCGGGGACCTCCAGAGGGTCGAGCTTGTTCGCTTTCCGGATCTCGTCGACGATACGGCCGATGATCTCGGTGATACCGAAGTCCTTCGGGGTGAACACGGCGGCGACGCCGGCCCCGATCAGTGCGGCGGCGTCGGCGGGCGGAATGATGCCGCCCGCGATCACCGGGATGTCGGTGGCGCCCGCCTCGCGCAGCCGGGTCAGTACGTCCGGCACCAGCTCGGCGTGCGATCCGGACAGGATCGACAGACCGACACAGTGCACGTCCTCCGCGACGGCTGCCGAGACGATCTGTTCCGGGGTGAGCCGGATTCCCTGGTAGACCACCTCGAAGCCCGCGTCACGGGCCCGGACGGCGATCTGCTCGGCCCCGTTGGAGTGCCCGTCCAGGCCCGGCTTGCCCACCAGCAGGCGCAGGCGGCCCGCGCCCAGGTCGTCGGCGGTGCGGGCGACCTTCTCGCGGACCAGGGCGAGCGGGGTGCCGGCCTCGGCGGACACGGCGACCGGCGCGGACGAGACACCCGTCGGCGCCCGGAACTCGCCGAACACGTCCCGCAGCGCCCAGGACCACTCGCCGGTGGTGACACCGGCGCGGGCGCACTCGACGGTCGCCTCCATCATGTTCTCGGTGCCGGCGGCGGCCTTCTTCAGCGCGGCGAGCGCCTCGGAGGCACGGGCCTCGTCACGGTTGTCGCGCCATTCGTGCAGGGCGGCGACCACCCGGGCCTCGTTGGCGGGGTCCACGGTCATGATCGCCGCGTCCAGGTCGGCGGTCAGCGGGTTCGGTTCCGTCGTCTCGTAGATGTTGACGCCGACGATCTTCTCCTCGCCGCCCTCGATCCGGGCCCGCCGGGCGGCGTGCGAGGAGACCAGCTCCGACTTGAGGTAGCCGGACTCGACGGCGGCCATCGCGCCGCCCATCTGCTGGATCCGGTCGATCTCGGCCAGTGACTCGGTGACCAGTTCCTCCACCTTGGCCTCGATGACATGAGACCCGGCGAAGATGTCCTCGTACTCCAGCAGGTCACTCTCGTGCGCGAGGACCTGCTGGATGCGCAGCGACCACTGTTGGTCCCAGGGGCGGGGCAGCCCCAGCGCCTCGTTCCACGCGGGCAGCTGCACCGCGCGGGCGCGGGCGTCCTTGGAGAGGGTGACCGCCAGCATCTCCAGGACGATGCGCTGCACGTTGTTCTCCGGCTGCGCCTCGGTCAGCCCGAGGGAGTTGACCTGCACGCCGTAGCGGAAGCGGCGCTGCTTGGCGTTCACGATGCCGTACCGCTCGCGGGTGACCCGGTCCCAGATGCGGCCGAAGGCGCGCATCTTGCACATCTCCTCGATGAAGCGGACGCCCGCGTTCACGAAGAAGGAGATACGGGCGACGACGTCGCCGAACTTCTCCTCGGGAACCTGCCCGGAGTCGCGTACGGCGTCGAGGACCGCGATGGCCGTCGACATCGCGTACGCGATCTCCTGGACCGGAGTGGCTCCCGCCTCCTGCAGGTGGTAGCTGCAGATGTTGATCGGGTTCCACCTGGGGATGTGGTTGACCGTGTACGTGATCATGTCGGTGGTCAGCCGCAGCGAAGGACCGGGCGGGAAGACGTGCGTCCCGCGCGACAGGTACTCCTTGACGATGTCGTTCTGCGTCGTGCCCTGGAGCTTCGTGGGGTCGGCCCCCTGCTCCTCGGCGACGACCTGGTAGAGCGCCAGCAGCCACATCGCGGTGGCGTTGATCGTCATGGAGGTGTTCATCTGTTCCAGCGGGATGTCCTGGAACAGCCGCCGCATGTCACCGAGGTGCGAGACGGGCACGCCGACCCGGCCCACCTCGCCGCGGGCGAGGATGTGGTCGGGGTCGTACCCGGTCTGCGTCGGCAGATCGAAGGCGACCGACAGACCCGTCTGGCCCTTGGCGAGGTTGCGCCGGTAGAGCTCGTTGGACGCCTCGGCGGTCGAGTGACCGGCGTACGTCCGCATGAGCCACGGACGGTCCTTCTGACGTTCGGTCATCGATGAACCTCAGACGTTGCGGAAGCGGTTGATGGCGTCGATGTGCTGTTCGCGGAGCTCCTCGTCGCGCACGCCCAGGCCCTCGCGGGGCGCCAGCGCGAGGACGCCGACCTTGCCCTGGTGGAGGTTGCGGTGCACGTCGTACGCCGCCTGGCCGGTGTCCTCCAGGGAGTAGACCTTGGAGAGCGTCGGGTGGATCTTGCCCTTGGCGATCAGGCGGTTGGCCTCCCAGGCCTCGCGGTAGTTGGCGAAGTGGGAGCCGATGATCCGCTTGAGGGACATCCACAGGTAGCGGTTGTCGTACTCGTGGTTGTAGCCCGAGGTCGAGGCGCAGGTGACGATGGTGCCGCCCTTGCGGGTCACGTACACACTCGCGCCGAAGGTCTCGCGGCCCGGGTGTTCGAAGACGATGTCCACGTCCTCGCCGCCGGTCAGCTCACGGATGCGCTTGCCGAACCGCTTCCACTCGCGCGGGTCCTGGTGGTGCTCGTCCTTCCAGAACCTGTAGTCCTCGGCGTTGCGGTCGATGATGGCGGTCGCGCCCATCTTCCGGCAGATGTCCGCCTTCTGGTCGCTGGACACGACGCAGATCGGATTGGCGCCGCCGGCCAGCGCGAATTGGGTGGCGTACGAACCGAGTCCGCCGCTCGCACCCCAGATCAGCACGTTGTCACCCTGCTTCATGCCGGCGCCGTTGCGCGAGACGAGCTGGCGGTACGCGGTGGAGTTGACCAGGCCGGGGGACGCGGCCTCCTCCCAGCTGAGGTGCTTCGGCTTCGGCATCAGCTGGTTCGACTTGACCAGGGCGATCTCCGCCAGGCCGCCGAAGTTGGTCTCGAAGCCCCAGATGCGCTGCTCGGGGTCGAGCATCGTGTCGTTGTGACCGTCGGAGGACTCCAGCTCGACGGACAGGCAGTGCGCGACGACCTCGTCGCCCGGGTTCCAGGCGTTGACGCCGGGCCCGGTGCGCAGCACGACGCCCGCGAGGTCGGAGCCGATGACGTGGTACGGGAGGTCGTGGCGCTTGCTGAGGTCGCTGAGCTTGCCGTAGCGCTCCAGGAAGCCGAAGGTCGAGACGGGCTCGAAGATCGAGGTCCACACGGAGTTGTAGTTGACCGAGCTGGCCATGACCGCGACCAGGGCCTCGCCCGGGCCGAGCTCGGGCACCGGCACGTCCTCCACGTGGAGGGACTTGCGCGGGTCCTTGTCGCGGCTGGCGACCCCGGCGAACATCTCCGCCTCGTCCTTGTGCACGGTCACCGCGCGGTACGACTCGGGGATGGACAGGGCCGCGAAGTCCGCGGCGGTGCTGTCCTGCGATTGGATCGCGTCCAGGATTTCCTTCACGGTGATGCCTCCGGCAGATCGGGTCCCCAGCGCCGAGGAACGCTGGAGAGACCCCTGTGGACAAGGGGGGAGCGGTGCGGTCTGGAGGTGTGCCGTCGGTTCGGCGGGTGGTGCTTCGGCCTGCTCGGTGGAGCAGAAGGTTGCCTGTGACGCAGGCGCCCGGGCGCGCAGACACGTGGTTTGCGGGGACAGCCGGCGTACGAGAGGTCTCTGCACGCCGGCCGCCCGGACTCCTTCAACGTATGGCACTCCGTGACAGGTCGCAAGGCACCGAGTGCCAACAATTTCTCTCACTTGTCATCTGCTGGGCACGCATGAGCAACATCATGGGCGGTATGCCCGATCAATGCCGTCGGGTGAGCACCTGCGGCGTGGTGCGGTAGACGTACGGCGTGGTCGTGCTCAGCGCCGTGAAGCCCATCCGCCGCAGGATCGGAGCGGACTGATCCGTGGCGTCGACCTGCAGATGGCGGTAGCCCCGCTCGGCGGCGATACGGGCGCGGTGCGCGATCAGCGCCCGGTAGATGCCCCGGCCCCGCCAGGGCGCCGCGGTCCCACCGCCCCAGAGGCCCGCGAAGCCGGTGCCCGGGTGCAGCTCCATGCGGGCCGAGGAGACAGGCTCGCCGTCCGACAGTGCCACCACGGCCACCAGGGTGTCCGGGGCGGAGTCGAGCCGGGCCAGGGTCTGGTGGCGCAGCCGCGAGCCGTCCGTGCCGAAGGCCAGCTCATGAGCCCGGACCATCAGCTCCACCCCGGTCCGGTCGGTCACCGTCCGCAGCCGGACGCCCGCGGGGAGCGCCACGTCCCTGGGCAGGTCCGCGACGGGCGCGACCAGCAGTGTCTCCGGTGGCTCGGCCTCGAAACCGGCTGCCGTCAGGCGCTCTCCCAGGTCGGTGGGGCTGTCGTGTGCGTACAGCTTCCATTCGAACGTGTCGTGCCCGAGCGCGGTGTAGTGCTCCACCTGCGCCGCGATCTCCGCCTCGGCCCGTACGGGCGTCAGGTCCGGAGCCGTCCAGACGACGCCGTTCCAGTCGTCGGCGGCGCCGGTCTGGCGCACGACGTCGCCCACCCGTTCGACCCGTACACCGGGGCCGTCGGGGCGGGCGTGTTCGCGCATCTCGCGGTCGAAGAGGGTCAGCGTGCTCCAGGTTTCCATCCGCGCATCCGAACACGGGGAGCGCGGCCGGGCCATCGGGTATTCCTCGGGCGCGTGCGTCAACGCGGCCGGCGGGGGCAGACGGAAGTGATCTTGAACCGGTCACGACGAACAGGGGTGGGGTACCCGATGCCGATACAGGTGCGCGGACGCGTCCGAAGAGACCGCCGGTCCGAATTCAGCGTCCGCCGGACGGCGTTCGGCTTCGTTCTCGTCGCCGTACTGCTCTGTGGTGCCGGGCTGACGCTGCGCACGGCCCTGGAGAGCGCCGAACGGCACCCGGGGGTGGCCGGCGTCACGGTGTTCGCGCTGGTGGCCGGGGCCGTGGCGCTCCTGCGTCGCCGCCGCAACCGCAAGGCGGGCGCCAGGGCCGCGGCGGCGGCTCTGGAGGCCGTGTACGAGGTGGTGGACACCACACTGGAGGAGCGGCCCGCCCCCGAGCCCGTACAGCGCCCTGAGCCGGTCGACTGGCAGGGCATGGACCCGTACGACTTCGAGGAGGCCGTCGCCGCCCTGTGCCGCCGGGACGGCTGCACGGACGCCGAAGTCGTCGGCGGTGCCGGGGATCTCGGGGCCGACGTCGTGGGCACCACGCCCGACGGCCGGCGCCTGGTCGTCCAGTGCAAGAGGTACACGGCCGAGAACAAGGTCGGCTCGCAGGACCTCCAGCGCTTCGGCGGCACCTGCTACGCCGTGCACGAGGCCGGGACGGCCGTCCTCGTCACCACCAGCGCCTTCACCGAACCGGCTCTCGAGTACGCGGAGCGGTGCGGCATCGTGTGCGTCGACCTCGACGGACTCACGGCGTGGAGCGAGTACGGCGCTCCCCCGCCCTGGCACGCCGCGGAGGCCGCACAGCCCGTCGAGAGGTGAGCGCCCTCTCAGCGGTCCGTCAGGGCCTGCTGGATCGTCCGCATGACCTCGTCCAGCGGTGCGTCGGTCCGGGCCACCGCCACCAGCACCTCACCCCCTGCGGCCACCGAGGCGGCCGGGGCCTTCGCCGGCTCGCTGTCCGCGGTCCGGCCGGCGCCGATCCCGGTCCCGAAGGTGTCCCGCACGATCGCGAACGCGTGGTCGAGCTGCGACTCCACGTCCCCCTGGCCGTCCGCCCGCAGCCAGCGCCGCAGGACGTGGTTGTGCGCGGTCACCACGGCGGACGCGGCGACCTCGGCCAGCAGCGGGTCGTCATTGCCCACGTGGTGGTCGCGCTCGTCGAAGTGGCCCAGCAGGTAGCGGGTGAACAGCCGCTCGTAGCGGGCCACCGAGGCGATCTCGGCCTCCCGCAGCGTGGGGACCTCGCGGGTCAGCTTGTAGCGCGCCACGGAGACCGCCGGCTTCGCCGCGTACATCTTCATGACCTCCTTGATGCCGCGGCACACCGTGTCGAGCGGGTGCTCGTGCGCGGGAGCGGCGTTGAGGACGGCCTCGGCCCTGACGAGGGTGTCGTCGTGGTCCGGGAAGATGGCCTCTTCCTTCGAGCGGAAGTGGCGGAAGAACGTGCGCCGGGCGACCCCGGCAGCCCCCGCGATCTCGTCGACCGTCGTCGCCTCGTACCCCTTCGTGGCGAACAGTTCCATGGCCGCGGCGGCCAGCTCGCGGCGCATCTTCAGCCGCTGGGCGGCGGCGCGGGTGCCCGCGGCGCTCTCCGTGGCGTCGGACGCGGCGGAGGAACGGGGGGACTTGGCGGGTTGGGACATGGTGTGAACGTAACCCATCCGCGCGGGAGCGTGCGCCTGTGGGGGCGGGCCGTCCGAGGGCCCCAGCAGCCCGCCCCACCCGGCACCCGGCGCGGAGGGTCCGGCAGCGGGCTTCGCGGCGTGGCGGGACCGGGGCACGCACCTCGCCGCGTCGTCGTCAGTCACCCGTCCGCCATGCCTCGGTCCTCCGCCTCGCGATGCACGCACCCCGGCCCCGCTCCTTCATCCGCGCCGACCGCTGCCGGACCCTCTCAGCGGCGGGCATATTCGCGGAAGCCGCGCCCCGTCTTGCGGCCGAGGCAGCCGGCGGCCACCAGGTGCTCGAGCAGCGGAGCCGGGGCCAGGCCCGGGTCGCGGAACTCGTTGTGCAGGACCTTCTCGATGGCGAGCGACACGTCGAGCCCGACGACGTCCAGCAGCTCGAACGGTCCCATCGGGTAGCCGCCGCCCAGCTTCATCGCCGCGTCGATGTCGTCGAGGGTCGCGTAGTGCTCCTCGACCATCTTGATCGCGTTGTTGAGGTAGGGGAACAGCAGCGCGTTCACGATGAAGCCCGCCCGGTCACCGCAGTCCACCGGGTGCTTGCGCACCTTCACGCAGACCTCGCGGACCGTGGCGTGCACGTCGTCGGCGGTCAGCACCGTGCGGACCACCTCGACGAGCTTCATCGCGGGCGCCGGGTTGAAGAAGTGCATGCCGACGACGTCCTCGGGGCGCGACGTGACCTTGGCGATCGCCACGACCGGCAGCGACGAAGTCGTGGTGGCCAGCACCGCGCCCGGCCTGCAGACCTTGTCCAGCGTCCTGAACAGCTGCTGCTTGATCTCCAGGTCCTCGGCGACCGCCTCGACCGCGAGATCGACCTCGGTGAAGGCGTCCAGCGAACCGGCCGCCGTGATCCGGGCGAGTGTCTCGTCCCGGGCCTCGGCCGTCAGCCGCCCCTTGGCGACCGACCGCTCCAGCGACTTTCCGATCCGGGCCCTGGCCGTGTCGGCCTTCTCCTGGCTGCGCGCGGCGAGGACCACGGTGAACCCGGCCTTCGCGAAGACCTCCGCGATGCCCGAGGCCATCGTCCCCGACCCGGCGACACCCACCGAGGACACCTCCCGCCCGGCCACCCGGCCCGCGCTCTCCCGCGGGGTCAGGGCGTCCGGCACCACGCTCTGGCCGCCGGGGGCGTCGTACGTGTAGAAGCCCCGGCCCGTCTTGCGGCCGGTCAGGCCCGCCTCGGTGAGCTGTCCCAGCACGGGGGCGGGGGCGTGCAGCCGGTCGTGCGACGCCGAGTACATGGCCTCCAGGACCGTGCGGGCGGTGTCTATGCCGATCAGGTCGAGCAGGGCGAGGGGGCCCATCGGCAGCCCGCAGCCCAGCTTCATCGCGGCGTCGATGTCCTCACGGGAGGCGTAGTTCGCCTCGTACATCGCGGCGGCCTGGTTGAGGTAGCCGAACAGCAGCCCGTCCGCGACGAATCCCGGCCGGTCGCCGACCGCGACCGGCTCCTTGCCCAGCTCACGGGCCAGCCGGGTCACGCTCTCCACGGCGGGCGGCGCGGTCAGCACGGAGGAGACCACCTCGACCAGCTTCATCGCGGGTGCCGGATTGAAGAAGTGCAGGCCCAGGACGCGCTCGGGGTGCCGGGACTCGGCTGCCAGCCGGGTCACGGACAGGGCGTTGGTGCCCGTCGCGAGGATCGCGGTGGGGGAGACCACGGCGTCGAGCTCCCGGAAGACCTGCTGCTTGATCTCGTACGTCTCCGGCACGACCTCGATGACCAGCTCCGCGTTCGCCGCGGCCTGCAGATCGGAGAACGTCCTGAACCGGGCGAGGACGTCGCGCCGCTCCTGCTCCGTGATCCGCTCGCGCTGCACGGCGCGGGCGGTGGAGGCCTCCAGTGAGGCGACGGCCTGACGGGCGGCGGCTTCGCTGATGTCGATGCCGATGACCTCGCGGCCGGCGCGGGCCAGGACCTCGGCGATGCCGGTTCCCATGGTGCCGAGGCCGACGACGGCAATGGTGCTGAGCGGGGTGTCCATCACGGGACTCCAGGGTGAGTGACGACTGTGAGGAGCACGGCGGCGCCGTGGTCGGGACCGACCGGCGCTCGGCGTGCGGAAGATGCGTGTCGTGGTGCACAGGCCCCGCGTGCGTGGAGCACGCCGGAACCGGGAAAGGGTGACGGACTCTGTCCCGAGTCGCGTCTCACAAAGCTGCCGAACCGACAAGCACTCCGGGTGGCTGCGTCACCAGGCCACCGGAGCCGACGGGGTGTGTGTCCCGCTCACTTGAGATTAACCGGCGAGTAACGAGCGCGCCAGTCCCGGGCCGCTGTGCACTGGCCCACACTTCTGCCCGACACGGTCCGTGTGCACCGATAAACTGACGGTCATGGATGAGGAGTTCCGCTCACTGACGGACCGGCTGCGGGCCGAGGCGGGGGAGTCGGCGGCCTTCCGGCGACTCCTCGGCACGGAGGACGACGAGGAGCTGGCCGGTGTCCTCGTCGCGCGCGAACGCCCGCTGTGGGCCCGCGAGATCGCGGCGTTCCGGCTCGCCTGTCGCGGTGACCGCCGGGCCTTCGAGGCGCTGGTCCTCCTCCTCAACCACCGTGATCCCGAGCGCTGCGTCTCGGCCGCGCACGCCCTGCTGATCCTGGGTGACCCGCGAACCCCCGCCGCCGCGGCGGCACTTGCCGGCAACACCCTGCGCACCGCCTACGCCCTGCACCCGGTGCGCCTGCTGACCGCCCTGCGCGCACCCGAGTCCGTCCCCGCCCTGGCCGGCACCCTGCGACGACTGCTGACACCCGGGGAGCCGCACTGGCGCGTCGCGCTCGCGTGCGTGGAGGGCCTGGGGACTCTGGGGGACGCCGGGGCCCGCCCGGTCCTGGAGGCGGCGCTGGCGCACCCGCGCCTCGGGGCTGCGGCGGCCGAGGCGCTCAGCCAGCTCCCTGCCGGGTGAGCGTGCGCACGTACCGGACCTCCGGCACCGAGGCGCGCCCCGCCTCGAAGGACTCCTCGGCACCGTCCGGCAGGAACCCGGCCCGCTCGTAGAAGCGGCGGGCCCGCACGTTGTCCCTGAGCACCCAGAGAGCCATCTCGCGGAATCCGGCCGTGGCGGCGCGGGCGGTCAGCTCCGTCAGCATCGCGCGGCCCGCACCTGTGCCGATCCGGTCCGGGTGCGCGTAGATCGCGTACAGCTCGCTGCGGCCGGGCGGTGCACCGGCGTCACGGCAGGGGCCGTAACACGCCCAGCCGGTCACCGTGGAGTCCGGCGTCAGGGCCACCACGTGCACCTGTGTGCCGCCCGCCGCGAGGGAGCGACGGCGCTGCTCGGCGTCCCGCGCGACGTCCATCGCGTCCAGATACGCCTGCGGAACCATCCCGGCGTACGCCCACCGCCAGCCGCGCACCCGGATCTCCGCCACGGCGTCGCAGTCACCCGGCACCATGTCGCGTACTCGTACGCCGGGGGCGCACGCGGGAGTGGGCCGGGTGGTCATGCGGTCCATCCTGGCGCACGCCCCGGCGGAAGGCCGTGCCGGGGCTCAGCCGCGGAAGCCGAGCAGTCCGTGCAGCGTGCTGCCCCTGGTCTTCGTCCCCGACTTCGCGGTCGTCAGCGGCTTCGGCTCCGGCAGCGCGTCGCAGACCGCGTCGGCACCGCTGCCGCCGCCCCGGGGGACGGTGCCGTCGGTGAGGTAGTCCACCAGGTACGCGTCCAGGCAGTCGTTGCCGCTCAGGCTGATGCCGTGGTTGCCGCCGCCCTGCTCGACGACCAGGGCGGAACCCTTGAGCTTGCGGTGCAGGGTGACACCGCCCTCGTACGGCGTGGCCGCGTCGTCGGTGGCCTGGAGGAGCAGCGCCGGCGGGATCTCGTGGTTGCTGACCCGCACCGGGTTCAGCGGCTCCACCGGCCAGGTCGCGCAGGGGGCATTGTACCAGGTGTTGTTCCACGCCATGAAGGGCGACTTGCGGTGCGCCCGCCAGGTGTCGTTGCGCCAGGTGGTCCAGGTCCGGGGCCAGGCGGAGTCCCGGCACTGCACGGCCGTGTAGACCGCGTACCCGTTGTCGCCGCCGGAGCCGCCGCCGGCGAAGTCCTCGTGGGCGGCGGCGAGCGCGTCCTCGTCCCCGTCGTTCACGTACGCCGCGAACGCCCGGGCCAGGTGGGGCCAGTAGCCGTCGTAGTACCCGCCCGGCAGGAAGGTGTCCTCCAGCTCGCTCGGGCCCACCGTTCCGCCCGCGGGATGCGCCTTCACCGCGGCGCGCATCCGGTACCAGGCGGCTTCGACCCGCGCCGGGCCGGTGCCGAGGCCGTAGGTGGCGTGGTTCTTCGCGACCCAGGCGGCGAACGCCTTGTGGCGGGCGTCGAAGGCGTGGTCCTGGCCGAGGTTGTCCTCGTACCAGACGCCGTCCGGGTCGACGACCGAGTCGAGCACCAGACGCCGCACCCGCTCGGGGAACAGCTTGGCGTACACCGCTCCCAGGTAGGTGCCGTAGGAGTACCCGAAGTAGTTGATCCGCGGGGCGCCGAGGGCGCGGCGGATCACGTCGAGGTCCTTCGCGGCGCTGACGGTGTCCATGAACGGCAGCAGGTCGCCGTGCTTCTCGCCGCACGCGGCGGCGAAGGACGCGGCCCGGTCCCGGTTGGCCTCCTCGGCTTCGTGGGAGTCCGGCACGGTGTCGGGGCGTACCGGGTCGAAGTGCTTCGGTACGCAGTCCAGGGCGGGGGTGCTCCTCCCCACTCCGCGCGGGTCGAAGCCGATCACGTCGTACCCGGCGGCGAGTCCGGCGGGCAGCGAGGCCGCGACGAAGCCGGCCATCGAGAGTCCGCTGCCGCCGGGGCCGCCGGGGTTGACCAGCAGCGGCCCCTGGGTGTTCTTCGCCGTGTGCGGGATCCGCGACAGGGCGAGGGTGACCTGCCGTCCCGAGGGGCGGTCGTGGTCCAGCGGCGCGCGGATGGTCGAGCACTGCAGCCGCGGATACGTCTTCGTCCCGCAGGCCGTCCACGTCAGCGGCGCCGCGGCGGCAGTCGTCACAGCGGAGCCGTCGGACGTGGTGGACGCCGCGGACGGGGCCACGGTCACCAGGCCCGCGACCGTGGCGCCGACCGCGACCAGAATTCCTGCACGTTTCGTCATATGGCCTCCCGTGGTGGAGGGAGCGCGCCGGTGAGCGGCACGGCCCCCGCCGGATGCTCCCCGAATCCGGGCACGGCAGGACGGATTCCACCGAGAGTTGACCCGTTCGAGCGGGCGCGCGGACGCGGTCGGAGCGGGGTCAGCTGGGTGGGGCCGGTGCCGTCCGGCAACGGGAGGGGCGCCTCGGGTACGGAGATCCGGCGGGCCTCGCCCCGGTGCGCGGGGCCGATGCCGAATTCGGCCGCCAGCTTCCGCAGAAGGTGATCCCTTGGAATTCGGGTGTGTGTCGAAGGTGCGCGTGGTCACCGCGTCCGCGGCGAAGAGCGCACCGTTCCCGGTCTTTGCGGTGTTCTCGGCCAGATTGTCCCAGCGCATGGACGCCTCCTTGGTGGCACTGCGCAGAGAATAGAACACTTGTTCCCGTAAGTGTGTGCGGCAAGAACGCGGGGCCCGATTTTGAGGGGTCGCACCGGAGGTGGTTGGCTCAGCCTCACCCCGAACATCCGAGTGCTGGAGGAACAGGCATGGCGCAGGTCGAGGCCACGACAGAGCGAATCATCGCGGCGGACGCAGAGACGGTGTTCGATGCGCTGGCCGACTACAAGGAGGTCCGGGGCAAGGAGCTGACCGGGCACTTCAGCGAGTACGAGGTGCGCGAGGGCGGAGACGGCGAAGGCACCCTCGTGCACTGGAAGCTCCAGGCCACCAGCAAGCGGGTGCGCGACTGCCTGCTCGAGGTCACCGAGCCGACCGACGGGCAGCTGGTCGAGAAGGACCGCAACTCCTCGATGGTCACCACCTGGATCGTCACGCCGGCCGGTGAGGGCAGGTCCAAGGCCGTCGTCACGACCGTCTGGGACGGTGCCGGAGGCATCGGCGGCTTCTTCGAGAGGACCTTCGCCCCGAAGGGGCTCGGCCGCATCTACGACGAGCTGCTGCAGAACCTCGCCGCCGAGGTCGAGAAGTAGCCCGTGCGCTGACTTCACCGGCTCCGCAACCGGCCTCACCGGAACGGGTGGTTCTCCGGGACGGCCGGTTGTGTGCCGCACGCGATCTCCAGCTGGGTCACGAGGGCTGAACAGCCGTACCGCGACGGGGCCGTGCGCCCTGCGGGCCTTGCGCTGCCGGAAGGCCGGTCGGGCGGTGCGGCGGTCTCAGCGCGGCGGGTCCTCCCTGACCAGCGCCATCAACGCCCGGGCCCCCGGGCTCATGGCCCGGGAGGGCGGGAGCAGCACCACGCTCTCGTAGACCGGCCGGTGCGTGCCGTCGAGCTCCACCACCACGAGCCCCCGGGCCTCCTGCTTGCGGGAGAAGTGGTGCGGCACCACCGCGATGCCGAGGCCCTCGTGGACCAGCTCCAGGAGGCTGTGTACGTCGTTGACCTCCAGCGCCACCGTCCGGCGCACCCCCGCCGCGGCGAACGCCTCGTCCGCCGCGCGGCGCGGCCCCCAGTCCGGGTGGAAGTCGATGAACGGCTCACCGTGCAGCCCGGTCCACGCCACCCGGGACGCCTCGCCGAGGCGGTGACCGGGTGCGCACAGGACGACCATGGGCTCCCGCGCCAGCGGCATGAGCTCGCCCCGCCACTCCAGCGGGCTGACGGTGGCGGCGAACGCCAGGTCCAGACGGCCGCCGGCCACCCCCTCCAGCAGGCTGGAGGTGCCCTCCTGACGGAGCCGGATCTCCATGTGCGGATGCGCCCGGTGGAAGGCGGCGAGCAGCCGGGCCGGGCTGACGCCGGCCACGCACTGCTCGACCCCCAGCGTCAGCGTGCCGCGCAGCAACCCCCGTACGGCGTCGACGGCCTCCCGCGCCGCCCTGGCCCCCGCCAGCGTGCGCTCCGCCTCCACGAGCAGCGCCTGCCCCGCCTCCGTGAGCCGCACGGTGCGCGTGGTGCGGCTGAACAGGGGAGTCCTCAGCTCGTGCTCCAGCGCCCGTACGGACGCCGACAGCCCGGACTGGGACACCGCGAGGCGTTCCGCAGCGCGGGTGAAGTGCCGCTCCTCGGCGACGGCGACGAAATGCTCCAGCTGACGCAGTTCCATGATTGAGCAATCTAGTCGATGAATCCCAGTGGAATCTCCTGTTGGACCGCTGGATCGATCTCCGCCAGTCTGGACACGCGCACCAGACCTGGCGCGCTCCCCCGGACCTCTCCCGTGGAGTGCTCGCATGTACGTTCCGTCCGCCGACCGCTACACCGTCATGCCCTACCGGCGCACCGGCCGCAGCGGCCTGCTGCTCCCGGCGCTGTCGCTCGGGCTGTGGCACAACTTCGGAGGCGACCGGACCCCGGAGAGCCAGGGCGAGATCCTCCGCAGGGCCTTCGACCTGGGCATCACCCACTTCGACCTGGCCAACAACTACGGGCCGCCGCCCGGCTCGGCCGAGGTCGCGATGGGCCGCGCCCTGAAGACGGACTTCGCCCGCCTCCGGGACGAGATAGTGATCTCGACCAAGGCCGGCTACCACATGTGGGACGGTCCGTACGGGGAGTGGGGGTCCGCGAAGTCCCTGCGCTCCTCGCTGGACCAGAGCCTGACCCGGCTCGGCATCGACTACGTCGATGTCTTCTACTCGCACCGCTTCGACCCCGGCACGCCGCTCGAGGAGACGATGCGTGCGCTGGACAGCGCGGTGCGCCAGGGCAAGGCGCTCTACGCGGGCGTCTCCAACTACTCCGCGGGACAGACCCGCGAGGCTGCCCGGATCCTGAACGAGCTGGGCACCCCGCTCCTCATCCACCAGCCCCGTTACTCGATGCTGGACCGCTGGGTGGAGGACGGGCTGCTGGACGCCCTGGACGAGCTCGGCACCGGCTCCATCGCCTACTCGCCGCTGGAGCAGGGCATCCTCTCCGACCGCTATCTGCGGGGCATTCCGGAGGGCTCGCGCGCCGCGGGTGCCAGCCCGTTCCTGTCGGCCGACTCCGTCACCCCCGAGCTGGTGGGCCGGCTGGGCGCGCTGAACGAACTGGCGCAGGAGCGCGGGCAGTCCCTGGCCCAGCTGGCGCTGGCCTGGGTGCTGCGCGGCGGCCGGGTCACCTCCGCCGTCGTCGGCGCGAGCAGTGTCGCCCAGCTGGAGAACAGCGTGGCGGCGGTCCGCAACCTGGAGTTCGGCGAGGAGGAACTCGCCCGGATCGACGAGCTCCTCAAGGGCACGGGCCGCCCCTGAGGACTGACGGCCCGGCGGGTCAGAGCCAGCCGTTGCGCCGGAACCCGCGGTGGATGACGAAGCACGCCACGGCCATCACACCCAGGACCGCCGGGTAGCCGTAGGTCCAGCGCAGCTCCGGCATGTGGTCGAAGTTCATGCCGTACACCCCGCACACCATGGTGGGCACCGCGACGATCGCGGCCCATGCCGTGATCTTGCGCATGTCCTCGTTCTGGGCGACGGTCACCTGCGCGAGATGGGCCTGCAGCACGGAGTCGAGCAGCGCGTCGAACGAGGCGATCTGCTCGGCCGTGCGGGCCAGATGCCCGGCCACATCACGGAAGTACGGCTGGAAGCCGGGGCCCACCGGCTCCATGACCTGGCTCGCCAGAGCCTGCAGCGGCCGGTCCAGCGGGGACACCGCCCGCTTGAACTCCAGGAGTTCGCGCTTCAGCTGGTAGATGCGGCCCGCGTCGCCCCGGCCCGCGTGCTCGCTGAAGACCGCGGTCTCCACGGCGTCGATGTCGTGCTGCATGGAGTCGGCCACGACGAGGTAGTCGTCGACCACCCGGTCGGCTATCGCGTGCAGCACGGCCGCCGGTCCCTGGGCCAGCCGCTCCGGCGTGGCCTCCAGGTCCTCACGCAGCGGGCCGAGCGAGCCGTGGCTGCCGTGCCGGACGGTGATCACGAAGTCGGCACCCGTGAAGACCATGATCTCGCCGGTGTCGACCACCTCGCTGGTCGCGGTGAGTTCCTCGTGCTCGACGTAGCGGCACGTCTTGAAGACCGCGAACAGCGTTCCGTCGTACCGCTCCACCTTGGGCTGCTGACGGGCGTGCACCGAGTCCTCGACGGCCAGCGGATGCAGCGCGAACAGGTCGGCGAAACCGGCGACCTCGGCCGCGGTCGGTTCGTGCAGACCGAGCCAGACGAAGCCCCGGCCCGAGGACCGGACCCGCCGCAGGGCCTCGTCCGCCGGGCAGTCGGACGGATGCCGCAGCCCGTCCTCGTCGTACACGACGCAGTTGACCACCGCGCTGCCGAGCGGCGAGCGTGCCGGATGGCTCAGGTCCACCGTGCCGCGGTAGGCACGGCGGACCGCTCGGCGGAGATTGCGGATCATCGGCACTGCGGACTCCTTCGCACGATCGGCGGCCAGTGTGCCACCCTCGCCCACCGGCCGGTTCCCACCCCCACGTCACCGGACTGGACCAGTGACAGATCGCGGCGGCTCTGGTCCCGTGCCGTCCCGGCGCGTACCGTGATGCGGCACGAAGATCCTCTTCCCGGAGAGCGGGCGGGGGATATCCGTCAGCCGTACGGGTAGCGATGTCGCACGAGGGATGCGGTGACCGTACGTCACGCACCCGACCGACCAGCGACAGGACCGCAGCACCGTGAAGATCCTCGTCAGCGCCGACATGGAAGGCGCCACCGGCGTGACGTGGCCGGCCGACGTGCTGCCCGGCACCCCGCAGTGGGAGAGGTGCCGCTCGCTGTTCACCTCCGACGTGAACGCCGCGGCCCTCGGCTTCTACGACGGGGGCGCCGACGAGGTGCTCGTCAACGAGGCCCACTGGTCGATGCGCAACCTCCTCCTGGAGCGGCTCGACGACCGCGTCCAGATGCTCACCGGCAGGCACAAGTCTCTCTCCATGGTCGAGGGGATCCAGCACGGGGACGTCGACGCTGTCGCGTTCGTCGGCTACCACACCGGCGCCGGCACGGAGGGCGTGCTCGCCCACACCTATCTCGCCAACTCGATCACCGGGGTCTGGCTGAACGGTGTCCGCGCCAGTGAGGGCCTGCTCAACGCCCATGTCGCGGCCGAGTACGGTGTCCCCGTCATCCTCGTCACCGGCGACGACCTGACCTGCAAGGACGCAGACCTCTACGCCCCCGCCGCCCGCAAGGTCGCCGTGAAGGACCATGTGTCGCGGTACGCCGCCGTGTGCCGCACCCCGGCCCGTACCGCCGCCGACATCAGGGCGGCGGCCAAGGAGGCGACCGCACTCGCCGTGCGCCACGCACCCGTGACGGGGGGCGGGTACACGGTGGAGCTGGAGTTCGACGCCGAGCACCTGGCGGCGGCCGCGACCGTGGTGCCCGGCGTGGCGCCCAGCGGCGAGCGGCGCGTCGCCTACACCAGCGGGACGATGTACGAAGGTATTCGCACGTTCAAGGCGGTGACGACGATCGTGTCGTCCGCCGTGGAGGAACAGTATGGCTGAGACGACCAACCCGCCCGGCGTCGACGACCTGGCGCTCGACGAATCCGTGACGTTCACCTCCGAACTGATCCGGATCGACACCACCAACAGCGGCGACGGCAGCTGCCGGGAACGCCCGGCGGCCGAGTACGTGGCCGAGCGGCTGGCCGCCGCCGGTCTGGAGCCCACGCTGCTGGAGCGCACGCCCGGACGAACGAACGTGGTCGCCCGGATCGAGGGCACCGACCCGTCCGCCGACGCCCTGCTCGTGCACGGCCACCTCGACGTGGTGCCCGCCGAAGCGGCCGACTGGACCGTGCACCCCTTCTCCGGCGAGGTCCGCGACGGCGTCGTGTGGGGACGCGGCGCCGTCGACATGAAGAACATGGACGCGATGATCCTCGCCGTCGTCCGTGGATGGGCGCGCGCAGGGGTCCGCCCCCGCCGGGACATCGTCATCGCCTACACGGCTGACGAGGAGGCCAGTGCCGAGGACGGCTCCGGCTTCCTCGCCGACCGGCACCCGGAGCTCTTCGAAGGCTGCACGGAAGGCATCAGCGAGTCCGGGGCCTTCACCTTCCACGCCGGACCCGGTATGTCGCTCTATCCCATCGCGGCGGGCGAGCGGGGCACCGGCTGGCTGCGGCTGACCGCCGAGGGCAGGGCCGGACACGGATCCAAGGTCAACAGGGCCAACGCCGTCAGCGCCCTCGCCGCCGCCGTCGCCCGGATCGGGGAGTACGAGTGGCCGGTGCGGCTGACCCCGACCGTGCGGGCCGCCCTCACCGAGATCGCCGCGCTCCACCACATCCGCGTCGACCTCGACGCGCCCGGATTCGACGTGGACGAACTGCTGGGCAAGCTCGGCCCGGCGGCCGCGCTGGTCGAGTCGACCGTGCGCAACAGCGCCAACCCGACCATGCTGGACGCCGGCTACAAGGTCAACGTGATCCCGGGCCGTGCCACCGCCCACATCGACGGCCGCATGGTGCCGGGCGCCGAGGACGAGTTCATCGAGACCATGGACCGGCTGACCGGGCCCGGCGTCGAGTGGGAGTTCCACCACCGCGAGGTGCCCCTCCAGGCGCCGGTCGACTCACCGACGTACGCGAAGATGCGGGCCGCCGTCGAGCTGTTCGACCCGGGCGCCCACGCCGTCCCGTACTGCATGTCGGGCGGCACGGACGCCAAGCAGTTCTCGCGCCTCGGCATCACCGGCTACGGCTTCTCACCGCTGAAGCTGCCCGTCGGCTTCGACTACCAGGCGCTCTTCCACGGCGTCGACGAACGGGTCCCCGTCGACGCCCTGCACTTCGGCGTCCGGGTCCTGGACCACTTCCTGCGCACCGTTTGACCGACTACGGGGGGAACCGCCCATGGTGTCCACAGCGGCGTACGGCACATGGCCGTCACCGATCGACGCGGCGCTCGCCGCCTCGCACGACGGCCGGCCGGAGTTCGTCGGCAGCGTCGGCGAGGAGGTGTGGTGGACGGAACCGCGCCCGGCCGAGGGAGGCCGCCGGGCCCTGGTGCGCCGCCGGGCCGACGGCACCACGGCATCGGTGCTCCCCGAGCCGTGGAACCCCCGCAGCCGCGTCATCGAGTACGGCGGGGCGCCGTGGGCGGGGGAGGCCCGCGAGGCGGGCGGACCCCTGGTCGTCTTCGTCCACTTCCCCGACCAGCGGCTCTACGCGTACGCGCCGGACGGGCCCGCCGATCCCTGGCCGCTCACCCCGGTGTCCGAGGTCGGCGGCGGGCTGCGCTGGGTGGACCCGGAACTGCACCTCGACCGCGGCGCCGGCGGTGAGGTCTGGTGCGTCCTGGAGGAGTTCACCGGCGAATCGCCCACCGACGTGCGCCGGGTGATCGCCGCGGTCCCGCTGGACGGCTCGGCCGCCTCCGATCGTGGCGCGGTCCGTGAACTCACCGACGAGAGCCACCGGTTCGTCACCGGTCCGAGAGTCTCGCACGACGGCCGCAGAGCCGCCTGGATCGCCTGGGACCACCCGCGGATGCCGTGGGACGGCACCGTCGTCATGATCGCCGAAGTCACCGCGGAGGGCTCCTTCACCGGCGTGCGGCCCCTCGTCGGCGACATCGACGAATCGGTCGTCCAGGTCGAGTGGGACCGGGACGGCTCGCTGCTCTTCGTGTCGGACATCGGCGGCTGGTGGGAGCTCCAGCGGGTCCGGCCGGACGCCGTCGCGGGCGCCGTCGTACCCAGCAGCCGGCTCTGCTCCGGCCGCGCCGAGGAGTTCGGCGGGCCGCTGTGGAAGATCGGCCTGCGCTGGTTCCGGCTGCTGGACAACGGGCTGATCGCCGTGATCCACGGCCGGGGCACCACCCGGCTCGGCGTGCTCGACCCGGAGACGGGCGAACTCGTCGATGCCGTCGGCCCCTGGACCGCGTGGGCCGAGACGCTCGCCGTGCAGGACACCCGGGTCATCGGCATCGCCGCGAGCCCGCACACGTCGTACGAGGTGGTGGAGCTCGACACCGCGACCGGGCACACCCGGACCATCGGCCCGCCCCACCAGGACGCCGTCGACCCCGCGTACTACCCCGAGCCGCAGATCCGCACCTTCACCGGACCGGACGGCCGCGAGATCCACGCCCACGTCTACCCCCCGCACCACCCCGACCGCACCGGCCCCGACGACGAACTGCCGCCCTACGCGATCTGGGTGCACGGCGGACCCACCGGACGCGATCCGCTCGTGCTCGACCTGGAGATCGCCTACTTCACCTCCCGCGGCATCGGCGTCGCCGAAGTCAACTACGGCGGCTCCACCGGCTACGGCAGGCTCTACCGCGAACGGCTCCGCGAACAGTGGGGCGTCGTCGACGTGGAGGACTGCGCCGCCGTCGCCCTCGGACTGGCCGAGGAGGGCTCGGCCGACCGCGACCGGCTGGCCATCAGGGGCGGCAGCGCCGGCGGCTGGACGGCGGCCGCCTCCCTCACCGGCACGGACGTGTACGCCTGCGGGGCGATCAGCTACCCCATCCTCGACCTGGCGGGATGGGCCACCGGCGAGACTCACGACTTCGAGTCGCAGTACCTGGAATCGCTCGTGGGCCCGCTCGCCGAGGTGCCCGAACGCTACCGGGAGCGCTCGCCCATCAACCGCACCGACCGGCTCACCGCGCCGTTCGTGCTGCTCCAGGGACTCGACGACCCGATCTGCCCACCGGTCCAGTGCGAGCGGTTCCTCGCCGCGATCGAGGGCCGCGGCGTACCGCACGCCTACCTCGCGTTCGAGGGGGAGAGCCACGGATTCCGGCGCGCGGAAACCGTGATCCGCGCGCTGGAGGCCGAACTCTCCCTCTACACACAGACGTTCGGCATCGAACGCACCGACGTACCGCACCTGGAGCTGAAGAAGTGACGCCGGGAACCCTTCACCCCCTCGCCCGGGCGGCCCGGCTGCGCCCCGGTGCGCGGGTCGCGGTCGTCGCGCCCAGCGGTCCCGTGCCGGCCGACCGCCTGGAAAGGGGCCTCGACCTGCTGCGCGGCTGGGACCTGGAGCCGGTGGTCGCCCCCCACGTCCTCGACACGCACCCGGAGCTCGACCACCTCGCCGGTGCCGACGAGCACCGCGCCCGGGATCTCCAGGAGGCCTGGTGCGACCCGTCCGTGGACGCCGTGCTGTGCGCCCGGGGAGGGTACGGCGCGCACCGCATGGTCGACCTCCTGGACTGGCCGGCCCTGCGGGCGGCCGGGCCCAAGGCGTTCGTCGGCTACAGCGACATCACCGTGCTGCACGAGGCGTTCGCCCTGCGGGCCGGATTCTCGACCCTGCACGGGCCGATGGTCGCCACCGAGGTCTTCCTCAAGGACGCGGCCACGCAGGAGTCGCTGCGCACCACCCTGTTCGAGCCCGAGTCGGTGCGCACGCTCGGCCTGGACACGGCGGCCCCGCTGGTCCCCGGCAGGACCCGGGGGATCACCTACGGCGGCTGCGTGAGTCTGCTCGCCGCGGACGCGGGGACCCCGCACGCCCGGACCTCCGCCCGGGGCGGGCTGCTGGTGATCGAAGACATCACCGAGGACCCGTACCGGCTCGACGGCATCCTCACCCGGCTGCTGCGCATCGGGGCCCTCGACGGCGTGGCGGGGGTGGCGTGCGGCTCGTGGCAGGACTGCGGACCGTACGGGCGCGTGCGCGCCGTGCTCGCCGACCGGCTCGGCGGGCTCGGGATACCGGTCGTCGAGGAGCTGGGCTTCGGCCACGGTCCCACGGCGCTGACCGTTCCGCTCGGTGTGCCCGCCGTGCTGGACGCCCCGGCGGACGGCGGCCGTTGCACGCTCACCGCCGAAGTGCCCGCGCTGCTCTGACGGCCCGTACCGCGCCGGGGAGTGAACAGCTGTCGGTGAACCCCACCCCTGTGCGTTGACAGTGCTGTGACGCGTGTCACAGCATGGGCCCGGCTCGGTGCTTACCAGTCGGTAAGGCGTCCTCGGCGTGGAGGTCCATGTGTCGCGTGCTGTCCCCAGGTTCCGCAGTCCGCTCACCTTCGTCGCCGGAGCGGCACTCATCGCCCCGCTCGCCCTGCTCGGCGCGGGTCCCGCTTCCGCGGCCCTCGAATTCACCGTGACCCCGCTGGAGTTCACCGTGCCCGCGGGCGACGGTACCTGCACCGTGGACGCCGACCTCTACCGGCCGGCCGGTGTCGACGCGGAGCACCCCGCCTCCGCGGTCCTCGTGACCAACGGCTTCGGCGGCAGCAAGTCCGACGGCTCCACCGCCGCGATGGGCAAGGCCTTCGCCGCCCGGGGCTACGTGGGCCTGGTCTACTCCGGCCTCGGCTTCGGCGAGTCCGGCTGCCTCATCACGCTCGACGACCCCGCCGTCGACGGCAGGGCGGCCTCCGGGCTCGTCGACTTCCTCGCCGGGACGCGCGCCGCGGACGACGGCACCGAGGCGGACTTCGTCACCGGTGACGGTCCGGGCGACCCGCGCGTCGGCATGATCGGCGGGTCCTACGGCGGAGCCGTCCAGCTGGCCACCGCCTCCGTCGACCACCGGGTCGACGCGCTCGTCCCGCTCGTCACCTGGAACGACCTGGCCTACGCGCTCTCGCCCAACGCGACCGGAGCCGTCCGGGGCGTCTCCTCCGACACGCCCGGTGTCTTCAAGTGGCAGTGGACCAACGGGTTCTACCTGATGGGCGAGGTGCAGCCGCTCCTCGTCCCCGGCCTCGACCCGTCCCGGTCCGGCAGCCTCACCTGCCTGCACTTCGCGCCGCGGGCCTGCGACACCATCCGCCTCCTGAACTCCGGCCGCTATCCGGCCGACCGGACCGAAGCGATGCTGGCGTACGCCCGCAGCGTCTCGCCCGCCGCCTACCTGCCCGCGGTCACCGCACCCACGCTGCTCGTCCAGGGGCAGGCCGACAGCCTGTTCAACCTCAACGAGGCCACCGCCACCTACCGGACACTCCGGGCGCAGGGCACCACCACGAAGATGATCTGGCAGGCCTGGGGCCACAGCGGCGGCCAGGCGCCGGGTGAACTCGACCTCGCCACGGGCAATCTGGAGACCAGCTACGTCGGGCAGCGGATCCTCGCCTGGTTCGACCGCTACCTCCGGCACGAGGAGGACACCGACACCGGGCCCGCGTTCGCGTACTACCGGGACTGGACGAGCGGCTACGGCACCGCGCCCGCCGTGCCCGCCCTCTCCCGGACGATGTACCTCTCCGGCGACGGCACCCTGGTGGACAGCCGCGCGGAGGTCACCCACGGCAGCCGCCGGTACACCAACCGGCTCCTGCCGACCAGCCACTCCGAGAGCTCCCTGGCCGGACTCATCGGCCTCACGGATCCGGCACCGTACGACACCAGGGGCACCCACCTCGGCTGGACCAGCGCCCCGCTGACCGCACCGGTGGACGTCGTCGGCGCGCCGAGGGCCACCCTGAAGGTGAACTCGCCCGCGGCGGAGCGCGTCCAGAACAGCGGTGACGCCGCGGACAAGCTGGTCCTGTTCGCGAAGGTGTACGACGTGGCCCCCGACGGGACGCAGCGGCTGGTCAACCGCCTGGTCGCACCGGTTCGCGTCCCCGACGTCGCCCGCCCCTTCACCGTGGAGCTTCCGGGCATCGTGCACCGGTACGAGGCAGGGCACCGGCTGCGGTTCGTGATCGCCGCCGGCGACACGGCGTACTTCGGCAACCGGGGCGTCAAGCCCGTCACGGTCGTCAGCGCCCCGCGGGACACCGGGGTCCTGATGCTCCCCGTCGTCGGCCGACCGTCACCCGAACGGCCGCACTCCACTGCCCCCGGGCCCGGAACGGAGGGAACCTGAGGTCCGGGGACGGCCGTTCCCGGCCCCCGGTAACAGGACCCAGCGGAAAGGGCGGCACATGAGCCCCAAGGACGTACACAGCGGTTCCACGGGCGCCTTCAGCCCCGCGCGGATCGCCGTCATCATCCTGGCGGTCCTCGCGATCGTCTTCATCTGCGTCAACACCGCCGAGGTCACCATCCGCGTCATCATCCCGAAGGTCACGATGCCGCTCTGGGCGGCGCTGCTGGGAGTGTTCGTGGCCGGACTCCTCTGCGGGGGCTACGCGATGCACCGCCGCCGCGTCAGGTAGCGGCCGGAGCCGGTTCGGGCGCGCCGCGGGCCGTCAGGCGCGGCCCGTGCCGTAGAACCGCACGTAGTCGACCGTCATCGTCGCGGGGGACGGCGTCGAGGTGTCGGGAGGGCCGGGCCAGTCGCCCCCGACGGCGACGTTGAGCAGCAGGTGCATGTCCTGTTCGAAGACCCAGTCGCCTGGTGCGGGCAGCTTCGACGGAGTCAGGGTGAAGTACGGCTTCCCGTCGACGGACCAGGTGATGCGGCGCGGCTGCTTGTCGACGGAGTAGGTGTGGAACGCCCGCGACGCGTCGGCCGGAAGAGTGGTGGAGCCACCGATGCCCTCCTCGTTGAAGTAGGTCGGCCCGTGCGCGGTGCCGTACACCGTTCGCGGTTCCGCGCCGACCACCTCGCAGATGTCGATCTCACCCTGCCCGGGCCATTGCGCCCCGTTGTCGCCCAGCATCCAGATCGCCGGCAGCAGCCCCGTGCCGGTGGGTAGCCTGGCGCGGACCTCCACGCGTCCGCGGGTGAGCGCGACCTTTCCCTCAGTGGTCAGGCGGGCGGACGTCCAGGGGCAGAACCGCTGCGTGTGACAGGGGAGTTCGGACCCGGACGGGGCGGGGCGCGCCGAGATCGCGAGGTGCCCCGCACCGTCGAGGGAGGAGTTGGCCACGTCGTCCGTGTAGTACTGCAGTTCGTTGTTGCCCCATCCCTCGGCATCCCGGTTCCCGGTTTCGGTGTTCCAGGACCCTTCCGACGGGCGGGTGGCCGCCGCCCCGTCGAACTCGGCCCGCCAGAAGGGCTTCTCCCCGGCCGGGGGAGCGTGCGTGTCCGCCGGAGCGGAGCCGCATCCGCTCAGCAGTCCGCCCATCGCCAGCACGAGTGCCAGACGGGTGCGTCGGTTCATCGCGCTGCTCCTGGGAAGTCGTGCGGGAAACGGTGGGAGCGGGCCGGTCGGCGCCTCTGTGCCGGCCCGTGGTCCGGCGTCATGCCGCCGGTCCCCGCCGTCCCTTGTAGTTGATCTTCATGGTGTCCATGTCCGTCACGGAACAGCGCAGTCCGCCGTGTCCGAGGCCTCGCGCCGCGAGGGCCGTCTCCGCGCGGTCCTCGGCGATCGCCGCGGCCATCTCGTCCCCGTCCGCGGGGTCCGAGGCCAGCACGTACCGGAAACTGAAGTGCTTCAGCGCGGTGTCGTACGTGAGCGTGCCCTCCTCGGTGAACTGCATGGCCGCCAGGCCGTGTTCCTCCACCTCGGCCAGCAGCCGCTCCCTGCACCCGTCCGTCAGTCCCTCCCAGGTGCCCCGCACGATCACCCGGTACGTGTGCTGCGTGCCCATCGTCCTGCTCGCCCTCTGCTCGACAACAACCGAGGCGAGGCTACGACGACGGGGCCCGGACGCATGCGGAATATCGCGGCCGGGCGCCGTCCGCCGGACTCCGTCAGGCGGCGGCCTTCCGGTCGACGTACTCGAAGACCGAGCCGTCCGGGTGGAGGGCGATCAGGTTACGGCCCGCCGGGGTGGGCACCGGGCCGGCGATGACCTTCGCGCCCACCCGGGTCAGTGCCGCGTTCGCCTCGTCGACGTCCTTGACCGCGATCGTCGCCGACACCTTGCGCAGCACCTCCAGCTCCGACTCGGGGCCGCTCATCAGCAGAAAGCAGCCGATCGCGGCGGCCGAGACCCCGCCGCGCTCGAAGCGCAGCGCCTGAGTGCTGGTCAGGCCCTCGTAGAAGGCCACCGAGGCCTCCAGGTCGTCGACGCAGATGCGCAGCGTGGTTCCCAGGATCTCCATCCCCTGATCTTCGCAGAGAATCCCGGCCTGCGGGCGCCTTCCGGCCGGTCGCTCACCCCCGGCAGAGCAGCTCGCCGTGCGGGACCAGGAACCACGCGTCGGCCTCCTCGCCCCAGGCGCGCCAGGCGTCCGCGATCGCCGTCAGCTGCTCGGGGCGCGCGTGCCCGCCGTCCACCGCCAGCTTCGCGTACACCGACGCCGTCGTACGGTCCGCCCACAGACCGCTCCACCAGGCGCGGTTCTCCCCGGCGAAGCACCAGGCCCCCGCGGTCGGCGTGATGTCGGCGAAGCCGGCCTGCCTGGCCCAGGACAGCAGTCGGCGTCCGGCGTCGGGCTCGCCCCCGTTGGCGCGGGCCACCCGTCCGTACAGCTCCTGCCACTCCGTCATCCCCGGTACCTCCGGGTACCAGGCCATCGCCGCGTAGTCGCTGTCGCGTACCGCGACGACGCCGTCCGGCCTGCACACCCGCCGCATCTCGAGCAGTGCCCGCACCGGGTCCCCCACGTGCTGGAGCACCTGATGGGCGTGGACCACGTCGAAGGAGTCGTCGGCGAAGTCCAGCGCGTGCACATCGGCGGTGGCGAAGTCGACGTTCTCCAGGCCGCGTCCGGCCGCTGTCTCGGCCGCCCGGTCGAGGATCCCCTGGTTCGTGTCGACCGCCGTCACCCGGCCCGGTGCGACCAGCGCCGCGAGGTCGGCCGTGATGGTGCCCGGACCGCAGCCGACGTCGAGCACCCGCTGGCCGGGGGCGAGCCGGTCGATCAGATACGCCGCCGAGTTGGCGGCGGTCCGCCAACGGTGCGAGCGCAGCACCGACTCGTGGTGGCCGTGGGTGTAGGTCGCGGTCTCTTTCGGCATGGCCGTGTGTCCTCCCCGGACTTTCGGACTGCTCGGGCTCCAGTGAGCGGTGACGCCACGGTACGCCGAGATGTCGCATCCTGAGACACGCGTCTTGCTATGTGGAACCACTAGACCGGCATCGGGCAGTAGACCGTGAGCGCCTCCGGCAGCTTGTCGATCATCAACTCGCTTCCGGAGTGAGCCACTTCACCGTCGTAGGCGTACGGAGTGCCCGGGGTGAGGCCGGAGATCCGGACCTGGCGGCGCCGGACCGCCGCATGGACGGGTGAGCGGCTCAGAGGTCCGGCGATCGCCGCCGCGAGCAGCCGCAGCCCCGGGGTGCGACCGCCGTGCACCACCCGTACGTCCAGCAGGCCGTCGGCCAGGTTGTGCCGGCGGCCGGGCGCGGGGCCCACCCGCTGGAACAGTCCGTTGCCCACGAAGAGCAGCCACAACGGCCGCTTCCGGCCCTGCAGTTCGGCGGTGAGTGGGCGTTCGCCGCGCAGCGCGTGGAAGGCCGCCAGCACTCCCGCGGGCCAGCCGCCGATCCTCGGCGCCCAGTGCTCCCGCGTCCGTACGAGCTCCGGATAGACCCCGAGGCTGAAGGCGTTGAGGAAGTAGCCGTGGGCACCGCCCGGCCCCTGCGGTCCGGGCCGGAAACGGCCCAGGTCGACCCGGACCGCGTCTCCCACGGCGAGAGCGGTGATCGTGTCGTGCACCGTCTCGATGCCGAGGTCGTACGCGAAGTGGTTGAGCGTCCCGCCGGGGAACACCGCGAGCGGCAGGCTGTGGGTCGCCGCCACGGCCGCCGCCATGTTGACCGTGCCGTCGCCCCCGCAGACGCCCAGGGCCTTGCCCCGTCGCGCCGCCTTGTCCAGCGCGCCCGACAGGTCGGCGGGCGCGCACTCCAGCACCTCGGCGAGCGGCAGCGCGTCGCGCACCAGGCCGGCCGCCGCGGCCGCGGAACCGGACTCCCGGTTCACGATGACCACCAGGTCCTGTCCGGAGGGCAGCGCCGGGGCGCCGGTCCGCGGTCTGCCCGGTGCGGGCAATTGGCCACGGGTGGGTACGACGCCCCGCAGCGCGAACGCCGCCCCTATGCCGAGCGCCGCACCGGCCAGCACATCGCTCGGATAGTGGACGCCGGTGTAGACGCGGGACGCTGCCACGGCCGCCGCGACGGGGGCGACGGCGGCGCCCCAGCCCTTGGACTCCATGGCGACGCCCGTCGCGAACGCGGCGGCGGACGCCGCGTGCCCGGACGGGAAGGACGTGGTGAACGGCTGCCGCTTGAGCTGACGCATCACCGGGACCATGTCCAGGAGCGGACGCTCCCTGCGGACCGCGCCCTTGCCCACGGTGTTGATCGCGGCGGAGGCGACGGCGAGGGAGGCGATGCCGCGCAGTGCGGCGCGGCGTGAGCGGGCACTGGTGCCCAGCGCCGCCATGCCCGCCGCCGCCCCGAACCACAGCAGCCCGTGGTTGGCGCTGCGGCTCAGCCGGGGCAGTACGGGCTCGGCGCCCGGCCAGTGTCTTCTCGCCACGCTCTGGAACGCGGCGAGGTCGCGCCGGCGGAACCAGGTCCGCCAGCGGTCGGGGGAGGGGAGAGGGCTCGATGTCGACATGGCACAGCGACTACCCTGCCGGTGGCCGGTGAACCAGGAGGCGCGCGCACAGAGCTCTGCCTGAAATCCGCCGAGACGCGGAGAATCCGGTGGATTTCCCCCCGCTCCGGCCTCTCTGCCCCCTCCCCGGCGTTGCCCGGACAAGTCCCCTGACGTTAGCCTGCGTTCGTGATTCCGGTCATTGACCGGAGTGTCGAACGAATGGGTGGGCGATCATGGGACGACTCGTCCCCGCGGTGACCAGGGCGCTGGACGTACTCGAGCTCTTCCTCCAGGGCGAGGGAACGCTCTCCGCGCCCGAAGTCACCCGCAAGCTCCAACTGCCACGGACCACCGTCCACGAACTGCTCACCACCCTTGCCGCACGCTCCTACCTGGTCACGGTCCCCGAGCAGCCGGGCCGCTACCGGCTCGGCGTGCGCACCTACCAGCTCGGCAGCCGGTACGCGGAGAAGCTCGACCTGGCGGCCGAGGGCCAGCAGGTGGCCCGCGAGGTGGCCGAGACCTGCGGCGAAACCGTCCATGTCGCGATCCTGGAGGACACCGAGGTCATCTACATCGCCAAGGTGGACTCCACGCACGCGGTCCGCATGGTCTCCGCCGCCGGCCGCAAACTGCCCGCCCACTGCACCTCCGTCGGCAAGCTGCTGCTCGCCGCCCTGCCGGAGGCGGAGCTCGACGCCCGGCTCGACGGCCGCGAACTCGTCGCGATGACCGACAACAGCGTCACCGACGCGGCGGAACTGCGGGCCGCGCTCGCCGTCGTGCGCAAGCGGGGGATCGCGGTCGAGCACCGGGAGTCGAACCCCGACGTGAGCTGTGTGGCCGCACCGGTCCGGGACCGGTCCGGACGGGTCGTCGCCGCGCTCTCCATCTCCGTGCCGATGATCCGCTGGAGCGAGGAGCGCGAGGCGGAGCTCGCGCGGCTCGCCGCGGGCGGTGCGGACGCCTTGTCCGGCCGGCTCGGGCACCACCGGAGCCAGGGATGAGGTACGCCCCGCAGGCCGCCGTCCGGGAACAGGCCGAGCTCGGGGAGGGCCCGACCTGGGACGCGTCGGCCGGACGGCTGATCTGGGTCGACATCCTCTCCTGCCGGGTGCACACCTACGATCCGTCCAGCGGCCGCCGCACGGTCCTGGCCACCGAGCAGCACGTCGGCGCGGCGAAGCCGCGCGCGGGCGGCGGGCTCGTGGTCAACCTGCGGGACGGCATCGGCCTGTACGACGCCGACGGCGCCTTCTCGTGGCAGGCCCGGGAACCCGTTCCCGGGCGGCGGGGCAACGACGCGGCCGTGGCGCCGGACGGGGCCCTGTGGGCGGGCACCATGCGGTACGACGAGGCCGAGGGCGGCGGCAGCCTGTCCCGGGTCGGACCGGACGGCACGGTGACGGGCGTGCTGGACGCCGTGACGGTCAGCAACGGCACCGGATGGAGTCCGGACGGCCGGCTCATGTACTACGTCGACACCCCCACGCTGCGGATCGACGTCTTCGACGTGGACGGTGAGCGCGTCCTGAACCGACGGCCGTTCGCCGTCGTCGAGCCGGGCTCGGGATGGCCCGACGGGCTGACGGTGGACGCCGACGGCTGTGTGTGGGTCGCCTTCTGGGACGGTGCCGCGGTGCGCCGCTACACCCCGGACGGCCGGGTGGACCGCGTCGTGGCCCTGCCGGTCGGCCGGCCCACGGCGTGCGCGTTCGGCGGGGCGGACCTGCGTGACCTGTACATCACCACCGCCCGCACGGGGCTGGACGCGCCGCACCCGCTGTCGGGATCCCTGCTGGTCCTGCCGGACGCGGGGAGAGGGCTGCCGGGCGTGCCGTTCGCGGGGTGAGCGCGGAGCTGTCCCCGGCACCGGCCGGAGCGCCCGCTTCCGGTCCGGCGGCCGCCCCTGCCGGACCCGGTGCGGGGGCGGGCCCCGGGGAACCTCCGTATAAAGGGGCCTGAGGGTGACGCAGCGGAGGAGGCCCCGGGATGCACTGGAGCGAGCGTAAGCGGCCCCGCCCCGCCCGGGAGGACCACGGCCCGGTCCGGTACGGCCCGCCCGCCCCGGACCCCGGTCTTCCCGTGCTGCCCGAGCTCGCCGGCGTCCTGGCCGCCTCGGCCGCCCGGACGCTGCCCGAGCCACCCGGTGGCGGAACGATCCTGCGCGAGGCCGCCTGTGCCTACTGGCGGCGGCGGGGCCTGCACGGGGGCCCGCAGGACATCGCCGCGGCCCCGGGCACCCAGCCCCTGCTGCTGGCCCTGATCGCGGCGTACGGCGGCGACGTGCTCATGCCGCGGCCCTGCCCCGCCACCTGGATGCCGCAGGCACGGCTGCTGGGCCGGCCCGCCTACCTCGTGCCGACCCCCGCCGAGTGCGGCGGCATCCCCGACCCGTACGCCCTGCTGGAGACCGTGCGCAGGGTGCGTGCCGAGGGCGGCAGGCCCCGGCTGCTGCTGATCTCCGTGGCCGACGACCCGACCGCCACCGTCGCCCCGCCGGAGCTGGTCCGTGAGGCCTGTGAGGCGGCGGTCGACGAAGGGCTGCACATCGTCAGCGACGAGACCTGGCGCGACACCCTGCACCGCCCCCACGACACGGTCCTGCTCAGCCCCGCCGAGATGTGCCCGGACGACGTCACCGTGATCGGCGACCTGGCCGGAGCGCTGACCCCGTCCGCCTGGCCGGTGGCCGTCGCACGGTTCCCGGCCACCGCGCGGGCCGCCGCCCGCCGGGCCAGGGTGCTCGACATCCTCACCGCCCTCGGTGCCTTCGTCGCGGAACCCGTAGCCCGGGCCGCCGCCCACGCGCTGCACGAACCGGAGGCCGTCACGGACAGGATCCGGCAGGCCGCCGGCCTCCAGGCCCAGGTCGCCTCCGCCGCCCACCGCGCCGTACTCACCGTGGGCGCTCTGGCCAGACCACCGCAGGCCGGACGGCATCTCTACGCCGACCTCGGCCCGCTCCGCACCCGGCTGGCCGCCCGGGGGGTCACGGACTCCATGGAACTGGAGGAGTACCTGACACGACGTCTCGGCGCGCCCGCTCCCGGAGGCCACCGCTTCGGGGACGAGCTGGGCGCGCTGAGGGTCCGGCTGAGCACCGGCCCGCTGCTCGGATCGACCCCGGAGGAGCAGCTGCGGTCCCTCACCGCGGTGGAGCCCCTGGAATTGCCCCATGTCGCCCAAGCGCTGAGCATGTTCGCAGCAGCCCTCGATGAACTCCGATGACAGGAGCCTCTCGATGACGGAACAGACCGAGCGACCGCACGCCGGCCGCGCGCCCGCGGGCCACCCCGTGGCGGCGGCGCGTCCGCTCGGTGAGGTCCGGGTCTGGCCGCGCAGCTTCGCGGACCGGCTCACCGCACCACTCCCTGGTGTCAGGGGCATGACCCGCCTGGCCAGGGAGCGCGCCCTGCGGCCCAACGCCGAGGGGCTGCGGGGCCTCCTCCGGCTGCCGTACGCACCCGCGCCGCTGCCCGCCGCGGGCGCGGACACCCTGGCCGTCACCTGGGCCGGACACGCCAGCTGGATCGTGCGCATCGGTGGGCTCACGGTCCTCACCGACCCGGTCTGGTCCCGTCGCATCCTCGGCACCCCGGCCCGGATCACCCCGGTCGGCGTCCGATGGGAGGAGCTGCCGAAGATCGACGCGGTCCTCATCAGCCACAACCACTACGACCATCTGGACGCCCCTACACTCCGCAGACTGCCGAGGGACACCCCGCTGTTCGTCCCCGCCGGACTCGGCCGCTGGTGCCGGCGCCGCCGGTTCAGCTGCGTCACCGAGCTCGACTGGTGGGAATCGGCTGAACTGGGCGGTGTCCGCTTCGACTTCGTGCCCTCGCACCACTGGTCCAAGCGCACCCTTCTCGACACTTGCCGGTCCCTGTGGGGCGGCTGGGTGCTCGGCGCGCGGGCGGCGCGGATCTACTTCGCCGGGGACACCGGGTACGGGCACTGGTTCGAGGAGATCGGACGCCGCTACCCGGGGCTCGACCTGGCCATGCTGCCGATCGGGGCGTACGAGCCGCGCTGGTGGCTCTCGGACGTGCACACCGACCCCGAGGAGGCCGTGCAGGCGTACGCGGACCTCGGCGCGCGCGCGATGGCGCCGATGCACTGGGCGACGTTCCTGCTCTCCGCCGAACCGGTCCTCGAACCGCTCACCCGGCTCCGTACCGCCTGGCAGCGGGCCGGATACCCGCGCGGCGACCTCTGGGACCTGCCGGTCGGCGGCTCACGTGTCCTGGGCGGACGGGTCAGCTGCTCCGAGGCGCCCGGAGACGCCGCCACAGGGCCGGCGCCCCGCTGATCAGCAGTGTCAGGGCGACCGCCGCGACCACCCCCTGCCACGGCTCGGGGAACAGCGAACCGCCCAGGATCCCGATCAGCTGATACGTCGCAGCCCACGCCAGACACGCGGGCACGTCACCGCGGGCGAACCGCCGCAGCGGCATCCCGCCCAGCAGACAGGCCAGCATCACGGGTATCCGTCCGGCCGGTACCAGCCGGGACAGCACCAGCACCGTCCCGCTCTGCTCGTCCAGCTTCCGCTGCGCCTGAGCGAGCCGTTCCGGAGCAGCCCGGCCGCTGATCGCCTCCAGCCACTTCGAGCCGTTCCTGGACCGCACCCCGCGCTGCCCCAGCCAGTACAGGCATACGTCCCCGAGGAACGCGGCGGCCGAGGCCACGGCGAACACCACGAGCAGGGCGAACGGTGACGTCTGATGGAACGCCACCACGGCGGCCGAGCTCACCAGCGCCCCCGTCGGCACCACAGGCACCAGCGAACCCAGGGTCACCAGCAGGAACAGCGACGGATAGCCGACAACCTGCTGCGTCGACTCCGCCGGCAGCTGCCGCACCACTTCCTGGATCATCTACGGGCCTCCGGCCGCACATGCTCGCCGTGCCCCAGCCGGTGCACTGACACCTCCGGTGCCAGCCGTGCCGCCTGGCGTACGAACTCGTCGCCCGGCGCGTAGAACTCGTGCGGCCTGATCCCGTCCATCCCGATCGGCCAGTACGTGCCGTAGTGCACCGGCACCGCGGACCGCGGACCCAGCATCGCCAGGGCCTGCGCCGCGCGTGCCGCGTTCAGATGGTGGTGTCCCAGACGCGGACCCCAGCCACCGACCGGCAGCAGCGCCACGTCCACCGGCCCCACCGCATCGGCCATGCCGTCGAACAGCCCGGTGTCCCCGGCGAAATAGGTGCGCGCCGCGCCCTCCACGACATACCCCAGGGCGGGGACGCGGTGCGGGCCGACCGGCAGCCGGCGGCCGTCGTGCAGTGCCGGAACCGCCCGGACCAGCACCTCACCCACGCGGACCCCGTCGCCCGGCGCCACCTCGGCGATCCGCAGCCCACGCGCCCGGCGCAGCCTCCGCAGACCCGGGACGGCCGCCTCCGTGCCCAGCGGCACGATCAGCAGGGTGCCCGGGGAGAGGCGGACCAGGGAGGGAAGGTGCAGATGGTCGGAGTGCAGATGGGAGATCAGGACCGCGTCCGCGACCGCGGCCTCCGGCGGCGGCACCTCGCCCCGGCGACGCCGCAGATGAGCGAAGCGCCGTACGAACAGCGGATCGGTGAGCACCCTGACGCCCGCGTCCTCGATCGTGCAGGTGGCATGACCCCACCAGGTGACCTCCACCGCTCCGCCTCCTCGCTCCGTCGGCCGGCGCACCCGTGCGCGCTCACCCGTACGAGCGTAGGCGCCGCGCTCCGTTCCCACGCCGGTGTGCTCCCGTCCGCCGGTCTCCGCACGGGTACGGACGGCTACACAGGGCTACGGCCGGGGTAGGGTCGGGCGCAGCATCCGAGTGCGGGGGGATCCGTTCATGGGGGACGTCATCGGCGACGTACGGGTGGCGGCCATCGCCAGTCTCACACCGCTGGAAGAGCTCGACGGTGACCCGTTCCTCGTCGACACCCGCAGTCAGCACGCCATGTGCGCCCGCTGGGCCGCCGACCAGGGGTACGTCGTCACGCGGCAGCTGCGCGTCTACGGGCTGCGTCCCGACCACCGCGCCCTGTGGTCCGACGTGGAGTGCGGGCAGGTCGAGCTGTTCGTGGCGCCCAACGACCGGGTGCTCGCCCGCGCCGTCGTCTCGGTGCCGGACTTCGCCGCGGAGTGCGAGCGGCGCGGCGTACGGCTGGAGCTCGCCGGTCTGGAGGAGCCCGTGTACACCGCGCGCACCAAGGCGAGCGTGCACCGCAGGCTCTCCATGCCTACCGCCGGGTACGACGGCTGCTGACCTCCGGCAGGGGCGCGGACCGGCTGTGAAAGGCTGGACGCGGGCCCACGAGGACACCGGGCCGGACGCGAGGTGGGACGGCGTGGGCGACGGGCGATGGCGTACGGCAGGACGCGCCCTGATGCGCGTGGTCGCGGTGTGGGCGGTCTCCACCCTCACCATGCTGGCGCTCGCCGGGATCCTGCCCGACTTCCAGCTCCAGTCCGACGACGGTGACACCGTCACCCGGACCGCGTTCACCGCGGCCTGGGGCGCGGGGGCCTTCGGTCTGCTCTCGGCACTGGTGTGGCCCGTCCTCGTACGGGCGCTGCTCGTCGTGCCCGCGCTGGTGCTGGGCGCGCTGGTCTTCTTCCTCAACGGCTCGCTGCTGCTGATCGCGCTGCGGCTCATCCCGGACGGACGCGGGGCGGCCGACCCGCGGACCGCCGTCGTGGTCGCCGCCGTCATGTCCGCCGTGGCCTCCGCCACCTCCACCGCCCTCGCCGTCCGCGACGACGACGCCTACCGGCGCAGGCTCTCCCGCCTCGCCGACCGGCGGCGCCGCCGCAGCGGCACACCCGGCGGCCCGGACCGCGGCCGCGGCGGCCCGCCGGGCATCGTGTTCGTGCAGCTCGACGGGGTGGGTCACGACGTGCTCCGGCAGGCGGCGGCCGACGGCGTCATGCCGACCGTGGCCGGCCTGCTCGCCGACGAGGCCGGCCACCGGCTCACCCCCTGGAGCACCGACTGGTCCAGCCAGACCGGTGCCAGCCAGCTCGGCATCCTGCACGGCAGCAACTTCGACGTGCCCGCGTTCCGCTGGTACGAGAAGGAGACCGGCACCGTCATGGTCTCCAGCCGCCCGGCCAGCGCACTGGAACTGCAGCGCAGGGCCATCGCCCGCACCCGTGACGGCGGCCTGCTCACCGTCGACGGGGCGAGCCGGGGCAACCTCTTCAGCGGTGGCGCCGACCAGCTCGCGCTCGTCCTGTCGATGGCCGCGCGGCGCGGCAAGGGGCGACGGTCGCGCGCCGGGTACTTCGCCTACTTCTCCGACCCGGCCAACGCCGTCCGCACCGCCCTGTCCTTCGTCGCCGAGGTGGGCCGCGAGATGGGCCAGTCCACCCTGGCCCGGATGCGGAAGGAGTCGCCCCGGGTCAAGCGCGGCGGGCTGTACCCCTTCATCCGGGCGTTCGCGACCGTCGTAGAGCGCGATGTGGTCGTCGCGGCGGTCATCGGCGACATGTTCGCCGGGCGGACCGCCGTCTACGCCGACCTCGTGGCGTACGACGAGGTCGCGCACCACTCCGGGCCGCACAGCAAGGACGCGGCCAAGGTCCTCACCCGGCTCGACCGCTCGCTCGGCCTCATCGCGAAGGTCGCGGCGCAGGCCCCGCGCACCTACCGGATCGTGCTGCTGTCCGACCACGGCCAGAGTCCGGGAGAGACGTTCGCGGGGAGGTACGGCCTCACGCTCAAGGACCTCGTACGGGCGGGCTGCGGGCTGCCCGTACCCCGGAGGGCGCATCGCACCCGCAGCGCATCGGAGGCGCGCGACGCCGTGCGGATCGCGCTGCACCGGCCCGTCGGCGAGCAGGAGACGGAGCGCTCCGCCCGGCCCTCCGACCCGGTCGTGCTGGCCTCCGGCAATCTCGGGCTGCTGTCCTTCCCCGACATAGCGGGACGTGCCTCGCGCGAACAGCTCGACCGCCGTCACCCCGCCCTGCTCGGCACGCTCGCCGACCATCCGGGGATCGGCTTCCTGCTCGTGCGCAGCGAGGAGCACGGTTCGGTGGTGCTGGGGCGCGGCGGGGCGGAGGTTCCGGTGGCGGAGCTGACGGACGGGGAAGGGCCGCTCGCCGTCTTCGGCGAGGGCGCGGCGGAGGCGGTGCGGCGCACCGACACCTTCCCGCACGTCGCCGACGTCATGGTCAACTCGATGTACGACCCCGGAACCGGTCGCGTCCACGCGTTCGAGGAGCAGATCGGCTCGCACGGCGGACTCGGCGGCGAGCAGTCCCGGCCGTTCCTGCTGTGGCCGCGCACCCTGACGGACCCGAGGGACGCGGTGGCGGCGGAGGGCGGGACGGCGGCGCACGCCCTCGTGGGTGCGGAGGGCGTCCACCGGATACTGGCCCGCTGGCTGCGGGAACTCTCCGGGCCCCAGGTGCCGCTGCGACCGGAGGGCTTCACCGGTGCGGTACGGGCGGACGGGCCCGTCCTGGGCACGGGTGACGCCGTACCGGGCGGCGGGGACGCCGTGCCGGGGCCACGCGGCTGAAGGGGCGCGAGCCGCGGGGCCGCCGAGCGGAGCCCGTCCGCCGGGGTGGTCCGACAGCCGTGCGAAGGGTTCCCGGCACGCGACCGGTAGCCCGGTCAGGACGGGGAGTCCGCCGTCGGCCGAGGGGATGGAGGGGGCTGGGGGCGTTGTCAGTGGTGGGCGGCAGGATGGTGGTCATGACGACGACTTCAGCTGTTGTGCTCGCCGATGCCGCCTCGTACGCCGCCGCGGTGGAAGAGGCGGCGCAGGCCGCCGCCGCGTACTACGCCACGGGCGAGAGCACGCTCGACGACGACGCGTACGACCGGCTGGTGCGCGGGATCGCCGCCTACGAGGAGGAGCATCCGCAGGAGGTGCTGGACGCCTCACCGACGGGGAAGGTCGCGGGCGGGGCGGCTGTGGGGGACGTGCCGCACACGGTGCCGATGCTCTCGCTGGACAACGTCTTCTCCGCCGAGCAGTTCGTCACCTGGACCGCGTCCGTGGAGCGGCGCATCGGAAGACCCGTCGCCGCGTGGAGCGTGGAGCCCAAGCTGGACGGTCTCGCCGTCGCCGCCCGCTATCGGGAAGGCCGCCTCGACCGGCTGATCACCCGGGGCGACGGGACTGCGGGCGAGGACGTCTCGCACGCGATCGGGACGGTGCTCGGTCTGCCCGAGCGGCTGGGCGCACCCGTCACCCTCGAGGTGCGCGGCGAGATCCTCATGACCGACGAGCAGTTCGAGCACGCCAACACGGTGCGCACGGAACACGGCGGCGCCCCCTTCGCCAATCCGCGCAACGGGGCGGCGGGCACCCTCCGGGCCAAGGACCGGCCCTACCGCGTCGAGATGACCTTCTTCGCCTACGGTGCGCTCGCGCTGCCCGATTCCGGCGAGCTGACCGGCGCCCTGGCCGAGCTGCCGCACAGCGAGGTCCTGGCGTACGTAGCCGGGCTCGGCGTGCACACCGCGGCGGACACGGCGGTCGCGCCGCGCACCGTCGGCACGGTCGAGGACGTGCAGGCCGGGGTGGAGCACATCGCCTCGCTGCGCGCCTCGCTGCCGTTCGGGATCGACGGCATCGTGATCAAGGCGGACCTCGCCGCCGACCAGCGGGACGCGGGCTCCGGGACGCGAGCGCCGCGCTGGGCCATCGCGTACAAGCTGCCGGCCGTGGAGAAGATCACCCGGCTCCTGGAGGTCGAGTGGAATGTCGGCAGGACCGGGATCATCGCCCCGCGCGCCGTCCTGGAGCCCGTCGAGATCGACGGTTCGACGGTCAGCTACGCCACCCTGCACAACCCTGCCGACATCACCCGCCGCGACCTGCGCCTGGGCGACCAGGTGATGGTCTACAAGGCGGGCGACATCATCCCCCGTATCGAGGCCCCCGTCGCCCATCTGCGGACCGGCGACGAGAAGCCGATCGAATTCCCCGAGGCCTGCCCGCAGTGCGGCTCGGAGATCGACACGAGCGAGCAGCGCTGGCGCTGCACGCGCGGCCGCGACTGCCGCCTGGTCGCCTCCATCTCCTACGCGGCGGGGCGGGACCAGCTGGACATCGAGGGCCTCGGAGCCACCCGGGTCGTCCAGCTCGTCGACGCGGGACTCGTCGCCGACTTCGCCGATCTCTTCACCCTGGACCGGGCGCAGCTGCTCACCCTGGAGCGGATGGGGGAGACCTCCACCGACAATCTGCTGGCCGCCATCGACACGGCGCGCGCCCGCCCGCTGTCCCGCGTCTTCTGCGCCCTGGGCGTACGGGGCACGGGACGCTCCATGTCCCGCCGGATAGCCCGCTACTTCGCGACGATGGACCGGATCGTCGCCGCTGACGTGGACACGCTGCAGCAGGTCGACGGCATCGGCAAGGAGAAGGCCGCGGGCGTCGTCACGGAGCTGGTGGAGCTGGCCCCGCTGATCGCGAAGCTGGTGGCGGCCGGGGTCAACATGACGGAGCCGGGCGCGACCCCGCCGCCGGAGCCCGGGGCGGCGCGGGAAGGCGACGCAGAGGCCGGCGGGCCGTCCGCCGATCTGCCCCTCGGAGGCATGACCGTCGTGGTCACGGGTGCCATGACCGGTGTCCTGGAGAAGCTCTCGCGCAACCAGATGAACGAGCTGATCGAGCGGGCCGGGGGGAAGTCCTCCTCCAGTGTCTCCAAGCGCACGAGTCTGCTGGTCGCCGGGGAGAAGGCCGGGTCGAAGCGGACCAAGGCCGAGGACCTCGGCGTCAGGATCGCCGCTCCGGACGAATTCGCGGAGCTGATCTCAGCCTTTCTGGCCCCGGAGGTGTGAACAGCGTCCATCCGGGCGCAAGCCTTGGAATTGCCGGGGTAGTGGCGTTCCTCATCCCGATATTGCATAGTGAGGGTTCGGTCATGCCTCGCTATCTGCGGGTCAGTGAGTGGTGAACGGCCGCAGCGGCAGGCCGGGGTGAGGGGCGATGCGTTCTCTGCGCGACGGACGTCGGCACAGCCGGCCGGTCCCCCCGAGGAGCGGCGGACGCGCCGGCCAGGCGCACCACCACGGCGCCACCCGGGGGATGGCCGTCGACCTGGGCAGCTCCGGAACCCGCGCCTGGGTCCCCGGGCGCGGGCTCGTCGAGTCCGCGTGGGACGACGCCTTCGGCCGCCCCGTGCGGCGGGGGCGCATCGTCGACGCGGAATCCTGCGGCCGGATGCTCGGGCACCTCGCGGACACGGTGCTCGGCCCGGAACGCCACGGCAGCGTGATCGTCCTCAGCCATCCGGTCCTCGCCGGTCCCGAGCACCGGAACCTGGCGGGGGAGCTCCTCGCGGCGCTCGGACCGTCCGGTGCCATGGTCCTCAGCAGCGCCAGGGCCGCCGCGGCGTACGCCGGTCCGCGGGACGGCGGTCCGCTGCTGGTCGTCGACATGGGTGCCGAGCTGACGGAGGTCACCCTGCTGGTCGACAGCGCGGTCGCCGACGCCCGCCAGGCCGAGACGGGCCTCAGTGACCTGGACCCCGGAGAGCTGCCTGCCGAACTCGCCCGGAACGTAATGGATATGATCACGGCCATGTGGCGGCAGGACAAGCACGGAGCGGTGCGCGGCGCACTGCGCAAGGGTCCGGTGCTCACCGGGGGCGGCGCGCTGCACCCCGACGTCACGCACCGGATCGCGCTGCGCCTGGGGACACCGGTCCGGCCGGCCGACGATCCCTCGACCGCGGTCGTCCGGGGCGCCGGAATGATCCTGAACTCCGTCCTGCGCCGTGCCGGTACGGGCACGGGTTCCATCCGTCCGGGCCGGCTGAGGTGAGCCCCCTCCCGGGAGCGCCCCGGGGGAACGCGCCCCCGCGGGGGCGGCCGGACGCACCGGCGCACCAGCTGCGGCACGCCCTGGCCGCGCTCCTCCTCACCGTCCTCACCCTGGTCGGCGGCGCGTCCACGGCCGCCGGGGCGGCAGTGCCTCTGCGGTCCCTCACCGGAGCGCCGCCCGTCACCGGGAACGCGCCCGGCGCGCATGCTCCGGCCCCGACCGCACCCACCCCGCACACCGACCGCACCCTGCGCGCCGGGCATGCCCGTGACCACCGCCCCGTCCGTGCGGCAGGGACCTCAGGCGGGTCAGCCGCCGGGACCCCCTCCGCCGTGGCGACCGCCCCGGGGTGGCGGGCGGAAGCCGCTCCCGTTCCCACGCCCCGGGCCGGCGCCGACCGCCCGCTCGCCCCGCCTCACCTCCCCCCGCCCGGGCACGGCGCCCTGCCGCCGTGCCCGCCGGGCCTGCCCGTCCCCCGGGCCGTCGCACAGGGGACGTCCGGGGCGTCCCTCTACGTACCCGGGCGGATCCGTGCCGAGCTGCCCGGTGTGCGCGGTCCTCCCCGGGTGACGGCCGGACAGCCGGCCCCGCACCGGTCCCGTTCCACAGACCCGTCGTCCGGTCCCCTCTGAGAGGAGGGGCGGACGGCGCCCCCTCGGAGGATTCCCATGACTCGCGCCACCACGGTGCGGGCAGTTCTGGCTGCCGCCGTTCTGCTCGTCTCCGTGTTCATCACGCTGACCATGTCACCCAGACTCGGCCTCGACCTTCAGGGCGGCACCCGGATGGTGCTGCAGGCCAAGGACTCGGACACCGCGAAGGCGGACCGGGAGAGCACCGACCGCACCCTGGAGGTGCTCCGCCAGCGCATCGACTCCCTCGGAGTCTCCGAACCGACACTGACCCGCTCCGGCGAGGACCGGATCATCGTCGAACTGCCCGACGTGCAGGACCCGCGCCAGGCCGCGGAGGTCATCGGCAAGACCGCCCAGCTGAGCTTCCACGCCGTCCAGGGCCCCGGGACCGAGCAGAAGCGGGAGGAGAAGACCGACGCGACGAAGGACGGGCCGACGCTCCCAGACGAGCAGGGCGGACTCCTCGACCTCGGCCCCGCACAGCTCTCCGGCGCAGGCGTCAAGGACGCCGCCGCGAGCTTCGACGCCCAGCAGGGCACGGGCTGGAGCGTCTCGCTCGACTTCCACAAGGACGCGGGCAGGAAGTGGACCGATCTGACCGGGGAGGCCGCGTGCAACCCCGTCCAGGACGAACGCCGTCGCGTGGCGATCGTCCTCGACGGCAAGGTCATCTCCTCGCCGCAGGTCGACCCGTCGGTCGGCTGCAAGGTCGGCCTGCCCTCCGGGTCCACCCAGATCACCGGTTCGTTCAGCGCCGACGAGGCACGCGACCTCGCGCTGCTGATCAAGGGCGGGGCACTCCCCGTGCCCGTGGAGATCGTCGAGCAGCGGACCGTGGGCCCGACGCTCGGGGCGGCCGCCATCGACGCCAGCGCCCAGGCCGCCCTCATCGGAGCCGCGGCCACGGCACTGTTCATCACCTTCATGTACCGGCTGTTCGGCGCGCTCGCCGCGCTCGCCCTGGCCGCCTACGGCCTGATCTCGTACGCCGCCCTCGTCGTCCTCGGCGTCACCCTGACCCTGCCGGGGCTCGCCGGGTTCGTCCTCGCCGTCGGGATGGCGGTCGACGCGAACGTCCTTGTCTTCGAGCGGGCCCGTGAGGAGTGCGCGGAGCGGCCCGACCGCTCGCTGCGCTCCGCGCTGTCCGCCGGTTTCCGCAACGCCTGGAGCGCCGTCGCCGACTCCAACGTGACGACGCTCATCGCGGCGGGGCTGCTCTTCCTCCTCGGCTCGGGACCGGTCAAGGGCTTCGGTGTCACGCTCGCCATCGGCGTCTTCGCCTCGATGTTCTCCGCGCTCGTCATCGCCCGTGCGCTCACCGAGATCGCGGCGGGCTCCCGGTTCGTCAACGACTACCGGGGCGTCAACGGCATCGCTCGGCCGGGCCGCGTCCGCACCTGGCTGAACGAGCGCGACCCGCAGCTGTTCCGGTCGCCGCGCCGCTGGCTGTTCGTCTCCACCGCACTCGTCGCCGTCGCCGTGCTCGGCATCCTCGTGCGCGGTGTGAACCTCGGTGTCGAGTTCACCGGTGGCCGGCTCGTCGAGTACGCCACCAGCCGCCCCGTCGACGTGGAGACCGCCCGCACCACCATCGCCGCCGCCGGGTTCGACGACGCCGAGGTCACCACCGCGGGCGACGGCGACCTCTCCGTGCGTACGGGAAAGCTGGACAACGACGGCGAACACGCCCTGCGGACCGCGCTGGCCGAGGAAGGGGGTGAGACCACCAAGGTGCGGGACGAGCTGATCGGCCCCAGCCTCGGGGACGAGCTGCGGCGCAACGCGCTGATCGCCCTGGGTGTCGCCGTGTTCGTGCAGCTCGCCTATCTCGCGGTCCGGTTCCGCTGGACGTTCGCCGTGGCCTCGGTCGCGGCGCTCGTGCACGACGTCATCGTCCTGGTCGGCGCCTTCGCCTGGCTCGGCCGTACCGTCGACGGGATCTTCCTGGCCGCGCTGCTCACCGTCATCGGCTATTCCGTCAACGACTCGGTGGTGGTCTTCGACCGGGTGAGGGAGCTGTGGGCCAAGCGCCCCCGCACACCGGTCGCCGACGTGGCCAACCGCGCTGTCCTGCAGACCGTCCCACGGACCGTCAACACCGGGATGGGCGCCCTGTTCATCCTGGTCGCCCTCGCCGTGCTGGGCGGTGACTCGCTCGCGGACTTCGCGCTCGCCCTCCTCATCGGCATCTGCGTGGGCACGTACTCCTCGGTGATGACCGCGGTACCCGGGGCGCTCCTCCTGGAGAGGAGCGGCAAGGCCCCGCCGCCGGCCCGCAAGCGTGCGCCCGGCCGGAGGTCGGGGACCCCGCGTGCGCGGCGGGATCCGCTCGACAACGGGGCGCGGGTCTAGTGCCGCAACAGGCGACGTTCGCCCCGTCGCGACGCGTGGCACGCCTCGCCGCACCGGCCGACCCGAGTACGTCCCGTACGAGGACTTCCGGCCGGCACGCCGAGAGCCACGCACCCGACGCCGCTCCTTGACGGGCAAACGTTGCCTGCCACGGCACCGGCCATGGCTCCCGTCCGGGCCCGGCAGGGGTCCCGCGTCCCGCTCAGGCCGGACCAGGGGCCCCGCGGGCCCGGCACGTCCTCTTCACGGGCCCGCCTCCCCGCCGGGGAGGCGGGCTACTCGCGGCTCGCCCTCGTCTCCTCCACGACCGGGGCGCGGACCGGCGGACCGGCCGTGCACCCGGTCCGCGCCGCTGCCCCGGACCCGCCCGCCGCCCGTCACCGCAGGAGCGCGTGCAGACGGTCGGCGGTGGACCGGTCGGCCGGCAGGAACGTCTCGATGGCGAGCTCGGCCACGGTGATGTCCATCGGGGTGTTGAACGTCGCGATGGACGCGATGAACGAGAGCACCTGCCCTTCGTGCAGGATCCGCAGCGGCAGCGCGAGCGAGGGAACGCCCCCGCCCACCGCGGCCGGGGCGCACCGCGGCGGCTCGGGTACGGGGTAGGCGGCGACCTCCTCGTACAGGGAGCGCAGCTCGGCGGAGCGGACCAGGGCGATCTGACGTTCCATCTGGGCCAGCAGATCGGCTCGCCACTCCGGCAGGTTCAGGATGCGCGGGGCCAGACCCTCCGGGTGCAGGGTGAGTCGCATGGCATTCGGCGCCGGGGTCAGCAGATGCTCGGGCACCCCCTCCAGCAGGACCTGGATCCCCCGGTTGGCGGCCACCACCGTGTACGTGGCATCGACGACGAGGGCCGGATACGGTTCGTAGCCGGCCAGCAGCCGTTCCACGGCCTCGCGCAGTGCGCCCATCGACGGGTCGTCGAGGGACGTCTCCGCGAAGCGGGGCGCGTAACCGGCCACCACCAGCAGTGCGTTGCGCTCCCGGACCGGAATGTCGAGGTGATCGGCCAGCCGCAGGATCATCTGCTCGCTGGGACGCGCGCGGCCCGTCTCGACGAACGAGATGTGCCGGGCCGAGGAATCCGCGCGCAGCGCCAGCTCCAGCTGGCTGATCCGCCGCTGTTCCCGCCAGCCGCGCAGCAGTGGCCCTACCCCCGTGTCAAGCGCGACAGTTGTCATACCCAGACCGTAACGTCACCGGCAGTGCTGATCACGTCGATCCCGGCAGGAGCCTCGCATGCCCGCTGAACCACTGTCCGCGCACGACATCGAGGCCGGGCTGCGCGACCTGCCCGGCTGGCGGCTGGAGGAGAACAGGATCACCCGTACCTACCGGCTGCCCTCCCACTTCGCCGCCACCGGGCTGACCGTCCACGTTGCGCAGATCCAGGAGGAGCTCAACCACCACGCGGATCTGACGCTCGGCTACAACACCGTCCGCCTCGCCGTGAACTCCCATGACGCGGGCGGCGCGGTCACGCGGAAGGACCTGACACTCGCCGGGCGGGTGGAAGCGGTTGCGGCGGGCCACGGCGCGGAGTGACGCCTCACGGCGCCGGGGCGCGGCGCCGTGAGGCGGTGAGCCGGCTGAGCACACTCACCGGTGCCAGGCGCCGTCCTCGGCGGCATCGCGCGCGTACGCGGTGAAGTCCTTCGCCTCCCTGCCCAGGGCCCGCTCCACCCCGTGCGTCGTCGTCGCGTTGTGACCGTCCAGCAGCATCGTGAACAGGTCCGCCAGGAAACCCGCCTCGGCCGCGGGCAGGCCACAGTCCTCCAGTACCGCCGCGTACGCCGGACCGGAAACCGGCACGTACCGCACCGGGCGCCCCGTCACCGCGGTGAGCTCCGCGGCCACCTCGTCGAAGGTCAGCAGCCGCGGTCCCGTCAGCTCGTGGACCGCTCCCGCCGGACCGCCCCCGGTGAGCGCGGCCACGGCCACATCGGCCAGATCGTCCGCGTCCACGAACGGCTCGGCCGCGGAGCCCGCCGGGAAGACCAGCTCGCCCCCGAGCACGCCGTCCAGCAGCGCGCCCTCGCTGAAGTTCTGCGCGAAGAACGCCGAGCGCAGAACGGTGAGTTCGACGCCCGTCGCCGCCTCCCGCAGCGCCTCCTCCGCGACCACGGCCTGCGGCTCACCGCGACCGGAGAGCAGCACCACCCGGCGTACGCCGCTGCCGGCCGCGATCCGTCCGAAGGCGGCCATCGCCTCCGGTGCGCCGGGGGCCGCCAGATCCGGGTAGTACGCGACGTACGCCGCGTCCACGCCCCGCAGGGCGGGCTCCCAGCCGGACTCGTCCTCCCAGTCGAAGGGCACGCCGCCGCCACGCGAACCCGACCGGACCGGGACGCCGAGGGCGGTGAGCCGCTCCACCACCCGGCGGCCCGTCTTGCCCGTGCCGCTCGTCACCAGCACGGTGTCCTGCTTCTGAAGTTCCCTGTTCGTCGTCATGGTCCAAGGCTCGCCGGGATGCCCGGCACGGAACATCCTCCAGGGGCTCAACTCCATACGCGTGCGTCCACGCAGGTCCCGGGGGTCCTAGGCTGGCCGGCATGGACGCACTTGCCGGGCTGCTGGACGGACCGAGGGCCCGGGGCGCCTTTCTGCTCCGGATGGTGATGGATCCGCCCTGGGCGGTCAGGGTCGAGGACCGCGCGCCGCTCTGCCTGATGTCCGTGACCCGGGGCGAGGCGTGGATCCTTCCGCCGGGCGGGGCCGAACCCGTCCTGCTGGGCCCGGGGGACATCGCCGTCATGCGCGGCCCGGAGCCGTACACCGTGGCAGACCGGCCCGGCTCCGTCCCGCATGCCCGCGTCGGACCCGGCGGTGTCTGCAGCACGCTCCACGGGGAGCCGCTCGCCGAGTCGATGCGGCTGGGGGTACGCACCTGGGGCAACGCGCCCGACGGCGCGGCCTCCCTGCTGGTGGGCACGTACGCGCTCGACGGGGAGATCAGCCGGCGTCTGCTCGACGCGCTGCCGCCGCTCCTCCGGCTCCCCCCGGACGCCCGCAGCGGCCCGCTGCTGAAGCTGTTCGAGGCCGAGATCTCCCAGGACGAACCGGCCCAGGGCGTCGTCCTGGACCGCCTGCTGGACCTGCTGCTGATCGCGGTGCTCCGCACCTGGTTCGCCCGGCCCGGGGCCGAGGCACCGGGATGGTACCTGGCCCTGGGCGACCCGGTCGTCGGCCGGGCGCTGAGACTCCTGCAGGACGCGCCGGCCCACCCCTGGACGGTCGCGTCGCTGGCCGCCAGGACCGGAGTCTCCCGGGCCGGGCTCGCGCGGCAGTTCACCGAACTGGTCGGGGAGCCGCCGATGGCCTACCTCACCGGCTGGCGCCTCGCCCTGGCCGCGGACCTGCTGCGGGAGACGGACGTGACGGTGGAGACCGTCGCACGCAAGGTGGGCTACAGCGGCTCTTTCGCCTTCAGCGCCGCCTTCAAACGGGTACGGGGCCTCAGCCCACAGGAATACCGTAACGGGAAACCCGTTTGCTGAACCGGCAAGGAGAATCGCCTGGAGAGGCATTCCCGTGGAAGCTGAGCCCCATGAGCAAGCACACCGCGCACGCGCGCGCCGAGGGCCACGCCCACACCCATGAGCACCACTCCGACGACTTCGACTGGGACGTCGTGGCACCGGTGCTGGAGCAGGAGGCCGAGCTCGGCAGCCCGCAGTACGAGGAGGCCGCCCGCTGGATCGCGGGCCTGCCCACCGCACCGCGGGTGCGCCGGGTCCTCGACATCGGCTGCGGCCCCGGTGTGGTCAGCTGCCTGCTGGCCGACGTGTTCCCCGAGGCCGAGATCCTCGCCGTGGACGGCACCCCCGCCCTCCTGGAGCGCACCAGGGCCCGCGCGGAGCGGCACGGGGCGGGGGAGCGCGTACGCACCCTGCATGCGGAACTCCCGCAGGACCTGGGGACGTTGGGCGAGGCCGATCTGATCTGGGCGGGCAACATGCTGCACCACGTCGGCGACCAGCGAGGCGCTCTGGCCGGCTTCGCCAGGCTGCTCAGGCCCGGCGGCACCGTCGCCCTGGTCGAGGGCGGGCTGGCCACCCGGTACCTCCCGCGTGACATCGGCTTCGGCAGGCCCGGACTGGAGGCCAGGCTCGACGTCGTCTCCGCGGACCGGTTCGAGGACATGCGCGCCGCACTGCCGGAGACCACCCGGGAGACCGAGGACTGGAGCGCCCTGTTCGCGGCCGTGGGCCTGGAGCCCCAGGGCACCCGCAGCTTCCTGCTCGATCTTCCGGCCCCGCTGCCCGCCGCCGCGCTCGACCGTGCCGTCACGGACTTCGCCCGCAGGCGCGAGGCGTTCGCGGACCGCCTGACGGCCGAGGACACCGCCACGCTCGACCGGCTGCTCGATCCCGCCGACCCCGCCGGGCTCCGGCTGCGCCCGGACGTCTTCACCCTGTCCGCGCGCACCGTGCATCTCGCCCGGCGGGCGCCCCGTACCACCGACTGACAGCGTCAGGAATCAGCCACCCGCACCGGCCGCCACCACGCGGCGTCCTCCCGCTGCCGGACGTCGCCGTCGTCCTCGGCCGAAGCGGCGGGAGCCTCAGGCACCGAGGTTGAAGGCGCCCGGGTCGGCGCCGATGCGCCTGCCCTCGTCGAGTGCGGCGAACGCGGCCAGGTCGTCGGCGTCCAGCTCGAAGCCGAACACGCCGAGGTTCTCCACGATCCGCGACGGGGTCACGGACTTCGGGATCGCGACGTGGCCCGTCTGCAGGTGCCAGCGGAGCACCACCTGGGCGGGGGTCCTGCCGTGCTTCCGGGCGATCGCGACGACGGTCGGGACCGTCAGGCCCTTGCCCTGTCCCAGCGGCGACCAGGCCTCGGTGACGATGCCGTGCCGGGCGTGGAAGGCGCGGGCCTCGGCCTGCTGGAACTGCGGGTGGAGCTCGATCTGGTTGACGGCGGGCACGACGGAGGTCTCGCCCATCAGGCGCTCCAGATGCGCCGGGAAGAAGTTCGACACACCGATGGACTTCGCACGGCCGTCGGCGTGGATCTTCTCCAGGGCCTTGTACGTGTCGACGTAGGCGTCCTTGGCCGGCACCGGCCAGTGGATCAGGTAGAGGTCGACGTGGTCCAGGCCGAGCCGGTCCAGCGAGGTGTCGAAGGCACGCAGCGTCGAGTCGTAGCCCTGGTCGCTGTTCCACACCTTGGTGGTGACGAACAGCTCGTCGCGCGCCACACCGGAGGCCGCGATGCCCTTTCCGGTGCCCGACTCGTTGCCGTAGACCGCGGCGGTGTCGATGCTCCGGTATCCGGCCTCGATGGCCGTGGCCACGGCCTTCGTGGCCTCGCGGTCCGGCACCTGCCAGACACCGAAGCCGAGCTGCGGCATTGCGAGGCCGTTGTTCAGGGTGAGGGAAGGGACCTGGCTCACGAGCAGTCGATCCTTACGTCGTCGGTCGGTTCTCCCGGAGGAACGATCAACGCGGCCTGCGCATCCCCACCTGCGACGAACCGGCGGACGGAAGAACGAGGCGGAACGGAGAGGACGCGTGACGTTCCGTCAGGAAGCGTATCCCGGCCGAGCGGTGGGCGGGGCCGGCTCAGCGGTAGAGGGCGTCGATCTCGACCGCGTACGCCGTCTCGATCGCCTTCCGCTTCAGCTTGAGCGACGGCGTCAGCAGACCGTGCTCCTCGGTGAACGGATGCGCCAGGATCCGGAACGTACGGATGGACTCCGCCTGCGACACCGCGGTGTTCGCCGCCACCACCGCCCGCCGGACCTCCATCTCCAGGTCGGGGTCGCGCACCAGGTCCGCGACGGGCTTCGGCGTCCGGCCCTGCATGCCGAGCCAGTGGTCCACCGACTCCTGGTCCACGGTCACCAGCGCGGCGATGTAGGGCCGGTCGTTGCCGACGGCGATGCACTGCGCCACCAGCGGGTGCGCGCGCACCCGCTCCTCCAGGCCGGCCGGTGACACGCTCTTGCCGCCGGACGTCACCAGGATCTCCTTCTTGCGTCCGGTGATGGTCAGATAGCCGTCCTCGTCGAGCGCCCCCAGGTCGCCGGTGGCCAGCCAGCCGTCGTGCAGCACGGCGTCGGTGGCCTTGGGGTCGCCCAGGTATCCGGAGAACACGTTGGCGCCGTGCACCCACACCTCGCCGTCCCGGGCGATGTGCACGCTGGTCCCGGGGATCGGCAGGCCGACGGTGCCGTAGCGGGTGCGCTCGGGCGGATTGGCCGTGGCGGCGGCGGTCGTCTCGGTGAGTCCGTACCCCTCGTAGATCGTGACGCCCGCACCCTCGAAGAACAGGCCCAGCCGCCGGTCCATGCCGGAACCGCCCGACATCGCGTGCCGCATCCGGCCGCCCATGGCCTCGCGGACCTTGCGAAAGACGACCTTGTCGAAGAACTGGTGCCGCATCCGCAGCCCGGCGGAGGGCCCGGGACCCGTGCCGAAGGCCCGTTCCTCCATCGCCTCCGCGTACTGCACCGCGACCTCGACGGCCTTGTCGAACGGTCCGAGGCGGCCTTCCGTCTCCGCCTTGCGCCGCGCTCCGCCGAAGACCTTCTCGAAGATGTGCGGCACCGCGAGGATGAAGCTCGGCCGGAACGACACGAGGTCCGGCATCAGCGCCTTCGCCGACAGCTCCGGCTGGTGGCCCAGCTTCACCCGGCCCCGCAGCGCCGCGATCTCCACCATGCGGCCGAAGACGTGGGCGAGCGGCAGGAAGAGCAGCGTCGCGGACTCGTCGCCGGGCCTGGAGCGGAAGACCGGCGCCCAGCGGGCGGCCATGGTGTCGGACTCGAACATGAAGTTGGCGTGGGTGATCACGCAGCCCTTGGGGCGTCCCGTCGTGCCGGAGGTGTAGATCAGGGTCGCCACCGAGTCGGGTGTCACGGCGCGACGGTGCCGGTGCACCACCTCGTCGTCGATCTGGACCCCGGCGTCGACGAGCTCGGTCACCGCGTCGGCGTCCAGCTGCCAGAGCCGCTTCAGACGCGGCAGCCGGTCGATCACCGAGCCGATCGTCATCGCATGGTCCTCGTGCTCGACCATGACGGCCGCGACCTCGGCGTCGTGCAGCATCCACAGGACCTGCTCGGCCGACGACGTCGGGTAGACGGGCACGGACTGCGCGCCCACGGTCCAGAGGGCGAAGTCGAAGAGCGTCCACTCGTAGCGGGTGCGGGACATCAGGGCGACCCGGTCGCCGAACCGGACGCCGTGCGCGATCAGACCCTTGGCCAGCGCCAGCACCTCGTCGCGGAAGGTGGCGGCGGTGACGTCGTGCCACTGTCCGTCGGCGTCCTTGCGGCCGAGGGTGATCCGGTGCGGATCGTCCTCCGCATAGTCGAAGACGGTGTCGGCGAGGCCGCCTACTTGAGGGGCGGCGGCCAGGGGTGGGACAGTGAACTCGCGCAATGACCTGCTCCTTGTGGCGCTCCGCACGGCGCCGCGACGCTACCCCAACCGGCGGGGCGGCGGGAGGGTCCGAAGTCTCCTGAAATCGAGGCATCCGAACAGGTCAGCGACAGAAATCGGGCCAGATGGGCCGGGCTCGGGCGGACTTCTGACCGCCGGGTAAGTAGCTCGCGTGGGAATCTCCACCGAATCTGTACGCCGCGCTTACGCGGGCGCCGTGCTCGGGGGCGTGCCGGGACCGCGGTACAGCCGGTCGCCGCCCGCCAGGATCGCCCCGGCCAGGGCATCGGCCGCCTCCTGGGCCGCGTCCCCGCGCCGCCCGTGCACCAGGACGAAATCCACCTCGCCGAGCTCCGGCGGACCCGCCCAGCCGGCAGCGCCTCTCAAGGACGTCCGGTACATCCCGGAGCCGGCCGCACCTCTGAGTTGAGCTTGTCATTTATCCCGGCGGCCTCACCTTCTCCGACCCGGACCGCCATATCTGAGCGCTACCGCCACGGGTTGCGCCACGTCCAGGACCAGCTCACCACCTAGCCCCACCGCCCGGTGTGCCGGCGCCTCCACCTGGACAGTGGTCGTAGCCGGCCCGGCTCCCGCCTCGGATATCGTGTTCCTCTACGGGGTGCCATAACGGATGTGACGCCCCCCACCGGAGGTAGTCAGCGTATGAGTTCAAAGCGCAGCAAGAATCCAGCCCTGCCCGTACTTGACGACGCATTCCGACTCGCGTCGGTCAAGGACGCCGAAGAGTCCACCCGTGACTTGGCCGCGCGGCTGGCCACCACCGAGCTGCGCCGCGTTTCCCACCCGGGCCGGGTCACCTGGGAGCCCACCGATCAGGCCGAGCCCGTACCGGTCCCGCCGACCGTGGTCGACGGTGACGGGGACCTGTGGCTGCGGGACCGGGGCACTGGCACCTGGACCATGCCCGAGTTCAACCCGAAGGAGTTCCCGGCCCGCTGTGGCGAGGTTCTGACGTGGAACGAGCTTGCCCGCGAGTACGGCCCGCTGACCGCACTGGCCGACGACCGCCGCATCGGCGGCGGCCGGCGCTGACCGCGCGGCCTTCTGGGATGACCGCGCCCCTGAAGCGCCCGTGACGGGTAGCTGGGAGCTCCAGCTCACCGCCGAGCTCGACGATGGCGGCGAGCAGGTGAGCGTGGTGGTGGCGTGCGACGGCATCGAGCAGCGTGGTGCGGGCCTGGCGCCACCCTCGCCTGAGACGGCCGCGTTGACCAGGCACCGGTCAACGGCGTCGCAGGCGTCCGAGGCGCGCAGGAGAGGGTCCGGCCGGTGCAGGGGGGCGCTCCCCGTCGGCCGGCCCCTTGACGCGTGCGGCGGACGGGCCGCCTCAGCCCCCGCCCACCGCCGCCTCCAGGACGATGCGGTGGTCACCCGCGTACACGTTCATGGACGGACCCCGCAGGAAACCGACGAGGGTCAGTCCGCTCTCGGCCGCGAGGTCCACGGCCAGTGACGACGGTGCCGAGACCGCCGCGAGCATCGGGATCCCGGCCATCACCGCCTTCTGCACCAGCTCGAAGGAGGCGCGGCCCGACACCAGCAGGATCGACCGCGAGAGCGGCAGCCGGTCGTCCGTCAGGGCCCGCCCCACGAGCTTGTCGACCGCGTTGTGGCGGCCGACGTCCTCCTGGACGTCCATCAGCTCGCCCTCCGGCGAGAACAGCGCTGCGGCGTGCAGGCCGCCGGTCCGGTCGAAGACCCGCTGCGCCGCGCGCAGCCGGTCGGGGAGGACGGAGAGCAGCGCGGGCTCCACCCGGAGCGGGGGGGTGTCGGCGACCGGGTGGCGCGTCGTGGTGCGTACGGCGTCGAGGCTGGCCTTGCCGCAGAGCCCGCAGGACGACGAGGTGTACACATTGCGTTCCAGCGTGATGTCGGGGACCTCGACGCCCGGCGCGAGCGTCACGTCCACCACGTTGTACGTGTTCACGCCGTCCGCCGTCGCCCCGGCGCAGTACACGATGGACCGCACATCGGAGCCCTCACCGATCACCCCCTCGCTCACCAGGAAGCCGGCCGCGAGCGCGAAGTCGTCGCCCGGGGTGCGCATCGTGATGGCGAGCGGCCTGCCGTTCAGCCTGATCTCCAGAGGCTCCTCGGCGACGAGGGTGTCGGGCCGGGTGGTGACCGCCCCGTCCCGGATGCGGATGGTGCGGCGACGCTCGGTGACCCGTCCCATAGCCGATAACCCGATTCTTTACGTGTGGGAAGCCGAACCGGCCCTTGCTACAGAGGTTGCCATGGGTCACCCGGTGCTCGTGCGGCGAGGTGACCCGGACGATCTTGTCGTCCCGCGCACGGAGGGTCACCCGGCAGGGTGCTCGACCGCACGCACGGGTGCGCCGCGGGGTTCAGGAACCGGCAGCCACCGGGCTCACGTGGGAGAACATTGTCTACAGTATGCCTTCGGTGGAGCGGGGATCGGGCCATGACAGGGTGTGCCTTCCGGGCCTTCGCGGTGACCGTACCGGCGGGCGGGATCGCGGGTGGCGCGAAAGTTCCCGGGAAGGCCCTCGGGACGCTCCAACCTCCGGCCCGTATTCCTGTGGGGTTACGTGCCCTTGTACCGATCGGTAGCAACCAAGACTGGGTGGTTCCTGCCATCCGTAGCGAGGAGAACCCGTACATGACCGGCTCACGTGTCGTGGCGCTCGGCCACTATCAGCCCGCCAAGGTGCTCACCAATCACGACCTGGCGGCCATGGTCGACACCAGCGACGAGTGGATCACCAGCCGTGTCGGCATCAAGACCCGGCACCTGGGCGGGCCCGACGAGCCGGTGGACGAGCTGGCCGCGCACGCGGCTGCCAAGGCACTGGCCACGGCCGGTCTCCATCCGACGGACATCGATCTGGTCCTGGTCGCCACCTCCACCGCGATCGACCGCTCGCCGAGCATGTCGGCCCGGGTGGCCGCCCGCCTGGGCATGGGTTCGCCGGCCGTGATGGACATCAACGTGGTCTGCTCCGGGTTCACCCACGCGCTGGCCACCGCGGACCACACGATCCGGGCCGGTGCCGCCACCCGCGCCCTGGTCATCGGTGCCGACAAGATGGGCGACATCGTCGACTGGACCGACCGTTCCAGCTGCGTCCTGATGGGGGACGGCGCGGGGGCCGCCGTCGTCGTCGCCGACCCGGACGCCGGTGACCGGCCAGGGATCGGCCCCGTCCTGTGGGGTTCGGTGCCGGAGATGGGCAACGCCGTGCGCATCGAGGGCACGCCCTCGCGGTTCGCGCAGGAGGGCCAGTCCGTCTACCGCTGGGCGACCACCCAGCTGCCGCCGATCGCCCGCAAGGTCTGCGAGCGGGCGGGTGTCACCCCCGAGGACCTCGCCGCCGTCGTACTGCACCAGGCCAACCTGCGGATCATCGAACCCGTCGCCAGGAAAATCGGCGCGGTCAACGCCGTCATCGCCCGCGATGTGGTGGATTCCGGAAACACCTCCGCCGCGTCGATCCCGATGGCCCTGTCCAAGCTGCTGGAAAGGGGCGAGGTCGAGAGCGGCGCGCCGGCCCTGCTCTTCGGCTTCGGCGGGAATCTCTCGTACGCGGGCCAGGTGATCCGCTGCCCCTGAGCGTGCGCGGGATCGTTTCTCCGGGTGCGGCATCGTGCTCGGTAGACTGTAGACGATAGGCAATTGCCCCGGCGCCCGGAGGGGACCGTGAAGTCGTCCGCAGGACTGCCGCAAGGAACGGTGCCGAAGCTCGAGCGGCCGGGCCCGCTGCGCGAGCGCGTCTACGAGGCACTGCTGGAGCTGATCACCACGCGGGCGCTCGGCCCCGGCCAGCATCTGGTCGAGAGCGAACTGGCCGGCCATCTCGGAGTGTCGCGCCAGCCGGTCCGCGAGGCGCTCCAGCGGCTGAACACCGAGGGCTGGGTCGATCTGCGCCCCGCGCAGGGTGCCTTCGTCCACGAACCCACCGAGGAGGAGGCGGACCAGCTGCTCTCGGTCCGTACGCTCCTGGAGGCCGAGGCGGCGCGGCTCGCCGCGGCCCACTCCGGCAGTGCGGGCATCGAGGCCCTCCAGGAGCTCTGCTCCCGGGGGGAGCGGGCCGTCGCCGCGGACGATGTGGACCTCGCCGTCGCCACGAACGCGGCCTTCCACGCCAAGGTCAGGGAGCTGGCCGGCAACGTCGTCCTCTCCGGGCTGGCCGCGCAGGTCGACCGCCGGCTCCGCTGGTACCACCCGCCGGCGGCCCGGCAGCGCGGCATCCGGTCCTGGGCCGAGCACCGCGGGCTGACCGAGGCGATCTCCTCGCGGGACGAAGAGCGGGCGGCCGAGATCATGCGGGCGCACACGGAGCACACGCGCACGACGTACCACCAGCACGGAAAGGGCTGACCGCCCGAAGCGGACCGGAGGCCGGGACGGATGCGTCCCGGCCTTCCACGCGTGCCCGGCGGCGCGCCGCCCTGTCATCGGGCTCGTCTTTGTCCTGAGTGTGGAGAAAGTTGGAGTGGATTCCTGCGCAACTTCTTCCCACTCCGGCGAAGCGCTGCTACGTTCCCACTCGAAAGCCCGACGGACTGGCCGATGTGGCGGGGAGGGACGCGTGAGACGGATGACGGCACGACCCGCGAACGCGCATCAGGCGCGGCTGCTCCGGCTGTTGCGCGACGGAGGGCCCAACTCCCGTGCGCAGCTGGGGGATCAGGTAGACCTCTCGCGCTCCAAGCTCGCGGTCGAGGTGGACCGGCTGCTGGAGACCGGACTCGTCGTCGCCGACGGGCTCGCCGCCTCCCGCGGCGGACGCCGCTCGCACAACATCCGGCTCGCCCCCGCACTGCGCTTCCTCGGCGTCGACATCGGCGCCACCTCCATCGACGTGGCCGTCACCAACGCCGAGTTGGAGGTGCTCGGACACCTCAACCACCCCATGGACGTACGCGAGGGACCGGTCGCCGTCTTCGAGCAGGTGCTGTCGATGGCGGCCAAGCTCCGGGCCTCCGGCCTCGCCGAAGGATTCGACGGCGCCGGCATCGGCGTACCGGGACCGGTCCGCTTCCCGGAGGGCGTGCCGGTCGCACCGCCGATCATGCCGGGCTGGGACGGTTTCCCGGTCCGCGAGGCGCTCAGCCAGGAGCTGGGCTGCCCCGTCATGGTCGACAACGACGTGAACCTGATGGCGATGGGGGAGCAGCACGCGGGCGTCGCCCGTTCCGTGGGCGACTTCCTCTGCGTCAAGATCGGTACGGGTATCGGCTGCGGCATCGTCGTCGGCGGCCAGGTCTACCGCGGTACGACAGGCAGCGCGGGCGACATCGGGCACATCCAGGTGGAACCCGACGGACGCTCCTGCGCCTGCGGCAACCGGGGCTGCCTGGAAGCCCACTTCAGCGGCGCCGCCCTCGCCCGTGACGCCGAGGACGCCGCCCGCGCGGGCCGGTCGGCGGAGCTGGCGGCCCGGCTGGACGCGGCCGGGACCCTCACGGCCGTCGACGTGGCCGCCGCCGCGGCCGCCGGGGACCCCACCGCACTGGACCTGATCCGCGAAGGCGGCAACAGGGTCGGCCAGGTCATCGCCGGACTCGTCAGCTTCTTCAACCCGGGCCTCGTCGTCATCGGCGGCGGGGTGACCGGGCTCGGCCACAACCTGCTGGCCAGTGTCCGGACCCAGGTCTACCGGCAGTCCCTGCCGCTGGCCACGGGCAACCTCCCCATCGTCCTCGGTGAGCTGGGGCCGACCGCCGGAGTGATCGGCGCGGCCAGGCTCATCAGCGACCACCTGTTCTCGCCGGCCTGACGTCCGGGCCGGTGCGCCGTTCGGCACACGCCGCACAGCCACCGTCGCAAGCAGCCTGATCCGCGCTCCGCAGCAACGTCCGCGAAACAGTCCGATCCGAGCTCCGCCCCGCACCGCACGCACCAGCAGTTCCGTCAGCAGTACGGCACCGCCGGAACTGCGCCCTGCCCGCTCACCGGCCTTCCCCGACCTCTCGGCCTCGCTCCGAGCAGGGGAGACCCTGTTCGCCGAGGGGATCCGTCATGGCACCTGAACCACCCCTGCTCACGATGTCCGGCATCACCAAGTCCTTCCCCGGGGTGCGCGCCCTCGACGGCGTGGACCTGGAGGTACAGGCCGGCGAGGTCCACTGCCTCCTCGGCCAGAACGGCGCCGGAAAGTCCACCCTCATCAAGGTGCTGGCCGGTGCCCACCAGCCCGACGACGGCGCCATCACCTGGCGCGGCGAACCCGTCGGACTCTCCTCGCCGATCTCCGCGATGCGTCTGGGCATCGCGACCATCTACCAGGAACTCGACCTGGTCGAGGGCCTGTCGGTCGCCGAGAACGTCTTCCTCGGTCACGAACCCACCACCGCCGGATTCGTCGTCCGTACCCGCGAGGCCAAGGCCGCGGCCGCCGCACTCCTGAAGCGCCTCGGGCACCCCGAGATCGATCCCGCCCGCGCGGTCGGTGATCTCTCCGCCGCCCACCAGCAGATCGTCTCCATGGCACGGGCGCTCTCCCACGACGTCCGGCTCATCGTGATGGACGAGCCGTCCGCCGCCCTGGACCCCGACGAGGTCGACAACCTCTTCCGCATCGTCGACGGCCTCACCGCGGACGGGGTCGCCGTCGTCTACATCTCGCACCGGCTGGAGGAGATCCGCCGCATCGGGGACCGGGTGACCGTGCTCAAGGACGGCCGGGCCGTCGCCGTGGGGCTTCCCGCCGCGTCCACCCCCACGCGCGACATCGTTGCCATGATGACCGGCCGCAACGTCGAGTACGTCTTCCCCGAGCGGCCCGCCCCCAGCGCCGGGCGCGCCGCGGCGGAGCCCGTGCTCACCGTCCAAGGGCTGTACCGCACGGGCGAGTTCGAACCGGTCGACCTGGAGCTCAGGCCCGGCGAGATCGTCGGTCTGGCCGGACTCGTCGGCTCGGGCCGCTCCGAGATCCTGGAGACCGTCTACGGCGCCCGGAAGCCGACCTCGGGCCGGGTCACCGTCGCGGGCCGGCCGCTGAAACCCGGGAGCGTCCGGGCGGCCGTCGCCGCCGGCATCGGACTCGCCCCCGAGGAACGCAAGGCGCAGGCCCTCCTCCTGACCGAATCCGTCACCCGCAACGTGTCGGTCTCCTCCCTCTCCCGCTTCGCCCGCGTCGGCTGGCTCGACCGAGGGGCCGAGCGGGCCGCGGCCAGGGCCGCCACCCGCGAACTCTCCCTGCGCCCGGACAACCCCGACGCGGCGGTCCGCACCCTCTCCGGCGGCAACCAGCAGAAGGCGGTCCTGGCCCGCTGGCTGCTGCGCGGCTGCAGGGTCCTGCTGCTCGACGAACCCACCCGCGGCGTCGACGTCGGCGCGCGCGCCGAGCTCTACGCCGTGATCCGCCGGCTGGCCGACGAAGGCCTCGCCGTTCTGCTCGTCTCCAGCGAAGTGCCCGAAGTGCTGGGCCTCGCCGACCGGGTGCTGGTGCTCCGCGAAGGCCGCGTCGTGCACACGGCCGCCGCCCAGGAGCTCGACGAGCACCGCGTACTCGACCTCGTCATGGAAGGGAGCCAGACGTCATGACACAGCCCGCACCGTCGGCGCAGCACCAGGGGCCGGAGAAGGGGCCCGCCGCCGGCCCCGCCACGCCGCCCTCGACCCCCGGCGGTCTGCGCGCGCTCGGCCTGCGCGCCGACGTCCGCAACCTGTCCCTGCTCGGCGTACTCGCCGTGCTGGTGGCCGTCGGCGGTCTCACGGAGCCCGACGCGTTCCTGGACACCGGGAACCTCCAGCTGATCCTGACGCAGTCCTCCGTCATCGGGGTCGTCACCGTCGGCATGACCCTGGTCATCATCGGCGGCGGCATCGACCTGTCGGTCGGCGCGATGGTCGCCCTCGCCTCCGTCTGGGCGACGACGCTCGCCACCCAGGACTTCGGCTTCGCGGGCATCCTTTTCACCGCCGTGGTCGTCGGACTCGCTGCCGGACTCGTCAACGGGGTCCTCATCGCCTACGGGCGCATGGTCCCCTTCATCGCGACGCTCGCCATGCTCGCCTCGGCCCGCGGGCTGGCCCTGCAGATCACCGACGGCAAGACACAGATCGTCACCGTCCAGTCCGTCCTCGACCTGGGCCTGCCCGACGCGTACGTCCTGGGCATACCGCCCCTGGTCCTGGTCTTCGCCGTGGTCACCGTCGTCGGCTGGCTGATCCTCAACCGGACCACGTTCGGACGCCGTACGGTCGCCATCGGCGGCAACGCGGAAGCGGCCAGGCTCGCCGGCATCGACGTACGCCGCCAGCGGCTCTACCTCTACCTGCTCTCCGGCCTGTGCTGCGGCATCGCCGCCTTCATGCTGATCATCCTGTCCGGCTCCGGGCAGAACACCAACGGCAATCTGTACGAACTCGACGCCATCGCCGCGGCGATCATCGGCGGCACCCTCCTCAGCGGAGGCCGCGGCACGATCGTCGGATCCGTCCTCGGGGTCCTCGTCTTCACCACGATCACCAACATCTTCGCGCTCAACAACCTGCAGAGCGACGTCCAGCAGATCGCCAAGGGCGCGATCATCGTCGCCGCCGTCCTGGTCCAGCGCCGCACGCTCCGTAACGGCGAGACCTGACCTCTCCGCGTCACCGCTCAGCCACCCGCAGTTCCGTAGCCAAGACACCGGATGAAGGGTTTGACAGCCATGTCAGAAACCAGCCGCAGAGGACTGCTCTTCGGCACCGCGGCCGTCTCCGCGGGAGCCTTCCTCACCGCCTGTACCAGCAACGAGCCCAAGGCGCAGGCAACGGCCCAGGGCAACCAGCCCGCCGCCGACGACAAGCCGGGCAGGCCCGTCACCATCGGCTTCGCCGGACCACAGGCCGATCACGGCTGGCTCAACGCGATCAACGTGAACGCCAAGTCACGGGCGGAGAAGTACTCGGAGGTGACCCTGGAGATCACCGAGGGCTCCAACGACACCGCCGCCCAGATCGGCCAGGTCAAGACCCTCATCAACAAGAAGGTCGACGTCCTCGTCATCCTCCCCGCCGACGGCAAGGCACTCACCCAGGTCGGCCTGGAGGCGATGAGGGCCGGCATCCCCGTGGTCAACCTGGACCGCATCTTCGCCTCCCCGCAGGCCTACCGCTGCTGGGTCGGCGGCGACAACTACGGCATGGGCCTCAACGCCGGCCACTACATCGGCGAGCAGCTCAAGGGCAAGGCGAACGCCAAGGTCGTCGAGCTCGCGGGCATCGACAACCTGGAGCTCACCAAGCAGCGCAGCCAGGGCTTCGCCGACGCGCTGAAGAACTACCCCGACATCAAGCTGGTGGCCCGTCAGGCCGCCGAGTTCACCGTCGAGTCCGGCCAGGCCAAGATGGCTCAACTCCTGCAGGCACAGAAGCAGTTCGACGCCCTGTGGAACCACGACGACGACCAGGGCGTGGGCGCCCTGCGGGCCATCCAGCAGGCCGGCCGCGACGAGTTCATCATGGTCGGCGGGGCCGGGGCCAAGTCCGCGATGGACGCCATCAAGGCCGACGACAGCGTCCTGAAGGCCACTGTGCTGTACCCGCCGACGATGGCCGCCTCCGCCATCGACCTGGCGCGCGCCCTCGGCCAGGGGAAGGGCGTATCGGGCCTCTCCGAGATGGAGATCCCGACCTCGCTCACCCTGTACTCGGCCGTGGTCACCAAGGACAACATCGACCAGTACCTGCCGACGGGCTTCAGCTGATCCCGCACCACCGCCGCCACCGAACCACCGACGAGGAGGAAGCCCGCATGGCCCGTAGGCAAGAGACGGAGCAGGAGACCGAGACCCCGCCGCCGGCCCAGCCGACGACGCTCGGGGTCGGCATGGTCGGATACGCGTTCATGGGCGCCGCCCACTCCCAGGGGTGGCGCACCGCCGGACACGTCTTCGACCTGCCGATGAGACCCGCTCTGGCCGCCATCTGCGGACGCGACCGTGCGGCCGTCGAGGCCGCCGCCGCCCGCCACGGCTGGGCGGCGGCGGAGACCGACTGGCGCGCCCTGATCGCCCGGGACGACGTGCAGCTGGTGGACATCTGCACACCGGGCGACAGCCACGCGGAGATCGCCATCGCCGCCCTGGAGGCGGGCAAGCACGTGTTGTGCGAGAAGCCGCTCGCCAACTCGGTCGCCGAGGCGGAGGCCATGGTGGACGCCGCCGAGCGGGCGGCTGCCCGCGGCCAGGTGGCGATCGTGGGCTTCAACTACCGCAAGGTGCCCGCCATCACCTACGCCCGCACACTGATCGCCGAGGGCCGGCTGGGCCCGCTGCGGCACGTGCGGGCCACCTACCTCCAGGACTGGCTGGTCGACCCCGAGTCGCCGCTGTCCTGGCGGCTCAAGCGCGAGCACGCCGGGTCCGGTGCGCTGGGAGACCTCGGGGCGCACATCGTCGACCTCGCCCAGTACCTGGCCGGCGACCTGCTCGTCGGGGTGTCGGCGGTGACCGAGACGTTCGTCCGCGAACGGCCCGTCCTCGCAGGCCCGGCGGCCGGGCTGTCGGGCGCCGTCGGCGGGACGGCCCGGGGGGCGGTCACCGTCGACGACGCGGCCCTGTTCACCGGGCGCCTCGCCTCCGGCGCGCTGGCCTCCTTCGAGGCGACGCGGATGGCGGCGGGCCGCAAGAACGCCCTGGGCCTGGAGATCAACGGCGAGCTGGGGTCGATCGCCTTCGACCTCGAACGGCTCAACGAACTGTCCTTCCACGACCACACCGAACCCGCCACCTCGGCCGGCTTCCGCCGGATCCTCGTCACGGAGCCCCAGCACCCCTACCTGGAGGCGTGGTGGCCGCCGGGCCATGCGCTGGGCTACGAGCACACGTTCGTCCACCAGGCCCGTGACGTGGTGCGCACCATCGCCGGGGGGACCGCGCCCGTACCGTCGTTCGCCGACGGGCTCCAGGTGCAGCGGGTGCTCGCCGCCGTCGAGGAGAGCGCCGCGAAGAACTCCGTACACACCCCGGTCCCCTTCTAGGAGGTCCCGCGCATGTCCCGTCCGTTCACACTCTTCACCGGCCAGTGGGCCGACCTGCCGCTGGAGGAGGTCTGCCGGCACGCCCGGGACTTCGGCTACGACGGCCTCGAACTCGCCTGCTGGGGAGACCACTTCGAGGTCGACAAGGCCCTCGCGGATCCCGGCTACCTCGACGGGCGGCGGCAGCTGCTCGACACGTACGGGCTGAAGTGCTGGGCGATCTCCAACCACCTGGTGGGCCAGGCGGTCTGCGACAGCCCGATCGACGAACGCCACCAGGGCATCCTGCCCGGCCGGATCTGGGGCGACGGGGATCCGGAAGGCGTACGCAGGCGGGCCGCGGAGGAGATCAAGAACACCGCGCGGGCGGCCGCCGCGTTCGGCGTGGACACGGTCATCGGCTTCACCGGGTCCTCGATCTGGCACCTGGTAGCCATGTTCCCGCCGGTCCCGCCCCACATGATCGAGCGGGGGTACGAGGACTTCGCGGAGCGGTGGAACCCGATCCTGGACGTCTTCGACGCGGAGGGCGTGCGCTTCGCCCATGAGGTGCACCCCAGCGAGATCGCCTACGACTACTGGACCACGCACCGCGCCCTGGAGGCCGTCGGCCACCGCCCCGCGTTCGGGCTGAACTTCGACCCGAGCCACTTCGTGTGGCAGGACCTCGACCCGGTCGGCTTCCTCTACGACTTCCGGGACCGGATCTACCACGTGGACTGCAAGGAGGCCCGCAAGCGCCTCGACGGCCGCAACGGCCGGCTCGGCTCGCACCTGCCGTGGGGCGATCCGCGGCGGGGCTGGGACTTCGTCTCGGCCGGGCACGGCGACGTGCCCTGGGAGGACGTCTTCCGGATGCTGCGGTCCATCGGGTACCAGGGGCCGGTCTCGGTGGAATGGGAGGACGCGGGCATGGACCGGCTGACGGGGGCGCCGGAGGCGCTCGCGTCGCTGAAACGGTTCGACTTCGACCCGCCGAGCGCGTCGTTCGACGCGGCGTTCGGGGGCGGCGACTGAGGTTCCCGGGGCGCTGCCCCGGACCCCCTCCTCCATCGCCGCAGGGGCTTGAGGAGCCGCCGTGGCGCGCGGGGGCTCCGCCCCGGACCCCCGCGCCTCCATCGGCGGCGGGCTTGAGGAGCCGCCGACAGGGTTGGATTCGGCCCCGCAGGAGCCCGCCCCGGGGCGGTTCGGCGTGCCCTCCATCGCCTTTGTCCTGCTTCGGACAGAAGTTCAACTCAGGCCCTGCGCAAGGGGTTTCCGTACCGGACGAACACAGCTACCGTCCCATACGTGTACACGACATGACTCGCGTCACCGGGGCCCCGCAGCCCAGGCGACGAGCGCGGCAGTCCCCGCGCGGAACGGCAGAACGCATCCGCCCGAACAACCGGCACACTCCGGAGGACGCACGTGCACAGAAGCAGCAGACGGCTCCGCGCCCGAAAATCACTCGCCCTCTTCACCGGCGGACTGCTCGCCGCCGCCACCCTCACCCTGGGCTCCCCGCCCGCCACCGCCGACGAGGCGCCGGCGGCCCCGGCCACACAGGACGCCGCCGAGGACTTCCAGCAGGTCACGCTCGCCAAGGGCGCCGCGGAGACCGGCGAACCCATGTCGCTGGCCGTGCTCCCCGACCGCAGCGTGCTGCACACCTCGCGCAACGGCGAGCTCCGGATCACCGACAGCGCGGGCAACACCCGCGTCTCCGGCACCCTGCCCGTGTACGCGCACGACGAGGAAGGGCTCCAGGGCGTCGGCATCGACCCGGACTTCGCCGAGAACCGGGCGATCTACCTCTACTACGCACCTCCGCTGGACACCCCCGCCGGCGATGCCCCGGAGACCGGCACCGCCGCCGACTTCGCGAAGTTCGACGGGGTGAACCGCCTCTCCCGCTTCGTGCTGAAGGCGGACGGCACCCTCGACAACGCCAGCGAGAAGAAGGTCCTCGACATCCCCGCCACCCGCGGCATCTGCTGCCACGTCGGCGGCGACATCGACTTCGACGCGCAGGGCAACCTGTACCTGTCGACGGGCGACGACTCCAACCCGTTCGCCTCCGACGGATTCGCGCCGCTCGACGAACGCCCGGACCGCAACCCGGCGTTCGACGCCCGACGGACCTCCGGCAACACCAACGACCTCCGCGGCAAGATCCTCCGCATCAAGGTCGCCGACGACGGCTCGTACACGGTCCCGGAGGGCAACCTCTTCGCCCCGGGGACGGACAGGACCCGCGCCGAGATCTACGCGATGGGCTTCCGCAATCCGTTCCGCTTCAGCGTCGACAAGGCCACCGGCACCCTGTACGTCGGTGACTACGGCCCCGACGCGGGCGCCGCCGATCCGAAGCGCGGGCCGGCCGGACAGGTGGAGTTCGCCCGGGTGACGGAGCCCGGAAACTTCGGCTGGCCCTTCTGTACCGGTGACAACGATGCCTTCAACGACTACGACTTCGCGACGAACACCTCCGGCGCACCCTTCGACTGCGCCGCCCCGAAGAACGAGTCGCGGCACAACACCGGCCTGGTGGACCTCCCCCCGGCGCAGGCCGCCTGGATCCCGTACGACGGCGCGTCCGTGCCCGAGTTCGGCACCGGCTCCGAGTCCCCGATGGGCGGGCCCGTCTACCACTACGACGCGGACCTCGACTCACCGGTCAAGTTCCCCGAGGAGTACGACGGGGACTTCTTCGCCGGTGAGTTCGGCCGGCAGTGGATCAAGCGCATCGAGCAGGACGGCGACGGCGCCGTCACGTCCGTCAACGACGTCCCGTGGTCCGGGACCCAGGTCATGGACATGGCATTCGGGCCGGACGGGGCGCTGTACGTCCTGGACTACGGCCTCGCCTGGTTCGGTGGCGACGAGAACTCCGCGCTGTACCGCATCGAGAACGCCACGGGCGGCCGCTCGCCCATCGCCGAGGCCTCGTCCGACAAGACCTCCGGCGTCGCACCGCTCAGGGTGAGGTTCTCCTCGGCCGGCACCACCGACGGGGACGGCGACGCCCTGGCCTACGCCTGGGACTTCGGCGACGGCGGGAAGTCGACCGCCGCGAACCCCTCGTACACGTACAAGAAGAACGGCACGTACGTCGCGACCGTGACCGCGAAGGACCCGACGGGCCGCACCGGTTCGGCGAGCGTGCACGTGACGGTCGGCAACACCGCCCCCACCGTCGTGCTGCAGGCCCCGAGCGACGGGCAGCAGTTCGAGTTCGGCGACGAGGTGCCCTTCAAGGTCACCGTCACCGACCCCGAGGACGGCACCATCGACTGCACCGAGGTCGAGGTCAAGTTCACCCTGGGCCACGACAGCCACGGCCACGACATCACCACGGAGCACGGCTGCGAAGGCACCATCAAGACCGCCATGGAAGGCGGGCACGACCCGAACGCCAACATCTACGGGGGCATCTCGGCCTCGTACACCGACGGCGGGGGCGGCGGCCAGGCCGAGCTCACCGGCCGCGACCAGGCCCAGCTCCAGCCGCGCCACCGGCAGGCGGAGCACTACAGCGCCTCCAACGGCATCACCACGCCGAGCAAGACCAGCGCCCACGGCGGCCGGACCGTCGGAGACATCCACAACGGCGACTGGATCTCCTTCACCCCGTACATCCTCGGCGGTACCACCAAGCTCACCGCACGCACGTCCTCCGCGGGCGCCGGAGGCTTCCTGGAGGTACGGGCCGGATCCGCCTCCGGAAAGATCCTCGGCTCGGCGCCCGTCCCGGTGACCGGCAGCTGGGACACGTTCCAGGACATCGACGTGCCCCTGCGGGGCGCACTGAAGAAGGCCACGCAGCTCTTCCTGGTCTTCAAGGGCGGCGCCGGAGCACTCTACGACGTGGACGACTTCGAGCTCTCCAGCAGCCCGGTCGACCGGACCGCCAAGCGGGTCCTCGTCTTCTCCAAGACCGGCGGCTTCCGCCACGACTCGATCCCGACGGGCATCGCCGCCCTGAAGGAACTCGGCAAGGACACCAACATCACCGTCGACTCCACCGAGGAGGCCGGCCAGTTCACCACCAGCAACCTGGCCCGGTACGACGCCGTCGTCTTCCTGTCGACGACCGGTGACGTCCTGGGCGGGGACCAGCAGAAGGCGTTCGAGAACTACGTGGCGACCGGAGGCGGCTACATGGGCGTCCACGCGGCCGCCGACACCGAGTACGACTGGGAGTTCTACGGCGGGCTCGTCGGCGCGTACTTCGACTCGCACCCGCAGATCCAGCCCGCGACCGTCCGCGTGGAGAACCACGACCACCCGGCGACCGCGCACCTGGACGAGGCCTGGGAACGCCCCGACGAGTGGTACAACTACCGCACCAACCCCCGGGACAAGGCCCAGGTCCTGGCCACGCTGGACGAGACGAGTTATACCGGCGGCAACATGAAGGGTGATCACCCGATCGCCTGGTGCCAGAACTACCAGGGCGGGCGCTCCTTCTACACCGGCCTCGGCCACACCAAGGAGTCCTACGCCGAACCCGCCCTGCGCCGGCACCTGCTGGGCGGTCTGCGCTACGCGTCCGGACAGGTCAAGGCCAACTGCAAGCCGGACACCGGCTATCGGTCGATCTTCAACGGGAAGACGCTCGACGGCTGGAAGCAGGCCGGCCCCGGAAAGTTCGCCGTCGCCGACGGTGAGCTGCGCTCCGAGGGCGGCATGGGCCTGCTGACGTACCAGGCCAAGGAGCTGAAGTCCTACTCGCTGAAGCTCGACTGGAAGATGGCGGGCGACGACAACTCCGGCGTCTTCGTCGGCTTCCCCGAGTCCGACGACCCCTGGTCGGCGGTCGACAAGGGCTACGAGATCCAGATCGACGCCACGGACGCGGCGGACCGCACCACCGGGGCCGTCTACACGTTCAAGTCGGCCGACATCAAGGCCCGTGACCGGGTGCTCAGGCCGCCCGGCCAGTGGAACAGCTACGAGATCAAGGTCCAGGGTGAACGGCTCCAGATCTTCCTCAACGGAGTGAAGATCAACGACTTCACCAACACCGACCCCGTCCGCAGCCTGAAGGACGGCTACATCGGCCTGCAGAACCACGGGGCCGACGACCAGGTCTCCTTCCGCGACATCCAGCTGAAGGAGCTGCCCTCCACGTAGGGCGGCCACCTCTGCCGACGGTGGGCGGGGAAGCACGCCTTCCCCGCCCCCCGTCCACCATCCCCTCTTCGTCCCCCCAGGGAGGCAGCCCGTGACCGCACATGCCGTCCGTACCGGAGTCTGGTTCATCGGAGCACGCGGCTCCGTCGCCACCACCGCCACCGCGGGGTGCGCCGCCATCGCGGCGGGCCTCCACCCGGCGACCGGCATGGTCACCGAGACACCACCCTTCGCCGACACCGGGCTACCGCCCCTGACCTCCCTGGTCTTCGGCGGCCACGACACCCTCGACTGCCCGCTGCCCAAGCGGGCCGAGGCCCTGGCGGCCGGCGGAGTGCTCCCGCACGGACTCCCCTCCGCCGTGCGGGCCGAACTCGCCACCGCCGACGCGGAGATACGTCCCGGCGGGCCCCACCCCGGCGACACCCGCACCGACGAGGAGATCGTCGCCGTGTTCGCCGCCGACCTCACCGACTTCGCCCGGCGCCACGACCTGGCCCGCACCGTCGTCATCAACGTCGCCTCGACCGAGCCCGCCCCCGCCGAGGACGACACCCGCCTGCCCGCCAGCTCCCTCTACGCCGCCGCCGCCCTCCGGGCCGGCTGCCCGTACGTCAACTTCACCCCCTCCACGGGCCTGCGCAGCCCACGGCTCCAGGACGCCGTCGACACCTGCGGACTTCCCCACGCCGGACGCGACGGCAAGACAGGCCAGACGCTGCTCCGCTCCGTGCTCGCCCCGATGTTCGTCCAGCGCGCCCTGCCGGTACGGGCGTGGTCCGGCACGAACCTGCTGGGCGGCGGGGACGGAGCGGCGCTGGCCGACCCGGCCGCCGCCGCGGCCAAGAACGCGGGCAAGGAACGCGTACTCGCCGACACCCTCGGGGCCGCTCCTGAGGGCGAGGTCCACATCGACGACGTCCCGGCGATGGGGGACTGGAAGACGGCCTGGGACCACATCGCCTTCGACGGCTTTCTCGGCTCGCGGATGATCCTCCAGACGATCTGGCAGGGCTGCGACTCGGCGCTGGCCGCCCCGCTGATCCTGGACCTGGCCCGGCTGATGGCCCGCGCCCATGAGAGCGGGCTGACGGGGGCGCGCCCGGAGCTGGGCTTCTACTTCAAGGACCCGGACGGCGGCCCGGCCGCGCTGTCCGAGCAGTACGCGGTGCTGCTGGCCTTCGCGGAGCGGCTGCGGGCCGCCCGGTGAGGCCGCTGTGGCCGCTCGCCGCCCCGGCACCGGCGCTGCTCGGCGCCCGTGCGGCGGCACCCCCGGACCGCCTGTCCGGTGCGGGCGGGACTGCGCCCGCACCGGACAGGCCCCGCCCCCGCGCCACGCTCCGCGCCTGGGCGGAGCTGCTGCGGGTGTCGGCGCTGTTCAGCGTCCCCGGCGACGCGGTGGCCGGGGCCGCCACGATCGGCCGCCGCCCGAACCGCGGGACCGCCCTGGCGGTCGGCGCGTCCCTGTGTCTGTACGAGGCGGGGATGGCCCTCAACGACTGGGCGGACCGCGACGAGGACGCCGTCGACCGCCCGCACCGCCCGATTCCCTCCGGGCGCGTCGCGCCGGGCGCGGCCCTGGTCGCGGCGGGTGCCCTCACCGCGACGGGCCTGGCCCTGGCCGCCCGCGCCGGACGCCCCGCCCTGGCCCTGGCATCGGGCCTCGCGGCCACCGTCTGGGCGTACGACCTGCACCTGAAGCACACGCAGGCGGGCCCGGCGGCCATGGCGGCGGCCCGCACCCTGGACCTGCTGCTCGGCGCGACGGCGACCGCAGGACGCGGCAGCGCAGGCGGGCCGTCGACGCGGCGGCCCGCCCGGGCGGCGCAACCGGCCCGCGCCGGCAAGGGCCCGGCTTCCGCCTCCCCTTCCGTCTGTGTTCCGGTGGCCCCCCGCGCCGCGCTCCCCGCCGCCCTGCTGCTCGGCGCGCACACCTACGCCGTCACCTCCGTCTCCCGCCACGAGGCGCAGGGCGGTTCGACGACGGCACCGCTCGCCGCCCTCGCCGCGACCGTGGCGCTCGGTGCCGCCGTCCTACACGAGCACCGGGCGCACCGGCACAGCCGGGCCACCCCGGACCGGCTCCTCCGCACCGCCTTCGCCGGCGCCTACCTCCGCACCGCGGCGCCACCCCTGCTCCACGCGGCCCTCAACCCGTCCCCGCCCCTCACCCAGCGCGCCGTCGGCGGCGGCATCCGGGCCATGATCCCGCTGCAGGCCGCACTGGCCGCGCGGGCCGGGTCGTCCCTCGGCGGGCTCGCCGTCATGGGGCTCGTACCGCTCGCCCGCTCGCTCGCACGGAAGGTGAGCCTCACTTGAGCCTCCGACTCGGCTACGGCACCAACGGCCTGACCGACCTCCGCATCGACGACGCCCTCGGGCTCCTCGCCGACCTCGGTTACGACGGGGTCGGGCTGACCCTCGACCACATGCACCTCGACCCCCTCGCCCCCGACCTCGCCGCACGCACCCGTCATGTGGCCCACCGGCTCGCCGAGTTGGGTCTGGGCGTGACCGTCGAGACCGGCGCCCGCTACGTCCTCGACCCGCGACGCAAGCACGGCCCGTCGCTCCTGGACCCCGACCCCGAAGCCCGTGCGACCCGCACCGCGCTGCTCACCCGGGCCGTCGCCGTCGCCGCCGACCTGGGTGCGCACGCCGTGCACTGCTTCAGCGGCATCACCCCGCCGGGCACCACCACCGACACGGCCTGGCAACGGCTGACCGACGCACTCGCCCCCGTACTGGACGCCGCCACCCGCGCCGGCATCCCCCTCGCCATCGAGCCCGAGCCGGGCCACCTCCTCGCGACACTCGCCGACTTCCACCACCTGCGCACGCTCCTCGGCGACCCGGAACCCCTCGGGCTCACCCTCGACATCGGCCACTGCCAGTGCCTGGAACCAGCCCCGCCCGCCGACTGCGTCAAGGCGGCCGCTCCCTGGCTGCGACACGTCCAGATCGAGGACATGCGACGCGGCGTCCACGAGCACCTGCCGTTCGGCGACGGCGAGATCGACTTCCCGCCCGTGCTCGAAGCCCTCGCCGCCACCGGGTACGGCGGACTCACCGTCGTCGAACTGCCCCGCCACTCCCACGCGGGACCCGAACTCGCCCGCATCTCACTGCAGTTCCTGCGGAGCGCCGTCAGAGCCACGAACGGAGCCGCCGCGTGCTGATCAGCCGCAAGGAACTCGACGCTCTGCTGCGCGGAGCGGCCAGAGCCTGGCTCGACGAGGCGCTCGCCGAGGCCGCCCACGCCGCCGCACACCCCGGCACCGACACGGGCACCCCGCCCTGGGAGCTGCGGTTCGCCTCCGCGGGCCGGCACTGCGGACTCGAACACGCCGACTCCGTACGCGCACTGCTGCTCCTCGAAGCCCGAGCCGGGCTGCCCGCCGTGACCAGGCTCTACGAGCGGGGCACCGCCGCCGAGCGCCGGGCCGTCCTGCTCACCCTGCACCGGCTGGACCTCGGCGCCACCGCCCTCCCACTCGTCGAGGACGCCCTGCGCACCAACGACACCCGGCTCGTCGCCGCGGCCGTCGGCCCGTACGCCGCGGCCCACCTGGACGCGCACGCCTGGCGGCATGCGGTGCTCAAGTGCCTGTTCACCGAAGTCTCCGTCGAGGCCGTCGCCGAGCTCGGCCGCCGAGCCCGCGATGACGCGGAACTGGCCCGCATGCTCCGCGACTTCGCGGCCGAACGCACCGCGGCGGGCCGCCCGGTCCCCGCCGGTCTGTGGGTCGTCCTGGATCTCACGGCCCCCGCCCCCGCCCCCACGGAGGAGTCCTGATGCGCATCTTCGACCCCCACATCCACATGACCTCCCGCACCACGGACGACTACCGGGCGATGTACGACGCCGGAGTGCGCGCCCTCGTGGAACCCTCCTTCTGGCTCGGGCAGCCCCGCACCTCGTCCGCCAGCTTCTTCGACTACTTCGACGCGCTGCTCGGCTGGGAGCCCTTCCGCGCCTCGCAGTACGGCATCGCCCACCACTGCACGATCGCCCTGAACCCCAAGGAGGCGAACGACCCCCGCTGCACCCCGGTCCTGGACGCCCTGCCCCGCTACCTCGTCAAGGACTCCGTCGTCGCCGTCGGCGAGATCGGCTACGACTCCATGACCCCGGCCGAGGACACCGCGCTCGCCGCCCAGCTCCAGCTCGCCGCCGACCACGGCCTGCCCGCGCTCGTCCACACCCCGCACCGCGACAAGCTCGCCGGTCTGCACCGCACCATCGACGTCGTCCGCGAATCGGACCTCCGCCCCGAGCTCGTCCTGCTCGACCACCTCAACGAGACGACCGTCCAGGACGCCCTTGACAGCGGCTGCTGGGCCGGCTTCTCCATCTACCCGGACACCAAGATGGACGAGGACCGCATGGTCGCCGTCCTCAGGAACCACGGCACCGACCGTATCCTCGTCAACTCGGCCGCCGACTGGGGCAGGAGCGACCCGCTGAAGACCCGCAAGGTCGGCGACGCCATGCTGGAGGCGGGGTTCGACGAGGACGACGTCGACAAGGTGCTCTGGCGCAATCCCGTCGCCTTCTACGGGCAGAGCGGCCGGCTCCAGCTCGACACCGCCGCACCCGGCCCGCTCCACGAGGGCAACTCCATCCTCCGGGGCGGGGAGTGACCCGATGCGCTTCCGCCACCCCGACGGCTCCACGGTCCACCTCGCCTACTGCACCAACGTGCACCCGGCCGAGAACCTCGACGGAGTCCGTGCCCAGCTCCGCGACCACTGCGAGCCCGTACGCAGACGGCTCGGCCGGGACCGCCTCGGCATCGGACTCTGGCTCGCCAAGGACGCCGCGCGCGCCCTGACCGACGACCCGTCCGCGCTGCGCTCCCTGAGGTCCGAGCTGGAGCACCGCGGCCTCGAAGTGGTCACCCTGAACGGCTTCCCCTACGAGGGATTCGGGGCCCAGGAGGTCAAGTACCGCGTCTACACACCGGACTGGACCGACCCCGAGCGGCTCGCCCACACCACCGACCTGGCCCGGCTCCTCGCCGCCCTGCTGCCCGACGACGTCACCGAGGGCACCATCTCCACCCTGCCGATCGCCTGGCGCACCCCGTTCGCCGACGACCCCACCGCGGCGGGCACCGCACAGAAGGCCCTGGTCACCCTCGCGCAGCGGCTGGACGCCCTCGCCGAACTGACCGGGAAGTCCATCAGGATCGGCCTCGAACCCGAACCGGGATGCACCGTGGAGACCACCGCCGACGCCATCGCACCCCTCACCGGTGTGGGCCACGACCGCATCGGCATCTGCGTCGACACCTGCCATCTCGCCACCTCCTTCGAGGACCCGGACTCCGCACTCGACGCCCTGGACGCGGCCGGCGTCCACGTCGCCAAGGCCCAGCTCTCCGCGGCCCTGCATGCGGAACACCCCCACCTGCCGGAGGTCCGGGCCGCGCTGGGCGCCTTCGCCGAGCCCCGCTTCCTGCACCAGACCCGCACCCTCACGGCAGCGGGCCTGCGCGGCACCGACGACCTCGACGAAGCCGTGTCCGGCGGGGCCCTCCCCGACAGCACCCCCTGGCGCTCCCACTTCCACGTACCCCTGCACGCACCGCCCGCGCCCCCGCTCACCTCCACGCTCCCCGTACTGAGGTCCGCGCTGACGCGGCTCGTCGGCGGACCGCAGCCCCTGACCCGGCATCTGGAGGTCGAGACGTACACCTGGCAGGCGCTCCCGGCCGGACTGCGGCCCCGCACCCGCTCCCAGCTCGCCGACGGCATCGCCGCCGAACTCACCCTCGCCCGCGACTTCCTGACCGACCTCGGGCTGAAGGAGCTCCCTTGACGCACACGCACACGCACACGCACACGCACTCGCCCACCCCGCTCCTCGTCCTCGACGTCGTCGGGCTCACCCCCCAGCTGCTGGAGCACATGCCGAACCTCCGGGCCATGGCGGGAACCGGCACACAGGCCCCCCTCTCCACCGTCCTGCCCGCCGTCACCTGTGCCGCCCAGTCCACGTTCCTCACCGGCACCACCCCCGCCGAACACGGCATCGTCGCCAACGGCTGGTACTTCCGCGAGCTCGGCGACGTCCTCCTGTGGCGCCAGCACAACGGACTCGTCGAGGGCGACAAGCTCTGGGACGCCGCCCGGCGCGCCCACCCCGGCTACACCGTCGCCAACATCTGCTGGTGGTACGCGATGGGCGCCGGCACCGACTGGACCGTCACCCCCCGCCCCGTGTACTACGCCGACGGCCGCAAGGAACCCGACTGCTACACCCGGCCCCCCGCCCTGCACGACGAGCTCACCGACACGCTCGGCACCTTTCCCCTCTTCCACTTCTGGGGCCCCGGCGCCGACCTCGTCTCCTCGCAGTGGATCATCGACGCGACCCGGCACATCCTCGCCACCCGTACCCCCGACCTGGCCCTCTGCTACCTCCCGCACCTCGACTACGACCTCCAGCGCTACGGCCCCGACGACCCCCGCTCCCACCGGGCGGCCGCCGACCTCGACCGGGCCGTGGCACCGCTCCTGGATGACGCGCGCGCCGGGGGCCGTACCGTCGTCGCGCTCTCCGAGTACGGGATCACCCGCGTCGACCGGCCCGTCGACATCAACCGCGCCCTGCGCCGCGCCGGGCTGCTGGAGGTCCACACCCAGGACGGCATGGAGTACCTCGACCCGATGGCCTCCCGGGCCTTCGCCGTCGCCGACCACCAGCTCGCCCACGTCTACGTACGCCGCCCCGAGGACCTGGAGGCCACCCGGGAAGCCCTCGCGGACCTGCCCGGCATCGAGCAGCTCCTCGACGACGAGGGCAAGAAGGCCCACCATCTGGACCACCCCCGCTCCGGGGAGCTCGTCGCCGTCGCCGAGAAGGACGCCTGGTTCACGTACTACTACTGGCTCGACGACGCGCGCGCGCCCGACTTCGCGCAGCTCGTCGAGATCCACCGCAAGCCCGGCTACGACCCCGTCGAACTCTTCATGGACCCCCAGGACCCCTATGTCCGGGTGAAGGCCGCCACGGCGGTGGCCCGCAAGAAGCTCGGCATGCGCTACCGCATGGCGGTCGTCCCGCTGGATCCCTCGCCTGTCCGCGGCAGCCACGGCCGCCTCCCCGCGAGCGACGACGAAGGTCCGCTCATCCTCTGCTCCGCCCCCCACGCCTTCACCGGCCGAGTCCAGGCCACCGAAGTGAAGTCCCTGCTCCTCCAGCTTGCGGGACTGCACTGACCGACCGCCCCGCCCGCGCACCCACACAGGAGATACCTGATCATGAGCCGCACCCCGAAGGACCCCGAACTCTCGCGCAGACTCAGCCGCCGCAACGTCCTGGGCGTCGCCGCCGGAGCCACGGCCGCCACCCTCCTCGGCGCCGCGACCGCCCAGGCGTCAGGCAGCAGGCCGGGCCGAGGCCACGACCACGGCAAGGGCCGTGCCGTCCTGCCACCCGGCCGCCTCGGCATCCAGCTCTACAGCCTCCGTGACAAGGTCTCCACCCTCGGCTTCGCCCCCGTCTTCGCCGAACTGGAGAAGTACGGCTACGACGAGATCGAGTTCGCCGGATACACCCAGGGCTCGGCCGGCGCCCTCACCCTCGCCCAGCTCAAGAGGCTGGCCGAGGACCACGGGCTGAATCCCATCGGCAGCCACGTCGGCTACTACGACGACCACAACCCCGGCGCGTACACCTTCGCCCAGAACCTCACCAAGGTGCTCGACGAGGCCGAGGCCCTCGGCCTCAAGCACATAGGCACCGCCTCCGGGCCGTTCCGCTACGGCTCCACCGTGGACGGCTGGAAGCGTGCCGCCGAGGACTTCAACACCTACGGAGCCGCGGCCCGCGAGCGTGGCATGAAGTTCTACCAGCACAACCACGCGGAGGAGTTCTCCTTCGCCACCGACCGTCCCGGCGTACGCCTCTACGACGTCCTCCTCGCCGAGACCGACCCCGACCTGGTCTACCTGGAGATGGACATCTACTGGGCCTTCGCCGCCCAGTTCCGCTTCGGCAAGAAGGCCGATGGCACCCCCGCCCCCTTCGACCCCGTCGACTACGTGCTCCAGCAGCCCGACCGCTACCCGCTGTTCCACGTCAAGGACGGCATCAGGGACGACACGGCCCGCGACGGCTACCGCATGTCGGACGTCGGTGACGGCGACATCGACTACAAGACGTTCCTGAGCCGCGTCACCGAGCGGACGCACCGGGGCCGCACCTACCACCACTGGCAGACCGAGCACGACAACCCGGTCGAGTCCTTCGCCTTCGCCCGCAGGTCCAGCGAGCACCTGCACTCGCTGCGGTCCGGCCGCTGCGGCGACTGACGGTGGACGGGCGGCGATGCGGGGACCCGGTTCTCCTCCGGGTCTCCGCACCGCCGGACACGTGTGTGACGGGAACGGCACGACCGGTGGAGCAACGGCTACGAGCCCCAGCGCACGAGACCGTCAGGCGCTCGAGGACGTCCCAGGCTCCGGGGGTCAGGACACGAACTCCCGCTTGTCCGGCGCTTGACGGTCTCGGGCGGAGCCCCCGTCACGGGAAAGGGGCGGGGAACACGCCCGCCGCGGGCGCCCCACCCGCCCCGGACCTCCCCGGCACCTCGACCGCCCCCGCCCACGCACCCCAAAGCGAAGACCCATGAAACCCACGACCACCCTCGCCCTCAAGCCCCGCACCACCTGGCCCGAAGCCTGGCAGCGCGCCCGCGCCGCCGCACCCGAGGCCTTCCTGGACGACCGTGTCCGCAACCTGTGGGTCGCCACCTGGCACCAGGACGGCCGCACCCTCCCCGCCACCAGTCCCGTCGACAACACCCCCGTCGCAGGCCCGCCCCGCCTGGACGCGGCGACCGCCCACCAGGCCGTACGGGCCTCCCTCGACCAGCACCGTGCCTGGCCCCACATCCCGCTCCCTGAACGCCGCGCCCGTGTGTGCGCCACCCTCGAAGCCCTCACCGAGCACCGTGAGCTCCTCGCCCTCCTCCTGGTCTGGGAGATCGGGAAGCCGTGGCGCCTCACCCAGGCCGACGTGGACCGCGCCATCGACGCTGTCCGCTGGTACACCGGACACATCGAGCGGCTCCTGGCCGGCCGCACCCCCCTCCACCCCCCTCCCGGGCCCGGTCTCCGACATCGCCAGCTGGAACTACCCCATGTCCGTGCTGGTCCACGCGATGCTCGTTACGGGCCGTGACCCAGGGCCCGCCGGGGGAGCGGCTGCCGGGCAACTTCCCGGACCACCACCTCATGCCGTGACCGGCCGGAGGGGTCAGCCGATCCCCTGACGGTCCGGGTGCAGCGCGAACGCCCTCCCGGCCGCCTCGGGCACCGTCCGCTCCACCGCCTCCACCAGGAGCGCACGGTGCCTGAGCAGCGGCTTGCGCCGCTCCTCGGCCGCGAGCAGCAGCAGATCGTCGATTCCGGCGAGCAGCCGCCGTGTGACCTGCGGGCTGCCGGCCGCGCACCCCCGGATCTCCTCGAAGGCCAGATCCACGAGCTCCGTCCACCCCGGCACCTCCTGGACGAGCCGTACCGCACCCCGCCCGTCCCGGTGGTGCACCGGACCGAGCGGCAGGTACACCGCGACCGACAGGAACTGCACGATCCGGTCGAGGCACTGCACCGCGGTGGTCGGATCGTTCACCGACGCGGACAACGCCCTCAGCGCGATGTCCGACAACTGCCGCAGCCCGAAGGCCGGGTCCTGGTGCGTTGTGCGCTCGACCCCCACGGCGACGGTGTACCTCAGCGCGTACGGAGGGGGCGCGGCCGCGCCGTGCACGGCCAGCACCGGCGTGCCCGGCACCACGAAGTCCCCGATCCGCGGAACCAGCCGCAGGACGACGCCCTGACGGCGCGCGGCCCGCACCAGCCGCGCCACATTCACGCTCCGCAGCACCCCCGCCCGCTCCCGGTGCACGAGCCGCACCGCCTCCGCGGCGAGCGGCGCCCCGTCGAACGGCTCCCCGCCGCTCTGCCGCCCCAGTGCCCGGAACGACTCACGGGCGATGTGGTCCAGGACGGGCCCGACCTGCATCAGCCTCAGGGTGGACGAGACGTATGCGATGAACAGCAGCAGGCTCAGCCCGACCATGCCGAGCGTCAGCAGGCTCTGCAGGAGCGGCACCGAGGTGACACGCCGCGGATCCGGTGCGGCCCCGCCCTCGTACGAGGAGAGCACCAGCAACGAGAACGCGAACGTCGCCAGGAACACCGTCAGCGTCAGCTTGCTGATCCGGCTCCGTACGAAGATCCGCACCACCCGCGGGGTGAGCTGCCCGCTCGCCATCTGCACGGCCACCAGCGAGATGCTGAAGACGACACCGATGAACGTCATCATCGCCGAGCTGATCGTCGTGACGATCGTCCGGGCGTCCACGACGACGGCGATGAGATCCCCGAGCTCCTCGTACGCCCGCTCCCTCTGCAGATGGGCGACGATCCTCGCGTCGACCTCGGCGAGACCCCACCACAGCACGAAGGCGCACAGCAGTCCCACGGTCGGCGCGAACCAGAACGTGTCCCGCAGCCCCTCCCGCAGGGAGGCCAGGGCGTGGGGGTGCCGGAGGGCTCGCCGACCCGTGCCGCTGATCCCGCCCGTGCCACCCGTCCCGCCCGCGCCACCCGTCCCGCTGCTGCCGCTCATGCCCGCGAAGGTAGCCTCCGGCCACGCCACGTGTGCGGCACGCCACGGAACGTACGCGCATCGGCTCCGGGCGGGGCCGATCGTCCGCCCGCACCGCACTGACCACCGAAAACGCAGGTGAGAGGCACTCGAAACCCCTGGTATTGTTTTCTTTGTCGCCACGGGGAACGCTTCGTGAACGGCAGACACCTTGTCCGGGTGGCGGAATGGCAGACGCGCTAGCTTGAGGTGCTAGTGCCCTTTATCGGGCGTGGGGGTTCAAGTCCCCCCTCGGACACCAGCAGGAACCCCACCACGGTGGGGTTCTTTCGCGTTCCGGGGAGGCCTGGTGCCCGGCCGCCTGCTTCCGTCCAGGGGCGGGCGAGCCCCGACCACACCCCCGGGGCCGGGTGGTCGGCGCTCGCCCGGTGTCAGCCGGAGGTGGTACTCGCGGGCGCCGGTTCCGTCAGGTGCACGGGTTCGGTCCCGGGGGAGCTGTGCCGGGCCGCCCAGTTCTCCAGCGCCGTGCGGCACGCGTGGTCCCGGTGGTGCAGCCCGGTGAGGTCCAGCTCGATGGGCCGGTCCTGGGGCAGGGCCTCCAGGCTGTCGAGTATTTTCGGCAACCGCAGGAAGGTCGCGTTGCCGGACAGGTACGCCTGGACAGGACCCGTGCCCGTGTCGACGACGTCCAGCCTGATGTGCGAGGCGTCCCAGGCCGTCTTGGCCACGGACAGGGCCAGACCGATCAGGACGCCCTCGAACATGTTCACGGTGACGATCGCCCCGGCCGTGACCACCAGGATCAGGGCCTCGCCCCGGTGCCTGCGCCACAGCGTCGCGAGGGTGCGCAGGGGAATCAGCTTCCAGCCCGCGTGGATGAGGATCCCGGCCAGGGCGGGCAGCGGGACGAGCCCGAGGACCGACGGCAGCAACGCCGCGAAGAGCAGCAGCCACACCCCGTGCAGGACCCGGGAGGCCTTGGTCTTCGCGCCCGCCTGGACGTTGGCGGAGCTGCGCACGATGACCGCGGTCATCGGCAGTGCTCCGAGCAGCCCGCACGCGGTGTTGCCGGCTCCCTGGGCCATGAGCTCCTTGTCGTACTCGGTGCGCGGTCCGTCGTGCAGCCGGTCGACCGCGGCCGCGCTGAACAGGCTCTCCGCGGAGGCGATCAGGGTGAAGGCCAGAACGGTCCCCAGCACGCTCAGGCTCGCGAGCCGGCCGAGGGTGTCGAGCCCGGGGAACTGGATGGCGCCGAGCAGGCCCTGCACCTCGACCGTGGCGACCGGCAGGCTGAACACCAGGGAGGCGAGCGTGGCCAGCACGACGGCGGCGAGTGCGCCCGGAACGGCACGTACCCGCGCCGGCATGCGCCTCCACAGCGCCATCACCGTCATCGTCGCCACGCCCAGCGCGAGCGACACCAGGGTTCCGGTGTCGGTGACGGCACCGGCCAGGGCTTCGGGAAGCCCGGCCACCTTGCCGGTGCCGGAGACCGGTGCCTGCAGACCGGCCGCGGTGTAGAGCTGGCCGGCGATGAGCACCAGTCCGATCCCGGCGAGCATGCCCTCGACGACCGAGACGGAGATCGCCCGGAACCAGCGCCCCAGCTTCAGGGCGCCCATGGCGAGCTGCAGCAGCCCCGCGGCCAGCACGATCACCCCGAGCGTGGCCAGTCCGAAGGTCTGGACGGCCTCGAAGACCAGCACGGTCAGACCGGCGGCCGGACCGGAGACCTGAAGACTGCTGCCGCGCATCATGCCGGTGAGGACGCCGCCGACGATGCCCGTGATCAGCCCGAGCTCCGCCGGAACGCCGGAGGCCACGGCGACGCCCACGCACAGCGGAAGGGCGACGAGGAACACGACGATCGAGGCGGCGAGGTCCTGCCGCAGATGGGGAAAGGCCGCGCGGTCGCCCACGGCGGCCCTCACAGCGTCTGGAAGGTGTCGGAGTGCACGTCGTGGGCCTGCACCGCTCCCGTGTGCACCTCGTAGAACCACCCGTGCAGACGTAGCCGGCCCGCCGTCAGACGGGTGTCGACGCACGGATAGGACCGCAGCCTCAGCAGTTGCGTCAGCAGGTGGTTCTTCACGGCCTCGGCGACGGACGGGTCCTCCGCCTCCCCCTCGGGCCGGGGGGTCGCGTGCGCGAACCAGTCGCGGACGGCGGGGACCGCGGTCAGGTCGTCACCACGCACCAGTGCGGTGACGGCCCCGCAGTGCGAGTGCCCGCAGACGACGATGTCCGTGACCCCGAGCACCTCCACCGCGTATTCGACGGTGGCGGCCTCGCCCGTGGGCCGGCCGGCGGTGTACGGGGGGACGATGTTGCCCGCGGTGCGCAGTTCGAAGAGCTCACCGGGGCGGGCACCGGTGATGAGGGCGGGGACGACCCGGGAGTCGGAGCAGGTGATGAACAGGACCTGCGGGGACTGGCCGTGGGCCAGCCGGGCGAACTCCTCGGGGCGCTGCGTGGACTGCTCGCGGAAGGATCGGGCGTGATCGATGAGGGCTTGCATACCTGTGGTTCCTCCTGGCGCGCCGTCGGCGGCGCGTCGGTGTACGAGCGAGAGGGAGTCCCGGTGGGCGCGACGGCATGACCACGTCGGCGCACCCGGAGGTGCGAAGCGTGCGGGCAGGGCCGGTGCGCGCCGTGGACCGGCTCAGCAGCGGAACACCTGAAGTGCGGCAGGAGAGGAGGAGGCCGAGGGTCTCGACGCGCGGTGCGTGCCGCCCGGCGCGAGAGGCGCCGCCAACGGGCGCCGTCCCGCGGTGTCGTCCGACACGATGCACCGCACGAGCGTCTCGGTCGCGGAGCCGGTCGCGGTGCGGTGGTGGCGGTCACGGTTGCGCAGAAGGCCGTGGGCATCGCCGTCGTGGACCGTGCCGTCGCACGGCGCGTACTTCCGTACGGCGTGGTGCCCGACTTCGCCCGGGGTGCCGCCCGCGAGCCGTTCCGGCGGACCCGGGGCCTGGGCGTGGTGAGCGGACGAGAGGAGCGGGGTGGGGACGGGGAACTGCAGAGCCAGCAGGAGGGCGGTCAGAGTCGTGAGCACGAACCGGGCCGTCGCATCTCGCACCTGAGCCTCCTTCCGGACTTCGTCTGCGCCCTTATCGAAGCTAACAGGAGAAAAGGCCTGAGGAGTTGACCTCGTGTGAAGAGTCCGAAAGTCACGGGGTGAATGGGAGAAATTGGCGCGGCGAGGACCATGGGGCGGCAGAGCGCCCATTGATGCCTCTTTCCAGCTCCCGCCGTCGGGCGGTGCGGCGTCTGCGCGTTTCCGTTGCCGGGCCTGTACGGCCAGGTCATCCCGGCTGCTCGCCCCCGTCCCCATTCGTCCTGATGGTCACTCCCTGTTCGAATGTGCGGCTCTGTGATTCGCACATGGGTGTGGGTCTCTGGAGGCGGGATTATCCGGTGCGGAATTCATCACGGGTGGCGGACGGTCCGCTGCGGACTCGGTGAGCCGCCAGGCCGCTCGGCGCTGTCGCGAATATCCGGGGGCATCAGGACGGAGGTATTCGGACATGCGTGGCGGCTTTTCAGCTCCGGTGGAGCACCCCGGGGCGATTGCCCCCTGCGGGGCGTGGCCAGGCGGTCCTGGCCGCTCACCCGGGGCTGGGCGGCGGCCCGGCCGCCCGGTGATTCCGAGGGCCGCTCAGGGCGGGCAGGCGTGCGGACCGCCGCGTCACGATCCGGTCTCGGAGCCTGGGGAGGGCCTTGATTTCAGCCATGTAATCGTTTCCAATCATCCGTGTAATCGATTCCACGGCGCAGTCCGATGGATCGAGGCTCACGGAAACCACAAGGAGGTGGTCCGGAAATGGCGAGCATCAAGGATGTCGCGGCCCAGGCAGGAGTCTCTGTCGCCACGGTCTCCCGCGTCCTCAACAGCCATCCCTCCGTCAGTCCGGACGCGCGCGGTCGCGTCCTCGCGGCCGTCGACGCCCTCGGCTACCGGCCCAACGCCGTGGCCCGCTCGCTGCGCACCGATCAGACCCGCACCCTCGGCCTGGTCATCAGCGACGTGCTCAACCCGTACTTCACCGCGCTCGCCCGCTCCGTCGAGGAGGAGGCCCGCGCCCTCGGCTACAGCGTGATCATCGGCAACGCCGACGAGCGGCCCGAGCAGCAGGACCAGCACGTCCGAACCCTGCTGGACCGCAGGATCGACGGCCTCCTCGTCTCACCGGCCGACGGCGACTCCCCGCTGCTGCTGGAGGTGGCGCGCACCGGCACCCCGATGGTCTTCGTGGACCGCTGGATGCCCGGCGTGGACGTCCCGGTCGTACGCGCCGACGGCCACCGGGCCATCCAGGACCTGGTCGCCCACCTGTACGCGCTCGGCCACCGCAGGCTCGCCATCATCGCGGGTCCCGCCGCCACCACCACGGGCGACGAGCGTGTCGAGGCCTTCCGGGAAGCGATGCGCACCCACGGACTCGCGCTGCCCGACGCCTACATCGGCCAGGGCGACTTCCAGGCGGACAGCGGCCGGCGCGCCACCGAGCACTTCCTTTCGCTGCCCGAACCGCCCGAGATCGTGTTCGCCGCCGACAACCTGATGGCACTCGGCGCGCTGGACGCCATCCGCGCCCACGGCCTGCGGGTCCCCGAGGACGTCGGCCTCGCCGCCTTCGACGACATCCCGTGGTTCGTACACACCGGACCGCCGATCACCGCGATCGCCCAGCCGACCGGCGATCTCGGCCGCGCCGCCGTCCGCGCGCTGGTCGACGTCATCGAGGGCCGCCCCCCGCAGTCCGTCACCCTGCCCGCCCGCCTCGTCGTCCGCAGCTCCTGCGGCGAGCCCGCGGGCGAACCTATCCCGAACCGATCGGACCGGAGGAACAACTTGTGAGCGAGTCAGTCGAGTTGCTGCGCATCGAAGGCGTACGCAAGACCTTCCCCGGCGTGGTCGCCCTGGACAGCGTCGACTTCGACCTGCGCAGCGGCGAAGTCCACGTCCTGCTCGGTGAGAACGGGGCCGGCAAGAGCACCCTCATCAAGATGCTCTCCGGCGCCTACCGCCCCGACAGCGGCCGGATCTTCGCCCACGGGCAGGAGGTCCGCATCCACGGCGCGCAGGACGCCGAGAAGCTCGGGATCGCCACGATCTACCAGGAGTTCAACCTGGTTCCGGATCTGACCGTCGCCGAGAACATCTTCCTCGGCCGTCAGCCGCGCCGCCTCGGCATGATCGACCGGCGGCGCATGGAAGCCGATGCCGAGGTGCTCCTGCGCCGCGTCGGCCTGCACATCTCTCCCCGGGCCAAGGTGCGCGAACTGGGCATCGCCCGCCTGCAGATGGTCGAGATCGCCAAGGCGCTCAGCCTTGAGGCACGCGTCCTGATCATGGACGAGCCGACCGCCGTGCTCACCTCCGAGGAGGTCGACAAGCTCTTCCGGATCGTGCGGCAGCTGCGCGAGGACGGCGTCGGCATCGTCTTCATCACCCACCACCTCGACGAGATCGCGGCGCTCGGCGACCGCGTCACCGTCCTGCGCGACGGCCGCAGCGTCGGCCAGGTGCCCGCGTCCACCCCCGAGGCGGAGCTCGTCCAGCAGATGGTGGGCCGCAGCATCGACCAGCAGTACCCCCGGGAACGCCAGGACACCGGAGAGCCCCTGCTCTCCGTGCGCGGACTGACCCGCGACGGGGTCTTCCACGACATCAGCTTCGAGGTGAGGGCCGGCGAGGTCGTCGGACTCGCGGGCCTCGTCGGCGCAGGCCGCACCGAGGTCGCCCGTGCCGTCTTCGGCGCGGACCCCTACGACGCCGGGACCGTGGACGTGCTCGGCGAGCGGCTCGGCAAGCACGACGTGACGGCCGCCATGGGCGCCGGAATCGGCCTCGTCCCCGAGGACCGCAAGGGTCAGGGCCTGGTCCTCGACGCCTCCGTGCAGGAGAACCTCGGCCTCGTCACCCTGCGCTCCGCGACCCGCTCCGGCCTCGTCGACCTCAAGGGACAGCGCACGGCCGCCGCGAGGATCGCCGGGCAGCTGGGCGTACGCATGGCGGGCCTCGGCCAGCACGTCCGTACGCTCTCCGGCGGCAACCAGCAGAAGGTCGTCATCGGCAAGTGGCTGCTCGCCGACACCCGTGTGCTGATCCTCGACGAGCCGACCCGCGGCATCGACGTCGGTGCCAAGGTCGAGATCTACCAGCTCATCAACGAGCTGACCGCCTCCGGTCACGCGGTCCTGATGATCTCGAGCGACCTGCCCGAGGTCCTCGGCATGAGCGACCGGGTGCTCGTCATGGCCCAGGGCCGCATCGCCGGTGAACTCCCGGCGCACGAAGCCACCCAGGACGCCGTGATGGCCCTCGCCGTCAGCGCCGTACCCACCCTCACCACCCCCATCTCCACTCCCGCGGAAGACGCCGGGAACGCAGTGAACGAAGAGGAGAGCCCCCGTGGCCACTGACACGCTTGTGAGCAAGACGGGCGCGGGCGGCACCGCCGGACACACGGTCCGCCGCCTCCTGCTCGACAACGGCGCCCTGAGCGCACTGGTCGTCCTGCTGGTGGCGATGTCGCTGCTCTCCGGCGACTTCCTCACCACGCAGAACCTGCTGAACGTGGGTGTGCAGGCCGCCGTCACCGCGATCCTCGCGTTCGGTGTCACCTTCGTCATCGTCTCCGCGGGCATCGACCTGTCCGTCGGGTCGGTCGCCGCGCTCTCCGCGACGGTCCTCGCCTGGTCGGCGACGTCCGACGGCGTCCCCGTCTGGCTGGCCGTCATCCTCGCCGTCGCCACCGGCATCGCCTGCGGGTTCGTCAACGGCGCCCTCGTCGCGTACGGGAAACTCCCGCCGTTCATCGCGACGCTGGCCATGCTCTCGGTCGCCCGCGGCCTGTCCCTGGTGATCTCCCAGGGCCGGCCGATTCCCTTCCCCGACTCCGTCTCCGTACTCGGCGACACGCTCGGCGGATGGCTCCCCGTCCCGGTCCTCGTCATGATCGCGATGGGCCTGCTCACCGCGCTCATCCTGGCCCGCACCTACATTGGCCGCTCCATGTACGCCATCGGCGGCAACGAGGAAGCGGCACGGCTCTCGGGCCTGCGCGTCAAGAAGCAGAAGCTGGTCATCTACGCCCTGGCAGGGCTGTTCGCCGCCGTCGCGGGCATCGTCCTCGCCTCCCGCCTGGTCTCGGCACAGCCGCAGGCCGCGCAGGGATACGAACTCGACGCGATCGCCGCGGTCGTCATCGGCGGCGCCAGCCTCGCGGGCGGCGTCGGCAAGGCGTCCGGCACCCTGATCGGCGCGCTCATCCTCGCCGTGCTGCGCAACGGTCTGAACCTCCTGTCCGTGTCCGCGTTCTGGCAGCAGGTCGTCATCGGTGTGGTCATCGCCCTCGCGGTGCTGCTGGACACCCTGCGCCGCAAGGCCGGATCAGGTGCTGTCTCCGCGTCGGGTTCCTCCGCCGCCCCCGGATCACCGGGATCCGGCCGCAAGGGAGCGATGAAGGCCGGCCTCGCCCTGGTCTGCGTGGCCGCGGTCATCGCGGCGGTGACGTTCTTCAACTCCGGCTCCTCCGGCGGCACCACCAAGGTGGGCATGTCGCTCTCCACCCTGAACAACCCCTTCTTCGTCCAGATGAAGGAGGGCGCGCAGGCCGAAGCGAAGAAGGCCGGGATCGACCTCACCGTCACCGACGCCCAGAACGACGCCGCGCAGCAGGCCAACCAGCTGCAGAACTTCACCAGTTCCGGGGTGAACTCCATCATCGTCAACCCCGTGGACTCGGACGCCGTCGGGCCCGGGGTCGGCAGCGCCAACAAGGCCGGCATCCCCGTGGTCGCCGCGGACCGCGGTGTCAACGGGGCGAAGACCGCGACGCTCGTCGCCTCCGACAACGTGGCAGGCGGCAAGCTCGCCGCCCGGGCGCTCGCCGACAAGCTCGGTGGCAAGGGCAGCATCGTCGTCCTGCAGGGCACCGCCGGCACCTCCGCCAGCCGCGAGCGCGGCGCGGGCTTCGCCGAGGGCATCAAGGCGTACCCGGGCATCAAGGTCGTCGCCACCCAGCCGGCGGACTTCGACCGGACCAAGGGCCTGGACGTCATGACCAACCTGCTCCAGTCGCACCCCGGGATCACCGGTGTCTTCGCCGAGAACGACGAAATGGCGCTCGGCGCCACGAAGGCCCTCGGCGGCAAGGCCGGAAAGTCCGTCTCGGTCGTCGGGTTCGACGGCACGCCGGACGGCCTGAAGGCGGTCGAGGCGGGCACGCTGTACGCGTCCGTGGCCCAGCAGCCGAAGGAACTGGGCAGGATCGCCGTACAGAACGCGGTCAGGGCCGCCGACGACGAGAAGATCGAAGGCATGGTGAAGGTGCCGGTCAAGGTCGTCACCCAGAAGAACGTCGCCGACTTCTCCTGACCCGCAGGCCCAAGGAAGGCAGCACCACAGATGTACGAGAACGAGGACTCCGCCCCCGCCCGCTACGACCTGCTGGTCGTCGGCTCGGCCAACGCCGACCTGGTCGTCGGCGTCGACCGCCGCCCCGCACCGGGAGAGACGGTGCTCGGCACCGACCTCGTCGTCCACCCGGGCGGCAAGGGTGCCAACCAGGCGGTCGCCGCCGGCCGCCTCGGCGCCCGCACGGCCCTGCTGGCCCGGGTCGGTGACGACGCCCACGGCCGGCTGCTGCTCGCGTCGCAGCGGGCGGCGGGCGTCGACACCGGCGGAGTCCTCGTCGGCGGGGCGCCCACCGGGGTCGCCCTGATCACGGTCGACCCCTCGGGCGACAACAGCATCGTGGTCTCCCCGGGCGCCAACGCACGGCTGACCCCCGAGGACATCAGGGCGGCAGCACCCCTCTTCGACGCGGCCCGGGTCGTCTCCGTACAGCTGGAGATCCCGCTGGAGACCGTGGCCGAGACGGCCCGCGCCCTGTCCCCCGGAACCCGGCTCGTCCTCAACCCGTCCCCGCCCGCGCCCCTGCCCGCGGACGTCCTCAGCGCCTGCGACCCACTCGTGGTCAACGAGCACGAGGCCCGCTACCTCCTGGGCATCCTGGGGGAGACGGCCGGCACCGCCCCGGAGGACTGGGCGCGCGCCCTGCTCCGGCACGGTCCGCGTTCGGTCGTGGTCACCCTGGGCGCGGCGGGCGCCCTCGTCGCCGACAGCCGGCGCGGCGACGACCCCGTACGCGTGCCGAGCCCCGAGGTCGACGCGTTGGACACGACGGGCGCGGGCGACGCGTTCACCGCCGCCCTGGCCTGGCGCCTCGGCCTCGGCGAGGAGCTGACCGAGGCCGCCGCGTTCGCCGTCAGGGTGGGCGCCGCGGCCGTCACCGGACGGGGTGCGCAGGCATCCTTCCCCACCGCGGAAGAGGTGGCCGCGCTGTGAAGAGGTCAGGCATCCTCAACCGCCATCTTGCCGGTGCGCTGGCCGAGTTGGGCCATGGCGACGGCGTCCTGGTCTGCGACGTCGGCATGCCCGTCCCGGCCGGCCCCCGGGTCGTCGACCTGGCCTTCCGGGCCGGCGTCCCGGCCTTCGCCGAGGTGCTCGACGGGCTGCTCGACGAGTTGGTGGTGGAGGCCGCGACAGCGGCCGAGGAGGTACGCGACGTGAACCCGCAGGCCGCCCGCCTCCTGGCGGCCCGCCTCCCCGCGCTCACTCATGTCCCGCACGCGGAGCTCAAGGCACTGTCGGCCGGTGCCCGGCTGGTGGTACGGACGGGAGAGGCCCGGCCGTACGCCAACGTGCTGCTGCGGTGCGGGGTCTTCTTCTGATCCGGGGCGGTGCTGATCCGGGGCGGGGCGCTTTGCCCCGCCCCACCCACGGCTCCTCAGGCGACCAACGGTTCGCTCAGCTCGACGGAGCGAAGGGCCGCCGCCAGCGCCTGTGCGTCGCCGACGTCGAGGGCCGTGTCGGTCAGCTTGATGACGTGCTCGTCGCCGTGCGCCACGGCCCGCTCGAAGACCTCCTCCGGGGTACAGGTCCCCGGCGGGCTGTAGGCGGCGGGCGTGTCGGGTGCGTACATGGCGGTCACGGCCGCGGACGCCGTCCAGGCCGCCCGCAGGCTGGGGACCCACAGGACACGCGGGAGGGCGGGCAGCGTGCGCAGTACCGCGTTCGGGGCTGTGGCCGCGTGCACCAGCATCGTCGCCTCGCCGTGGCCGTGCGTGGCGTACCGGTGGGTGGCCGCCCGCACCAGTTCGGTGAGGCGGCGGTGCGCCTCGTCCGGGTCCGTGGTCGCCGCCGCCCACACCGGCAGGCCCGTGACACGGCCGAGCCGGGCGGGGAAGCCGCCGTCCCGTGCGGCGATCGGCGCGACCGCGTCTAGGGCGGCGGCCGCGCTGTCGGCACCGGGCAGCGGAGCGAGGCCGTCGACGGGGTGGAAGCGGGCGGCCCAGTAACCGAGCCCGTGGGCGAGTTCGGCCAGACGCGGCCCGGTGACCCCGCCGGCCTCGCCGGCCAGGAGGCCGCGCACCGCGTGGCCCACCCGGATCACCGGATGTGTCGAGCCTCCGTACAGGCCGGGCAGCAGACGGGGCCACCACACGGCGAGCACCTCGCGCCACGGCCGGTCGGCGATCTCACGGCAGAAGTGGTCGATCCAGTCGGCGGCACGGCGCGGGTCGCTGAGTGCGCAGCGCCAGTTGGCGGCCGTGACGGTCTCGACCTTGCGCGGGAACTCCTCGAGCCGGGGCGCGTACAGGTCGAGCCACCGGTGCACGGACCCCGCCCGGCCGTGAGCGGCCAGGGCCTCGACGGCCATCGGCGCGTGATTGGTGAGCCGCCCGAGCCGCTCCGGTCCCGAACCGTGCAGTCGCTGGAGCGCTTCGTCGAGCATGCCCGTCGTATCCGTCATGGCGAGGACGGTAGGCGAGACACTCCGGCGGCGTATCAGTCCGAAGGCCTAATACTCCAGTCGTGCTTCTCCATTTGTCCTGGTCACAGGGCCTTTCTGGAGTCTAGTTTGCTGACGCTCTATCAGGTGGGTGGAGGTTCGTGACTC